>NZ_CP014544.1:2037500-2637500 GCF_001586255.1 Zhongshania aliphaticivorans
ATGGTTACTTGCGATTAACGCAACCATGTTTGTCGTTGAATTTTTGGTTGGGTGGTCGGCACAATCTGCGGGGCTTATTGCAGACTCGCTAGACATGTTCGCTGACGCTTCAATTTATGCCGTGGCACTCTACGCAGTTGGTCACAGCGTCAAAAGGAAGCTGCAGGCTGCTCACCTTTCAGGCTGGTTGCAACTAGCGCTAGCTTTAGGTGCGCTAAGTGAAGTGATACGACGATTTATGTTTGGCAGTGAACCTGCCTCCACTTTGATGATGAGCTTTGGTTTTATCGCTTTGATAGCTAACGTAATATGCCTAATTTTGATATCTAAAAGCAAAGATGATGGCGCACACATGAAGGCCAGCTGGATTTGCTCATCAAACGATGTGATCTCCAATGTGGGTATTATTTTAGCCGGTGTACTTGTCGCAGCCACAGGTTCGCGCTACCCTGACTTGCTTATTGGCTTGGTTATTTCCGTCATTGTGTTGCATGGCGCGCACCGAATTCTGAAGTTAAAATCTTAAGCAGTTCGGCGCCTCAACCGCTAACAGATACCAAACCGCATTCATTTAAAAGGTTAATTGTGACTAAACACTGGACATCTTATCTGCTGATAATACTGATTGCTTGCCAGTCAGTATTTGCTTTTGCGGATAACCATGAGGTTCAAGACACAAGTCCATTGGCAGTATTTGATCAAAGTGACATCGTTCAAAACGAATTAATTGTTAACCAACTTAATACCAAAGATGCGACAAATATAGACAACTGCGACCACTGCGGTTTTTGTCATCATGGCCAGCTAGTTCCTGTTCTCCTGTCATTTTCACCCGCTCCGAGCACTGTATTACTCAAAACACAATATAATATGGCGATTCCTAACGACCCGCTATTCTCCTTCTACCGCCCTCCCAAAGTTTAAGCCTACGTTTTACTAATCTAACGACATTTCGGTTATTTCCGTAATGTTTAGCATGATTCCGTCTATTAAACGTGGATTTTTACATGGCTATTCGCTTTTTTATGCCTACGAGATTCGTATGGCGCACGCAACACAGCTTTAAAAAGCTGGTGCTTTTATGTTTGTTTTTCGGCTGGCAAGTATCTTTTGCGCACGCTGAAGCTACAAATAACTCCCTTACGCTCAATGCCGCACTTAAGCGTGCTATCGAGCTAAACCCGTCATTAAAGGTTTTTGAGTTTCGCAATTCTGCGCTAAGTGGGCAGATGCAAATTGCGGCGCTAAAACCTGCCTATGAGCTAGGAATTGACGCAGAAAACTTTTCTGGCGCAGATGAACTCAGTGGGTTTGACGGCGCAGAACTTACCGTTTCGCTCTCCTCTGCTTTGGAAATGGGCGATAAACGCGCAGCAAGGCTCGGCATTGTTTCTAACAGTCGCTCAGTGATCGATGCACAGCGACAAGTGGCATCATTGGAGTTATTAGGCGAAGTGACCCGTCGTTATGTGGATGCGCTTGCTGCACAGGAGCAGGTTACCCTAGCGAGAGAAGCCAATAGGCTTGCCAATGAAACGCTTAAGATCGTCAGACGGCGCGCCAAAGCTGGGGCAGCGCCTGAAGCAGAGGTGAAACGAGCACTCGCGGCCGCGTCACAGGCAGGTCTAACGCTACAGTCCACCCAACAGCAGCTTAACTACTTAAAAGTTTCCCTCGCTGCGCTCTGGGGTGAAAAAACGCCTACTTTTGTGACACTTGAAGGTGATTTATATCACTTTGGCACCGATATTGAGTTTGACTCACTCTTCGCAAAAATGGAGAAGAATCCAGCAATCCTCATTTTTGCGGCTGAAGAGCGCCTCAAGGATGCCGAACTGCGCGTTGCCACAACACAGTCGAAAGCGGATGTCAGTTGGTCGCTAGGCGTGCGTCGATTTCAAGCAAACGATGATTCTGCACTGGTGGCCGGCTTCAGCATGCCGCTGTTTTCCGGCAGAAGAAACACAGGGGCGGTCTCCGCAGCACGTGCCCAGCGCAATGAAATCTATGTCCAAAAAGAAGTGGCTTTACTGAGTATGCACACACAATTGTTCCGTGCATTCCACAATAGAAAGCAAGCAATTCTCGCGGCCAAAACACTACAAAGCACCATCATCCCTGCGCTGCGAGATGCACTCAAAGAAACGCAAGCTGCCTATGAACGTGGGCGCTATGGCTATTTAGATTACGTGTCTGCACGGCAGGAGTTACTGAATGCTCAGCGCACACTGATCGAAGCGGCTGCGTCTGCACTCACTTATGGCGCCGAAATTGAACAACTAACAGCAGAGCCCTTGTCATCGACGCTCTATAGCGTATCAAGCGATTTCTCAGGAACAGTACAATGAATATATACGATACGATTAAAACACCCATTATTAATGCCATTTTCTACGCCACAATTTGTTTTTCAGCGTCAGTCGCGCTTGCCGAAAGCGGACATGGCGATGAAGAAGATCATGACGAGGGGCACATTGAACTCTCTCAGGAGCAAATGAAGCACGCGGGTATCGGCCTAGCCCAAGTTGGGCCTGGCGCAATTCGAGAAACCTTAGCCGTTTACGGGATTATTACGAGCAACGCGGAACAAGCCCAAGCCGTCACGGCCCGGTTCGACGGCGTCATCCGCTCCGTTAATAAAACCATTGGTGATAACGTCCGTAAAGGTGATGTACTTGTCACTGTTGAAGCGAATGAAAGCCTAAAAACCTACCCTATTTATTCTGCACTTAATGGCGTCATTAGCCAGCGCAACGCCAATATTGGCGAACAAACAAACGGTAAAACACTGCTTGTTGTTGAAGATTACTCTAGCGTTTGGGTAGATCTTTCCGTGTTCCCCAAAGACATCGCCAAGCTCGCATTGGGGCAAACGGTAAGGATAAAAAGCACTAACCACTCCAGCACGGGCGAAGGGAAAATTATCTTTATTGCCACTCAGGGTAACCCTTCGAATCAAGCCACCACAGCACGCGTCCTGCTGAAAAATGTCGACAACCTATGGAAACCCGGACTTTTTGTTAATGCCGAAATCACCCAAACAGAAACTGCCGCTGCAACTGTTATCAACAATGAAGCTGTTCAACTGATCGAAGGTGAAACCGTCATTTTCGTGCAAGGAGACGAAGGTTTTGAACCTCGCAATATCACCTTAGGCCGCACAGATGGCGACGCCAGCGAAGTACTGCGTGGACTAAAAGTTGGCGAAACATATGTAATCAAAAACAGCTTTGTTTTGAAATCTGAAATGGGCAAGGAGGATGCTGAGCATGGCCATTAATCACATCCGCCGCACTGCGAACTCCAAGCGCAGTTTTTGCCACCAGCACTACGATATTTCGTGGTGCGAGACCGTAGTAGGGCCTCGCTATGATCGATAAACTTATTCAATTTTCCATTGCCCGCCGTTGGCTGATCATGTTTTTTGCGATCGCCATCAGTGCACTCGGTGTTTGGAATTATCAAAACCTGCCCATCGATGCCGTACCCGATATCACCAATGTACAGGTACAAATTAATACAAGTGCACCCGGTTACTCACCGCTGGAAGTAGAGCAGCGTATTACCTACTTGGTCGAGCTGGCGATCACCGGATTACCTTACGTAGAGAGTACCCGCTCTTTGTCGAGATATGCGCTCTCTCAGGTCACCGTTGTATTTGAAAAAGGGACGGACATTTACTTTGCCCGCAACCTGATCAATGAACGTTTGCAGCAGGCCAAAAGTGATATGCCCTCGGGCATTGAACCCGTGATGGGGCCAGTAGCGACCGGCCTCGGGGAGATTTTTCACTACGCGGTGCACGCAGACGACGATGCTCGACAGCCAAACGGCGAGAAATATGATGCGACTGCCTTGCGCACCTTGCAAGATTGGGTCATTCGTCCCCAGTTGCGCCTGGTCAATGGTGTGACGGAAATCAACACGATCGGAGGTTTTGAAAAGGAATTTCACATCACTCCAACCCCAGCCCGCCTATTAACCTTCGGATTAAGCTTTGATGACTTGGTTGAGGCCATAGAAAAAAACAACGCCAATGTTGGTGGGGGTTACATTGAAAAAAATGGTGAGCAATACCTTATTCGCGCACCTGGACAAGTTACGGACATCGCTGAAATTGAGACGATCATTGTCGCGCACAAAGACGGCATTCCGATAACGGTAGCAGATGTGGCCGACGTCGGTTTTGGCAAACAGCTCCGTACCGGTGCGGCAACCCGCGATGGGGAAGAAACCGTACTCGGCACTGCCGTGATGCTGTTGGGCGGTAATAGTCGCAGTGTTTCAGAGGCGGTTTCCGCAAAGTTGGTGGAAATCAATAAAACACTGCCCAAAGGGATCACCGCCGAGCCCGTCTATAACCGCACCGTACTCGTCGATAAAACCATTACAACCGTACAGAAGAACCTGCTTGAAGGTGCCGTACTGGTTGTCGTTGTTTTATTAGTCATGCTCGGCAACGTCCGCGCCGCTTTACTCACTGCGATGGTCATTCCGCTGTCAATGCTAATGCTCATGACCGGTATGGTACAAGCCAAAGTCAGCGCCAACTTGATGAGCTTGGGTGCGCTCGATTTTGGTCTTATTGTCGACGGCGCAGTGATTATTGTTGAGAACTGCATACTAAGACTGGCTGGTAGGCAGCATCAACTCGGCCGCATACTCAAACTGGATGAGCGCTTCCAAACCGTTTTCGCCGCGACACGGGAAGTTTTCACGCCAAGCTTGATCAGCGTTCTGGTGGTGATTTTAGTAAACTTACCGATCCTCGCTCTCACCGGCGTGGAGGGGAAAATGTTTACGCCCATGGCAATGGCCGTGATCATCGCCTTATTGTCGGCCTTGGTGCTGTCATTAACCTTTGTGCCCGCTGCAGTCGCACTGTTGCTCACTGGTCGTATTGAAGAAAAGGACAACATCATTGTTCGTCAATCAAAACGGGTGTATACCCCAATTCTGACGTGGGTACTCAAATTCCGTTTCGGTGTATTAGCTGGCGCGGTGCTGCTCGTTATCGCGGTTGGTGGCTTATCCACAAAAATGGGCACAGAGTTTATTCCGAATCTGGATGAAGGTGATATTGCCATTCAGGCTTTGCGGATTCCGGGCACCAGCCTCACCCAATCCCTCGATATGCAGTTTCGGCTTGAACGCGCCGTGCTGGAAATACCGGAAGTAAAAACCTACTTCTCACGTGTCGGCACCGCAGAGGTTGCCAGTGATCCCATGGGGCCAAACATCTCTGATGGCTATGTGATGCTGAAAGATCGTACAGACTGGCCCGACCCCGACAAGTCTAAAGCCCAATTGCTAGAAGATATCCGGCAAAAACTGACGCTCATTCCCGGTAACGCGTTCGAGATCAGCCAGCCGATACAGCTTCGCTTTAATGAACTGATTTCAGGTGTTCGCTCAGACCTAGGCATTAAGATTTACGGCGACGATCTAGATCAGTTATTGAAATCAGGTTCTGAGATTGCAACGGCGCTTAACGGAGTTGAAGGTGCTGAAGGCGTCAAAGTAGAGCAGGTTTCTGGTTTACCTATATTGTCGGTTGAAGCCAATCGGCCGGCGCTATACCGCTACGGTCTGAACGTCGCTGATGTCCAAGAGGTATTAGCCGCTGCAACAGGTGGCGAAGAAGCCGGATTAATCTTTGAGGGCGACCAACGGTTTACCATCGTTGTACGGGTAGCGGAGGAAATCCGCAACGACTTGCGAGCGCTAGAACAGTTGCCGATACCGCTCCCGCAAGGAGGCTACGTACCACTCCAAGAAGTCGCCACGCTCACGCTGGCACCGGGGCCGAACCAAATTTCCCGTGAAAACGGCAAACGTCGCCTTGTTGTGAGTGCCAACGTACGGGGCCGGGATTTAGGTGGTTTTGTCGCCGATGTGCAATCTCAAATTGAACGAGAGGTGACCTTGCCGCCCGGCTATTGGCTGGAATACGGTGGTACGTTTGAGCAACTCCAATCCGCAACCGAGCGGTTAAGCCTCTTAGTACCCGTGACACTTGTCATGATTTTTGCCCTACTCATGATGACCTTTGGTTCTGCGAAAGATGCGGCACTCGTATTCAGCGGTGTGCCACTTGCGCTAACTGGCGGTGTCATTGCGCTTTGGCTGCGTGATATACCCTTGTCAATCACCGCAGGCGTTGGCTTCATTACGCTATGCGGTGTTTCGGTACTCACCGGCGTAATGATGGTCTCGGCGTTTAGAGATCGGCTGGAGCAGGGTGATGATATCGATCTATCGATCAAAGAAGGCGCGATGTTACGGCTACGGCCAATATTAATGGTCGCATTGGTAGCCGCGCTCGGATTTCTGCCGATGGCCCTCAACACCAGCACGGGTGCGGAAGTGCAGCGGCCACTCGCGACGGTGGTTATCGGGGGAATCATCTCCTCTACCCTATTAACCCTACTGGTTTTGCCCGGTTTATACCGTATGGCTTACCGCAAGCCAAAAAACATCCCTGAGAGTGATGAGAGTCAAATGGCATCTTGATGCTCCACCGTCTGGCCATAAGGCTGTGCAGTACTTATGGCCAGACAAATGCTCAACCATAAATATCGCTTTACTAATTCATGGAGTACCGTTATGAAACAAATCAAAGCATTTATACACCATGTCAGATCCGCCATTGTAGTTGAAGCATTGCGCGATGCCGGCTATAAAAATCTAACCCTGCTAGATGTAAAGGGGACGCTAAAACCACTTAGCGAATCCGAACAATCGTATTCAACAGATGCTGGCGTTGTTATTTCTGAGGTTCGAATCTCACTAGTCTGTGAGGATTCTCAAGTTGATGATGTCACTGGCATTATTCGTACGGCTGGAAGAATTGGCCCACATATCTCCGGCTGGGTTTATGTTAGCCCCATAGAGCAAGCACTGCCTATCGGCGGGCCTGGTAGCTGACAGCGAGATTCGTACCAAAAGTCAGCTAAATTTTATCTCCGTAGGTAATCATAGGCCTTTCAATAACAGCCCTGTGAACTGCTTACGGATATAATCGAGCGGTAAATTATTTGGTGTGATTGTCTGGGGCATTATCATTGATTACCCCTGCAGTACCAGAGGCCCCAGCGATAAGTTGATTAATTACGTCATTTTTAGCACTGACCCCGGCCTCCAACATAGCTATTTTAACGATTGAAGCCTGTTGTTTGGACTGCAGATCTCCATATTCTTGCCTCAATTTACCGTTTTCTACAGAGTAGGATTCAATATGATCTCGGGAGGTGAGTAACTCGATATTTAGTGACTGCTCAGACAAATCCAATGCTTTTACTCTGCTCTCAAGTTCATTTTTCGCGGATGTCAGGTGACTCAGTGCTTTTTGAGCGGCGCCAAGCTCCGAGACCAATCGTGAGTTATCTTTATTTAGTTGTGTGACATCCGATTGCTTAAGCGACAACGTTTGATTTAAAACACGATTTTCTCCCTGCAATAGCTGAACTTGCTGCTCGTGTCTGCGCAGATCTTGTTCACGCTGTTCTTTTACAGATTGCCTATAATGCTCAAGCGCTTCCCTATTGTGGTGGTGCTTCTCTTCAAGTGATTCAATTTGGGTCTGTTTTTCCTTGAGCAATGCCGTTAATTTGGCCTCCGTTTGCGTTGCCTTAGCGATATCAACTTCAAATTTAGCCACCGCGGCATTTTTGCCTACCAGTGCAGTTTCTAAGCACTCTAGCGTATCAGACTGTGAGGTATACTTTTTGTTGAGTGCTTCTAGCGCTTGTGTTGACTCACTGTTTTGCGCACGAAGGTCCTGTAATTGTTGTTCAAATTTAACTGCTTGCTGCTCAACGATAACGTTCGCCTCCTCCCTTAATCCAGCGGCCAAACGTGTAACAAGCTCCTTAATAGGTTGACTGAGTAGCGAGGCATCGTCCATTTTGATGGCGGACTCTTCCTCCAATTCTTTGAGATATCGATGAATGGTAGACTTAGAACCAGTGTTGCCAAGTGCGATTCTTATCGTATCTATGGAGGGGTTTTGCCCCTTTTTGAGAACCTCTTCCCGCGCTTTTAAGACTAATGCTTTGTTGATTCCACCCCTAGCCATAAATCATCTCCAGTATATTTCGTACTGTATTACGTATCATGTATATACATACTATATTAAAGCTAGATCTATTCGTATGATAGTGCTTATATGACATTAAATAAGGGAGACTTATTTAATGTCATGGCAAAAAAACGTAATCTTGAGGCTCTTTTCAGTACAGAATCGGCGTTGGCTCGGTAATCGCGGTGAAGACATGCAGGAGTAGGCCGCCACACGCACGACATTTCTCTGGATAAACCGCCACTATATAAGGCACCTAATGACTAACCCCACCGATAGATACATTCATGCCGCGACACGCGAAAACACCCGAAAGAGTTACCGCGCAGCAATAGAACACTATGAATCTGTATGGGGTGGATATCTGCCAGCGACGGCAGATAGCATTGCGCAATACCTCGCACACTACGCGCCGACTTTGGCTATCAACACCCTAAAACTGCGTTTGGCTGGGCTTGCTGCGTGGCACAATGATCAGGGCTTCCCCGACCCCACCAAGTCGCCGCATGTCAAAAAGGTGCTCAAAGGTATAGCTGAACTTCACCCGCACGCAGAAACACAAGCTAAGCCTCTTCGACTTGAGGAGCTGAATACGGTTGTTTCGTGGTTCGACATGGTATTGGCATCAGAGCTATGCACACACCCTCGCCGCCTGACGTTAGTACGTAACAAAGCCTTATTTCTTGTTGGTTTTTGGCGGGCGTTTCGCAGCGATGAATTAACTCGTATCAACATTGAAAACGTGACCGTGACGCCGGAAAAAGGACTTGAAATTTTTCTTCCTCGTAGCAAAACGGACCGAAACTCACAGGGACGAACCGTCCGCGTACCGGCATTGCTGCAACTCTGCCCTGTTTCGGCTTACCTAGACTGGGTTAGCGAAGCGCAGTTACGGGAAGGCCCCCTCTTCCCCGGCATCAATCGTTGGGGTCACCTCGCAGACAAACCACTTCATCCTGCCAGCGTCATTACAGTTATTAAGCAGAGCTGCAGGCTTGCAGGTATACCCGACTCCGATGAATATAGCAGCCATTCATTGCGGCGTGGATTTGCGAGCTGGAGCAATGCTCAGCAGTGGGATATAAAGGCGCTGATGGAGTATGTTGGCTGGAAGGACGTCAAGACGGCGTTGCGGTATATTGATGCAGATGATCCGTTTTTAAGCCAAGCGAAGGACAATGGGTTGCCACCACTTATTAAAGGACTCGACTAAACGAGTTTTGATGTCTTTAATGACTTCATCATGATGTCCATACCCTCATGAGGATCGGCACCAATAACTTCACAGTATTCAATGAACTCTGACAGTTCAATCTTTCTGCGATCCTGTTCCATTTTTCCCAAAACAGAATGATGCCGCCCCATCATCGCCGATGCCGCACGTAGCGACAAGCCGCTATTCTCCCGCTGCTGCTTCAGCCAAGCTCGCAGGTTGTCGTAGTGAATAGTGTAGGGAGATGGTTTCATTGTCTCGATGATAGAGACAATGTAGAATGTCGCGAAATTCGAGACAGAAAAGACGACATACTGCTTCATGAAAGACATACATATTAAGCCTGCACTTCTTCATGTTTTACACGACATGTCTGTCACGCCGTTCACCGTTGGGCAGCTGACGGACAATTACCTAAAGCATCCGGACTGCGAACACACGGCTAAGCCGTCTGCTAGGCAATATGTCTATCGCAAAATGATTAGTATGATGGAGCTGGGCCAAATGATTAAATTGAGCAACAGTCAACGACGGCCACGCTACCAGTTAACATCTATTTTTTTAGGTGTAGATTGCGCTACCAGCATTGAGGAAATACAAACAGCCAAAGTCCAACAGCCACATAGCTCACCAGTAAATTCTCACGAAACCACACTAAAAGAAAAACTAAGTGAGTGTAAATCTGAAATGCTCAGTGCGTTAGGCGAATCAGACGAATATAGTTCGCTTTGCAAAGAGCATCCGGAGTTACGCGAGCGCGCGCAAGCCTTATATAACGAGGCTCGCGAACGCAGTGCAATGTTGCTTGGCAAGATGAAAGCACTTGAAAACATGCTTTCTCTGTATGCAGGGTAACACTATGCAACTTAGGCGATGGCAAAAAGAAGCAGTCACCGCTGCTTTAGCGAAATATAAAACCGACAACCCCCACTTTCTCTGCCTGGCAACCCCTGGTGCTGGTAAAACATTGATGGCGTCAACTATCGCATATGAATTAATGGTCTCCGGGATGATCGATTTGGTTTTGTGTTTCTCGCCATCAGTCAATGTGGCCACATCAATTCAAATGTCACTTGAGTCTCGACTAAATTGCAGATTAGATGGTTTGCTTGGATCGAAGGGCCAATCCCTTACTTACCAATCAATGCCCAATCAAAATTCATCATTTTGGTCCCTCCTGTCCCAATTCAAAACATTGGTTATTTTTGATGAAATACATCACTGCGCAGGGGACCATTTAGGCAACGGGAATGTCTGGGGTCAAAAAATCATTCAACACATACAAGGCAAAGCCAATTATACCCTTGCATTAACGGGGACACCGTGGCGTTCCGACAAAGTGCCCATCGCTTTATCTAGCTATTGTGTGAATGGCAATATCCAGTGTGACTACACCTACGGCTTAGATCGAGCAATTCAAGATGGGGTATGTCGAACACCCAAGATTATCGCTATAGACAATGAAGATATCACATTAATATCAGGCAATGAAAACGTACGGTATAGTTCGTTTGCGGACCTACTTAAGCAATCAAAATGTCCGTATCAGCAGCTATTAGATAGCACTGATTTAATTACCTACATGATCAAATTAACCGCAAAAAAACTTATCGAAGTAAGAAAAAAGCAAGCAAATTCTGGGGCCTTAGTAGTCGCCGCTTCCGTTGAACACGCGATTAAAATTGCCGAAATCATCGAGTTTGAAACCGGAGAGTCAGCGCGAGTTGTGACCTATCTCCACGATGATGCGCAAAAAACAATCCAATATTTTCGCGAGTCTAACGATAAATGGATCGTCTCTGTTGGCATGATTAGTGAGGGTACTGATATCCCTCGATTAAAAGTGTGCTGCCACCTTACTAGGGTAAAAACTGAGCTGTATTTTAGGCAGGTTCTTGGCCGCATATTACGTTCCACGGGTCTTAAAAATGACGAAGGCTATTTTTTCATGCCCGCCGAACCGAACTTAGTCGAATATGCCCAGAGGGTCGTAGAAAACATACCTGGTGAAAACTCAATAGCGATTGAGCTTATGGCAGGAAATATAATGACTGGAGATCAATCAAAACAAGATTTTACACAACAAGATATTGCTGGCGCGCAAGTTACGGATGAGAACGAGCATCCCCAGCTTCACTTCAACAAAGGAAATGAAATACCTAACTTTCCAGTGTTGAGCGAATTGACGCTATCGGATTCATACGATATGGCTATTGGTCTTGTTGGCCGATTTAGGCAAGAAATAATAAATTTGGCGATACAGGATATTGCGATTAATCGGTAAAAAATGAAACTGGTAATCACACAATTAGCGATCTCCGATAGCTCGAAAAGATTTTCAATTTTAGTAGCGCCGTAACAAAAATACTCCGTACTCTTGGGCTACACTTTAATATGGCCAATTTTTGACATTCTTCTGAATTATCGGTAACTCGAACTGGTGATCGGCTAAAATTGAGATGTACTCGCCGGCGCCGAGCCCATAAAAACTTTCTATATAATGAAATTTTGCGACTTTAGTGAGTTGACTTAGCATGATTTCGTCTGTTGTAGCCCTGCTCGTCGAATTTCTCCATTTAAATTTTAATCAAGAGTTCGGAATTTTCGCTTACTCGTAACTCATATTTCCACGATTAGGCTCTCGTCGAAATCGGGATTTAGCCAGTCCGGGCTATAACCCCGTGGGTTGCATGCGACACGTGTACTCCCAACGTTGTAATTACAGCTGTTGTGCACATGCCCATGTACCCATACATCTATGTTATGGCTTTCAATCATTGCATCCAGATGGGAGGCGTAGACGGCGCTGGTGAGTTCCTCTGACAACTTTGGTGCAATTGATCTTGCAGAGGGTGCATGATGGGTGACCACAACATTTTGCTTAGTTGAGCTGGACGAGAGCTTGTCGTTAAGCCAATCCAATGACCGGTTATGAATGGCCGTCATACTTATGGGGTTGAGCTTCGAGTATCCTGGCTCAACACGGATCTTCTTGAAATCGGACATTTCCTGCTGGCAGAAATACCCCGCCAGACGCGGGTCGCCAAATAACTTTAGATCAGTCCAAAGGGTACAGCCAAAGAACGAGACGCCATCGATTTCGACATGGTCGTTCTCCAGCAGGTGGATATTTGTTCCCTCGACTAGCTGCTTTCCCTTTGTCACGAGACCGGGGTATTTCTCGCCGTAGTATTCATGATTGCCCATCACTGCGATGACGGGCTTGTCAGGAAATGTCTTCATCGCCCACTCGAGACCGCGGGTTTTCAGGTTGATATCACCCGCAAGAATAACAACATCCGCGTCTGTATCAGGGATCGATAGCGGTGCAAATTCGAGGTGAAGATCGCTCAACACTAATAACTTCATGTTCGTACCCCTGATACTGATTTCATTACGTCTAAGCCGTCCGATTACTCAAGTATTTATATTAAGGACGAAAATCTGGTGCGCTAGGAAATTGCGCAGCTCACAGCTTATTTCGGCGATAAATTGACCTTCATGCTTTAGTTAATACTTGCTCGAAGTGATTTTTAACCGTAGCCCAGTCTGGAAAATGTTCCGAGCCAAAGTGAATCAGCTTACCCCCAAACGAATCCTGGCCTTTACCGGTGATGTTGTCGTCAATAAGGTAATCGCCGCGATTCAGACCTTTGTGCGGGCTAATAATTAGGTTGTCTACCGCATTCATCCCGAGGTGCTGCTCTACCCAAAGCCGCTTTTCGGCATAGCAGTGGGGATTTTTAACTGACGGTGCGGTAAGGACGAATACGGCGGTTTTGGGATGATTGTGAAGCCACAAGTAGGTTTCGATAGCGCCCTCGATTGGCTCAAGGCTGAGATACATGCTCGGCTGGCTCTGCGGATACTTCAGCTCTGGGTATTTAGCCTGCCACCGCGTAAAGCCCGCATCGTAGTCGCATAGGACGTGGTCCATATCGACGTAGATAATGGTTTTATCGTCAAACATTGAACTTCTCCTTGCAGTGTGCGCTATCTGGGCCGTGCGTCACTCTGTTGTTTACCCTTCGAGATTGCGGATAAAGCGGTACTGTTTACTTTCAGCCTTCGCTCGATAGAGCTTGGCTGGGCGTCCTCGTGATTCCGTTGCCTTGCCAGTGTCTTCGAGCAGTTCTGCGCTTTCTAGACGGCGCCGGAACGACTTTTTGTTCAGCGGCGTGCCAATGATGACTTCGTGCAATGACTGGAGTTCGGTCAGCGTAAATTCATCGGGCAGCGCAAAGGCTGGCACCATCGAATACAACGCTTTTTGGCGAAGCCGTTCGTGGGCGGCGGCAATAACATCACGGTGATCGAAGGCTAGGTCTTTCTTTAAGGTTTGGACGGGCTGCCATTTCACATCTGCCACCGATGCAACTGAGGACTCACAGGCTGAATGGGCCACTAAGGCAAAGAAGGCGATAGTCACGCTCCAGCCGCGTGGATCTCGGTCTGGACCGCCCCAAGACATGAGTTGCTCAATATACGGTGGTTCGACGCCAGTCTTCTCGCGCAATTTGCGGATTGCGCAGGCTTCAATTGATTCATCTTGTTTTAGGTCGATGAATCCACCGGGCAGCGCCCACTTGCCCTCAAAGGGCTCCTTACCCCGCTTCACCAGCAGTACTTTTAGCTGATCTTCATGCACGGTAAATAGCACGCCATCAACGGTCGTTAGTGGCACGTCATAGTCATGAATATTGTAATTACGCGGCTTGGCTGCCATGCAGAACCCCTACAAAACCCAGTTTCATATAAATTTTTATCGGCATCACATCAATAGCTTACCGTAATATTACGCCAGTTATGGTCTAAAAGACACTAACAGCGCTTGACGAATTTGTGTCTTTAAGACATTATCAAGCTCACTTAGTGTCTTAAAGCCATTAAAGGAGAGCCGCCATGCTAGGTATTCAATACTTCAAAGCTGACCCCACTGTTCACGTGATTCAAATCAGTAGTGGTCGTATAAAGCGCCAAGGTAAGGGCCTTAACTTTTTCTACTACGCTCCTAATACCTCATTGACCGCTATACCCATGAGCGCGAAAGAAGCGCCTTTTATCTTTAACCTGCAAACGGCGGACTTTCAGCACCTTCGTGTGCAGGGTCAGTTGACGTTCCGCGCCGCTGCGCCTGAGAAGCTCAGCGAATTGCTGAACTTCACCTTGAATCAGGACGGCAAAGAGTACGTTTCTGAAGACCCAAGTACCTTGGGTGACCGCGTAGTCCGTGTGGCGCAGGGGGTTATCCAGGAATTGATTCAAACCACCGCCCTTCGTACTGCATTAACCATGCTGCGGGATTTGGATGCGCACTTGAAAGCGTCGCTGGCTGATAATCCGGCGCTGGATCGCCTAGGGATTGAAGTGCTGGATGCAATGATCGTTGCGCTGAGTCCAACGCCTGAAACGGCAAAAGCCCTTGAAGCAGAGGCGCGTGAAGCTATTCTTAAGCACGCCGATGACGCAATTTACGATCGCCGTAAGTCGGCGGTGGTTCAAGAGCGCACCATCCGCGAGACAGAGCTGCAAACAGAAATGGCTGTACAGACTAAGCAGCAAGAAATCGCTGAAGCCAAGCTGGACAATGTGCGTGCCCTTACTAAGAAAAAGGCAGAAGCCGAGGCGGAGCAGCTGGCCGCGGATATCGAAGCCGAAGCGAAGCGCAAAGCGCTGGTTGAGTTAGCGCAGGTGAATCGGCAGATTGAGTCTGACGCGGAGGCCTATGCGATAACAGCCCTTGCTAAGGCATCAAGTAGTGTTCCGGTGGAATACGTCAAAGCCATGGCCATGGCTAATATGGATCCACAGCAGTTGTTTGCTGCAGCCATGGATACCTTTGCCATGAATGCCGCCAAGGTCGGTACCCTGAATATTGGCACTGACATCTTATCCAATCTGGTGGCGGACGCTGGCGAGCGCAACTTGGCTCGCCAGTAATAGGGAGGCATTCATCATGGAACTGACGTCACGCTTTATTTTGGTTTACCGTAAAACGCGCCTAGCCGAGTTGGTTGAACGGTTTAATACCGTTCAACAGGCGCGGTTCTATCTTGAGCAATCTGGCGCTGACTTCCACGATTACATGGAAGAGGATCGCATCTATGGGGTGGAGCTGGAGCTTGCCCGCCGCACACTTGCCGAGCTTGGAAGTGTGCAAATGCTAGAGCGCGCCATGCTACCGAGTTACCTATTTCGGGCCGATGATTATGTGGTGGTTATTGGCCAAGACGGCTTAGTGGCCAATACGTTGAAATATCTGGATGGGCACGCCGTTATTGCCCTAAACCCAGATAGTCGGCGTTGGGATGGCATACTTCTGCCGTTTAAACCCGCTGATATACTGCCCATAGTTACCGACGTAATGAAGCAGCGGCGAACATACCGTGAGATTACCTTCGCCAAAGCCACCACCAATGACGGGCAAAGCCTGCTTGCGGTTAACGATTTATTCATTGGCCCAAAGACCCACACCTCTGCCCACTACACGCTAGAGCTGGGAGGCGTTAAAGAGCAGCAAAGCTCATCTGGGATTATCGTATCAACAGGGCTGGGTTCAACGGGCTGGTACCAGAGTGTGCTGGCCGGTGCGCACGGCGTTTGTCATTCAAGCTCGAGTCAAGCGGAGTCAGCCGGTTTTGCATGGAATTCTGACTTTTTGGTGTACAGCGTGCGGGAGCCTTTTCCTAGTAAGCAGACTGGAGTCAGCCTCGTTCATGGGCAGGTTAATTACGATAATCCGCTCAGTATTGAATCGCTCATGCCAGAGAATGGGGTGATATTTTCCGACGGGATTGAAAGTGATTACTTGCCGTTTAATGCCGGTTCAAGGGTTACTATTGCGATCGCTGAGCAGAAGGGCCACTTAGTTGTGTGACTACGCTTCATCGATCCCTTACCCGTGAGTGTAGGTTCTGGGCGGTGGCAGTCAGCGCGGTTTTGGTAGGGGCACTAGAGATATGCTTATTTTATCGTTTTACTAGTATAGGGCACTCTTCGGGAAACATGGCCCTTTGTCTGGCGTCAACTATCTTGACTGGCGGTCACCCTAATTGTCGCCGAACAGCGGTTGACGCTCGTTGATTACGAACGTCATTCACAAACAAAAAAAGTTTGTCAAGGTGGCCCTAAATATCTTGGGACGTGTTAATCCTTCAACCACGCTAATATACGAAGAGCCTCCAAAAGAACGAATCAAAAGTGCTCCCGATAACATCTGAAGGAACACTCGCCCAGCTACCGCTCTTCAAACCCAGATAACTTTTCCGTTTCGTAACCAAAAATGGGATTTGCACCCGCCGTTGAGCCAGACGGAAGGGTGCAGCGTGGGTTTCCCCTCCTTACTGATATTGATAGACCAGTGGGGCTTGGCCTCCTCGATCAATAACAACTCTAGCCGTTTGCCACAGCCGCAGGGACAATGAAAAGCCACGGCCCAGTCTTCGTTGTCTTCTCTAGCCAGCACCAGATTTCGTCGAGGTAGTTTCTGGGGTGGTGTATCTGCCTCAACGACGGTGACTCGTCGCCCTGGAAGAAGCCTATCTACCTGTTTTAATATCCAACGGGGCCATTTCATTCGCCCACCTCGCTAACAGCAAAACGCGGCATGCCCAGCAGGGGTTCAATTAAACCACGGCCAAGGTGAGGGTTCGGCGCGCAGCTAAAGTCTGTTTCACCCATAAATTCCTCTTCACCTGCGGCCAGTGAAAACTGGGTGCGGGCCCGTTTGCTATTAGACTCCTGGCGAAAGGGGTATGCCCGCGCAATAAACTCCATGACGCAGTCGCTGGCTGCACGCATATTTAGAGAGATAACCGATGGCGCTTCTTCGGCGACACCTTTGATGTACCCTTCTGCTACTTGTTCGGCCAACTCTTTTGGGGCCACTTGTTGCAAGTATTCCCGGCGTAGAGCTTCTGGAGTGTAGACCCCGCGATCCGCCAAGGTGCTGCCACCAGGCTTCACATAGTCCACCCGCCCGCATACATCGCCAACAGCGACTCCACCTGCACTCTGGCGGGTTGGGATAGTAACGGCCACATCAAATAGTGGCTGCAGAAAGGCTGCAGCAATACGGTCACACACTTGCCGCCCTTCAAAGCTGTCGACACAGCAAAATAGCATGTCACCTCCGCCCGCTAGCTCAATGGCCTCGCGGGTAGCAACACTGGCTTTAAGTGTGAGCACTTCGACGTCGTCGCGGTATGTTGGGATGACCGATGCAAATCTCGCCACTTTGGCTGTACTGTTCCGGGCATCGTCCAATGTGGCGTTAAGGATACGGTTGAGGTTCTTGAATTCAATTTCATCAAAATCGATCAAAATCAATCGGCCAAAGCCAAGACGGGCCAGCTGTTCTACCACGATAGACCCGGTACCGGATACCCCAACCACACAAGCAGTGAAGTGTTTGAGGTGACGCCCCATTTCGGTTGAGAAGGCCATAGGGGTAGGTAGCAAACTACCTTGCTCAGATGCTTGCCAGGTTAGCAACTCATCGCTAGCGAGGTGCACAGCGCTGACAGGTGTAGTCACCAATTGGCGATCATAGAACCGAGCGCAGATAGCACCGTCCGATGTCATGATGGCCGAACCATGTCGGGTCAAAGGCGATTCGCTGGCCTCGAATAGCGCGGGCATAACGTCTCGATCACCGTCATCGTCAATGGCTGAGAACGCCAAGAGGCCGCCGGGGTGTGAGTGCATCAGCACTATCGACAGAGCATGAGCCTCTGCCAGGTCAATGGCCTCCTCGATGACGGTGCCAGGCCAGCAGATGCGATCATGCGAGCGCTCACTACAATCGGCGTAATCAACCAACAGAATCTGATTGACCACATAGCGATGTGCGGCGCTTTGGGCGCAGAGCACAATAGCAGCGGCCTCCAGGCCGTCGCCGGGGAAAAGGTGCTCGCGCAGTTTGGCATGATGAGCCTCATTGATCGCCAGTTTGATGGGCTGACTAATGGTTGCGCTCATTTTCCCACCTCCCGAAGCAACGATTCTTCCACAACAGCCAAGTGCGTTATCACGCTGTCAGTTAAGGGGTTCCATTGTGTGACGCCATTGAGATGGCGACTCCAGCGCTGGTAGACGTTCCCAAGAATGTTTTCCCGACTTTCAGTCTGAGCAATGTTGCCACCATTAGCCAACGTCAGGACGGGATGAACAAAGAACATATCGAGCTTTGCATCCGGATAAGCAGTGGGAATCTCTATAGCAAGATCTACCTGCTCGCAGTTATAACCGCTCGGCAAGGAGTGATTGTGAATGATCAGCCAACGCCGAGCCCCAACCAAGCGGGTCTCCCAGTCGAGCCCCAAGTGGTTCAAATACGCCACGTCTTGATCCAGCAGAGTAAACTCAAAGGTGGGAGCAACTGCCGCCTCACCATTGTTGATTTCTGCTGGGGTGAGACGGAGCTTTTCAATGCCCGGTTTCCGCAGGTCGATGACATCGCTCATCTCAATGACCTGCTTTTTCTCACCCTTCACCTTGAGCACCAGAATCCAACCCTTATCTGGATTAAACCCGGCCGCCTTAAGTGCATCGCTGGCAACGATCGTCGGTTGTTCAACGCTTACAGTAACGCCCTGCACGTTCAGCTTCCAGATTTTGCGTTGAGTGTAGAGTTTCTCGAGACCAGGCTCATCCAAATCCACATAGTCCCCGTCGGCAAGCAGCTGATCCGGCTCATTACGACGCTCCAACCAGATGTCTTGATTCTCAGCAATGTAGCCAACGCGGCGCAGCACATCCTCACAAATATGGGCTTGACCCCAAGGAAAACGCTGTCCGTTTAAGGCGACATAGAAGAGGCGATCGCTATCGAAAGCAAAAAACTGCTCAACGCCACGTTGATACACGTCCACTGTGTCATCGAGGTCTACCGCTTCGAGTTCGCCTTTGTCGTCAAACAGCAACAGCAGGTGATTTTCAACGGGGGTTTTGCCTGCTGCACTCAAAATTTGGCGACCGGTAGGCACCGGATCGTCAATTTCAACCAAGGTGCCCTGCCCGTTGGGATCAAGCACCTGTACCAGATAGTGCTCCGCAATAGGCAGTGGGCGGCCCTCTTGACGACAAAGGGCTATGTTTTCGCGCTCAACACGCGCTTCGTTGGGGGAAGTAACATCGTTCATAATCGAATAATCTCTTGATGGCTTGCCGCGACATGCGGTTTCTTAGCCGTTCAAAGGGTTAATCGAAGCGAATCGTGCCGACCGGAAAGCTTAATCTACTTTTTTATACAAATTTTTCCTGCCGGGACTTTGCCACAGATGAAAAAGCTCGGGCAGCGGGGGCAAGTGCGACTTTCAGGCTTTGCAGGAAAGTGCCCTTGGGCAATAGCGCCCATGGCCGATTGGGCTTTGCTCAGGCGCGCAGATTTTTTGCGGTCGGTCACCGTGACCTGCTCCTGGGTTTCGCCCGCCAAGTGCACGGCCTCCACTCGAGTGCCATGCCCAAACCGACGTTCTGCTGCCTCCAGCAATAGCGTGTATTCAATTCGGTCAAATTCGTCGCTGCTCTTTTTGCCGGATCTGATGCGCCGAATGTTGTACTTGCCGTCTGTATCGAGTGTCATTTCATCGGGTAAAACGCTGATCTCTCCTTCTGGAAAAGACACCTGCAGTACCTCGGGCTTGACCAGCTGACGCCCCTGGCGAGTCTGGATCAGAAATTGCACCAGGCGCTCCCCAATACGGCGATAGTCCTCCGCGTAGCCGTGATCCACCGGGCCCCGATTGAACCACGACCGTGTAAATTGAGCCTCCAATTCACCAGCACTTGGCGTGGATTCGCTGTGCTCCTGTCCCAACCAATCCAGCACCTCGTGCACCGCACTGTGCATTTGCATAAACGCACTCTCGCTACGCTTGCCCGCCAAGGCTAAAGCGTGGGTATAGAGAAACCGCCTGGGGCAGCGATCATACAAGCTGAGCTGTTGTTCGCTGATCAGCAGTGCTTCTTCATCAAGGCTTAAGACCTCAAGCTCCACTGAGTTAAGACTGAGCCGAGTCGGACTATTCTGCTGTTGGATAACCGAAGCGATGCGGTCGATGTATTTGGAGGGTTTGCGATTGTTGCCATTGGCTTGTACAGAAGAGGCGTATAGCAACAGTCCTTCTTGTGCCCGCGAGGTGGCGACAAAGAATTTACACTCCTCCTCTTCTTCATGCCCAGCTGTGATAGCCTCAAGCCC
The DNA here is from genome assembly GCF_001586255.1 of Zhongshania aliphaticivorans. Classification (NCBI taxonomy): domain Bacteria; kingdom Pseudomonadati; phylum Pseudomonadota; class Gammaproteobacteria; order Cellvibrionales; family Spongiibacteraceae; genus Zhongshania; species Zhongshania aliphaticivorans. The sequence goes on from NZ_CP014544.1 coordinate 2,057,997, forward strand.
TGTTAAGCCCTCTGTTCCGTCAATCAGCCCATCGGGGGGCACACAACGCGGCGGCCTGTTGCTACCCGGCAATCCGGTGGCAATCATACCTGGGAGGTGCACCACCTTGAACTCCAAACCTTTGCTTGCATGTATGGTCATTAAGCGAACGCCATTGATGCTATGAGCTGCCTGAGGGAGTTGACGCATTTCGCGGTCTTCGGAGAGCAACACAATACGGCGAATGCGCGACAGCAGTCTATCAATGGGCAAGCCGCTACCATTGATGGAGTTGCGGACAAAGCTCAACAGTTGCCACAAAGCGACGCCCTTCATTTGGCTTTGTAGGTCATTGGCCATGGCCGCCTGTCTGGCCCAGCCCAAGCGATCAATGACCAGGCTTGCTAGCACCGGCCAGGGGTTGGCATTAGTGGGAACATCGCCCAAAACCGCCGACAGGCGTTTGAGGCTTTCGCGGGCTTGTTCATCTAAACCGGGCACCTCATCGATCAGTACTCCCCAACTCAAGGGGTCGGGATCAGCTTCGCGCAGGTGTTGCTGTAGCGCAGTGATGTGTTCCAAGCGAACTGTGTAGCCGGGAAGTGTCGCCGCCCGCACCAGGCCCGTAGCACGCCGGTCGGTGACTAACGACAGCAGTGACAACAGATCCTTGATTTCTTCACGTTCAAACAGGCTGCCTAAATACAACACCGGCAGGCCGAGGGCTTCAAGACTGGCAGCGATCTCGCTCAAGCGGTTGTTGGAAGTACAGAGTATCGCCTGATCTTTGTATTCGACACCCTGACTTTTCTTCTCCATTATCGCTGCAGCGAGTACGGCAATTTCGTCATCAGGGGTGGTAGCCACACGTAATTCAGGCCGTTTTCCCAATGAGCCATGATGAGCATGGAGCTGCAAAGGCAAAGCCCCCTCAGAGGCTTTCATGCTCGTCGAAAAGTGTCGGTAGAGATCAACAATTTCGCCCGAAGAGCGGTAATTGATATCCAGCCCTGCTACTTGTGCGCCGGGAAAGTCCTCAATAAAGCGCTTCATATTGATCGACGAAGCGCCTCGAAAACGGTAGATGGATTGGCGCGAATCTCCAACGACCCAAAGCCGCTTGCCTTCTCCCGCAATAGCCTTAATCAAGCGCACTGAGGCGCGGTTAACATCCTGGTACTCGTCTACCAAAATGTGTTTGTGGCGTGATGCGAGCAGTTGTTGAACTTCTGGCTCTGACTCCACCAAGCGCACAGGTAGCGACACCAGATCGCCGAAATCAACGCTGTCGGTACCTTGCAATACAGTCTCATAGGCTTGATATAACTCAGCTACATCAAGGCATTTTTCAGCTCGCTCACGCTGCTTATCAGCATCGTCGCCCAGCGGTAACTCTCGAGAAGCCTCAAGCATAGCCTCTGCCAATGCTCGATATTCAGTGGCATTCACAACTTCGTCTTTCGCACGTGAGATAGCCGAAAGCATGTCGCCCAAGTCTAGGGTTGGATCGTAGAGGTTGCGAAAGTGCTTAAGCGGAAGCCTCGCTATTTCGTCTTCAAGCAGCTCGATAGCTTCGTACCGCGAAATCACTCTGGGGTTTTCGGATAAGCCCAACCTGTCATGAAAGCGGTGCACCACATCCAGCCCGAAAGAGTGGAAGGTACCCAACCACAAAGTCGCCACCGCCCTGGGGAACTTGGCGGCGATACGCTCGCGCAGCTCGCCAGCGGCCTTGTTGGAGAAGGTCAACACCAGGATTACCCCAGGATCTACCCCGTCCTCCAGCAAGGACTCAATGCGATGCACCAGAGTGCGGGTTTTACCGGTGCCCGGCCCTGCTTGAAGTTGGAAGGCACTGCCACGGTGTAAGGCGGCGTTGCGTTGGGAATCATCCAAACCGACCGGTGTTGCTGCGGACTCTGTGCGCGGTGGCGTAATGGGAGGCAGCAGCAGCGCATCGAGCAACTGCTGTTGAACCACACTCAACGGAGCTTGTAATCGATCAGCGATTGCCTCGGAAGACAGCTGTTCGTCGATGTGCCAGCATCTTGCCACACTGCGCGGCAGTAGCAATTCGCGGGCAAAAAGATCCATAACAATCTCGCGCCGTTCGTAGCTGCCATAGTCAACCACTCGTTCGGCACCCACCGCAGGGGCTTCGGTAGATCGGTCGGGATCAATTTCCTCAGTGAGGTCATCTTGCGTAGCACCTTCCAACTCCACATGACCAATTTCATGAGCGATTAGAAAGGCTTTGTCGAAATCACTGCCCACGTTTTCATAGAGGATCATCCCTGCCTGGCTGTCGTAGAGGGCTCTCCCACCATTAAGCTGGGAGTCTCCCTGGGCCAGTGGATAAACATCTATTCCGCGCCGCTCTGCCTCATCCGTGACGAAAGACAACAACGCGCTGGTATCACTGCCCCGAGCACAAGCGGCCTGATGCAGCTTAGCCGCCTGTTGTCGAGCCGCTTCGATGGCATCCATATTACTCGTCCTTCATTTCCCTCAACGCCGCTTGTTGTGCTTCGCTTAATGCAGAACTTGTCAGCGCCTCTTCAAAAGTGATTTTGTCACCCGCCCTAGGCTTCCCCGAAGCCTTATGCCTCAGACCTGAAGCAACAACAGGCGGGGCCTCTAAGGCGCTTGTCAGCCCCTCAAGTTGCACTGTCAGTGCCTGTGCAACTGCGGACAAGAATCGCTGGGGAATAGTGGCCACCTGGATAGAGCAATCCCGTAAGCGGGATAAGAACAGGCGGTTAACATTCAACTCACTGGCAAGTTCACGAAAACGCTCTTCGCTTAGGTTCGACAGGGGGTTATCCATTGAGAGCGAAGCTATCGAGGCGGGATCAGTAGGACTTAGCAAGGATTGAAATTTGGACCAAGCCTGTTTGGACTTGTCGTTTGGAACCTTCTCGGCAGCCACTTCATCAAACTTCGGAGCCGTAAAAAGTTCAATGGACAGATCAATGAGCGCTTCGCGATACTGGGGGTAGCGCTTTAGATAGCTCGCCAAGGTATCAGCATTGGGGTTCGATTCTGCTGAGAACGCGTGTAATACGTCTTCTTTTGACGCTTGAGGTGTAGTGTTCATTGTAGCTCCTCCGCCTGCAACATGACTCGCAGTTTTTCGATAGCACGTTTTAACCGGTTACGTACCGTTCTTTCCGTGCACTCTAATGCTTTCGCAATGCTCTCGACTTCCGGGTCTTGTGACTCGATCGGCATTCCCTGCCACCGCAACCCAACTGCACGCCGTTCATCCTCCGGTAGTTCATTAATCGCGTCCATTAGCCGCGACCGGAAAGCGATATCGTCAATTTTTGACGGATTTGGATTGATAAATTCTGCAGCTGCAATGTCAACCTCATGGCTGACTTCCTCCCCGCTGCCGCTTTCCTCCGTTAATGGCCTGGCGTTGATCATGGGGTCGGTTTTGCGTGCTGGGCCATATTTTCTCAGTACATCCGTACGCAATTTGCTCAGAGCATCATTAAAATTGACCTCCCAGTAGTACATTTTGTCCTCTTGTGAGTTTCGATCCTTCGCAATCATTTCCACAATCCGTTCGGAAAGCTCTTCGCGGATTGCCACGGCATGTTCAATCCAGGCCTCAGACACGACTTTCCGCAATGCGGCTTCAAGCCGCTCGTGAAAGGTGCAAAAAATCGGCTCTAGGTGCTTTGACCCCAGTTCTAACTCGGTGTGACGCAGAAAGTAGATTAACACTTCAAACGGCACAGCCTGCTGAGTGCATGTGAGACGTTCAACCAACTGACCGGGCAGAAGGCCACAAAGTGCGCTAAGCGCCTGCTCAATCTCGGAGCGCCGCTGGTAGGGTTCACCTTCTTGCGTTGTTTTTTTAAGCGGTATTACCATCCTTGGGTTTCCCTTAACATCTGATTTAGGAAGCCAGTAAATTACCTACCCTTTACTATTGGTACAAGACGGAACTGCCCCATTCTAAGACAGAAAGGCTCTTGTCGGGAGCGGGATACCTTTTTGTACAGTTTATAACCCGACGACGAAGCGCATCCATATATCATATGAAAACATGCTACGCGGAATGAATTAGGAAGAAGTGACCAGCACCCATAGGTCCTGAGATCCCGACGAATATCCATAGTTATTCCTTAGCTGACCAGGACTTTTTGGACTAATAGTTTTTCTACGAATTGATATTCAGACAAGCTACCCCCTAATATCCAAAATCCTTAACGTCAGCGAGAAGATCTTTGACTTGGCGTCCAACCCGCTTATGAAATTCAAATTCAATTTCGTCATCTTCCAGCTTAGATACATCCATACCGAAATAATCAACCAACACCTCTTTCATCATATCGAGGTCATAATCATCAAAATTAGGGATGTAGTTGGTCTCATACCTGCGATGTGTTAACTCCTTAAAAGCCCTGACAAATTTCTTCGGCTTCACGTTTATCTTAAAGCGCTTACAAAGTTTACTGATATAATGATCAAGCACATGCAGGAGAGCCTCGTCATTGATTTCCGCAAAAAAGAACAGCCAACCCTTGCTCTTATTTTCAAAAACACAGCCAGTTATGCGCAGGTTTAATCGCCACAGTAGAAACTGTTCGTTCTTCTTTTTGGAGTGTGCGTGTGTTGTAAAAATTGCAACTAGTGATGATTTTAGGTTTTCTACCGTTCCCTGCCTAGCAGAAACCACCGAATTGTCGAATTGATACCCTAGGTAATCAAATCTATCGGCAATTGCGCCCATGCTCGATTTTGTCGGCATTGTGATTGGGTCATGAACTTTTAGCCCAATTTTGGCAAATCGCTTGATTACCTTATCTGCAATATCCTCCGTTTCCTTCCGATTGCAGAAAATAAGCACATCATCTACGTATCGATAACAGCTAACATCAGCCAATGAGTCCAAAAAACGATCAATATTTATTAAATAGATTGCCGCCAAAATGTTTGATATCGCCAGCCCCTGCGGAACACCGTGATCCACGAGGGTATCCGTAGATCTGGATTTACTCACAGTAGGAACAGTTATGGCATTGAATATAAAATCGAGAATTTCCGTGTTCTTTACTTTCTTTCGAAGCCTGCTATGCAGTTCATCATGCCGCACAGATGGATAGAAATTGGCAATATCAAGCTTTATATAACTATCATACTTCCCCGACCCTACATCTGACTTGACGCGCTTAACTATATTCTGAGGAAGCTCGAAACTTATAGTTTTTCTATAATGGGCGCCTAAAAAGTCACATAGAGCGCGAAGTGCGATGCGATCACGAACAGTCGGAATCGAAATCTCACGGGGCACTTTATTACGGCCCTTACTGACCAGCTTAAGCTTGTACTTAGTAAATTTATATGTTCCTGCGTTAGCCTTCCTTGATAGTATTTCAACTTGATTATTCAACTGCTTCCTAAATGCATATTGATCAAGATTGTCTAGCCCTGTTGCTCCAGAATAAACAATATGATCGTCAAAAATTTTTTCTAAGTTCTTTTTTGAGAAGTGCCGTTCAAAAAGCCTCTTTACAGTCAAGCCATACACTCCAGCAAAATGAAAACTAACACAGGAAGCAGATAAAAGAAGGCCATCATCAGGCAGCGCTTTGTTATGTGCCAGGCGGTGCATATCCATATGTATGGCGTCGGCTTTTTGTCTAAGTTTTTTCGATTTTCCTTTGGAGTAGTTAGGTATGCCTCACATTGGGCAAGATAATAATCAATGGTCAAGTGATTTTCACAAACACCCAGAATTTGGTCGTATTCGGCAGACAATTCTTCAAGAGTTACACAGGGCGTCTTGCCTGCTTCAAATTCCCTACAACGCTGGTATACGTCATTGAGGGTTTCATAGCACTCTTTGATCAATCCGGCTCGCTGTTTAAACGAGAGTCCATTAATAAACCCGGACATGCACAGGACCAGAACAGAATAGACAACCCATGCGATTCCCGACATATCGCCATCAGATGAACTATATTTGAGGTAATAAACAGATGCTGCTACTCCGGCAAAAGAATACCAAAGCAATACAACCTGAGCCTGAAAAGCATTAGACACGAGACGCTTCTCTGCCTGTATTTTTGATTTTCTTGTCCACCAAATATTATCGGAAAATGCCATTTTAAATTCCTAAATAAGAATGTCCTGAGGTGTCAGTAAGTTACATAGAGTTAACACCCGTTGCCGGGCAAGCCCGAAGGCTAAGAGACAAGCTCTTCAATATTAGTTGCACTCACAAGTGAGTGGCCTGCCGAAACAGGTGCGTATTCCGCTGAACCTGATCAGTCGTACCGCTTGAACGTGATCACTTAATTCACCTCATGCATCATGTGCCGTCTTTTTACTTTAAGTGATCATCTTCAGTCAATGTAGTCATCAGTTTTCGCATGGATTCCCCCTTCAAATTGATCTTGTGAGCGTTGTGTAAAAGCCGATCCAAGATGGCGTCAGCCAACGTTGGATCATTGATAAAGTCATGCCAGTTTTCCACCGGAAGCTGGCTCGTTACTATCGTTGTTTTTTTGTTGTGCCGATCCTCCATGATTTCCAGCAAGTCGTTCTTTTGCACTTGCGTCAGCGGCTCTAAACCCCAGTCGTCAATGATCAGTACGTCTGCTTTGGCGATTTGCGCGAGGAGCTTGAGATAGCTGCCATCACCGTGGGCGATGGTAAGCTGCTCAAACAGCCGAGAGGCACGGAAGTACCGAGTGGGATGACCCTGTACGCAAGCATGGTGGCCGAGAGCGCAGGCAAGATAGGTTTTGCCGCAGCCCGTCGGGCCGGTCATCACTAAGTTATGCCCTTTGCTAATCCAATGATTGCTTTGCAGAGCGGCAACGGTGCTTGGTTTAAGTCCGCGCGGATGGCTGTAGTCAACGTCCGCCAATCTTGCCATTTCTTTAAGGCGTGCAGCGCTGAGTAAGCGCTGCAATCGTTTGTCGTTCCGGTAGGTGATTTCCTGCTCAATGGCTAAGCCGATACGCTCTGCAAAGCCAAGCTCGTCGTAGGTGTTGGGCTGGCGGAACTGCGCTTCCAGTGCGTCCGCTAAGCCAGTGAGTCGAAGTTGCCGGAGTTGTTGTACGCTTTGTATTTCTAGCATGTGCTTTCCTTGGGTTGGGTGGTTTGGTTGATGATGCTTGTTTAGTGGTAGTAATTGGCGCCACGGACATTGCGATGAGACTCACTTGCCTGCGCTTGCGGTTCTAGCGGCAGGGCCAGTTGATCCATATTGCTCTGCAGGATCGATTTGATATTGCTTAGGCGTAGGGCTTTGATGTGTTGTGCACGTAAGCAAGCCGCCTCTAGGCGTGCCGGTGTGTATTGTTTGGCGAGATTCAGTAACCCTAAGCAGGCGCGATACGCCTGCTCTGGTACCTGCTTTCGTTGCAGGAACAGCTCAACCATCGCGTGTGTTTCGGGGCCTATCGTTCCCGCCCACGAGAGCAGTCGCTTCGGCGTCCACTGCTGATGCCGCTGGTGTGCTTCAGGCATGTGCTGCGTATTGGTGGTAAACCCACCTTGACGCTGGCTACGTGCATGACGTGCGACCTGCTGATCCTTAAAGAAGATAGCAACACCGTCGCGGCTGGCTTGGATCTCCACTTGCGTCTTAACCAGATGATGAGGAACGGAGTAATAGTGCTTGTCGAACTCGACGTGGTAATCAATATTGACCCGTGCCAGCTTGAACTCGAGGTATTCATAGCGCGTCGCTGGCAGTGGTTTAAGCGCCGGTTTGTCCAGCATCTCAAACTGGCTTAAGCGGCAACCCGGAAGCTTTTTGAAGGGCCGTTGATTGAGGTCTTCCAGTAAGCCCTTAATTGCAAGGTTAAGTTCCGCCAGCGTAAAGAAGGTCTGGTGGCGTAACTTCGCTAATATCCACCGCTGCACAATCAGCACCGCGTTTTCGGCCTTCGCCTTGTCTTTTGGTTTGAGCGGTCGCGCAGGAATGATCGCGGTTCGATAGTGTGAGGCCATATGTTGATAACTGGCATTGATGGTTGGTTCGTAACGGCAAGGTTTGCTCACTGCGCTGCGGAGCTGATCAGGCACAATGATCTCCGGCACGCCGCCAAAGAACTCGAAGGCCTTGACGTGGGCATCAATCCAATCCGCTTTGCGTTGCGTCCAGCTGGCGGTGGCAAAGGTGTAATTGCTGGCACCGAGCGTCGCGACAAAGATTTCAGCGTTGCGGATCTCGCCGGTATCTGGGTTAACAATCGGCACTGTCGCGCCACTGTAATCCACAAATAGTTTTTCACCGGCGAGGTGGATCTGCCGCATAGAGCGTTTTTGTTGGGCGCGCCATTCGCGGTAATACCCGCAATACTGCGAGTACTGATAGCCCGCATCCCCATAAGCCTGTTTGTATTCCTCCCACAGCAGCTGTTTGGTGACGCTTTTGCGCTTTAGCTCCAGATGTATGGCGGCGCAATCAGGCATAACGCGGCCATGTCGCGCACTCAGCTGGGGTGAAGGAAACAGCAGTTGCTCAAGATCGTTATCTGACAGCTCGGCGGGCAGGGGCCAGCAAAGCCCCAGCGCAGAGGCGCGTTTGCCGTAGGTTGATACGGTGCCCACGCCAATGCCCAGGCTGCGCGCTATCTGGCGATGACTTAGCTTTGCCTCAAGTTTAAGGCGGAGAATTTCTTTGATATGTCGCATTGCTAATCTCGTGTTTGGCATCGTCATCCCGGCGCAAAAGCGGCAAGGATAACGTGCAGTACAGGATGAATTTCAATGCATGAGGTGGTGTGGAAATTGATGGTGATCAGTCATTGCGACAACGTGAACACCCGTTGCGATAAGTCCCGTAAAGTGATCATTTTAAATCGCAATGAGTGATCACGTTCGTTCGCAACAGGTGATCACGTTGGATCGCAGGCGGTGATCAGGTTGGGTCGGAATACGCAACAGGCACACCTCAGGACAAAACTGGTTAAAAATTTACCCTTCCTGTTAAGATATCTAGCAAATTCTAGGGGCAGTATACCTAATTAATATCCGCTTTGGGTGGTGCCGTCCATCAATGAAAATCAACCCCGTCCAAAAAATGCCCGCCATCGGCGGTGAGCACATTGGTGTAAATCTCGGTACTTTCGATCGATTTATGCCCCAAGAGCTGACTGACAACCTTCAGCGGCCGTCCGTGCAGCAATAGATGGATCGCGAAGCTGTGCCGAAAGGTATGACAGGTAATATTGATCGGCGCGCCCCCTACTCTATCCACCAGATCATGGATGTGCCGGTTCACTGTCTGGCGCGCCATGGTGAAGATCCGCTCGTCCTTCCTAAAATGGCCCGCGTACAGGTAGCTCTGTATGCGATCTTGAAGCATCGGGTCAATGATGGGCACGGCCCGCTTTGGGCTACGGGCGAGTTGTACGTTAGTCGGTCTCCCCGGCCGCTGTTTAAGTGTGCGCAGCACCACCATGAAATCGTAGCCGTCATCAATGAAGTGGCTCGGTGTGAGGGCCAGAACCTCAGAAATCCGAGCGCCGGCAGTCCACATAAGGTCAAGAATCAGGCGGTAAGTTGGGTGTTTTTCGGCGTCGAGAAGGCCCAGGACTTCGGGCTTGAGTAAGTACGTGGGCATCGCGTCCACGGTATCCAACACGAGTTCGCGCTTGGCCATGAGGCGCTGCCAGTCGATTTGCACATGCTGAATCGGGAACGTATCGAGGCGCAGCTCTTTCGGGGTGAAGCGTCGTTTTGGCCGGGATGCGGGAAATGCCCCGCGGCTGTCCTGATTCCGTACCATTTCACCTAAATCCCTGGTGCATATTTGTTACCTTTATACGCTCAGGTTTTGGGCGTTGCAAGCCGCAATAGTCGAGGAAAAACAGGCTGCAGACCGGTGCACCGAAATAGGTGTTAATGGTGCAAATCCGGCTCTTTTAATTAATGTGAAAACACGTTGAATATCGCAGTCCATCTCTTAGTTACGGCCGAGTCCTTAGCGCCCTACTTAGTCGAGATAATTGAGCGTTGGCACTGATTGCCATGAGCAGCGCTTTTTGAAATATATGTTTATAGCTACGTTACATAACCACAGTGAGTTTCTCTATGGGCCTGCTGGAGGTAATCCTAATGTACCGCTCTCACTACCACTTGGAGTTATCGCATGTACAAAACGAAATGATTTGTTCATTAATTTCTGTTAGTTATCGAATATATCAAGAGTTTTTACCCTTAAATCGTCATCCACCGATCTCTCAGGCGCAGGACGATGCATCCTGATATCGAGTGTATAAAGCGTATATAATTAGATTATCCGAAAGCATCAAAGTGTTCCACGAATATGTTTCACGGAATAATGTGGTACGAAGTGGCTAGCACCCCGATGTATGTTCCCGTACGCGTGAATAATTAAGTCCTAACGAAGTCTAATCGCCCCAATTCTTAAGGATTTTTATACCAAGGGTTAAAATAGGTGGGCTAGAAATTTCCGCAGGTTACAGATTGTTTTTGCGGTGAATTGACCTCCAGTCTTTAGGCAAAATTTGTTCAAAGTAATCTCTAACAGCAATCCAATCTGGAAAATATTCCGAGCCAAAATGAGTTAGCTTCCCCTCAAACAAGTCCTGCCCCTTACCTGCGATATTATCATCAATAAGGTAATCACCGCGATTCAGGCCTTTGTGCGAACTAATAATTAAGTTGTGTGCCGCATCCATACCGAGATACTGCTCTACCCAAACCCGCTTTTCGGCATAGCAGTGGGGATTTTTAACCGACGGCGCAGTGAGGATAAATACAGCTGTCTTGGGATGATTGTGGAGCCACAAGTAGGTGTCGATTGCGCCGTCCATTGGCTTAAGGCTGAGATACATCCCCGGACGGCTCTGCGGGTACTTCATCTCTGGATATTTGGCCTGCCACTGCGCAAAACCGGCCTTGTAGTCACAAAGAACATGGTCCATATCGACGTAGATTATCGTCTTGCCATCGAACATTGAATTTCTCCTTACTGCTCAGCTATTTACGACGTGTGTTGCCTTTTTTATCTACCCCTCGATTATCCATCAAACTGTACTGCTTGCTTTCGGCCTTGTACGATTTCTCATTGATCATCCGTATCGTAATAGAGTTGATCATATCACCTCTGATCAGGTGGCCAAATTCACTATGCCACGACACCTCCTACCTATACAAATACCTCATGAATTACTTATATAATCAACACCTTATATTAGAAAACCCAGTTGATTTACCCCAATACAGTTAATCACCCTACACTGCGAATCAGCTAACTTACCAATGCGCGTGATTTGGCTCTGTGAATCATCAATCGGGCCAGCGCGCACCACAGAGAAGCCTTATGTCTTTGCTTTATCGCTTAAGCCCAAACCGTATTATTATCGCCGCCGCATTATTCCTTGTTGCCACCGCAAACCTGACGTTTTTCAGGGCCGTACTCGCGCTATATCCTCTGGCAGATAATTTTGGTTTTGTGGCGTCGCTAGCGATTTTATTAGCGGCTTGTTTGACGCTCCTAATGTCGGTGTTCAGTTTGGCGTTGCCTTGGCGATGGACCGTCAGCCTGTTTTTATTGACTGCCGCTGCTAGTTCGTATTTTTCTGATCAGTTCGGCACGGTTATCGATTTGGATATGATTCGTAATGTGTATGAAACTGACGCCGCAGAATCTATGGATTTGTTCAGTAGCGGTCTTATTTTCCGTGTGTTTTTCCTTGGTATTGTTCCTGTCGCCTTGCTTTGGTGGCTCCCAACACCAGTGACTGGCTTCGTTCGCCAGAAGGCCTTTCATGCGCTCACTGGCTTGTTAGCTGTGGGCATTATGGCTATTTGCGTGTTTGGTTTCAGCAGCCAATACGCAAGTTTTTTCAGGGAGCACAAGACAGTTCGATACTATGTTAGTCCGGCATATCCTATTTACTCGGCCATACAGTTTGCCGCCAGCTTTGCGCCAAGCTCTGCCCCGCTCCCGTTTATGGCCTTAGATGCGGTGGCAAATATTTTGGAATCCGAAGATGCCCACGCGGAGTTAGTGATTCTCGTGGTTGGTGAAACTGCGCGCGCAGACCATTTCTCTTTAAACGGCTACCCTCGAGCCACCAACCCACGGCTTAGCCTCGAGGCTAATATAATCAGTTTCAGCAATATCCACTCTTGTGGCACGTCTACGGCGATATCCGTACCGTGTATGTTTTCGTACTCAGCCCATGATGGTTTTGACGTAAAAAGTGCGAGAAACACCGAAAACGGTCTGGATTTGCTGCAAAAGGCCGGTGTAAATGTGCTGTGGCGAGACAATAACTCGGACTCTAAAGGCGTGGCCGACCGGGTGCCATTTGAAAATTTTCGCAGCGCTGAGTTAAACCCTGTCTGCGACGATGAGTGTCGCGACATAGGCATGCTAGACGGCTTGCAGGGCTATATTGACGCTAAAAGTGGCGATATTTTGATTGTGTTACACCAAATGGGCAGTCATGGCCCCGCCTACCACCGTCGCTACCCGGCGGAGTTTGAAAAATTCACCCCTGCTTGTCACTCAAACGAACTCGCCAATTGCACCCAAGATGAGATTGTAAATGCCTATGATAATACAATTCTCTACACCGACTATTTCCTTTCCGAGGTCATCGCGCTGCTAAAGGCCAATTCGCCAAAGTATGAGGCGGTTATGTTCTATGTTAGCGACCACGGTGAATCCTTAGGCGAGTCGGGTATTTATTTGCACGGCATGCCCTATAGCTTTGCTCCCGAGGCCCAGACGCATGTTCCGGTCATCGCGTGGATAAGTCCATCATCAGATATTGATTACGCGCAGTCACTGGCATTAAGAGATCAAGCAAACTCCCACGACGTGGTGTTTGACACGCTACTAGACGTGTTTGAAGTGACAACTGAGCTATTGCCCGCTGCCGAAGTAAAGTTGGTGGTTCTGGAGGACGAAGAAGACGAGAACGATCACAATGTCGCCCGCTAAGCATATTCAATACGCTCTGATTGCACTCACCGCAGTAACATTGTGCTTTGAGTTGAGTAATTTGGATTTATGGATTCAGGGGTTCTTTTACAATGCCAGTAGTCAGCATTGGCTATTTCAAATCGACGGCAACCCCTGGCGTCATTTTTTCTTTTACGATGCTCCTAAAAAGCTTTTACTCCTTTTTGAGCTTGCGCTTTTAGTCAGCTTACTGTTTTTTCGCAAAGCGCCACTTGTCCAACAATATCATCGTGGCTTGCTTATTGTGTTGCTTGCCTTGCCTCTTGGCCCAGCCGCCGTATCCTCATTAAAAGGTACTACGAACGTCGCCTGCCCTTATGCACTTAGTGAGTACGGCGGCAAGCTTCCCTATCTCAAATTATTTGAAAGCTACCCTGCCGAAAAGCAGCCAGCAAAGCAGCAGCGATGCTTCCCCGCCGGTCACGCCAGCGGCGGCTTTGCCCTGTTGGCGCTTTATTATTTGCCTAAGTCTCGGCGTCGACGGCGCCAAATGCTAGGTATAGCGCTAACAGCCGGTTGGGCGATGGGTGGATATAAAATGCTCCTTGGCCACCATTTTTTTAGTCATACACTGGTCTCGATGCTGCTGTGCTGGTTGGTAACAAATTGCATCGCCTTACTAGTAACACCGACCTTGGGCCTTACCGAACGGGGTTCATTCCGCAACAAGGCGTCTCGTGTTAAATTGGCAAGTTTGTTTGAAAAAACGAGCCAATAACGCTTAGCTGCAAATTGCTGAAAATGCCTTCCCCAGCGAGCAAAAAATATAACGCCACACCGGCAAACGCCGCTTATAAAGCTACCATCTGCACTGTCAAGCTATAAAACGATTACTCGCCATACTACACCCCGCAGTACAGCCTATGATTTGGGCTCCATGTAAGATGAATTAAACCCCGCCCAGCTTGAAACGGCGACGAGCCTTTTCGTCTACTGCATGACTAAGCCAAACGCTTGTTTATAAAGGCTACTTTACGCTAAGCTTGGGCATCTTTTGTCGGCAGCCCTTAGAACTGAATGTCCCGTTTGCGGGCAGGCGAACCTGTAGCAGGATTGTTTACAGTGTAAACGCCGCTGAGCGTCATTATAGATTGAGTTCAAAAGGGAAATGAGCATCCGAGCATTAAAAAGCGAACGTTATTGCTTACTCAACAATGCTAAGCGTGCTAAATTTGCCAAACTTAATTTGGATGGATGCTCACGAGCTTAGTGAGCTGATGCAAATATTAACGACCAGCAGCTGTTGCCGCGATTAATACCAAGAAAAATACTTAAGGCCTCTATGAAACATACGGTTAGTATTTCTGCGCTATTAGCCACTATATGGCTCGCCAATTCTGGCCACTACACCGGCTTGTTGCTGTCCTTTGGTGCAGTGTCTGTAGCATTGGTCGTCTGGGTCTGTCATCGCATGGACGTCGTTGACCACGAGTCGCAGCCTGTCCACTTAACCCGCCATCTACCTCGGTATTATAGTTGGCTGGTAGCGCAGATCATTATCAGTAATATCGACGTAGTAAAGCGCATTTGGTTAGGTAGCAGCACTATCTCCCCAGGTACGAGGCGCTTTCCTGTAAAGCAAAAGACTGATATTGGACGGGTTGTTTACGCTAATTCGATCAATCTTACGCCCGGAACAATTTCCGTAGAACTTTCCGACACCGAGGTTTTAGTACACGGCCTCACTCAAGCCAACCTTAATGATCTCGACGCGGGTGAAATGTCCCGTCGGGTGGATCTATTGGAAAAATGATGCTGGCTGTAACAACCTTCACCCTCATACTGGTTATGGCAATGGCGCTGATTCGGGGCTTTGCTGGCCCTAGTATCTTCGACCGTGTGCTTGCCGCGAATTTATTTGGCACCAAAACGGTTCTACTTATTGCTGTGCTGGGCTTTTTGTTCGGAAGACCAGAGTTTCTGGATATTGCGCTGCTCTACGCGCTAATGAATTTCATCAGTGTGATCGCAATTTTGCGCTACTTTGAACACACTCAGAAAGCTGAGGAAGGTCGCTCTGCCGATGAATGATGCAATAGGATTCCTAAGTGGTGCGCTGCTTCTTTTAGGCAGCTTCTTGATTTTTACTGGCGCGCTGGGGGTATTGCGATTTCCCGACACCCTCAGCCGCATGCATGCAGCAGGTGTTACTGAAACGCTTGCCACTACCCTGCTTCTCATGGGTTTAATGCTATTGGCTGGCTGGAGCTTGGTTCTTCTCAAGCTGATTATGATTCTATTGTTCATTTTGTTTACCAGCCCCACATCCAGCCATGCTTTAGCGAAAGCGGTTTGGCGCCATCAAGAGCACGAAACAAAGGGAGGTCGCCATGACTAATCATAACAATGGCACCGCTGCGGCGGGGAGGGTTTCCCCATAGAACTATTTATCGATCTTGCTTTGCTAAGCATGTTGTTTGCTACCGCAATAGGGATTGTGCTCAGCCGCGACCTGATTGCGGTCGTTATGCTGACCGGTATTTACGGTTTTTTGTCGGCGAGTTTCTTTGTTCTCATGGACGCCGTCGACGTTGCCTTTACCGAGGCTGCTGTAGGAGCAGGCATATCACCACTGCTGATGCTACTAACATTAGCGATGGTCGGGCGTAAGGAGCAAGCCAACCGCAGTCGTAATTTTTTTGCATTGATGCTGGTAACAATCACTGGCGCACTACTGATTATCGGCACTTTTGGTATGCCAGAATTTGGCTCAGCCAATGCGCCAGCCCATACGCATGTAGCCCCGCGCTATATAGAACAATCTGGGGCCGAAATAGGCATACCCAATATTGTTACCTCTGTGCTGGCCAGCTATCGTGGCTTTGATACCTTTGGGGAAGTCGCCGTAATTTTCACCGCAGGTATCGGCGTTTTGTCTTTGCTCATGTTAAAGCCTGCGCCGAGCCAAGTCCCCCTAAGCAATGGGGCTCGGCACCACACGGTATTGCGTATCGTCAGTAAAATCTTAATTCCGCCAATTCTGTTATTTGCGCTTTATGTTCAGTTTCACGGTGACTACGGTCCTGGTGGCGGCTTTCAAGCCGGCGTGATCTTCGCTGCGGGCATTATTTTATACACCATGTTTTTCGGCGTAGATGTCGCCCAACAAGTAGTAAGCTCCGCTGTTTTAAGGGTTCTGGCTGCTTTCGGTGTATTGCTTTACGGATCCGTGGGGCTGGTCTCCATGCTTAACGGTGGTGAGTTCTTAAATTACTCAGTGCTGGCAGAGAATCCTCTTACCGGTCAACACATTGGCATCCTTGTTATCGAGCTTGGCGTTGGCATCACGGTGGCAGCTGTCATGGTGATGATTTTTTATTGCTTCGCCGGACAACAGAGTAAGCAAGTAGAGGCAGAGGAATGACCTTATTAATGTCCCACTACAACTATTGGATTGTTGTAGCACTGATGATGGTTGGTTTCTTCATCGTGATAGCACAAGGTAATTTGGTTAAAAAGATCGTTGGTTTAAATATTTTTCAAACCTCGGTTTTTATTCTTTATATCAGTGCAGGAAAAATACACGGCGGCAGCGCCCCTATTCTGAATGACAGCATCACCGTTTATTCAAACCCCCTGCCCCATGTTCTCATCCTCACCGCGATCGTAGTCGGGATTGCCACCACCGCATTGGGGCTGGCACTCGTGATAAGAATCAATAAAGCCTACGGCACTATTGAAGAGTCTGAAATTCAGCAGCGAGACCATTCGTGTTAAGCCATTTACCCATTCTACAAGTTATTCTGCCACTGCTCGGCGCACCCGCTTGCCTGATTTTAGGCCGCGGCAAACTCGCTTGGCTATTCGCCTTGCTTATCAGCGCCCTCAGTTTTTGTATCGCCGCCATGCTGCTGCATACGGTCTACCATCATGGCGTAATTAGCTACGCCTTAGGTGGTTGGCAAGCGCCCTGGGGTATCGAGTACCGCATTGATTTACTCAATGCTTGGCTACTATTGATTGTTTCTGGCAGTAGCACGGTTGCGTTACTGGCCGCGCAGAGCAGCATTAACGTTGAAATTGCCCCAGAAAAGCAAACTATCTTTTTTGTCGCTTGGCTGCTTTGCCTCGCGGGCTTACTGGGGATATTAGCCACCGGGGACGCGTTTAACGTCTTTGTTTTTTTAGAAGTTTCATCGCTGTCTACTTATACCTTGATCTCGCTAGGGCCAAAGAGAGAGAGCCTGTGGGCCGCCTTTCGTTACTTGATCATGGGCACAATCGGCGCGACCTTTATTTTGATTGGTATCGGTCTCATGTACATCATGACCGGCACCCTCAATATGCAGGACTTAGCCCAACGTCTGCCATTAGCCAGTGATTCCTCTACGGTATTTACTGCCTATGCGTTTATTCTCGTGGGCATCAGTTTAAAGCTCGCCCTGTTTCCACTTCACCTTTGGCTACCTAACGCCTACACCCACGCGCCATCAATCGTTACTACATTCTTGGCTGCAAGCGCCACCAAAGTCGCGCTGTACCTGATGATCCGTTTCACTTACACGGTATTCCCCAGTCACTTCAGCCAAATCGACATCCCACTTGAGGAAATTTTCATTGTATTGGGTATCACTGGGGTAATCGGCGCGTCGATTGCCGCTATTTATCAGGCGGAAGTTAAGCGCGCTATAGCCTACTCCAGTGTCGCTCAGGTCGGTTATATGGTTGTTGGCCTAGGGATTGGCGGCGTCCTCGGATTACAGGCCACGTTGTTGCACGTATTCAATCATGCATTAATGAAAGCCACTCTGTTTATGGCACTCGCGGCAATCGCTTGCCGCATCGGCGCTACCACCCTGACGTCAATGCAGGGCTTGGGTCGAAAAATGCCATGGACCAGCTTCGGTTTTGTGGTTGGCGGACTCAGTATAATCGGTGTTCCGCTTACCGCAGGCTTTATCAGCAAATGGTATCTGGTGTCGGCGGCGGCGCTGTCTGACCGCTGGTTATTAGTGTTACTGATCATGATTGGCTCGCTACTCGCGATCGTTTACATCTGGCGGGTTGTAGAGGCGCTGTACTTTAAACCAGCTACTGACAGCAAACCCCTCAAGGAAGCTCCATTGGCAATGCTACTGGCTCTCTGGTTACTGGTATTCGGTAATATTTATTTTGGCATTGATACGCGCTTGCCGGTGTCCATAAGCGCCGAAGCGGCAATAGCATTGCAGGAGGGACGCCCATAATGAGCGCACCAAATATGCTAATTGACGCCGCCATATTCACGCCATTACTCGCTGTGGTCGGCATACTCGCTTTTGCCCGCATGCCTAATCTGCGCGAAGCGGTATCCATACTCGCCGGCTTGGCATTGCTGTTGATTAACGTCGAGCTGTACAACAGTTTTAACGAAGGGCAATCACTGACCCGCCACTGGGTAGATATCGTGCCTGGGCTGAGCTTGAGTTTTAAAATTGATGCCATGGGACTGTTGTTTAGCCTCGTGGCCAGCTTGCTGTGGCCGGTAACCACCTTGTACGCCATTGGTTATATGCGCGGCCACAAAGAGGACAATCAAACCCGTTTCTACGTCTGTTTTGCGGTTGCCATTGCGGCGGTCATGGCAATTGCCTATGCAGAAAACCTATTTACCCTGTTTGTTTTTTATGAAGTTCTGTCGCTGTGCACGTACCCGCTAGTGACCCATGCCGGTACCGAAAAAGCCAAACAGGGAGGCCGGATTTATCTCGGGATATTGATGGGCACATCTGTTGCCTTCTTCCTACCCGCCATCATTGTGACGTGGCTGGTTGCGGGCACCCTAGATTTCCAAGCTGGCGGGGTATTCCCCGAGCAAACGGGCATCGCATTATTGTCGGTATTGCTGGTGCTGTATGTTTTTGGCGTTGCCAAAGCAGCGGTAATGCCCTTTCATCGCTGGTTACCAGCGGCGATGGTCGCCCCTACCCCGGTTAGCGCCCTGCTCCATGCGGTGGCGGTAGTTAAGGCCGGGGTATTTAGCCTCGTGAAGATATTGGTCTTTATCTTTGGTCTAGACACCCTCCAGCAAATTCCCGCAACCGATTACCTGCTATATCTTGCCGGTGCGGGCGTCGTGCTGGCGTCACTGGTGGCGCTTCGTCAAGATAATCTCAAGGCGAGACTGGCCTATTCAACGGTCAGCCAGCTCGGCTATATCACGGTCGGCGCACTGCTTGCGGTTGAAAGCGGCGTGGTGGGCAGCGCGATGCATATCGCCACACACGCAGTGGGTAAAATAACCCTGTTCTTCTGTGCTGGCGCAATCCTAGTGGCCAGCCATAAAAGTAATATCAGCGAGATGGCGGGCCTTGGCCGACGGATGCCAATCACCATGATTGCCTTCTTCATTGCCTCACTCAGTATAATCGGCTTGCCGCCCACGGCGGGAACCTGGAGCAAGTGGTGGTTACTCACCGCGACGCTAGAAACAGATCAAATGGTATTAATGGCCGTGCTGTTACTCAGCTCCCTGCTGAACATCGCCTACCTACTGCCGATACCGCTACGCGCTTTCTTTCCTAGCGTCCCACATGCTGACGGGCCAGTGGCCATTAAAGAGGCGCCCACAGCGTCGCTTATTGCCCTATGTATCACGGCTGGCGCCTGTATTTTATTATTTTTCTTTCCCAACCCGCTTTTCGAGTTGGTATCCCAGATTTTCACCGAGGGATCGCAATGAGCCACTCCCAGGATTTTTTTGATCGCCCAGAGACACTGCGCTGGATACTTCGTAGCCTTTACGCTATTTGCGCCGTGCTGTTTGGATTAGATTTCGTCATTCACCGCCACTCTGTGCACCCCTGGGAGGGTCTGTATGGTTTTTATCCGGTATACGGCTTTATTGGCTGCGTCGTACTTGTGCTCGTTGCTAAGTGGATGCGCAAAGGTTTGATGCGCGGTGAAGATTATTATCAGCAAGTAAACCAAAGCGCGAAGGAGGAAACTCATGTTGGGGATTGAGTTACCGCCGTTTCTAATTTTTTACCTTGGCGCGTTAATCGCCTTAGTTGGCGGCGCGACATGGCGTGGCCCTGCCTTAATTGTGGTTGTTGTTGTCAGCGCCTTAAACCTCTGGCAGCTGCCGAGCGGTTTTGGTCTTGAAACTCAATTAATGGGTATGGCGCTCAAGCCAATTCATATCGACCGTTTAAGCCTGTTGTTTGGCTATTTATTTCATATCGCGGCCTTGATCAGTGTTATTTATTCCCTGCACATTAAGGATAAAACGCAGCAGGTCGCAGCGATGCTTTACGCTGGCAGCGCATTAGGGGCGGTATTTGCGGGCGATTTGCTGACTTTATTCATTTTTTGGGAAATGCTGGCGGTCACCTCGGTCTTTTTGATCTGGGCGCGTCGTACAGATACCGCTTACAGCGCCGGTATGCGTTACCTAATCATCCAGGTAATCTCGGGGCTGCTACTGCTGGTCGGTATCATTCTCTATTTCAAACAGAACGGCAGTCTGATGTTTACTGAAATCGGACTCGATTCAATTGCCAGTTGGTTTATGTTCTTGGCATTTGGTATCAAATGCGCGTTCCCGTTTTTTCATAACTGGCTAACCGATGCCTACCCAGAAGCGACCCCAACCGGTACCGTATTTTTGAGCGCATTCACCACCAAGGTTGCGGTGTATGCAATGGCCAGGGGCTTCCCTGGCACCGAAATGCTGGTTTATATCGGCGCGACAATGGCGTGTTTCCCGATATTCTTTGCTGTTATTGAAAATGACCTCCGCCGAGTCCTCGCCTACAGCTTAGTCAACCAGCTGGGCTTTATGATGGTTGGCATCGGTATCGGCACGGAGTTAGGTATTAATGGCGCAGTTGCCCACGCCTTTAACGACGTTATTTTTAAAGGTTTATTGTTCATGTCCATGGGCGCGGTGCTATACCGCACTGGGCGCATTAACGGCTCTGAACTGGGCGGTTTATACAAGTCGATGCCCAAAACAGCCATACTCTGTATTGTTGGCGCGGCGTCGATATCGGCATTCCCGTTGTTCAGCGGATTTGTCAGCAAATCCATGATCATGTCGGCAGCGCTTAAAGAGCACTTTAACATTGTGTGGCTACTGCTATTATTCGCTTCGGCTGGGGTATTCCATCACGCAGGTATCAAAATCCCCTACTTTGCGTTTTTCGCGCACGACTCTGGTATTCGCTGTAAAGAAGCACCTTGGAATATGCTACTCGCAATGAGTATCGCGGCGACCCTGTGTCTTGCGATCGGTATCTTTCCGCAACTACTTTACCAACACCTGCCGTTCCCAACGGATTACAGTGCTTATGATGTGAGCCATATTCTCACTCAGACCCAGCTTCTGTTTTTCTCTGCATTGGCGTTTGTTTGGCTGAACCTAAAAGGTATGTATCCGCCAGAATTGCCGTCTACTAATTTAGATTTCGATTGGATGTATCGACGGCCCCTGCCGCGGCTAATCAATGCCTGTGGTCGCTTAGTAAATCGTGTGGATCTCACTATTCGCAGTCGCATTATGGGCATTGGCAATACTCTCGAGCAGCGTTTAGCCGCGCTTAATAGCGGCGAAGGGGTTTTTTCCCGCACGATATCTATTAGTAGTATGGCGGCATGGATGGTGACCTTACTTGCTTTGCTGTTAATTATTCGCTTCTTCTAACGCCCAGCATGCGTAACACGATGTTTGCGGGCGATGCCCTAAGGGAATGGAAGGGATAACGCTGCGAAGTAGCAGTAAGACCTTAACTCGCACCGCACACACGCTTTAACGCAAAACTAAAGCACTCATCTCTCGCCATGCCCAATTAACTGGTGTGGCGAGAGAATAGCTGAACGTCCGCTCTATCCAGTGCTTAACACAACTGGCGAAGCCTCTTCGTAAATAAGCAGTATCAGATGAATGCCAAAAGTAGCTCAGGGATATGGCTTTTCAAACGGCAGAATTGAGTCGCGAAGAATGATTAGTGTTCATCACTCTGGTAACTAACACTCAAATCAGCATTTTGTCCTTTACCCCCAATTTTAGCATCAGCACCTAAGCTCCTTATTTCAAAGCCTGGCGGTGCATCAGAGCTAAGGTAGCGATAGGCTTTCTTCCACGGATCATGAATCAGTGTTTCACGATTTATGTATGGGCCGTTCCACTTCTCGGCTAGGGGTTCAATCTCTGGCGGGTAGTACAGGGCCATTAAGCCCTGTTCGCTGCTTGGGTAGCGTTTATTGTCGAGTTTGTACTGATGCAATGCCATGGAAATGCGGCGAAAATCGCTGTTCACCTGCTCTTTAAGCGCGGTGTCGATACGCTTATTTACAATAACGCTGATGAAAATAACGATACCGCTACTGATGGCGAGCACCAATGCAACTTCCCAGAGTTTAATGCCCCGCTGTCGTTTTATTGACGTCGGCGCATTCTCCAAAGAAGGCTTAGACTGCGGTTTCAATCGATATAACTTCAAATGCAAGATACAGGCGCCTAAAACCTGTTTTGGCTCAATTTAGCGAGCAAAGACGACAGTGTACGATTTATTGCGCCTTCCGCTGCAAAGCCCAAGCGCTCTGATAAGCTGCGCTTTTGACGGTAACTAACGGCGTATATATCACTGTCCGCACGCTGGCTTAATAAATAGTCGTCACTGGTACGAATCTCGTCAACCAGCTTCACTTCAAGCGCTTTAGAGCCGTACCACACCTCCCCTGTTGCAATATTTTCAATTTCCAATTGTGGGCGGTTTTCACTCACAAACTCTTTGAACAGGATATGGGTTTCTTCAAGCTCTTCTATGAACTTTTTGCGACCTTCCTCAGTGTTTTCGCCCACCATCGTCAAGGTGCGCTTGTGAGCCCCTGCTGTGTGTAATTCTATATCGACGTCATGCTTTTTCAGCAGACGATTAAAGTTCGGCAGTTGTGCAACGACACCAATCGAGCCAATAACAGCAAAAGGCGCAGACATAATTCGGTTGCCAATGCAGGCCATCATATAACCGCCACTTGCGGCGACGCGGTCGATGGCGATTGTTAGTGGGATCCCATGGGCGCGAATACGCTGTAATTGCGAAGCCGCCAAGCCGTAGCTATGCACCATGCCGCCGGGGCTTTCTAGGCGCAGCAGTATCTCGTCTTCAGGTCGGGCGACAGTCAGGATGGCTGAAATCTCGTGGCGCAAAAATTCGACATCCGAAGCACTCACATCGCCGTCGAAATCAAGGACATAAAGGCGCTTGCGGTGTTGATCGGCATTTTTCTTGGCATCGGCCTTAAGTTGCTTCTTTTTGGCCTTACGTTCTTTTTTAAAACTGTCTTCGTCAAGAATTTCAAACTTCAGTAAGTCTTCCCAATCTTCATAGCGGTGATTGAGCGTCGTCACCTCTATATGGCCGTCAGTGCCCTCTTTTTTGTTGCGCTGACTCGCCACCGCGATAGCGCTAACAATCACAACAAAAGCAACGACCACAGTGATGGATTTGGCTAGAAACAAGCCGTATTCCAGTAGAAATTCCAAAAAAGTACTCCCAGAGAGGTTTTAAAAGTGCCACATATTCATACGGCGAGGTAGTTTAAGTCAAGCAGGCCAATTGCGTAAGGCTTTGACCGCTATTGGGTTTTCGGGGCGAATAAAGAGTCCACTGCGGCCGAGGTAGACGGCAAATTGGGCACCGTCGACCATAGGCGCGAAAACCGCATTGCCGTAATTGGCCTCCACCCACTTGTGGAAAAAATCATTGCTACGCAATAAGTCCCACACATCAAGTGGCTCAGAAAGGCTCAGTAAATACACTGTGCGAGGGGCATTGCGCTCGTTTTCTATATCGGCGTATCGACCCAGCAAGCGCTCTAAGCGGTATAGATTATCAAAACCCAGGCGTGCGGCAGGAAGCTGCCAGCGCATCACACGGCTATCAATCTGCCACTGGTCACCCATTAACAAATAGGATTGCAGTGGCTGGTCATTAAGGGTGTCGACACTCACCAAAAATTGCTTTGGGTCTTTGTTCGCGCCAACGAAGACCCGGGCGACCATGGTTTCATCGGCTAGATTGCGATAGCTCAATACGTCTTTACTGATAAGAATAACGCCGGTGGTAAAGCCAAACGTCAGTACGACAGCAAGCGCCCCGCTGAAGAAATGTCGGCGCAAACGCAGCACGGCTAGGAAACACAGCAATAATCCCGCGCCGGAAATAAGTATAAGAATATAATCCAAGGTCATAGTGCTAAGGTCATCAGATAGTGACTTGCTTGGGCGCGAGCAGCAGTGCAACACTGTCTTCTGCTACTTGCAGTATACGCTCATCGGCAATATGTCGGCGCCCAAATTCGGTGAGAAAGTACTCAATACTGATCATCGCATCCGCCAAGGTCTCTAGAGATTGGACATCTTTGGCGGGATTAATTTGGCTCCGCTCAACAAAGCCGCGAATAAACTCCGTTGCTCCGCCAGTGACTTCGGGTAGCTTCGCGACCCCAATCATGTAAAACGCGCCCCGCACTGAATTTAGTAATTGGGGTAAATTCGAAATATGAGTACTGTCAAAATCAGACTCAATATAGGCAGAGATAGCCCGTTTCACCATGCCGATGGCCGCCTTAGACTCATCAATCACAATACTGCGGGCCTCACTAAGCTGGTTGTCGGCACTGATCGCATCACGGCGCTCAATGCTTAAATCACCGAGGTCCTCATAATTTAACTTGCGGCGGTCAATCTGGGCCAGGCTGCCGTCAATAAACAGCAGGGTCTCCGCTAAATCTTCTAATTGGCTGCGCTCTTGAACTAAATCTCGTCCAATCAGGCTTTCTAAGGCACTTGTATGCTCGTTTAGGCTGCCGGCAAATGCGGGTAAATTCAAAACCAATAAAATGTCGGCACTTTGTTTTAACACGGCGACAAGTGGCCGAATTTCATCTTCATCACTGCGTTGATGTTGAGCCAGTAACTCTAAGACATCTTTGGCGTGGCGCAATTCTCCGCGAAGTTCGTTAATAACAGAGGAAACCGTGTCATAGCTCAAACCTAGCATCAATTTACGCAATGAGCATATTTGCTCATCATTGATCTCGGCGGCTTCAATCTGCGCCACTTTCATGATTTTACCGGTCATACCGTCACGATACGCGCTAATTGTCAGCAAATACCGTAACTCTTGTTCCAGCACTTCGTTTAGGGTCAAACGATTCTTAATACGGCCGCGCAGCTGCCCTTCTAAGCCGGCAAGCACCTTTTTCCGATGCGCATTAAGTTCTAGGCCATTATTAACAAACGCTTCCAGTACGGCGTCAGCAAGCAGCCAAAACCGCTGTTGGGGGCCTGGCTCTACAACATTACACAGACGCCGAACCGCTCGCGACATTATGATGAGTTGCAGCGGAATTTGCGCGTCGCGTAGCAAACCCAATAAACCAGTTTGGTAAAGGTGGCGGATACGTTTTAAGGCAATGTCTAACTCCGCGCCAGTCAATGGATTACTGCGCAAACGAATATTGGAGTCGCGGCTAAATAAGGGGCTCGCCGCCGCATCAAAATAGCTGTCCGGCAATAAAAGCTGACTGTGGGCCGCGCGCAATTCATTAGCGTGAGACAAAGCCATAAGCGGAATGTCGGCATGCCGCGATTGCACAAACTCTAAATATCGGGGTAACACAAAGAACGCCGTACTAAGGGCGTTTAACTGGCCTTCTGGGACAGCTGTTGTGCTATTTAAGATCGCGTGACTCAGTGAGCGCATTTCATCGGCAAGTAACGCGGCACCGGGGATTTGCAAAAGGCGCAGCGTACCGCCAATTTGGCGCAGATCGACTTCGCATTGTTCTAATAAGCTTAGGTTGTGGCGTTCAGACAAAAACGTTTCAAAAACATTAGTGGCTTGCTGCAGGGTTTTACCGAGTTCTTCGGCCACAACTGCGTAAGAGCTGGTATTGATTTCCACTTTCAGTGCCACACAATTTCCTTATAGCCCGCCGGGCCGTCATCAAGTTTTGCTTTGACTTAGTCATTTAACTAGCGGTTATTTATAGACTATTTAGCACTAAACGACTGAGAAGCACAGCACTATTGAGGAAATTTACCTAACACAGCATAGTAAAAGTCTCAGTTTTCGACGCTGACCGGGCACTGCCAGACACAGTTACCACCACTGCTTTTATCAATTTCTGCCAACTGTTTTTGGTGTAAGGCGAGTTCATCGCTGCTCGCCATAATGACGCGAGGCCGCTTTTGGATACTGGTAATTTGACGATGCTCACCGGCAACGCCGCCCTCGCCCTGTTGGGACCCATCGTCAGCCGCGAGTGATAAGGCCGTCTGCCCACCGGTCATCAGCAAGTAGACGTCTGCCAGGATCTCAGCGTCTAGCAGCGCGCCGTGTAAGTCACGCTGGGAATTGTCAACATAATAGCGTGAACATAAGGCATCGAGACTATTGCGTTGGCCAGGATGCTTTTGTCGCGCCATGACCAAGGTGTCAACTACACCGCATATGGACGCTATTTTGGGGGTGTTGCGTGCCAAGTATTTAAACTCAGCATCGAGGAAACCAATATCAAAGGGCGCGTTGTGAATAACGAGCTCGGCACCGCGAATAAAGTCCAAAAAATCATCGGCAATTTGGGCAAAAAGGGGCTTGTCCTTGAGCATGTCATTAGTAATACCATGCACTTCAATCGCCCCGGCTTCGACCTCGCGATCGGGATTTATATACTGGTGGTAATGACGACCAGTGAGCTTGCGGTCGACCAGCTCCACGCAGCCTATTTCAATAATACGGTGGCCCTGGCCTGGATCTAAGCCTGTTGTTTCCGTATCTAAGACAATTTGCCGCATATTCAGGCACCCCTCATTTCATCAATACCGCGATTCGCCAAGGCGTCCGCAATGTCATTCTCGCGGTGTCCACTATGTCCCTTCACCCAACGCCAATCAACCTTGTGGATTTGCGCCGCGGCATCTAATTGCTGCCACAGATCGGCATTTTTCACGGCTTGTTTGGCGGCTGTTTTCCAGCCACGCTTTTTCCAGTTCACCATCCACTCGGTTATGCCTTGGCGCACATATTGTGAATCTGTCGTCAAAACCACCTCGCAGGGACGCTTTAAGGCGCGCAGCGCTTCAATCGCGGCCATTAACTCCATGCGATTATTGGTAGTTTGAGGCTCTCCGCCAAACAGCTTGTGCTCTTTGCCCTGATAGCGCAGTAGCGCACCCCAGCCGCCTGGCCCGGGATTGCCGCGACAGGCGCCGTCGGTAAAAATTTCAACCTGTTCTGGGGCGTCACTCATAATCTGCTCGTGCTTTAATGTTTCGAGTAGCTCCGACCATCGCAGGATGACGAAGAATTTTAGCGCGGCTCATGGGTTTTTCTTGGGTCGGGGTCATGGGCGCGCGGTATTTTGTCGCGCTCAGCACAAAAACACCACCCATTGGTAACTTTTTCGATGCAGCTTTGTGCGCCATAAAGAAGTTAGGGGTATTTAAAGGTAGGCGGTGGAAAGCATATTCGACGATATTGACCTCAAAACCTAATAACGACAGCCAGTCGCTAATGCGGTGCAAACTTAAGGTGTGGTTTTGCCACATAGGGCTGCGTTTGAGGCGACCGAGGTATCCGCGCATCGCCAGTGGAGAATATGGGTTAATGCCACAAATCACCACCTTGCCGTGGGGCACGATCACCCGTTCAACTTCGCGCAGAACGCGATGAGGGTCGCCGACAAACTCCAGCAAATGGTGCAATAGCACCACATCTTGCGACTCGTTAGCGACGGGCAGCTCCTCAAAGTCACATACCACGTCTAGCACTTGGCTCAAGCCGTAATGACCGATGCCACCCAGGCAAAATTGACGCTGATACACATTAATATCAATCGGGCAGCGGTCGGGAATTACACTCAAATTGAGAAGATTATACTTGGCGGTGCTGGTATCACTGATCGCGCCCGCAATTAAAGCGCGCTCTTCCGCCAAAACTGTGCGACCAACATTGCTTTGAAACCAGCCCCTTAGGGCAGGTAACAATACGTCGGGAGCGTGCTGTATTCGCCATTTCGCCATATTATTCCTCCACAAAACATTCCGGGGCCTACTATTGCAGGTCGTGACCAGAATGTTTAAGCTGCGCTGTCGGTCCAAAAATAATGATTATGTTATCAATATCACCCATACCTGCTTTTAGCGACAACTATATCTGGTGTGTCGCCCACGACGGAGAGGCAATTATTGTCGATCCTGGCGATGCTGCGCCGGTACTAAAATACCTAGAAGAGCATCAGTTAAAGCTTAGCGCAATTCTGATTACGCATCACCACTACGACCACGTTAACGGTATTGAGTTGCTAAGTGAGCATTACCCTCAGGCACCAGTGTACGGGCCTAAAAATCAATGCCTAGGCATTACCCAGCGAATGACTCATGGCCAGACGCTCCAATTATTCGGCCATCGTGTCGAGGTCATCGCGGTACCAGGGCATACATTAGATCACATTGCTTACTACATCTCAGACTGTGCCCCCAACCCCCTGCTATTCTGCGGCGACACTTTGTTCGCAGGTGGTTGCGGGCGATTGTTTGAGGGCACTGCGGAACAAATGCTGGGGTCCTTAGGACTAATCTCCGCTTTACCCACCAATACGGCGGTGTATTGCGCGCACGAATACACCTTGAGCAATCTTCGTTTTGCTCAAGCAGTAGAACCGTCGAATCAAGACTTAGAACACCGGATTGCAGACGCGAGTCGTCGGCGTGCAGAGGGCCTACCCACTGTACCGTCTATATTGGCACTAGAGTTGCTGACCAATCCATTCCTGAGAACAGGAAAAAGTACAGTGCAGGCCAGCGTAAACGCCCACACTGAAGGTAAGTGTCGGGAAGAAAAGGATATTTTTGCAAATCTACGGAAATGGAAGGATGACTTTTGAATACTACAACTGAATAATTGCACTATTATGAAAATAAAAAGCTACATATACAGAATCACAATTGGTGCACTTTTGCTATCACTGGTGACGGCTTGCGCCCAGACACCCCAGCGGCGTGCCGTCCGCACAGCTAGCGATGCACGCTACTGTGAAAAAGCTGAAAACCGAACGTCAAGCATGTGCAAGTACCAGCGCAATGTTGAACGTAGAAAGCAAACTGGAGACCCCGCAAACTATACACTCCAGGGTTTACCAAAATATTACAGCAGCAACAGTAAAAATCTCCCGACGCGCCCAAAATCCGTCGAAGAAGTAAAGAAAAGCCGCCCCACACCTACGGCCGTAGCCAATGTAACCCCACAAAAAGCAGCGAAAACCGCCCGTCCAGAGGAACTCTGGATCCGACTTGCACGGGAACTCAGTTTTGGTGACCTAACTAAACAAGAAGCCGTGGAGGAGCGCGAAGAATGGTACGCTGAACACGCATATTACCTCGCCAATGTTAGCAAGCGCGCCGCCCGCTACATTTTTTATATTCTCGAAAACCTTGAATCCAGGGGCATGCCGGCGGACCTCGCCCTGCTACCTTTTGTTGAAAGCTCCTACGACCCATTTGCCTACTCCCACGGCCGGGCATCAGGCTTGTGGCAATTCATACCAAGTACCGCTAAACACGTCGGCTTAGAGCAAAATTGGTGGTATGACGGTCGTCGCGACGTTATTTCTGCAACAGATGCCGCACTTGATTACCTAAATGATTTAAATAAGCGCTTCGACGGCGATTGGCTTCTCACCCTAGCCGCTTACAATGCTGGTGCTGGCACTGTTAACAAAGCCATCAACAAAAACACGCGAAAAGGTCTACCGACCGATTTTTGGTCGCTGAACTTGCCCAAAGAAACCGAGAACTACGTTCCTAAGATGCTCGCACTGGTTAAAATCTTCCAAAATCCGGCCAGTTACAATTTAACGCTGCCAAAGGTTCCCAATAGTGCGCACTTTGTTGCCGTAGACACCGGCACTCAAATCGACTTGGCCCAAGCAGCAAAACTCGCGGAGATCAGTGTTGACGAATTATACCGCCTAAACCCCGGTTTCAACCGCTGGGTAACCGCGCCTGACGGCCCGCACCGATTACTGATCCCTACCCGTAAATCCAAGGCATTTAAACAGCGTCTAGCCAAAGTTCCACCCAGAGACCGCGTGCGTTGGCAGCGCTATACTGTAGAGCGCGGTGACAACCTAATTGGTATTTCCCGGGAGCACCATGTTGATGTTGCAACCTTAAGGGCGAGCAACCAGCTCGACAAAGACCTTTTAAAAGTGGGTCAAGTACTGCTTATACCTGATGCTGGCAACGGATTATCGCCCCTGAAGGGATTAAATCGCGGCCAAGCCAGCAGCGACGCCAGTCGCCTACAGCACACGGTAGCCAGCGGCGATACCATCAGCGATATTGCTGACAAGTACGGCGTGAAATCAACACAAATTAACAACTGGAATAAGTTGGCGAGTAACGCCACGATTCGTCCCGGCCAAAAGCTCGTTATTTGGGGCAAGGCGCCCAATACCAGCAACCAGGGAATTATCCGTAAAGTTGGTTACAAGGTTCGCAATGGAGATTCTTTATCACTCATTGCCAGTCGCTTCAATTTACGCATCCGCGACATTGCTGAATGGAACTCGATTAAAACCAGCCAATATTTGCGTCCTGGACAATCGCTAACCTTGTATGTTGACATTACCCACGCAGACCTTTGATGGGTTTGATATAGTATACGCCCCATAGCGCGACTCAGGTTTTTGCTGCATTTATGACAGGCTATTTTGTTCGCCGTTTTTTATTAATTATTCCCACCTTTATTGGCATTACCTTATTGGTATTCGCAGTCACCCGGCTAGTTCCTGGTGGGCCTATCGAACAATTAATGATTCAGGCGCAGCTTGGTGGCGAAACGGGATCGTTGCAGCGCAGTCAAGGCGGCGGCACCCTCTCTGACGAGCAGCTTGCTGAACTAAAGCACTACTACGGTTTTGACCAGCCCATGCTCAGCAGCTATGTGCGCTGGCTTAAACAAGTTGTGCAATTCGATTTAGGTACCTCTACCCGCTATCAAGACCCAGTGTGGCAAATAATAAAAGAGCGATTTCCGGTCTCAATATTCTATGGCGTATGCACCCTCGTGCTCACGTACTTAGTCTGTATACCCCTGGGGCTCGCCAAGGGCATGTATCACGGCAGCGCGCTAGATAGCTGGTCATCGGCGCTTGTGTTTTTGGGCTACGCCCTACCCAGTTACGTGATCGGTATCGCGCTCATTTCTTTATTTGCGGGATACTGGGATTGGTTTCCTCTCGGCGGCTTTATTAGTGACGACTATGATGAGCTTTCGCCGCTTGCCAAAGCGGGCGACATTTTCCATCACGCGGCACTGCCACTCATCGCCTATTTAGCGGGCAGTTTTGCTGTTACCACGCTTATGATGAAAAACGCCTTAATGGATAATTTGTCAGCTGATTATATGCGCACTGCCGCAGCCAAAGGTCTGAGCCGCAGCGCCAGTGTCAGTGGCCATGCGCTGCGCAATAGCTTAATTCCCGTCGCAACCTCGTTTGGCAACAATATTTCATTGCTCTTGGGTGGCTCATTTTTGATAGAAACCATTTTCAATATCGACGGCATCGGATTACTGGGTTACGAAGCCATTGTTGAGCGGGACTACCCAATTGTGATGGGTATTCTGGTTATCTCGTCGCTTCTTTATTTGCTGGGCAATATCCTCTCCGATATTTGCGTCGCGTTGGTGGACCCCCGCATTCGCTTTGGCGGAGGGAGTAGCACATGAGTATTTTTACCCTGCGCAACCCAGTTGCCAAAAAGCGCTGGCAGCGCTTTCGGCAGTCCAAACGCGGCTTTTACTCGACGTGGATTCTTCTCGTGTTAACCCTAGGCAGCTTTGGTGCCGAGCTCATTGCCAGTAATCGGGCGTTACTGGTGGTCTATGAAAATCAATGGTATTTCCCCACATTCGGCGATGTTCGCAGTGGTAAGGAATTCGGCTTAGATTACAGTTACGAAGTGAACTACCGTGAGCTGCAAAATCAACTCAGCGAGAGCGGCAATGGCTGGGTGTTAATGCCGCTAATTCCATATAGCCCCTTGGAAACGGATTTGATTGCTGGCGATTTCCCTCCCCATGCGCCCTCTTTAAGCACCGGGCATTACCTGGGCACTGACACCAGTGGCCGCGATGTTGCTGCTCGTTTGCTTTACGGCTTCCGCACGGCGATTGTCTTTTCCCTACTACTTTTGGTGTTTAATTACGCGATTGGCGTGGCGATAGGCTGTTTAATGGGCTTTTGGGGCGGCGCCTTTGA
Source organism: Zhongshania aliphaticivorans (assembly GCF_001586255.1). Lineage (NCBI taxonomy): Bacteria > Pseudomonadati > Pseudomonadota > Gammaproteobacteria > Cellvibrionales > Spongiibacteraceae > Zhongshania > Zhongshania aliphaticivorans. Next base: position 2,090,203 of record NZ_CP014544.1, read on the forward strand.
CTTGATCTTTCAACGCATAATTGAAATTTGGTCAAACATCCCCTTTCTGTATGTCATTATGATTGTGGCTTCAATTATTACGCCCAGTTTCTGGAGCCTGCTATTTATCATGGCCTTTTTCGGCTGGACCGCAATGACCTGGTATATGCGAACCGCCACCTATAAAGAAGTCGCACGTGACTATGTAATGGCGGCTAGGGCAATCGGTGCCTCTGGCAGTCGAATTGTTTTTCGTCACATTTTACCCAATAGCGTATCGACCTTGGTTACCTTTATCCCCTTCTCTGTTGCCTCGGGCATCACCTCGCTCACCGCATTGGATTATCTGGGCTTTGGCTTGCCACCGCCGGTTTCAAGTTGGGGTGAACTGCTCAAACAAGGCACCGAGAATTTGGAATCATTGTGGTTAGTAGGCTCGGTCGTTATCGCCATGACGGTTATTTTAATGCTCGTCGCCTATATCGGCGAAGCCATTCGCGATGCCTATGACCCAAGGCAATTTAGCTACTATGAATAAATTTGTATTCCTGCTGCTTTTAGCTGTTTTTAACACGTCCCTTGTGCATGCATTACCAAGTGCACTGCCCGACGGGCTGAAGTGGCAAAGCAATCTGAGCGATCCGATATTTGCAGACCCCCGCGCGAAACCGGGCGGCCGATACCGAACCTTTGTCACCACCTTCCCGTTAACACTGAGGTTGGTGGGGCCAGATTCTAATGGCAGTTTTGCCGGCTATATGCGGGCCAATAATCTGAGCCTTGTGGGCATACACCCCAATACATTGAACCCACTACCCGAACTCGCTACTCACTGGGCGTTTGGCGACGACGGCCACAGCATCTATTTTCGTTTAGACCCCGACGCTCGATGGTCGGACGGCAAGCCGGTCACTGCCGACGATTACGTTTTTGGTCTAGAGTTTATGCGCTCGAAATTTATTCTGGCGCCGTGGTATAACAATTATTTCAGCGAGGTCATAACCGATCTTGTTAAATATGACGACCACACCATAGGTATTGAAGGCGCAGTGGCCAAGCCACAAGATGAAATGCTATTTGAATACAGCGTATCTCCCGTGCCAAAGCACTTTCACACCCTAGATGAAAATTGGGTTAGAGATTATAACTGGCGTGTAGAGCCGAACACTGGCCCCTATATTATCAGCGAGATTCGCAAAGGAAAGTACGTTGAATTTAGCCGCAAAAAGGACTGGTGGGCAAACGATAAACGCTATTTCAAATACCGTTATAATCCAGATCATTTGCGAGTAAAACTTATTCGCGACATTAATATTGCCTACCAGTATTTCCGCAAAGGCGAGCTAGATAACTTTCCCCTGCTGATGCCCCGTTTTTGGCATAAAAAGGCGCAAGGCGATATCTACGAAAAGGGCTATGTCGGCAAAATTAAGTTTTACAACGATGTGCCACAGCCAATCAGCGGGCTGTTTCTGAACGAAGATGCCAGGCCGCTCGACGACATCAATGTGCGCTACGGTATTGCCCATGCACTCAATGTCGATAAAGTGATCAATACCGTATTACATGGCGACTACGAAAGACTACAAAGCGCCCACGAGGGCTATGGCGACTATACCAACACCAAAATTCGCGCCCGCGAATTTGATCTTAAAAAAGCCGGTGAATACCTTGATAAAGCCGGTTGGGACACGCGGAATAAAAACGGCATACGTGTTAAAGACGGACAGCCGCTGAGTATTCGCATCACCTATTACAATAGCGGCCACAATGACCGCCTGGTGATCTTGAGTCAGGAGGCGCTCAAGGCTGGGATTGAGTTTAAACTGCAGCTACTCGACCCGTCGGCGGCCTTCAAGCAAATAATGGAAAATAAACATCAGGCTGCATGGATGGGCTGGTCTGGTGGCGGATTGTCGCCGAGATACTGGGAGTTTTACCATTCTGATAACGCCCATATATCTCAGACCAATAATGTCACGAACACTGACAACCCCCTCATGGACGCTAAAATCATGGCCTATCGCAAGGGCACCGATAAAGCCGAGCGCGTTAAGCTTGCCCATGAGCTTGAGCAAATGATCCACGATCAGGGTTCGTTTATCCCAACCTTCAAAGTCCCTTATACCCGCGAGGCGTATTGGCGCTGGCTAAAATTGCCGCAAGCTTACGGGACTCGCACGAGTGATTCATTGTTTGATCCACTGGGCGGCAGTGGCGGTTTGTTTTGGATAGATAAGCAAGCCCGACGGGACATCCTAAAGGCTAAAGACGACGGAGACTCCCTGCCCCCTGAAATCATCGTGGACAAAACGTGGGTAATCGCACCATGAGTTTGCTATCGGTTGAACAATTGAGCGTCGCGATTCGCGGTGACGATGGCATACAGCGCGAATTGGTAAGCGCAATCTCTTTCGCGATTGCCTCCGGTCGAACAATGGGGCTCGTTGGCGAATCTGGCTGTGGTAAGAGCCTTACCGCAATGGCAATACTCGATTTACTGCCCAAGCCGCAAGCTTTGCGCAGCGGTGGTAAAATACTTTTCAATGGCGATGACTTGAGTCAGTTAAGCAATAAGGCTTTACGCCAGATCCGCGGCCACAAAATTGCGGTTATATTTCAGGACCCCATGAGTGCCCTGAATCCAGTACAGCAAATTGGCCGTCAGATTATGGAAGTGCTGAAATTGCATTTCCCCAAGCAGTCCAACGCAATTCACCGCGCCCGGGTTTTAGAGCTATTGACGGAGGTAGGCATTCCCGCGCCGGCAGAACGCCTCAATGCCTACCCCCATCAATTGTCTGGTGGCATGCGTCAACGGGTCATGATCGCCATGGCACTGGCCTGCGAGCCAGAGCTACTCATCGCCGATGAGCCGACCACCGCGCTCGACGTGACGATACAAGCGCAAATCGTCAGATTATTGAAAAAACTCCAAGCAAAAAATGGCATGGCCATGCTTTTTATCACCCATGATCTGGCGCTGGTGTCCCAGCTTAGCGACCACATAGCGGTGATGTACGCGGGTAAAATAGTCGAATACGGCCCCGCTGCGCAGATATTTAGTCAGGCACGCCACCCCTATACCCAAGGTTTGCTCGCCTCGCTGCCTGGGGCGGGTCATCCGCCCAAATCACGTCTGCACAGTTTAGAGGGGCAAGTCCCCGCAATCGACAATATGCCTGCGGGCTGTCGGTTCGCCAACCGCTGTCGCTATGCCCAAGACATTTGTCAAACGCCCCCGGCTAACGAAATCATCACAAAACGGGCCGACAGCCAAGAGGAAGTAAGCGTCGCATGTCATTTATGGAGAAGCATCTCGCCATGAGCGTGAACAACGGCAAGGCAATTCTTACAGTAAATGATCTGCAACTGCACTTTGGCCAGGGCGGCGGGCTATTCCGTCCCTCGCGCACTTATCTGCGCGCCGTAGACGGCGTCAGCTTTAAACTGTATGAAGGCGAAACCCTCGGTTTAGTGGGTGAATCTGGTTGCGGCAAAAGCAGTCTCGCCAAAGCGCTATTGAATTTGCATAAGCCCACAGCTGGTTCTGTCCGCTACGGTGGGGCCGATATAGCTGGCCTCACAGATAGCGCAATGCGTAAATATCGCCGCGCCTTGCAAATGATTTTTCAAGATCCCTTTGAGTCCTTAAATAGCCGCCACACCGTTGAGGTAATTCTTGAGGAGCCGCTCATCATCCACAAAGTTGGTGATCGAGAAAGCCGTCGTCAACGGGTGGCGGAATTGCTGGCAATGGTTGGCCTGCCGTTAAGCGCAGCCAGTAAATACCCCCATGAATTTTCCGGTGGCCAACGCCAGCGCATTGGCATTGCTCGGGCCATTGCGCTGGAGCCCAAGGTTTTAATCTGCGACGAAGCGGTATCCGCACTCGATGTCTCGGTGCAGGCGCAAATTCTGAATCTGCTCTTGGATATTCAGCAAAAACTTAAACTCAGCATCATTTTTATTTCCCATGATCTAGCGGTAGTGCGACACATGAGTGATCGCATTGCGGTAATGTACTTAGGTCAAATAGTCGAAATCGCCGATGCCGAGTCAATCTATAGCCAGCCAAGACACCCTTACACCCAGGGCCTGTTAGCGTCGATTCCCCGACTAGGTGAAACGTCACCCATTGACGCGCAGATCAGTGGCGATCTCCCCTCGCCTATTGCACCGCCCTCGGGCTGCCGCTTTCACACCCGCTGCCCACATCGGCAAACACGCTGCGAACAAGATGCCCCAACACTACAAGCCGATGACGGCAGCGAGCACGCGACCGCCTGCCACTTCTGGCCTGAAATCACGGCCGCGCGGCAGCGCTCATGAAGTGAATCTGGGGTTTAAACTCAGTGCTAAGGCAGGCACAGGGGATATTTAATCCATTTTTACAGTGATACGCGGTAAACTTGTCGTCCTGAGTAAACAAGACCGTCACCCTTTCAGCAGGCTATTTGTGCGTAACAGTTATTCCCCCCATAAAGATCGCGTACCGCTTAAATATGCGCGCAGTATGCTCCAGGTTGCTGAAGCTCAGGGGTATAGCAGCGCGGAACTGCTGCGCTCACTGCAACTCTCGTTTAATCCGATGGCCGCCGGTGCCGACTTAAACAGCCTAATTGACAGCCGCGACTACAGCCAAATTTACAATCGGGTTATGTGGCTATTACAAGATGAATCATTCGGTCTAGGGCTGCAGCGGCGCACACCGGCGGGCAGTTTTAGAATGCTCTGCCTCTTTATTATTCACTGTGAAACCTTGGAGCAAGCACTGCAACGGGCGTCGGAGTTTATCAATTTTTGCCGCAGCCTTAGCGACATGCACAATACCCCAAAGCGCCCGGTCGAACGACTCAGTAATGGCACCGCCATCTACCGCTTTGCCCAAAGCGCCGAGCTGGTCGACACCACCCAGCTTCACTCCGAATTAGAGGCCAGTTACACCACGGCCAGAATGATGGCGATTTGGCGTCGGTTTTGCCAATGGCTGATAGGCAAGCCGCTCGATCTTTTAGGCGTCTATTTGCAGGCTCAGGGGCCTGACAAAGACAATTATTTTGAACAGTTATTTGGCTGTGACATATTTTACGGCAGTGAGCACAACGCATTTCTGATTGCTGAACACAATCTCGACTGCCCGTTAATCCATACAGAAGAATCTTTGCGTAAATTCCTTCGCAATGCGCCTTATCATCTCTTGGTTGCTCAAGAGGACGAAGATAGCTCATTGCTATCGCAAATGAAGCGCATCATCGGCACAGATTTAAGTCATGAGTTCCCCAGCGTTGTTGCTATGGCGGAGCAGTTGCATATGTCCGTGCGCACCCTGCGACGGCGTTTAAAAGACCTGGACACCACGTATCAACAATTTAAAGACGAGCTACGGCAAGAACACGCCTGCCGCTGGTTAAATCAGCCGGAATTAAAAATTAATGCCGTCTCCGCCCTACTCGGCTTTGATGAGCCAAGTGCTTTTCATCGTTCATTTAAAAAATGGACAGGAATGACACCGGGGGAGTACCGCGCCAGCCGCCAGCCCGAGGCCCTAAGCCAAAATCAATTGTCAACCAGCCTAGGTTCGGCACCTACTGAAGGTCTTTAATCCGTTTATGAACCCTATTGATATAATAAACGCGCTGCCCACCGTTAAGGGCGAATCGATATTGGCAGAGCAGCGCCTCATTCCCGCCGAACTCGCCTACCATGAGCGGGAAAAGCGCCGCAAACTCCCCTTTGATAATATGCATAATTTCCGCGAACTCGGCGGTTTTAAGTCCGCTGCAGGACCATGCGTGAAATGGGGCATGATTTACCGTGCAGACAAAATCGCGGGCCTATCTGACCAGGATCAACTCTACCTCGAGCGTTTAAAATTACGCAAAATTATCGATTTTCGCTCAGACGAAGAGCGCAGCGAGTCGCCCCATAGCATATTAGCCACAAGCAATATCGTCATTGAAGCGTTGCCAGTCACCGTCGATGCCGCCCAAATAGAAAAAGTCACTGCTCGTCTCCAGCAGGAAGACGTAACCGCCGAAGACATGGCTCAATTTTTAATTGAGGCCAATCGGGAGATGATCGAACGCTTTGCCCCTGTATATAAACAGTGGCTGCACTCCTTACTAGACGAAAATAGCTACCCACAAGTATTTCACTGCACCGCAGGAAAAGACCGCACTGGATTGGCAGCGGCCTTACTATTGCGAATTCTTGGGGTAAGCACAGATGACGTAATGGATGACTATCTTGCCACCAATACATTCACTCGCGAAAGAATCGAGCGGATCGTGCATCACATAAACGAAATGACCATGCATCAGGTTAACGAAGATGTTGTCAGGGTGCTGTTTAAGGTGCAGTCGCGGTTCTTGAACGAGGCCTATAAAAGTATTGATGAGCATTATGGCAATTTCGCCAGTTTTGTTGAAATCGGTCTCGGCTTTGGCGAGGCTGAATGCGGGCGCCTTCGTGAATTATTACTAGAGCCCGCAGCCGGAATATAATCTATGGAAACCCGCGTATTTAATTCTGCCTATGGCGAGCTCACCTTGTTCCGCAGACCGTTTCGCCCTAGAGAAACCCTGCAGGCGTGGGACGCAGCAGATGACTATCTCCTCCACTATCTCGCTGAGCTAAATTTGGCTGGCAGCACGAGAATCCTCATCGTAAATGACAGTTTTGGTAGTTTAAGTACCGCGTTAGCACAATACAGCTGCACACTGTGGGCAGACTCAGCCATTAGCGAGCTCTGTAGCGCCGAAAATGCCGAGCGCAACAAGCGCCCCGCCCCGCAATTTATCCCTGCCACTGCGCCACCGACCGGCAAATTCGATGTGATACTCTATCGACTTCCCAAAAGTCGGTCCTTACTAAACTACCAGCTGCAATGTCTTGCCCCGCTCTGTCGGGATGCCGCCCAGTTTATTGGCGCCGCGATGGCTCGTCATATTGACCAGAATATTGTAAGCGCCTTTGCTAAAAATATTGCAACGGCCAAACCCAGTTTAGCGAGAAAAAAGGCACGCCTTATCCATTTGGACGGCGAGATTATCAGCGAATCACCGCAATCCGACACTAAAACAATCTCATTAGTAGACCACAATATTGTGCTGGCCAATCGTGCAAATGTATTCTCTCGGGACAAACTCGATCTCGGCAGTCGAATCATGATTGCTAGTCTGCCGGTGCTCGATACCCCCACCCACATCGCCGACCTTGGCTGCGGCAACGGTGTTCTTGGTATCAGTGCTGCCAGGCAATGGCCAGGCGCCCAGCTTCATTTCTTTGACGATTCATTTTTGGCAGTAGACAGCGCAGAGCATAATGTGAGGCAAAACTTAGGTGATCTTGCGGCCGCTTCCAGCAGTCAATTTAGCGCGAGTGACTGCCTTCACGCTTATAGAGGTGACGACTTCGATTTAATTCTCTGTAACCCCCCGTTTCATCAAGACCACCATGTCGGCGACCAAATCGCCCGCCAGATGTTTCGCGACAGCCACAAGCATTTGACCGAAGGCGGCGTATTGTGTGTGGTCGGCAATCGCCACCTTGGCTACCACGTATTACTCAAAAAACTGTTCGGTAACTGTGAAACAATCAACTCCGACAGCAAATTCGTGGTGCTGCGGGCACGAAAAGCAAGCCCGTCAAATGGATGATACTTCGCCCTTCGCTGGCATGCTTAAATGAGCCTTTCTAGCAAAGCCTGAGATTTGCATGCCAATCCATGTTGTTTTTGTCTGCCTTGGCAATATCTGTCGCTCACCCGCCGCCCAAGGCGTGTTTGAAAAATACGTGCTCGAGGCAGGCTTGGCTGACAAAGTCAGCGTTGATTCCTGTGGTACAGCGGCGTTTAACCTGGGCAAATCCCCAGATCCACGCTCGATTGCAGCAGCGGGCCGTGCCGGCTATGACATAACACAGCAAATTGCCCGTCAGATTGATGATCATGATTACCAGCATGCCAGCTATGTCGTTGCCATGGATCGCATGAACCTCACCAACGTCTTAGCGTGGGCCCCAGCTGATTATGACGGTGAGATTAAGCTGCTAATGGACTACTGCGGGCACAATGGCAATAGCCAGATACCCGACCCCTACTACGACGACGAACACAGCTTTGACCGCGTAATTCAGCAAATTGAAGTCGCGGCAAAAGGCTTACTAGACACAATCAGGCAAGCCCACGGTATTTAAAAGCTAAGACGGCGCTATTCGCGAATAAGGTAAACCAAACTTTCCAAGTGATAGGTTTGCGGAAACATGTCTGCCATCACCGCATCAGCCACCACAAAACCGCCCTCCTGCAATATCGCTAGATCTCGCGCCAAAGTGGCCGGATCGCAGGATACATACACAATGGTTTGTACGGTGCTACTCCGCGCCAACACTTCACACAGCGCCTTGGCGCCAGCGCGGGGTGGGTCGAGAAGCACCTTGTGGCTAGTCGCTTCTAAAACTATATTTTCAGCATCAAACAAATCGGCGTTGCGGTATTCAATCGCTAAATCCAGTGCTTTCGCTTGTTGGGCGGCGCGCCGCAACATGGCCTCGCCAACATCAACGCCAATAACACGCGCACCGGCACTGGCCAAGGCCAAACTAAAATTACCAAGGCCACAAAAATAATCGCTGATTAGCTCGCCAGATTCCGGCTTTAGCCATGCCATGCACTGCTGAATCATTTGTTGATTCACCGCGATATTTACCTGAGTGAAATCGCTGGGCTGAAATGGTAGCGACAGCGCCTCGCTAACGGGGTAGCTTAATGGCGCATTGTCGCCCCGCCAGGCTGCACCTTTACTACCTTCAATGCTGTGCAAGAACGCTGGAGCGGCAAGCTTGTCCGCCAAAACCGCGCTGCGCTTTGCATCGACAAAGCCTTCTTTCTTTATTTTTAGGGCAATGCGGCCATCGTCACTTAGGCTTAACACCACCTCGGCGGTGGCTTTGTCACCCAAAAACTCGGCGATGGCTGCGGTGCTTTGGCTTAAAACCCCATTCAATTCCACTGCTAATAAGGGGCAGTTCTCAACTTCAACTAAGTTGTGGCTGGCCTGAGCTTTAAACCCCAAAACGCCATTGTGATAGCTAAGGCGTGCGCGGTGACGATAGCCAAATTCTGAACCGGTGATTGCCGCAGGCAAGGTAGCGCTCTCGCTATTCGCAGACGCTGCCGCCAAAACCCGCTGCAGACGCTGTTGCTTAAAGCTTACTTGGCTGGGGTAGTTTAAGTGCTGCAACTGGCAGCCGCCGCAGCGCTGATAAACAGGGCAAATTGCGTCAACTCTCTGCTCGGCCGGAGTAGATACTGCAAGCAACTTAGCTTCGTCATAGCGTTTATGACGGCGAACATATTGGGCGTCTACGGTTTCACTGGGCAAGGCACCACCAACAAAAACGACCTTATTGTCGTGACGGGCGACGCCGCGGCCGTCGTCGGCCAAACTGTCGATATGCAATTTTAGTACGGCGGTATCTATGGCAGGCTTAGGCTTTTTAGCCGGTTTAAAGGTGTTGATGTGGTGACGTTGCTTACTCATTAACGCAAACCTGTATTGGGGATAAACTGCCGGTATTGCTCCAGACACTGTTGTTTTCGAGCCGCTAAAGCACGTTGCTGGGCTGCTGACTCGGCGTTTACACCAGCCAATTCTTCACAGGCTAAGTCAGTGTAGGCTTGGATCCCAGCCGCACCGCTGCGAATTTGCGGCGATAGTTTCACCACCGGCAGTTCCAGTTCCAGTTCCACTTCCTCCTCCGCCAGCAACGCTAACGGGCACATGAATAATGCTGAAGATAAGAGTCCTAGCATCAGGATCTGGCTACATTTTCGCATCGCTTACAATATTCTCTTGAATTTAGCCGTATTTTACCTAGCCAAGGCCGCTGTGGATATTCAATTACCGCTCATTTCAGTTAGAATGATCGGCTTAGCGAAATTTATACTATCCGCCTAACCGGAAGGCTTATGTCTAACATCGAAAAAAAAATTGAAAACGTAAACGTCACCGCACAGGAAGTGCTGATTACTCCAGCACGTTTAAAAGCCGCACTGCCGATGAGTGATCGCGCCAAAGCCATCGTCACGCAAGGCCGCGACACCGTTCGGGATATTCTCGACGGCAAAGATCACCGCATGTTTGTGGTGGTTGGTCCCTGCTCTATCCACGATGTTGACGCCGCCATGGATTACGCCAAGCGCTTAAAAGCGCTAGCCGATGAAGTCAGCGACACCCTCGTTATTATTATGCGGGTGTATTTTGAGAAGCCTCGTACCACTGTCGGCTGGAAAGGCTTAATTAACGACCCGTATTTGAACGACACTTTCAAAATTGAAGAAGGTCTGCACATCGGTCGTAAACTGCTGCTCGACATTAGCGAACTGGGCCTACCGACTTCTACCGAGGCCCTCGACCCAATTTCGCCACAATACCTGCAGGACTGTATCGCATGGTCAGCGATTGGTGCGCGCACCACTGAGTCGCAAACTCACCGCGAAATGGCCAGCGGCCTGTCTTCTGCGGTTGGTTTTAAAAACGGCACCGACGGCGGCCTAACCGTTGCGGTTAATGCAATTGGCTCAGCAGTTAAGCCCCACCGTTTTCTGGGCATTAACGGCGAAGGCCAAGTGGCGGTTATTCACACCACCGGCAACGCCTACACCCATATTGTGCTGCGCGGCGGCAGCCAAGGCCCCAACTACGATTCTGTGCACATTAAATTATGCGAAGCAGAACTGGCCAAGGCCGGCATTCCGCTCAACATCATGGTTGATTGCAGCCATGCGAACTCGAGCAAGCAGCCGCAATTGCAGCCGCTGGTTATTGAGAATGTGGCTAACCAAGTAATTGAGGGCAATACCTCAATTGTTGGCTTGATGGTTGAGAGCAACATCAACGCCGGCAACCAAAGCATTCCTGAAGATCTGTCCAAGCTCGCTTACGGCGTGTCGGTTACCGATGGCTGCATTGGCTGGGACGAAACCGAAACCGCATTGCGCACTATGCGCGAGCGTTTGAAAGACGTACTGCCAAAACGCGCACGCTAAACCTAAGTGAGCAAATCTGGCTTTGAAAAAGCGCCTTTGGGCGCTTTTTTTGTTTTTCGTAAAATTTATTGATCCAAGATAAGCATCTGCGCGTAAGAAGCTTGCTTCTACACCTTGATGCTCAAGGTTTTTATGCCCCGATTTATCGGGGCTTTTTTTTGATTCGAGTTTCAATCAGCTGCTTTGGCGTTTTTATACCGGCAAATGTAGTTTGAGTTCAGCGTATAGCCCGCAGTGATCCGACAAGGAACGCCATGGTTCGCCGCTTAAGCGCTTAGCCGAGAGCGCCTGAAAACCCCTAAAATAGATACGATCTAGCCGCAACATGGGCCGTTTAGCAGGAAAGGTTTTGGCGAGTTTACCATTGGCCTGCAGCGAGGCCTCGCGCAATTTCAAGCTGTGCTTAAACCGCAAATGCAGGGCGCCGCTCCAGTCATTAAAATCACCGGCAATAATCAGTGGCGCATCTGCGGGGACTTTTTCACTTATCAATTTAGTGAGCAAATTAAATTGCTGATGGCGCTCCCACCCCAGCAGGCCCATGTGCACGCAAATCACGTAGATCCCCGGCTCAATTACACTTAATAATAAGCCGCGCTGAGAGCGACGGTAGAGAGAAATGTCGACATTTTCGCTACTTAGGATTGGGTATTTGCTAAGAATGGCATTACCGTGATGACCGTGGTCATAGACTGCATTCTTGCCGTAAGCAAAGTGTGGCCACACCGTATCGGCAAGATACTCAAACTGGCTTTCATCAACCCAATCAAGATGGCGCTCTGCGTGTTGGCTATTTTCGCCAACAACCTCTTGCAGAAAAACCAACTCAGCATCAACACTGCGAATACCTTCGCGGATTTGATTAAGAAGAAACTGACGATTTGCCGAGCAAAAGCCCTTGTGGACGTTATAAGACAAAACTCTTATCACTGTCATCAATACCCTACTCTGTCGGAAAGGAACACAGTCCTTTAGTCAGGATGGCACTTCTTTAGTTTCAGGCCGCTGCCGCACCAGCATTCATCATTTCGACCTAACTTCAGCGCTGGCAGCATGTCGCCATCAGAGTATAGCCACTGATTGTTTTCACAGACAAAACGCGAACGCTCATGTAATTGACCAATCTCTTCGCCACTGCGATAAAAAGCGACGAACTCCACTTCACCGACAGTTTGGCCATACTGACCATTACGGTGAGCTAATACCCGCAAACTGCACCACTGAGTATTGGCAAAGCTTTGCTCAAGGCTAGCGCGGCTTTCTGAGGCGCGCTTACTGGGGTGCAAACTCGCCAATAAGTAATCAGCATTGCTGACCTTGAATGCGCTATAGCGCGAGCGCATTAGGGCTTCAGCGGTCGGCGCCAATTGCGAACCGCTAATATAGCGGTCGCAACAATCTCGAAACGCGAGGTCTTCTCCGCAGTAACAGTTCAAAGCTTAGGTCTTACTCGGCGGTATAACGTCGCTAAGATCACTGACTTCCCAGTCCGTTGGCAACGCGGTTGAGCTGCGAGTATCGCGGTCAAAGCCAACAAGTACGGTCTGGCAGGTAGTGGCTTTTTCGCCATTCGCATAAATAACATGCTCTATCGTCATACTTTTCGTACCGACCCGGGAACACCAGGTATCGACGACAACGCGGTCGTCAAAACGAATTTCCCTCAACATATCCATTTTTACGCTGGCGACGACATAAGACGGAACGGGGTGCTTAATATGCTTAGCTATTTGTCGAAAAAACGTCACCCGGGCTAAATCAAAATACTGGGCGTAATAACTATTGGAAACGTGACCGAGAAGGTCGAGATCCGAAAAACGCACCTGAATATCGGTACGAGAGTGTTGAAGCTGCATTGAGGGGTGTCCTTGAGGTGCCCGCCCCTTAAACGGAGGCGGGATTTAACCGAGGCAGGAAGCCTTATGACTATTTAAAATAAGCATTATCGGTATTAGTGTGGTCCGTGCTGTCTTTAACCCCAGACAGACCAGGTACTTTCTCAAGCAAGGTCTTTTCAACACCTTCTTTGAGCGTCACGTCAACCATGCCGCAACCCTGACAGCCGCCACCAAACTTAAGTACCGCGAGCTTATCTTCGGTAATTTCCAGTAGTGAAACCTCACCGCCGTGAGCCGCCAAAGAGGGATTCACTTCGTTATACAACACATAGTTAATCTGATCTTCCAGTGGGCTGTCCTCGCTAACCCTTGGTAGGCGTGCGTTTGGCGCCTTTATGGTTAACTGGCCGCCCATGCGGTCGCTTGAGTAGTCAATAAAACCTTCGTCCAAAAATGGCACACTGCGACCATCAAAATAGGCCTTAAACTTAGGGTAGTCTCGGATGATATCGGCGTCGTTTAGATCGCCGTCGCGACAATACGCGATGCAGGTTTCGGCTTTAGGCGTACCGGGCTGCGTAATAAACACCCGCACACCAATGACGTCGTCTTGCTTTGCTAGCAATTCGGCCAGATAGTCTTGAGCAGACTCTGTAATCGTCAAATTAACGGCTGTTTGTTCTGTAGACATATTAACCTCTGTATATCCCGCTGTTTTGCCAAACAATTTCTATGCTGGGCCGAGTATCTGTTAGAATTAGCTAGTTTACCACGAAGCCAATGCTGGCCACAGTCCGCGTAGCGCTTTTGATTCTAACGCTTAAAATTATCAGGATATCCATGAGTCAGTCTACCTCCCGCACCGCCCAACTCATTACCGCGCTCAAAAATCGCATATTGATTATTGATGGCGCAATGGGCAGCTTAATTCAAAGCTATAAGCTGGAAGAGGCGGATTACCGTGGCGCGCGTTTTGCCGACTTCCACACCGATCTCAAAGGCAATAACGATCTGCTTACCCTGACCCGTCCCGATGTCATTCGGGAAATTCATCAGGCCTACCTCGATTCTGGCGCTGATGTTATCGAAACCAACACCTTTAACTCGACCGCGATTGCCCAGGGCGATTACGATTTACAAGAAATTGCCGAAGAGTTAAACCGTGTTGGCGCTGAACTGGCCCGTGAAGTGGCCGATGCCGCAACCGCGCTTAACCCCGACAAACCTCGCTTTGTTGCCGGTGTTATTGGCCCCACCCCGCGCACCGCCTCTATTTCGCCCGACGTAAACGACCCCGGTGCCCGCAATACTAACTTTGATGAGCTAGTAGATAACTACTACGCAGCCACTCGCGGGCTAATTACCGGCGGCGCCGACATTCTAATGATTGAGACTATTTTTGACAGTCTCAATGCCAAGGCGGCGGTTTACGCTGTACTGCAATATTTTGAAGACACCGGCGACGAGCGACCAATCATGATCTCGGTGACCTTCCCCGACACCAGTGGCCGCACCTTGTCGGGACAAACACCCACCGCATTCTGGAACTCCATTGCCCACGCCAAACCGCTGATCATTGGCAGCAATTGTGGTAGAAGATTCAGTGAGATACGTCCTTTTGTTGAAGAACTTTGTGAAGCGTCTGACTGCTATTTTAGCGGCCATTTCAACGCGGGACTGCCCAATGAATTTGGCGAGTACGACGAAACCCCAGAGGACATGCATGGGGAGCTAAAGGAGTTTGCCGAGCGCGGCTTCCTCAATTTGGTTGGCGGTTGCTGCGGTACGACCCCTGCGCATATCGAGGCGATTGGCGCGGCGATGGACGGCATTGCGCCGCGCCCCCTGCCCCAGCGCGAGCCGATTTGCCGACTATCAGGCTTAGAGCCCTTTCATATCGACGCCAACTCGCTGTTTGTAAACGTCGGCGAGCGCTGTAACGTCACCGGTTCTGCGGTATTTAAGCGTCTAATCTTAGAAAACGACTATGACGCGGCCCTCTCGGTTGCTCGTCAGCAGGTCGAAAACGGCGCCCAAGTGATCGACATCAACATGGATGAAGGCATGCTCGACGCCGAACACGCCATTGTCACCTTTTTGAACCTTATCGCTTCAGAACCGGATATCTGCCGGGTACCGATTATGGTCGACTCCTCGAAGTGGGACGTCATCGAAGCAGGCCTAAAGTGTATTCAGGGCAAGCCAATTGTTAACTCCATTTCGATGAAAGAAGGCGAGGACGAGTTTCGCGATCGCGCCCGCGCCTGCATGAAGTACGGCGCCGCTGTGGTGGTTATGGCCTTCGATGAAGACGGCCAAGCGGACACGTTTAAGCGCAAAGCGGAAATTTGCAAACGCAGCTACGATATTCTGGTCAATGAAATTGGCTTCCCGCCCCAAGATATCATATTCGACCCCAACATCTTTGCCGTGGCCACGGGCATCGACGAGCATAACAATTACGCTGTCGACTTTATTGAAGCCACTGCTTACATCAAAAAAGAGCTGCCCTATGCCATGGTGTCTGGCGGCGTATCTAACGTTTCTTTCTCGTTCAGGGGCAACAACCCCGTCCGCGAGGCGATTCACTCCGTGTTCCTCTACCACGCAATTAAAGCGGGCATGGACATGGGCATCGTTAACGCCAGCCAGTTGGCGATATACGATGACCTGCCGAAAGAGCTTAGAGATCACGTTGAAGACGTTATTCTCAACCGTCGCGATGACAGCACCGAGCGCCTGCTGAATATCGCCGACAAATACCGCGGCGACGGCTCAACCGCTGAAAACAAAGAAGACCTAACATGGCGCGAATGGCCAGTTGAAAAACGCATTGAGCACGCCCTGGTCAAAGGTATCTCGACCTATATTGAAGAAGACGCCGAAGTCGCCCGCGCCGCCGCTGTTAAGCCCATCGACGTTATCGAAGGCGCCTTGATGGACGGCATGAACGTGGTTGGCGACTTATTCGGCGACGGCAAAATGTTCCTGCCCCAGGTGGTTAAGTCGGCCCGAGTAATGAAACAAGCGGTGGCCTATCTCAACCCCTTTATTGAAGCCAGTAAAGCGGTTGGCGCCAAAGCCAATGGCCGCGTGTTAATGGCCACGGTAAAAGGCGATGTTCACGATATCGGTAAAAATATCGTAGGCGTGGTGCTGCAGTGTAATAACTTTGAGGTTATCGACCTTGGGGTTATGGTGTCTTGCGACAAAATACTCGAAACCGCCAAGCGCGAGAATGTCGATATCATTGGCCTGAGCGGACTCATTACCCCATCGCTAGACGAAATGGTGCACGTTGCCAGCGAAATGCAGCGCCAAGGAATGACCATTCCCTTAATGATCGGCGGCGCGACTACCTCGAAAGCCCATACTGCAGTTAAGATCGAGCCCAAATACCAAAATGACGCCGTGGTCTATGTGCCCGATGCCTCGCGCAGCGTGGCGGTTGCCACCCAGCTCATCAGTGAAGACATGAAGGCCGATTTTGTCGCCGAGCGCAAAGACGAATACGAGCGCGTTCGCGCCCGCCGTGCCGGAAGTCAGGGCAAAAAACGCTTATTAACGTATCCGATGGCTTGCGAAAACGCCTTTGTGACCGACTGGGCCAATTACACCCCGCCAGCACCCAGTTTCTTGGGAACGCGTACCTTTGAGGACTACCCCCTCGAAACCCTGCGCGAAACTATCGACTGGACGCCTTTCTTTATATCTTGGGGCTTGGCCGGTAAATACCCCAAAATTCTTGACGATGAGACCGTAGGCGAAGCTGCGCGCAATTTATTCGACGACGGCCAGCGCATGCTCGACCGCATCATTAAAGAAAAACTGTTACAGGCTAACGGTATTATCGGTTTTTGGCCCGCCCAGCGCAGCGGCGCCGATGACATCACGGTAATGAACACCGATGGCACTGCGCCACTTGAGGTGCTGCACCAACTTCGTCAGCAAGCTCAGAAGCCTGACGACAAGCCACACATGAGCTTGGCTGACTACATCGCCCCGGCCGACAGTGGTAAAACCGATTATATCGGTGGTTTCGCAGTCACAACCGGTCTAGGCGCAGACGAACTGGCCGATAAATTTATTGCCGCCAATGACGACTACAGCGCCATCATGATTAAGGCACTCGCAGACCGCTTGGCAGAATCCTTTGCCGAACACCTGCACTTGCGGGTGCGCAAGGAATACTGGCCCTATGCCAGTGATGAAAGCCTTAGCAATGAGGAGCTAATCAAGGAGAAATATCGCGGTATTCGACCAGCGCCGGGCTACCCAGCCTGCCCTGATCACACCGAGAAGGAAACCTTATTCCGTTTGCTCAATGCGACTAGCGAAACAGGTATTATCCTAACCGAGAGCCTTGCTATGCACCCGGCAGCGGCGGTAAGTGGCTTTTACTACTCCCACCCCGAGTCGCGCTACTTTGCCGTTGGCAAAATTGGTAAAGATCAGGTAGAAGACATTGCCGCCCGCAAAGGCATGGAAATGAAAACCATGGAACGCTGGTTGTCACCTAACCTGGACTACGATCCATAGCGCGTTATCAGATCTAACTGGAGAATCGAGATTTTTTAAGAAATGTCTCGGTTATCCAGTAGTTTGCATACCGTATTCCAGAGGTAGCACATGAGCGACGACAAACAACCAGAAGAACGCAAACCCGGCCCACTTGCCGTCGTAGGCAGCATTATCTCAGCGGCCTTTGGCGTGCAGAGCAGCCGCAACCGCGAGCGCGATTTCAAACACGGTCGCTTTCGCAACTACGTCATCACTGCCATTATCTTTGTGGGTTTGTTTATTGCCACTGTGTTTACGATTGTGCAGCTGGTATTGAAGCAAACTAGCTAAGAACTTAGAGTCATTAGCCCACACCCTAAACCATATTTGCCTTAACGTATCGCATCCCGTTCACCTTGCCCAGGGTGGGTTTACTGTTTTAGTCCATGGTTTTACAACGTGACTTTACAAAACTGAGTATCGAAATTGTTCGGAAGTTAACATTTCCTGCATCGATGGCAAGTCCCGCACATCTGGGTCAAGCATATTTGCCTTAAACCAAGTGCGCTCTCGCGTACACTGAATATGGTTGTAATCCAGAATACTGTTTAACATCGCCGCCTTGAATTTGACGTTACCATCTTTATAGGCCGCCGCAACAAGTCTATCGACAGCCTTGCCTAATGCAATGGTAAGGCCATTTACGGTGTTAACCGTAAGAGGAAGTTGTTCTGGGAGCGAGGCAATCAATGCGCTTATTTCCGCAGATGCACAGCAGCTTTCATTGCCACCTTCTGAAAGCTGAGTCAATTGCGTCGCCAGCGCTAACATATTTTCAAATGAACCTTTTTCGTAGAGGTAGGCAAAATCCCATTGTTGATCGAGCATTTTCAGATGCCCTAGCATCAGCGCGGCCTGCTCAGCGGCAAAACTATTATCGGCGGGAATGGCCGGTATAATCACGCTCTCCAGCGCCTTGCTGAGATTGCGAATTCTATTTGAAATATCAGGCAGCATTGGGCAATTCCTCTCTAAGTAACATTTCAATCTGATCTAAAAATACTGCGCCGGCGGAGCCCAGCCAGGTGATAAGCAAGTCTTGGTGATTATTAGCGCGTTGGCCGGCAATAATGGCACTAGATAAATCCATGATCGCGCATTTCCATGCATTGAGTACTTCGTAGTAACGCAAAACATCGGGCTTGATTTTACGACCTGACAAGCGCTGATACTCAGAAATGAAGTAATCCCTTTCCATTAAGCCACACACCAGAAATTGGCCTTGGGCATTCCACGTGC
Organism: Zhongshania aliphaticivorans; assembly: GCF_001586255.1. Classification (NCBI taxonomy): domain Bacteria; kingdom Pseudomonadati; phylum Pseudomonadota; class Gammaproteobacteria; order Cellvibrionales; family Spongiibacteraceae; genus Zhongshania; species Zhongshania aliphaticivorans. The sequence continues at coordinate 2,108,872 of NZ_CP014544.1, forward strand.
CAAACAGCTTTTGCAGTATCCACGCGAGGTCTTCATGAAAATCACCAAAGTGTGCCAATTCCCAATCAAGGATGGTGGTGATTTGCCCAGACGGCTCTTCAAACATGAAGTTGCCGACACGGTAGTCGCAGTGAACCAGGCAGGGTTCTTCACAAATTGGCGCGTTTTCCCGAAGCCATTGTTCGGTTAAGCTCACCATGGGTACTGGCTCAACGCAGTCTTGCTGCCAAGTTTTAGCCCATAAATTAACTTGGTATAGCGCCGCTTCCGTGCTGTTCTTTTTGGGAATAACATAGTTAGGCAGCGCGGCATCGGCCCAGCCCTGCCAAGAGTGTAGCTTTACCAGAATATCCAGAAACTGCGGCGCTATGAGCTCGGCGTAGTGGCCATAGCTTGAGCCAATACCCGAAACACTTTGCCCCTCTAAGCTGCTGGGTTTGGTGACACCGGCCACAAAACCGGTAATCAAACCAGGGCTGCCCAGTAAGTCGCCTTCGGCGTCGACAGTCAGAATTTCGGGCACGGGAAAACTACCCGCCAGCGCTTGTAGCAGCTCGGCTTCGCGTAAACGACAGGTTTCCACAATACCCTCTAGCGGATCCATACGCAGCACATAGCGTTGTGGCGCAGTTAGGCCGCTATGTTGCAATTGAAATAGGAACTGCTCTTTAGAGGCGCCGCCGGTCATGCGCTTAACGCCGCTAATAGTAATATCGTTCAAACCATCGGCAATAAATAGCTGCGTTAGACTTTGTTCAATCTCTTTGGCGGTCTTGGGTATGTAGGGGCCCAATTTACTGCGCTGCAGTTTGCGCTCTAGTATGTAGGCCATGCGCGGTTCAATAAGTCCGGAATTCATGTCGCTTATGCTTGTTGTGTTTGCATTCATAATGGTCCTGCCTGCGGTGTTAAAACGGGTTTTTTATTGATGTTTTAATGGCCTAATTAGTTGCCGTTGCCCTGCCAAGGAAAACTAAAGCCGCCTTCGCCCATGCCGTAGCCTTTGGTGCCGTCGGCCATGGTGTACTCCATCATTTGCTCTACGAACATGAAGGAGTCGTAGGGAAACTGCCAACGGAATAGAGGTACGCCGGTAAATTCGTAGAGCTTGCCGGTCTCATCCCAAACCTTCCAGTGCACGTGCTTAAAGCCAATGTCGTCGTCTTCGTAGGTAATGGTTTCTTCCACTTTTTCGAGTGTTAGCCAGCGCTCGCCGTTGTGGAGTATTTTTTGGTAGCTGTCACCGTGGGTGGTAATGCCATGTACCGCGACACAGCTCACGCCGTTGTCAAAAATTGGCCAGGCTAGGCGGTAGTGAATAAGCCCTGTCCAATTCCGCGGTCCAACGCTGAGGTCGCGAAAGCCCTTGTCGTCAATGTGAATGGTTTCGCCGGTGCGAAGGTGAATGTCGCCAACCACGCGACAAAAGCCTTCGGGGTGAACATAGGTGAGCTCCTTGGCAATGGCGTCGTCGTCACCGCTTTTGCTAAGGGCAATACTGTCGCCCATAGGGTGAATTAAATCCCATTCCAATTCGGCATTGAAATCATCGGTCTCGATTTTAACGATGGCGGTTTGCAGCGACTTGGTGGCGCGCATGGTAATGCCTGCCACAGTAATACCTGGGTCTAGGCGCTGATCGCTGTAGGGCAGGTTCATATTAACTCGGGTAAACAGCGGTTTGCCGTCTTTAAAAAATATGGCAAAGCAATTTATCTCGCCAACGTTTTCTAAAATACCGATGCGGAAAAAACCGCCGGTTTTTTGCTCTCTGTCGTAGAAGTTGAAATAGTAACTCTGGTTCCATTTGTATATATCAGGGTTCGGTATATAACGCTCGATGTTTTCTGAGAGATATTCAATGCTGTGTTTGGTCATGATACGCCTCCTAGCGGGCTTGATTTGCGGGGGTGTAAAAAGGACGGCACACGAATGGTGTTGCGTACCGCCAGAGGGTGACTGTAAAAACCAAGTAAACTTAGCGCTTAATAGGTGTAGCCAAGGGTCAGGCCAAAGGTTCTGGAGCGACCGGTAAAGCGCGCCGAGGTGTCTGACGAGGCGATAACGTTCGTGGTGTAATATTCGTCAAGGATATTTTTACCCCACAAGGTTACGCGCCAGTTACCATCGTCTGAGCGGTAACCCATGCGCGCATTGATCACGCTATACGCTTCCATCTCATTAAATTTCTCGGTGATGGCCTTGGCGCCAGCGTCACTTTGCTCTTGGCTATAGCTCAGACGATTGCCACCAAACGCGGCGTCAGATTCAGACTGACCATTGATATTCACACCGGCGTAAATATCGGCCCCGCGACTCAGTGGAATGGTATATTCCGCGTCGAGCATATAGGTCAGCTCAGGTGTGAAGGGAATCGGGTCGCCAGAGAAATCGGCTTCACCGGTAGCGAGTACCAAGGCGCCATTGCCGTCGCGCACTGCTTCACTGGTAAAACTAACCCCTTGATAGTCCTTAACCTCAGACTTTAAGTACGTGAAAGCGGCGGTTAAGCGCAGGCCATCGGTAACTTGGGCGGTTACATCGGCCTCTAAACCGTAAATCTCGGTCTTGGGCACATTGTCGAGGGTGTCGAGAAAGCCAAAGATTGGGTCTAAGATTTTGGTGCGCAGCTGCTTGTCTTTGTAGTCGTAGTAAAACACCGCGCTATTTAGCTGTATGGAGTTACCCGCCAGCGAGCTTTTAATACCCACTTCGTAGGCCTGCACCGACTCTTGGGTAACGGGGTCTAGCTGGAAGAAGTTAGCCGCCGCGAGTGCAGGGTAGCTTCCTGATTTATAGCCCTTGGAAATGTTGGCGTAAATTAAGGTGTCGTCGTCCAGACCATAATCGGCTCCTAGGCGCCACGACACATTATCTTCGCTTAACTCATTTACGTATGGGTCGCCAGGCACGCTATTGTCGTTGAGGGTATAGCAACCATTAATGCCAATTGGGGTAAACGCTTCAGTGCCTAGGGCGTTGCCTAAAATATTAAACAAGGTCGCAGTGTTGGCGCCGTCACCTGCGTCAATGGCGCCAGGGGTGTTCGGCGCGGCGTAGTTACAGCTATTAACCTTAATGGTTGAGTCGGTATAGCGAGCCCCCACTTTAACGGTGAGATCGTCGCTCAGGCTGTAGTCGAGGTTGCCGAACATGGCATAAGTAGAAATTTCCTGTGCTAGGGAAATGCCACTGGTATTGATATAGGCGTTTTGATCGGTGTAATTGGTCGAGTCAATGTAGTTTAGGGTCTGGTCTTCAGCGGTATTACTTTCTTCTAGATTGGCGCCAATAACCCATTTGGCGGTGGCGTTGACGGAGGACAAGCGAATTTCACTAATCCAAGTGTCGATTTCGCCATAGCTTGGGCCCAAGTCAAATAAGACCAAAGGCAAGCCATCACCGTCGGTCGACTGCTTTTGCTCAAAATCTTGGTAGGTAGACAAGGCGGTTAGGGTCATCTCGTCGTTCAAATCCCAGTCGCCACGAGCGACTAATTGATAGTAGTCGCGCTCAGAGGACGGGTCGATATAGGGCGACCAATCCGCGGCTTCAGTGGCTTCAGAAGTGAATGGCTGGGCGGCAATCGCCGCTAATGTAGCCGGTGGCGCACCGCTTGCACTGTCTACTTTGATAGCGGGGTTAAATGCTACATATTGCTGTGCTTGTGGGTCGCTATTGTCTTGCCAAGCATTAATATTAAAGAGGTAGGCAGAGCGATCTGTTGGCGTAAATTCTAATACTAAACGGCCTGCGAAATAGTCTTGTGCGCCGTTTTTGTCACTGCGCGAGGCACTTTTTTGCCACTCATCGGCTTGCAGCGACGTTATCGCCAATCGCGCGCCAAGGGCGTCGGTCAGGGGGCCACTCACATAGCCGTTGAGCTCTTTGCGGGCGTAGTTACCTATCGAAACATCACCACCGGCTTCAAATTCTTGACTGGGCTTGGCAGTGATAAAATTGATGGCACCGCCGGTCGAATTTTGCCCAAACAGAATACCTTGGGGGCCTTTTAATACCTCTACCCGCTCTAGGTCATAGGCTGCGTGACTGGCCAGTACCGGAAAGGGCATTGGCGCTTCATCTATATATAAGCTGGTGGCAGGATAGGCTCCCAGGCTCTGCTCATTAAAACCAATCCCGCGCAGGGTAAATATGGGAGTGTTCGAGGTGCTGGAAGAGAACACCAAACCTGGCACTACCGAAGAAATCTCTTCTAGGGAACTTAGTTTTTGCTCGGCCATTTGATCTCCGCTAACCGCGGAAATCGACAGGCCAACATCATTAATATTTTCGGCACGCTTATTGGCGGTAACAATCACCTCCTCTAGCGCTGGCGCGGCATAACTATTGGCAGAAAGAATTGCCGCACTGGCGATGGCAAGAACTAACGGATGTTTCTTATGATATTGACTCATTTACTGCCCTCAGGGTGACGCAGTTCGATGATTGCTAAATTGGCATCGATATTCTCCGGGTTAGGAGATACTGCTGTAATTGTTCGCTCGCTATCTATTAGAGTTATTTCGACGTATATTAGGCGCTTGCCTTGTCACCACGTTTTTACGGATTGGCAATGGCAGGTCCTAATCGGGTCTGAATACACAGTAGCAAGAGCAATACCCTGTCTGCATTGACGGAAATCCGTTATTTTTACGTTAGCGAACTAATACGTAAAATAATGAACGCAGTAAGCCTATGATTTGTATGAATGTTTTTTAGGGCTTTGACGGATAGGCGTAAATACTTATTACCGTCTAAGCTAGGTCATATACTCTTCGTTACATAAAGAAGGTCTTATGAAATGAATAACAATAATTTTGAAATGATGAATCACAGCCATAGCCAAAAGGTGTTAAATCGCTCGAAGGCCGATGGTATATCGCTGTTTATTTATGACAAGCGTCAAGACGATGACAAAGCGATTAGCTTTATTTACCAGCGCCACACCCAAGTCGAGGCGATGGATGATTACCGCCTGCGCTTATACAAGGTCGATTCTTTTTTACAAAAAACAATAGAACCCGGTGCGGTGCAGGGTACGGCCGTTGGCCTGAAAACAAAGGAGAATAATTTTCCGAGCACACCTAGTTCCGCCGACGCCAGCGGCATTTATTGGCGCGGCCTAGGAGCTTACGGCTACCGGCAAACTGCCTGTATGATTCATCCACTCAGCAAGAATCTCCACCTTATCATTGGTATGCAAATGCTACAGGAACGCAAAAACCTTTGCATAGAACAGGCATTGTCGGCAATGGAAGACTGGATATCAGACAGTAGCGACTATATTTTAGAAAATTCGATTAATATTTTAAGAAGTAAATGCATAACCGAATCGCCATTGCACCACTTAGAAGATATTGCGCAAGGCATTAGCCCCAGAGAGCAGCAAGTAGTATTTGAAATTGTGCAAGGCAAAAGCAATAAACAAATTGCAAAAACGCTTTCATTATCAAACTTTACTATCGAAAACCATCTTAGGCGAATTTACCAAAAATTCGGCGTTAAAAGCCGCACTGAGCTAATAGCTGCCGTTAATAATGGTGGATCAAAGTTATTTTTACACTCCTAAGGCTGCGCAGCATAGGAAATATTCATTTTTATTAGCTGTATTTAATGACGCGGTAGAAACACAAAAAAATCCCCACAAACAGTGAGGATCTTATGCATATGCGCCACGCGATCGGGACTTTACGTCCCTAGCGACTATGCGGCTAATTAAGACGGCATGCCCGCCAACCAGTAAACTGCAGTACCCACAACGATGCTTAAAATAGCAATGGCGGCGCAGGCATCAGCGAAATTGTCGCTGCGTTGCTCTTCGGTTTGTTCAGAAGTATGATCAGACATGGAAGCCTCTTTGGTATGGGTAGATTACTGGGGCCGTAGATCGGCGCTAAAATTCAGGGCGCATTGTAGCAAGAATTTCCGTCATCGTTGAGCTAATTAATACCCTAGATTGTGGCTTATCGACCCCGCGCGTAAGCATTACCCAGAAAATTCGTTAGCGAAAACCCGACTTTATCTTTAACATTACGCCGCTATAAACTGCAGCTACTAGCTCCATGCGCACTCAATGCACGGAACTCCCTGCCCTACTTAGTATTATTGATCCGCCAAACACTTACGACAAAGGTTCCTATGTACGCTTACGACCAATTTGACCGTCAGCTTGTCAGTCAGCGTGTTGCGCAGTTCCGCGACCAAACTCAGCGCTATCTCGCAGGCAAAATTAGCGATGAGCAGTTTCTGCCTTTGCGTTTGCAAAATGGCCTCTATATTCAGCGCCTTGCACCTATGCTGCGCATTGCTGTCCCCTACGGCACCCTGAATGCTGAGCAATTACGCAAATTAGCATCTATTACGCGTAAATATGATAAGGGCTACGCCCATATTAGTACGCGCCAGAATGTGCAGCTGAACTGGCCCAAGCTAGAAGAAGTGCCCGATATTCTGGAAGAGCTGGCTGAAGTAGAGATGCACGCTGTGCAAACCAGCGGCAACTGTATTCGTAACGTCACCGCCGACCAGTTCTCTGGCGTAGCGGCTGATGAGGTTGAAGACGCCCGCGCCTATTGCGAAATTATTCGCCAGTGGTCGACCTTTCATCCTGAATTCGCATTTTTACCCCGTAAATTCAAAATCGCGGTGTGTGGCTCAGAGTCAGACCGCGCGGCGGTAATGGTTCACGATATTGGCCTGCAAATTGTTAAAGATGCCGCTGGCAACACCGCGTTTAAGGTTATTGTGGGTGGCGGCTTGGGCCGTACCCCGGTTATTGGCAGCGTGATTCACGAGGCCCTTGAGCCCAAGCATTTGCTGACTTACCTTGAGGCGATTTTACGGGTGTATAACCAACTCGGTCGTCGCGACAACAAGTTTAAGGCTCGCATCAAGATTTTGGTCCGCGCCATGGGTGCCGAAGCCTTTAAAGCCGACGTTGAAAAGGAATGGGCGCATATTAAAGATGGCGCCCTGAGCCTGACCGATGAAGAAATCAGCCGCGCTCAGTCCTTTTTCCAGCCGCCTGCTTACGAGTCATTGCCACAGCAAGACATGCAGGCTCTGGCATTAGAAAATGCCGACTTTGCTCGCTGGTTGCAGCACAACACCCACGCTCACAAAGTGAGTGGCTACCGTATTGTGACCTTGGCGCTGAAAACCACCGGCGTCGCGCCTGGCGATGTTACCGCCGAGCAGCTGGAAGTGATCGCCGACTTGGGCGAGCGCTACGGTTTTGGCGAAATTCGCAGCACCCACCAGCAAAATATTGTACTGCCAGATGTGCGTCAGCAAGATTTGTTGGCCCTATGGAAAGAGCTGGTTGAATTAGAGGTCGCGTCTCCCGTGGTCGGCACGTTGAACGACATAATTTGCTGCCCCGGCGGCGATTTCTGCTCGCTGGCTAATGCCAAGTCTATTCCAATTGCGGAAGCCATTCAGCGCCGCTTTGAGGATCTAGACTATGTTTACGATCTTGGCGAAATAGAGCTGAACATCTCTGGCTGCATGAACGCCTGTGGTCACCACCATATTGGCAATATCGGCATTCTCGGTGTAGATAAAAAGGGCCAGGAGTTCTATCAAGTCTCCCTCGGCGGCAGTCAGGGCTTAGACGCCTCAATCGGCAAGATTCTTGGGCCATCCTTCGCCCAAGATGAGGTGCCTAATGTTATTGAAAAAGTGCTCGAAACCTTTGTTTCACTTCGCCAGCCGGAAGAGCGCTTTTTAGACACCTTTCGCCGCGTCGGTATTGACCCATTTAAGGAGCGTGCATATGCCTAAGATTATTAAAGACCTCAACGTTGTTGAGGACAGCTGGCAGGTTTGGCGCGACACCGAAACGCTGCCTGCGACCGGTGGCTACATCGTACCGCTGAGCCTATGGCAAGCGCACAAAGAAGAATTGCTCGCACTAGGCAATATTGCGGTATTTTTAGCCAGCGATCAGTCGCCCAAGCTGTTGGGGACAGACGTCCAAAGCTTCACTCTAATCGCAGTAGACTTCCCTAAGTTTGCTGATGGTCGCGGCTTTAGTTATGGTCGAGAATTGCGTGAGCAGCACGGATTTACTGGCGAGTTACGCGCAATTGGCGATTTTATGCGGGATCAGCTCTATTTTCTTAAGCGTTGTGGCTTTAATAGCTTCGCGTTACAAAGCGACGACCTCGACGAAGCTTTGGCCAGTTTTAATGATTTTAGTGACGCCTATCAGCCGTCGATAGATCAAGCCTTGCCGATTTTTCGTCGCCGCTAAGGCTACGCGAGAACCATACAATGCCGCCACTTTGGCGGCATTTTGCTTTATTGGGTGCGGCCTTATCGGTATCGATTAGCCCAGCACTATTGTCTCGTTACGCGAGCTTATGTGATTATGAAGCTTCACCCGCCCCGCCAAGAGGTTTAAGCCGTGGAAGCGAGTTTAACGTCGTCATTTTTTTTGATTTTCAGTGGTGCAGCGGTATTAGCCTCGATTGCCCTCTTCACCCGCCAGCCGCTATTAATAGCCTATATCGCCCTTGGCGCTATTATTGGCCCCCACGGTAGCGCGTGGGTCACGGACGTTAAGCTGCTTGCCGAGATCGCCGAATTCGGCATTATCTTTTTGCTATTTCTGCTGGGCTTAGACATGCAGCCCAAAGCGCTGCTAGCTACCCTTAAAAAGGCCACCGTGGTCGCCCTCCTCAGCTCATTGGCCTTTGCCCTCATTGGTTATGCCCTCGCCGCGAGCTTTGGCTTCAATACCACCGAATCATTAGTTATTGGCGCCGCCATGATGTTTTCGAGCACCATCATTGGCATTAAGCTGCTGCCAACGACCGCCCTGCATCACCGTCATACCGGCGAGCTCATGGTCGGCTTGCTACTGCTACAGGATTTAATCGCAATTTTTGTGCTCATGATATTGCTCAGTATGAGTCTGGGGGAGTTCTCTGGAGCAAGTCTGTTTAAAGCACTTATCGCCTTACCCGCCTTAATTGCCTTTGCTTTTTTAGCTGTGCGCTTCGTTTTATTACCGCTGATAAGTCGCTTCGACCGCTTTCATGAATATATATTTCTGCTGGCTATTGGCTGGTGTCTTGGTATGACTGAGGCCGCGCACGCCTTAGGCTTATCTGCTGAAATTGGTGCATTTTTGGGCGGTATTAGCCTAGCGACTAGCCCGATCTCGCAGTACATCGCGATTAATTTAAAGCCCTTGCGAGATTTTTTCCTGATTCTGTTTTTCTTTTCACTGGGGGCGCGTTTCGACTTGGGTTTACTCAGCGAAATTATCGTACCGGCGTCGATTCTTGCCGGCCTGGTGCTGGTACTCAAACCCGTTATTTTCCGCTATTTAATACACGGCATGAGTGAGACCAAGAAACTCGCGTGGGACTTAGGCTTCAGGATGGGGCAAATCAGTGAGTTTTCTTTACTTATTGCCTACGTCGCCACAGAAATGGCTCTAATCGGCCGTGAAGCGTCGCATTTGATTCAGGCTACCGCCATTATTAGTTTTGTGGTGTCGTCTTATATCGTGGTTTTAAACTACCCTACGCCTATTGGTATTTCCGACAAATTGCGACGAGACTAGCCCGTCGCCCTTTGCTCGCTGGCTACTGAAAAGTCACTGAAAAGCTAACCGGCACAGCCAAGCCAATATTGTTCAAGCCCGCCAAGCTGCGCAGCTTGGCAACACCAGCAACTAAGCCAAAGCGCTGAGTATCTACAAAGCTAGGGGCAAGCGTCACGACATGTAATGCACCGTCGGCCCGCTTAGTGACAATAACATCAAAGCTCAGCGGTGAATTTGTACCGTGCATGACGAGCGCGCCCGTGAGTTTCATCGTCTTTTGCTCGCCAACAGACATGGTCACCAGCTCAGGCATATCCACCAGTGCGGTATACGTCGCTGCGGGGAATTTATCCGTCTCAAATAGGTATTTACGCATTCTTTCATTGCGGATATCGATTCCGCTGGCAATGCTATTCAGGCCTACGACGATTTCAGCCTCACCCGTTTTATCATCAATGCTGCCGGTGAGGCTGGAGAAACTCATCGTTTCCGCTATCGCGTCATTTTTAATACTCACAAAACTCAAGCTTGAGCTATCTGCTTTCAACTCCATAGCATTTACGGCGCCAAGCTGCAGCAAAAGCATTGCCGCACATAACAATTGTTTCATCATCCATTCCTCATTAAATCCAATCACCGATGGCCCGCAGGCCTCGAGTAAGCTTTACATTTTGCTTTCAAAGAGACAAGGATTAGGGCGAGATTTGAGGACACAGGCTTAATTTAGATAAAAAAAAAGCCCGGTAAAAACCGGGCTTTTTAAAGCTCTACTTCTGCTTATAGCGCAGAATCCAGCTCAGGTACGGCATTAAACAAGTCGGCAACCAGACCGTAGTCAGCAACTTGGAAGATGGGGGCATCTTCGTCTTTGTTGATAGCAACAATGACTTTAGAGTCTTTCATACCAGCCAAATGCTGGATAGCGCCAGAAATACCGATAGCAATGTACAGGTCTGGAGCAACGATCTTACCCGTTTGACCAACCTGCATATCGTTAGGTACGAAACCGGCATCTACTGCAGCGCGCGAAGCACCAACAGCAGCGCCTAGCTTGTCAGCAAGTGAGTACAGCATGGCAAAGTTGTCGCCATTCTGCATGCCGCGGCCACCAGAGACAACAATACTTGCGGCTGTCAAATCTGGACGGTCACTCTTCGCAACTTCTTCCCGAACATAGCTAGAAGTACCGGCATCGTGTGCGCTGGCAACAGCTTCGACAGCAGCACTGCCGCCTTCGGCAGAAACGGCGTCAAACGCAGTGGTACGCACGGTGATAACCTTAATGGAATCAGACGATTGCACGGTAGCAATAACGTTACCTGCGTAGATTGGGCGCTTAAAAGTATCGGCGCTTTCTACAGAGATAATTTCAGAGATCTGTGCAACATCAAGCAAAGCTGCTGCGCGTGGCAGTGTGTTTTTACCAGAAGTTGAAGCAGGTGCCAGAATGTGGCTGAAGTCTTTACCAAGCTCAGCAACCAACAAGCTAACGTTTTCAGCCAACTGATGACCGTAAGCAGCGTTGTCGGCAACGAGTACTTTGCTAACGCCTTCAATTTTTGCTGCGGCTTCTGCGGCTGCGCCACAGGCTTCACCTGCAACGAGGACCACAATGTCGCCACCAATTGCTTTAGCAGCAGCAACAGTATTTAGCGTAGCGCCCTTAATGGAGGCGTTATCGTGTTCTGCAAGAATTAAAATACTCATCAGATTACCTTCGCCTCGTTTTTCAGTTTCTCAACAAGTTCAGCGACATCCGCAACCTTAATACCGGCTTTACGCTCAGCAGGCGGCTCTACCTTCAAAGTAGTGACGCGAGGAGTAACCTCTACGCCCAGCTCTTCGGGAGTCATCACATCCATTGGCTTTTTCTTGGCCTTCATGATGTTTGGCAGTGAAGCGTAGCGAGGCTCATTCAGGCGTAAATCGGTGGTGATTACCGCTGGCAGTGACAGTTTAACGACCTGTGAGCCGCTATCAACTTCACGGGTTACCGTAACGCTGTCGCCTTCAACCACAACTTCAGAGGCAAAGGTGCCCTGTGACATGCCGGTTAAGGCAGCCAGCATCTGACCAGTTTGGTTGTTGTCGCCGTCAATAGCCTGCTTACCAAGAATAACCATTTGTGGCTGTTCTTTATCGCAAACGGCTTTCAGCAGCTTGGCAATTGCCAGGGGCTGAACTTCTACGTCAGTTTCTACCAGAATACCGCGATCAGCACCCAGTGCTAGAGCGGTACGAATTTGCTCCTGACTGACTTTTGCGCCGATAGACACAGCAACAATCTCGGTCACTACGCCTTTTTCTTTTAGGCGAACAGCTTCTTCAATTGCAATTTCACAAAATGGATTTATGGCCATTTTGACATTATTCAGATCAACGCCGGTGCCGTCCGATTTCGGACGCACTTTTACGTTGTAGTCAACTACTCGTTTGACAGCAACCAGAACCTTCATGGATTCCCCAGTACTCGCGTAAATGGAATGAAATGGCGATTGTCCCTACGCAGCGAACCTGCATTCAGATTCAAGCAGACAATGCCTCGGTAAAAAGCGCGGTTATATTGACGCTTATACGCCCCAAGGTCAATAAAAGTACGGTATTCACACGACGTATATTCTCTATAAGCCAGTTGCACCTCATGGCAAGGAAAATAATTAAGTCATTGTAATTAAATGGCTTTTCTGAGTGAAGCGATTTTCATTTAGCATAAAACTTTTATAATTAAACTACGCTTAAAGTAGCGTTTTAAAGCCCGTGGTTTTATAATTTGCTGTTTTAATTAGCCACAAACCGCCCTATAAAAGGGCAATGCTACTTAGCATACATAGGAGAACGTCTGTGGAACGCGAATCAATGGAATTTGATGTCCTAATCGTTGGGGCTGGCCCCGCCGGATTAGCGGCAGCATGTAAAATCCGTCAATTAAGCGAAAGCACTGGCAAAGACATCAGTGTCTGTGTTGTTGAAAAAGGCTCTGAGGTTGGTGCCCACATTCTCTCTGGTGCAGTTTTTGAGCCCAGCGCGTTAAACGAGCTGTTTCCAGATTGGAAAGAAAAAGGCGCTCCGCTAAACACCCCGGTCACTGGCGATGACATTTACTATATGACCAGCGCTGAAAAGGCCATTAAGGTACCTGGCTTTGCCGTACCGAAAACCATGCACAACGAAGGTAATTACATCATTAGCCTCGGTAATTTGTGCCGCTGGATGGCCGAACAGGCAGAAGGCATGGGTGCTGAAATCTACCCCGGTTTCGCCGCGTCAGACGTACTTTTCCATGAAGACGGTAGCGTAAAAGGCGTTGTAACAGGCGATATGGGTATCGCCGCTGATGGCAGCGAGAAAGACAGCTACATGCCCGGCATGGAGCTACATGCCAAATACACCTTATTTGCCGAAGGCTGCCGTGGCCATTTAGGCAAACGTCTGATGGAGAAGTTTGACCTTAACGCAGGCAAGGATCCTCAGCACTACGGCTTAGGTATTAAAGAGCTGTGGAAAATCGACCCCGCCAAGCACGAAGAAGGCAAGGTTATGCACGCTGCGGGCTGGCCCCTGGCTGAAAATGGCGCCGCTGGTGGCAGCTTCCTCTATCATATTGAAGACAATCAAGTGTCGATTGGTCTGATTACCGATCTTTGCTACGACAACCCTTATTTATCGCCCTTTGAAGAATTTCAGCGCTTTAAAAAGCACCCTACCGTTATGCAATATCTGGAAGGCGGCGAGCGTATCTCATACGGCGCCCGCGCCATCGCCAAGGGTGGCTTGCAGTCACTTCCTAAAATGACCTTCCCAGGCGGCTTATTGATTGGTTGTGACGCCGGCACTCTGAACTTCGCCAAGATCAAGGGCAGTCACACCGCCATGAAATCGGGCATGATCGCTGCTGAAGTGGTTCATAAAGCCATCACTGAAAACGAGGCAACCGGTCAAGAGCTAGGCGAATACACTACCGCCTTTGAAAATTCCTCGGTTTATAAAGAATTACACGAACAACGCAACTTCGGCCCAGCTCAGCACAAATGGGGCAATTTCTTTGGCTCGGCTTACGCCTTTGTCGACCTTAACCTGTTCAACGGCAAACTGCCTTGGACCTTAGGTGATGATCACCCCGATCACGCTGAGATGAAACCGGCGGCAGAGTGTAAAAAGATCACTTATCCTAAGCCGGATAATAAGATCACCTTCGACCGCTTAACCTCGGTATTTTTATCCAATACCAACCACGAGGAAGATCAGCCCTGTCACCTGACATTAAAGGATCCTGAACTACCTATTCGCGACAACCTCCCGAAATATGCAGAGCCAGCGCAGCGCTACTGCCCTGCCGGTGTATATGAAGTTGTTGAGGATGCCGAAGGCACACCCAAGTTCCAGATCAATGGCCAGAACTGCGTGCACTGCAAAACCTGCGACATTAAAGATCCGGCGCAAAATATTATTTGGGTAACACCAGAAGGCCTCGGCGGCCCCAACTACCCAAATATGTGAGTGCGTAAAACGTAAAAAGGGCAGCTCAGGCTGCCCTTTTTTATGCGCTTTATTATTCGATTACGCCAATAAAACACTGTGGCCATAATCAACCGGCAACACTACCCCGTTAATAAAGCTTGAGGCCTGACTGCTAAGCAGTAACAGCGCGCCTTCTAGCTCTTTAACATCGCCAATACGCTTAGATGGCAGCCGCGCGACTTCGGCTTGACCCTGTTCAGTTTCAAAATACCAATCCACCATTTCAGTCATGAAATAGCCCGGCGCAATGGCATTGCAGCGAATTTTAGTGTCGAATAAATCCGCAGCTATCTGCTTGGTTAATTGATTCAAAGCCGCTTTAACACTGCCATAGCAAGGTACGTTTTTAAGGGTTTGCATTCCAGTGACCGAGGTAACATTAATAATACTCCCCGCCTTATCGAGTGCAATTAAGCGCTTAGAGAATTCCCGCGCCATACGCATCGTGCCAGTCAGGTTCACATTAAGCAGATTTATCCACTCTTCATCATCAATATCAGGAAAGGGTTTAAACTGAATTTGACCCGCGTTATTGACCAAAATGTCGACTGTGCCGAATACTTCTTCAGCACAATTAAACACATTCGTTACGCTCTCAGTGTCGCCAATATCCAGGGCGAGTGCTGCGGCCGTGCCTCCGGCGGCATTAATATCATCGGCAACTTGCTGCACCTTATCTAAGCGCCGCGCCGCACAAATCACCTTGGCACCCGACTTAGCCAGCGCGTGCGCAAACGCGACGCCCATGCCACTGCCGGACCCAGTGACCAGCGCGACCTTACCTTGGTTTGAAAACATATTTTCGATGTAAGACATAGTATTTTCCTTTATTCATTATTTTCTGAAAATAAATGCGCCACGACATCGCCGTGACACTTCGCTACCAAAATATCAATTTATAAGCAGCCTCGGCGCACAACAGCTTCTGCTCGCTTGCGCAGCAGCTCGCTGCGTTCATCTGCGGAGACGGTTGGAGAATTAGGCGCTAGGGCATTCGCAAGCTCAGCCAACTTAACTCGCCGGATCGATGGCACAGGCAGGGTTTCAGCCCGAAAGTAGCGCAGCGACAGCAAACCGGTGGTGTGCTTGGCGGCATCAAGCCAATTAGCAACACCGGGATCTGTGTGGGAAATAACTGCACAAAAAACGCCATCATTATTAAATTGAGCCTGATGACCATTAATTGAGGTTTGCCGCAAGTTCCAGTCCCGCGCATCCCAGTACTGGCTGTATAGCTGAATGCTCCAATAGGTCGCCTGCGGTGGCACCACCTCTATAATGAGCGCTTCGTCCTCAGCACATTCGTAAACTGCCTTGCCATAACGCAAATCCGCCCAACCAATCGATACTTCATCAATAATCATGGTATTGCTCGGCATGGCGTAATAGCTGTTTAATTGCTGCGCAAAGAAGGCTGGTAGGTTTTTCAGCCAATCAATAAGCAGCTGCGTACGCATTACCATTGTCTCTGGGCTTATCGCTGGCGCCGGATAACGCGCGCCATCGCGGCTTATCTGCAAGCGCGCGGGCTCTTCCTTATCCCAGTCGTAGAAGTATTGGCGAAACACAATATCGCCGAGCCCTTCGGGTATTTTCACCCAATTGCCTGGCTGCTCTTCTCGGCTCAACACAATTTCAATATTGCCATCGTCATCAGTTTCAAAATCGCCGCGCCGGTCACACAGCTGCCAGCCGCTGATATGCGCAAAATGCCCTACTCGGGATTCCACATCCAACATATGGGCACTGCCGCGCTGGCCCTTGATGCGATAGACGTGATCGCCGTGGATCGCCGCCCATTGATAACAGGCATCTGCAGCGGGAAGCCCATACTGAATGCGCGATGTCAAAAAGGTAAACAAACTTGGATAATCTGGATTCCACGCCTCCATGGTCATTGGAATGGCACCAGCAAGCAGACGCGTCAGGTAACGAACTCCCTCTGCCCGCGCCATTTCACTGTCAATTCGGGGATCGTCCCAAACAAAGCTTTTCAGCCCATTAACCGCCTCGCTAAAGGCATCCCAAATTTTCGGGGTGTCTAGCGACATCGGCGCCAGATCTCGCCATGCGGCGAATGTGTCATTATTCATAAGCGATACTTCCTGTAAGCAGTAAGTACTAGGGGAATAGTTTTAGATACTCGGCGAAGCGTGTTCTGATTTCCTTCGCATCCAAACCGTATTCCTCTAGGGTGTAGCTGTACTCGCCCCAGTGATTAGCTGGGCGCCGACTATCGTATTCCGTGCATCCTGCAATAGCCTCAGGTGTCAATTCACGGCCTGCTTTTTGATAAATTCGTTTAATGACGGCAAGTGGGTCGTCGCAAATTTCTTCAAATTTTGCATCGACAATTTGGTCGAGGGGCAGCTTGTCGCGCACCGCGAGATAGCGATCGGTTAGCCGCGCCCAGTAGTCAAACCACTCATGCCCTACTTCCACTGGGTCTATTTGATCGGTACTGGTTTTACGCAGTTCTTGAATGGTGGTGGCAAATGACGGCACGGTTTTAAGTGGGTCACGATGACAATGAACAACGGTTGCATCGGGGAAAAATTCAAAAAGAATATCCATGTAACCAATATGAACTGGCGACTTCATAATCCACGGCCGGCCCTTGCTACCGCCATCTTGCCACTGCAGATATTGCATCATTTCAAATAAAATTTTATAGGTAGGACGCGGGTCGCAGTTCATTGAGTATTCAAAGAATGTTGGCGCACGAGCGAGCATTGCGGAAACCGTTGATTCGAAAGACATCTCCATAATAAATAATTCTTCATCAGGCTCTTCCGCTTCCATTGGGTGGCGCGCCATCCAACCTGGAAACTGGGTTCGAAAGGTATCCTCAACCACTTTGGCAAAAGCAATCCGACCTTCTGGCTTACCCGCCTCTTCATCGGGGAAAGGCGCTGGGTTTAACAAGCGCCACACATCCAAACGCTGCACGCCAGGGTCACCGGACATGACTCTTTGCAATTTTGAGGTGCCGGTACGCGGCAAACCAACAACAACAATTGGCGCGATGATTTTTTCTTGTAAGATTTCGGGATGTTTTTTCACATCGTTGATATAGCGCAAACGATTGATCAATAAGCGCAACAGTTCTTGCCCTTGGCCAATCACGCCCCCCTCATGCAAGTTCGCTTCAGTGCGAAGCGATTTGCATAAAACGTCTAGGCCAGTAGTAAAACCTAAATCACCAAAATCACTAAGCCCTGTTTCGGCCCGTGCAGCAGTCATTAGATCTTCAACATAAAACGGAATTGCCTGCGGGCCAGCAGGCGTCGCAATGCTTTCAACTTGACTATTCATTTCATTATCCTTATTTCATTAAACAGCGTTATAGCGTATCGACAGGAAAAACATTACTAACTGAAATTCAAAAAGATCTTGAAAATCAAGACAAATAATTGATGCGATTATTATCAATTTAAATCGCTTAACACCAATTTACGTAACCAGCAGATAGGCTGAACTATCTATTGATTTTGCTTAAACCTAAGCTGTTATTGTCTCGAGACTCAATATAGCAACGCCAAAGCCCATGTAACAAGAAGATGCAGGTCAGGTTTCAAAGAGCGCGTAAAACACCTTATCTATATGATTAATATCGATTTTTATTTATCTGAAAATCGAGGTTATATTTTGCAGGGGTTTTGCGAGGCTAAAGCGGCCTAATACCAAGCAGCCTTAAGAGGAGTGCTGTAGATTTTATAATTGAAAGTGGTTAATTTAGAATCATTGAGGTTTAAATTTTAAAAATAATTAAATTTATTCTTCTTCAGAAAAGATAGCGCAACACATTTTCACGAGAGTTAAACGAAACTCAGGATCATCAATAAATTCGATATTATCGGTAATCAGGGCATAAACCATAAATTGTGCAGCACGGCCCAGCGCATGGACACGCAATAGATCGTTTTTGCCCGATTTAAAGTCAGAACAGGATTTTAGCTTGTCGTATATAAATGCTTCGGCCGAGCCCTCGGGGGCTAAATTGTCGTTCAGCTCCTGCCAAGCGTCCCAAAACCCCTTGTGGCCGAGCAGGAGATTTTTATCAATTTCGAGAACTTTACGATGAATTTCAATAGACCAATCCAGCAACCAATGGATAAACGACTGGACCGTATGCACTTGATCGCTGGGAAACTCACGATAACCCTTGAGATGCTGGGCGCGCATCACCACGCGGTAAACCTCGAACACAATTGCATCAAGATTTGGAAAGTATTGGTATATAGACGATTTCGGCACGCCCGACACCACCTCCAAACTCGTCGTCGACAGCGCCTCTCTGCCATTCTCAAGCAGAATTTTATGGGCCGCATCGACAATAGCGGCCACAACTTTTTTCGAGCGGTCTTGTATCGGCTTGCGACGCATCGCCTCGTTAGGCCTTATTAGTTGAAATTCATCAGTCATTTTTATTTTTCATAGCTAAACGTTAAAAAACCGAAACGATCACTTCACAACAAAGGAATAATAATATGGAATCTTCACAGATCTCGCCACGTATTGCCATCTATGGTTTAGGCTTTGTTGGCCAACAACTCGCGGGCTTCGCCTTAGATAAAGGCTGGGAAATTGTTGGCGCCTATAATCGGGCCGGCGAGAAAATTGGCCAAGACCTCGGTTCACTGCTTGGTAGAGACCCTATTGGCTTAACGGTGGAAGACTGCGACACCGCAGACTACAGCCGACTCACGGCCGACATTGCCTTTGTCGCGGTCTCCGACCGCCTGGAGGTCAACTACCCATCTTATGAGCGCTTGATGTCTGCTGGCGCAAATATACTCTGTCACGGCGCAGAGTCTTGCAACCCTCGCCGCCTTAATCCCGGCATTGCCGAAAAGCTGCAAGCGCTGGCGCTTAAGAATAACGTCACCTTCACTGGCGGCGGCATCTGGGATATGACCCGTATTTGGGCTGGAATTCTGTCGGTAGGACCAAATACCGAGATCACCTCAATGACCCATGCGTATTCCGCTGAACCTGATCAGTCGTACCGCTTGAACGTGATCACTTAATTCACCTCATGCATCATGTGCCGTCTTTTTACTTTAAGTGATCATCTTCAGTCAATGTAGTCATCAGTTTTCGCATGGATTCCCCCTTCAAATTGATCTTGTGAGCGTTGTGTAAAAGCCGATCCAAGATGGCGTCAGCCAACGTTGGATCATTGATAAAGTCATGCCAGTTTTCCACCGGAAGCTGGCTCGTTACTATCGTTGTTTTTTTGTTGTGCCGATCCTCCATGATTTCCAGCAAGTCGTTCTTTTGCACTTGCGTCAGCGGCTCTAAACCCCAGTCGTCAATGATCAGTACGTCTGCTTTGGCGATTTGCGCGAGGAGCTTGAGATAGCTGCCATCACCGTGGGCGATGGTAAGCTGCTCAAACAGCCGAGAGGCACGGAAGTACCGAGTGGGATGACCCTGTACGCAAGCATGGTGGCCGAGAGCGCAGGCAAGATAGGTTTTGCCGCAGCCCGTCGGGCCGGTCATCACTAAGTTATGCCCTTTGCTAATCCAATGATTGCTTTGCAGAGCGGCAACGGTGCTTGGTTTAAGTCCGCGCGGATGGCTGTAGTCAACGTCCGCCAATCTTGCCATTTCTTTAAGGCGTGCAGCGCTGAGTAAGCGCTGCAATCGTTTGTCGTTCCGGTAGGTGATTTCCTGCTCAATGGCTAAGCCGATACGCTCTGCAAAGCCAAGCTCGTCGTAGGTGTTGGGCTGGCGGAACTGCGCTTCCAGTGCGTCCGCTAAGCCAGTGAGTCGAAGTTGCCGGAGTTGTTGTACGCTTTGTATTTCTAGCATGTGCTTTCCTTGGGTTGGGTGGTTTGGTTGATGATGCTTGTTTAGTGGTAGTAATTGGCGCCACGGACATTGCGATGAGACTCACTTGCCTGCGCTTGCGGTTCTAGCGGCAGGGCCAGTTGATCCATATTGCTCTGCAGGATCGATTTGATATTGCTTAGGCGTAGGGCTTTGATGTGTTGTGCACGTAAGCAAGCCGCCTCTAGGCGTGCCGGTGTGTATTGTTTGGCGAGATTCAGTAACCCTAAGCAGGCGCGATACGCCTGCTCTGGTACCTGCTTTCGTTGCAGGAACAGCTCAACCATCGCGTGTGTTTCGGGGCCTATCGTTCCCGCCCACGAGAGCAGTCGCTTCGGCGTCCACTGCTGATGCCGCTGGTGTGCTTCAGGCATGTGCTGCGTATTGGTGGTAAACCCACCTTGACGCTGGCTACGTGCATGACGTGCGACCTGCTGATCCTTAAAGAAGATAGCAACACCGTCGCGGCTGGCTTGGATCTCCACTTGCGTCTTAACCAGATGATGAGGAACGGAGTAATAGTGCTTGTCGAACTCGACGTGGTAATCAATATTGACCCGTGCCAGCTTGAACTCGAGGTATTCATAGCGCGTCGCTGGCAGTGGTTTAAGCGCCGGTTTGTCCAGCATCTCAAACTGGCTTAAGCGGCAACCCGGAAGCTTTTTGAAGGGCCGTTGATTGAGGTCTTCCAGTAAGCCCTTAATTGCAAGGTTAAGTTCCGCCAGCGTAAAGAAGGTCTGGTGGCGTAACTTCGCTAATATCCACCGCTGCACAATCAGCACCGCGTTTTCGGCCTTCGCCTTGTCTTTTGGTTTGAGCGGTCGCGCAGGAATGATCGCGGTTCGATAGTGTGAGGCCATATGTTGATAACTGGCATTGATGGTTGGTTCGTAACGGCAAGGTTTGCTCACTGCGCTGCGGAGCTGATCAGGCACAATGATCTCCGGCACGCCGCCAAAGAACTCGAAGGCCTTGACGTGGGCATCAATCCAATCCGCTTTGCGTTGCGTCCAGCTGGCGGTGGCAAAGGTGTAATTGCTGGCACCGAGCGTCGCGACAAAGATTTCAGCGTTGCGGATCTCGCCGGTATCTGGGTTAACAATCGGCACTGTCGCGCCACTGTAATCCACAAATAGTTTTTCACCGGCGAGGTGGATCTGCCGCATAGAGCGTTTTTGTTGGGCGCGCCATTCGCGGTAATACCCGCAATACTGCGAGTACTGATAGCCCGCATCCCCATAAGCCTGTTTGTATTCCTCCCACAGCAGCTGTTTGGTGACGCTTTTGCGCTTTAGCTCCAGATGTATGGCGGCGCAATCAGGCATAACGCGGCCATGTCGCGCACTCAGCTGGGGTGAAGGAAACAGCAGTTGCTCAAGATCGTTATCTGACAGCTCGGCGGGCAGGGGCCAGCAAAGCCCCAGCGCAGAGGCGCGTTTGCCGTAGGTTGATACGGTGCCCACGCCAATGCCCAGGCTGCGCGCTATCTGGCGATGACTTAGCTTTGCCTCAAGTTTAAGGCGGAGAATTTCTTTGATATGTCGCATTGCTAATCTCGTGTTTGGCATCGTCATCCCGGCGCAAAAGCGGCAAGGATAACGTGCAGTACAGGATGAATTTCAATGCATGAGGTGGTGTGGAAATTGATGGTGATCAGTCATTGCGACAACGTGAACACCCGTTGCGATAAGTCCCGTAAAGTGATCATTTTAAATCGCAATGAGTGATCACGTTCGTTCGCAACAGGTGATCACGTTGGATCGCAGGCGGTGATCAGGTTGGGTCGGAATACGCAACCCACACTTCTTTCACCGATATTGCCCGCCAAGGTGTTCACCTGCTGCGCTTTTGCGGCGCTGGCTTGAGTGTGGATGAATACCTAAGCAACGATGTTGGCGGAAAAACCGGACTTGCAGGCATCGCTATTATCCCTCCTTTGTGCGTAATAGATGCGCTTGGACTTAACGTTAGCGACATTAAGGAGAATTTAGAACCCATTGTTTGGACACAAGACCACTACAGCCATTGGTTGCAACAAAACCTCCGGGCGGGAACCGTCGTTGGCACCCGCATGAGCGTCGAAATCCTCACCAAACAAGGTATTACCGTAAACGCCTGCTTTGAATACCGCGATTTCCGCGAAGATGAGCAAGAGGAGATGATTTGGAAGGTACAGGGCAAACCCAGCATGGAGGTACGTGTAGTACGTGAAGCCTCACATATGGCTTCTGCGAGTAGCTTGTTTAACCGTATACCCGATGTGCTTGCCGCGAAATCAGGTATTAGAGAGTTGTGGACTTACCCTCCCCTGCGGCCAAGTATGTTTATCTAAAGCACTGCCACACAAAAAATAACGCGCCAATAAGGATAGCAAATATGAGTCTTAAGACAACGGAAGTAACAAGCGCATTAAACGTCGAGACGCTAATTACTCAAGCTCAAGAAACCAGTGGTTTAAGGGATTTCGGCGACGACAGCTTTATGCTGCCAATGCAAAAACTACTGGAATGTATTGTGCAAGACTCCACACTACACCCAGAGGGGCTCGCAAGCATAGTAGCCGATGTACAGCGCTGTTTAGTGAATCGGCTTCGGTTTCAACAAGATCTGCAAGCCCATCCGGAAATCTCGCAAGAGGATGTCGACGACCCAATCATTATTCTGGGTCTGGGCCGTTCTGGCACCACCAAAATGCAGAAAATATTATCCGCCCCAGACGATGTTCAAAAAATGCTGTTTTGGCGGCTGTGGAACCCCGCTCCGTTTTCACAAGCCCAGGAAGACCAAGCTGACCCACGAATTGCATTAGCGGGAACATCGAACTTGGTGGCAACCGATAATAATGCCGTCCACGCTGCCCACCACATGGAAGAACAAGAAGTTGATGAAGACTGGCTGCTCTACCTGCTCACCTTTGACGACACCATATGGAATCAACTGGTGTTTAGCCCCAGTTATTTGGATTGGGTGACCGAGCGCTCTAGTTCCGGCCCATTCGCCTACACTAAGACCCTTGTCCAGTACCTACAATGGCAGGATGGCGGCAAGCGCGATCGGCCATGGGTAATGAAAGGGGTGGGCTACATTGCCAATATGAAATCATTAATAAGCAGTTATCCCCGCGCCACCATCTTACACACCCATCGCGACCCGTTAGTTACCATTCCCTCATGGGCCAAGTTTGTCAGCGCAATGTGGAGCTTGCGCTCTAAGCCTATCGATAAACAGTTAATAGGACAGCAAGTAATGCGCTATTGGGACTGGGCGATGGACCGCTACCTCCACGACCGCGACAAAATGAACCTAGCCAGTTGTATTGTCGATGCCCGTTACGAAGATGTTCGTAAAAATCCTATCGGCATTGCTCAGGAGGTGTACGACCGCTCGGGACGATCTTTAAATGCTCCTGCCAAGCAAGCAATGGCTGCATGGCACAATAGTAATGAGCAACATCGCTTCGGAAAACATGAGTATTCTTTAGCGGAGTTCGGGCTTAATGAGGCAATGATTAACGACCGATTTGCAGACTATATAACGCGTTTTATCGAGCGCTAAATATGCTGTAATGCTATATCGCTCTCTGAACATGAAATACTCACAGACAATAAACTTTATTCTCTGTGAGCATCCAAATAATTAACTACTGGCCCCTAAGACAAACACACTATTACCCGCGCGCAAAACTAAGGATTCAGCGACAGGTTCAGCGAGCTCTACCAAGCGATAAAAACATGCCCTATTCACCTTTGCCACCAAACCATGCCGGGTTAACACTGAAGGAATGGGTTCCTTGCTATCAGCCTGCGTATCAACGCACAAAGGGTGCTCTGAACCAAGCTCAAACCAGGTGTCGACGTTGGTTTTCACCGCTATACGCGGTGAATCAGCGCCGCCGCCAACTTCGAAGTCGACAATCAGCAAGGGGAAGTCTTCCACTTGCAGCCGCCATTTTTCAACAGGCGTAACCAAGTAGTAGTGGCCGTCTTGCTCGCGGCGCAGAATAGACGCAAATAGCTTAACCAGTTCATGGCGCTTTATTTCACCTCCTTCATGAATCCAGCGGCCATCGGCTTTTATGACAATATCAATGTCGCCACTAAGCTCAGGATGCCAGTCGCTAATAGGTGGCACACCACGCTGATCTTTGAGTAGTGCTTGTATACTGTCCAAGCTCGCCATTTACCTAACCTTTATTGATATTGCGCTTTCACCATTGAATTAAACGCACATTGATAACGCCTTCAATGGCACGTAATTGCTCTAGTAGTGCCGGACTTACCTCACTGCCCAAGTCAATTAGATTGTAGGCTATTTCGTCGCGACTTTTATTCAACATATCGACAACGTTAATATCAGCATCCGCAAGTAAACCAAGTACGCTACCAAGGATCTTGGGAACGTTATGGTTAGCAATTGCAAGACGGCACCGGCCGCTGCGATCCAGTTGCAAATTAGGAAAATTAACCGAATTTTTGATATTGCCGCTTTGCAGAAAATCATCCAGCTGATCGGCAACCATAATTGCGCAATTCTCCTCTGCCTCATCGGTACTTGCACCGATATGCGGCATGAGAATTACGTCAGCTCGCCCGATAAGCGCTGGCACGGGAAAATCGGTAATAAACTGACGCAAACTGCCGTTATCTAAGGCGCGAATAACCGCGCTGATATCCACAATTTCTTCTCGGGCAAAATTTAGTAAGCAACAGCCTGGTTTACAGGCAGCGAGTAAGTCGGTATTGATCAAGCCTCGGGTTGAATCTAGAACGGGCAAATGCAGGGTAATGAAGTCTGCTCGAGCGAATAAACTGCTTAAATTATCCATTTTCTTTACTGAACTAGGCAAGCGCCATGCAGCATCAACAGACAACGCAGGATCATAACCAATAACGTCCATACCTAAGCTTAATGCGGCATTTGCTATCATTGAGCCTATCGCCCCGAGACCGACAACACCGAGAGTGCGCCCTGCCAGCTCATTGCCCTTAAAACGCTTTTTTTCTTTCTCTAGAAGCTTAGCCATTTCAGCCGCGTCATTCATATGACCCAGAGTATTCACATACGATATACCGGCCAAAATCCCCCGTGAACCTAATGCTAATCCGGCAATAACCAATTCTTTAACCGCATTGGCATTGGCACCAGGGCTATTAAAAACAGGAATACCACGTTCCGTACATGCTGATACAGGGATGTTATTCGTGCCGGCGCCCGCTCTCGCAATGGCTTTCACGCTAGCAGAAATTTCTGCGACCTGGAGTTTGTGGCTGCGCAACAATATTGCATCAGGCGCACCAAATTCCGTCGCTAACTCATAATTTTCGCTAGGTAGACGGCTTAAGCCTTTTTCAGATATTTGGTTCAGGGTTAATACTTTATACAAGGTTTCTACTCCTAATTATTTTAGCCAATGCGACGCCGGCGATCACCGGCCGGCGCGGAACCTTGGTCAAACGCATCGGCGGCACTTTGCACAGACTGAGGCCCTAAGGGTACGCTGTGAAAAAAGTTCAATCCCGCAATGCGACCATTCATACTCAGCGCCGCGGTGTAGGCTGCATTTTGACCCAGTAATCGAAAATCCCAGCTTTCAGCATCAGGGCCAAAAAATTCCAGGAACTCGCCGTCGTTGCCAAGCACTACTGAAAAGTCATGCAATGGAATCGACAAACCTTCGCCGCGAGCCTTGATATACGCTTCTTTCAATGTCCAATAGCGATAAAAATAATTGAGCTGCTGCGCTTCATCTCGACTTTTCAGCGCCTGAAGTTCAAGCGCCGAAAAATAGTCTTCGGCAACATCAAGTATTCCTGGGTTTTCTGCCCTGCACTCCACATCAACACCAATTGCATTATCATGCGTAACGACGCAGACAGTTAAGCCGCTGGTGTGCGCGGTATTAAATTGGATTATTGGCGAAACACTAGAATTGCTTAGCTCGGGTTTACCAAAGTCATTTACCTGAAATTCAATTTCTTGCGGTGATAGTTCGCAGTATTCAGCCAATACCGTACGCAACAAGGCCCTACTCACCAGATAATCCCAACCATTATCGACATGCTTAAGCTGCTGATACTGTTCGAGCTCGGACTGCGAGAGCATTTCCTCGTAATCTTTTTGCACTGTTTTCAGGCGGTTGTCATTGGTAAAGCTAAACCAAACATCGACAACACCTGCACTCAGCGACCGTCGTAAAGCGGAAGTCATTATTTTTATGTATCCATTAAGTAGCCCCAGCGGTAATCAGCCGACTGGGGCCTAAATCAATTGATCTTAATTTTTGCGTCTTTCCACAAACCATTAAAGTAAGCCGAAAAATCCTGTGAAGACCTATTTCTAGACGCGCTATTTTCTGCTTCGTTAAGCTGGGCAACGTCCATCCCGCTTTGGCTGCCATAATTCACATCAAGTAACTGCAAGACCACTCGATCACCATTTGCCAAACGCAAAACGCTTACGCTTGCCTGCTGATCTGGTCTAGGCATTGAAAATGCGCGATTGCGTATCGGCGCCTCAACAGCAATGTCGCCGCGCTTGCCTGCGGCAATCGCATTCCAAGTAAGCTGCTCGGCCTTGGCGACCTCTTCGGCTCGCTTACCAGCAAGCAACTCTGCTTGGATCGCTTTGGCCTGAGATTCTGCCTCAAGCTCAGCTTTGCGCTGCTCCAGACTACCCACAATCTCTTCGCGCACCTGTGCTAAAGGCAGGGTATCGGGTGCCTTGTATTCTTCGACATGGATCACCGCAAAGTGTTCCGGCGTTAATTCAAAGACTTCGCTGTTTAAGCCTTTACTGCGCAATTCTGGATTAAAGGCTGCAGACTTCAAGCTCGCATAAGCAAACAATCCGCTCTCGTCAGATTCCTTTTGCCATTCACTTTGCTTAACTTCGAGCCCAAGCTCTTTGGCGGGCATGGTTAAATTTTCTGCGTTGAAGACAAAGTCACGTAAATCTTCTACCGCACCAATTAAGCGTGGCATCGCCTCCTGGCGGCGCAGCCGTTCAGTAATCTCAAGCCTTGCGCTCTCTAGGCTCGGCACACTAGGCTGGCGAACACTCAGCAATTTAATCAGGTGTAAGCCCGCTTCCGTTTCAATGACAGGAGAGATTTCACCTTCTTTTAGCCCAGCTAAAGCCTCTTCAAACTCCGCTGGAAAACTGTCCCCACTGCTAAAACCAAGGGCACCGCCGTCACCCGCGCTACCGGCATCTGCTGAATACTGTCGCGCTTGTTCTGCAAAGTCTGCGCCAGCCAAAACGGTTTGGCGAATTTTTTCAAGCTGTGAAGACGCTTCTTCACGACCGGTGTCGTCGTTAATTTCAATTAAAATATGTGCCGCTTCACGCTCTACTTGCGCGTTACTAGCCTCTACCAATCGCTGGTATTCGGCCATGACTTGATCTTCTGAAACCGGCTCAAAAAAATCCTCTTCAGATAACTCAACATACGAGTATCTAACTGCGGCCTCACTCAGAAATTGATTCGCATTTTCCTGATAGTAGGCTTCGACCTCTTCATCGCTAATCTTAATGCTGGCGCGATAAGGCGCTTGGGCAACGGTGATAAAGTGATAATCGCGGGTCTCGTGGAGCAAGCCAATTGCCCGCGACAATTCCGGACCCGCCACAAAGGCTGAGCCAGCAACGGCGCTGGATAGCTGTTGAATTGTCAGATCTGAGCGCAACAGCTGTTTAAAAAACGCACTGCTATAGCCTTGCAAGCGTAGAACTTGTTCATAACGAGCCTGAGAGAATCGGCCGTCTTCTTGAAATTGCGGCATAGACGCGATGGTTGCATGCAGCTGGGCGGTCGAAATTTCAATACCTGCTTCAGCGGCGGCTTGCAGGAGCAGCTGCTGCTTTATTAAGGTATTCAATGCTGGCTTACGCAACATTGCGTCGTCTAGCATTGCGGGGTCAATTTGATCCCCCATCATTCCTAGTAAACGTCGCTTTTGAAGACTAATCGCCTGTTGCAATTCACCTTCAGAAATCTTTTCGCCGTTGACGACAGCGGCAGGAACCTGTCCTGAGCCACCAAATAAACTATCAATACCAAATAGCGCAAAAGGTACGATGATGAGCGCGATAATGAACTTGGCGGCAGTTCCCTGGATATTATTCCGAATATTTTGCAGCATTGACGCGAATCCGACTCTGAATCATAAAAAAAAGCGCACCTCTCGATGCGCCTTCTGTAAGAGGTTTTAACCCCTATAGCGACTTCCCAACACCGTGGGAATGGCTATAACCCTTAGTTACAGGCGTCTTTCAACGCTTTACCTGCTTTGAAACTAGGGATCTTGGCAGCTGAAATTTCGATTGGCGCGCCAGTTTGAGGATTGCGGCCGGTGCGAGCTGCACGGTCTTTAACGCTAAATGTACCAAAGCCGACAAGTGATACGGAATCATCTGACTTTAATGCATTGGTAATAGCTTCTACCGTTGCATCCAGCGCGCGACCAGCGGCTGCTTTGGACAGGTCTGCAGATTCTGCAATAGCGTCGATTAGCTCAGATTTATTCACTTATTCTTCCCCTTCAAATTGTTATAAAAAAATTTTTAAGTGTCACTGCTGGCAGTCACATACCTGCGCAAGGACAGTGACAGCCGCATGCGCAAAGAGTGGGATTTATACCAACTGCGCCTCTTACGGTCAAGGAATCTCTGCGGCTAGTGTGCGTTTGCGCGCGCTTCGCCCAAGATATCATCATTACCGTCCACACTTTTGTGGTTATCGTCAATACCTGCCAAATAAGCTTCTTCAGAAATCTCTTTTGGAATACTTTCCAGTGCGATATTCAGCACTTCGTCAATCCATTTAACGGGGCGAATTTCCAAGTCGGCTTTAATGTTTTCAGGTATCTCTTTGAGGTCCCTCTCATTCTCGGACGGGATTATAACGGTTTTTATACCGCCGCGGTGAGCTGCAAGCAGTTTTTCTTTCAAACCACCAATTGCCAGCACCTGACCGCGCAAAGTAATCTCGCCAGTCATCGCCACATCGGAGCGTACCGGGATACCCGTTATCACTGAAACCAGTGCTGTGCACATCCCAACGCCGGCCGATGGCCCATCTTTTGGGGTTGCACCCTCTGGCATATGAATATGTATATCGTGGCGGTCATGGTAGCGCGCGGGGATACCCAGGCGCTTAGAGCGGCTCCTCACAACGGTGGTTGCCGCTTGAATAGACTCTTGCATGACGTCGCCAAGTGAGCCGGTTTTAATATGCCGTCCCTTACCAACCACCGACACTGCCTCAATCGTCAATAACTCGCCGCCAACGGAGGTCCAAGCCAAACCAGTAACCTGCCCTACCTTATTTTCTTCTTCGGCCTTGCCATAGTTATAGCGACGGACGCCAAGATAGTCTTCTAGATTACCGGACACCACTTTAATCACGCCGCTTTCGCCATTCAGCGCGAGATTTTTTACGACCTTGCGACAAACTTTAGCGACTTGTCGCTCGAGCCCGCGGACCCCGGCTTCACGCGTGTAGTAGCGCACGATATCCTGCAGCGCATCCTCATCAATACTGGCCTCAGTTTCCTTAAGCCCATTGTTTTTTAACTGCTTCGGAATCAGGTAACGACGCGCAATATTGATCTTTTCGTCTTCGGTGTAACCCGGAATCCGTATAACCTCCATTCGATCCATCAGCGCTGGCGGAATATTCAAGGAGTTCGAGGTACAGATAAACATAATATCTGAGAGATCGTAATCGACCTCAAGATAGTGATCATTAAAGGCGTGGTTTTGCTCGGGGTCGAGAACTTCCAGCAAAGCAGATGCTGGATCACCGCGATGATCCATACCCATTTTGTCGATTTCATCGAGTAAAAACAGCGGATTGCGAACCGAGGCCTTGGACATCTTTTGAATGACTTTACCCGGCATAGAGCCAATATAAGTGCGGCGATGCCCGCGAATTTCAGCTTCGTCGCGCACGCCACCCAAGGCCATACGCACAAATTTACGATTAGTGGCTCGCGCAATAGACTCGCCCAGAGATGTTTTACCAACCCCTGGCGGCCCAACGAGACACAAAACCGGCCCCTTCACTTTCTTTACTCGCTTCTGAACCGCAAGATACTCAAGTATCCGGTCTTTGACTTCATCGAGACCGTAATGGTCTTCATTTAAAATTTCAGCAGCCCGCGCAAGGTCATGCTTAACCCGCGAGCGCTTTTGCCAGGGAATACTCACTAGCCAGTCGATATAGCCACGTACCACAGAGGCTTCTGCCGACATGGGTGACATCATTTTCAGTTTAGCCAGCTCTGCCTTAGCTTTATCCAGCGCCTCTTTGCTCATGCCCGCTTTGTCTACGCGGCTTTCGAGTTCTTCGAGTTCGTTTACACCTTCCTCTGACTCACCCAGCTCACGCTGAATAGCCTTCATTTGCTCATTGAGGTAGTACTCGCGCTGACTTTTTTCCATTTGCTTTTTGACGCGACCACGAATCCGTTTCTCAACCTGGAAAAGGTCAATTTCGGACTCCATTAGCCCCATCAAATGCTCTAAACGCTCGCGCTCGTCAACCATCTCCAGCACCGCTTGCTTCTGCTCAAGCGCCATATTCATATGGGCGGCAATGGTGTCGCCAAGGCGACCGGGATCGTCTATACCCGACAGCGATGTGAGCACTTCGGCGGGAATTTTCTTGCTGAGATTAATGTATTTCTCAAATTGGGAGATCGCCGAACGCAACATGACTTCGGATTCTTCTTCCCCAATTTTAATCTCTTCCAATACATCAATTTCTGCACTGAAATAATCTTCTTCGGCAGTAACGGCGTTGAGCACAGCTCTGTAGCTGCCCTCAACTAAAACTTTCACGGTGCCGTCAGGAAGCTTCAACAACTGCAAGATATTGGCAACAGTACCAATATCGTAAAGGTCGTCGGTACCTGGCTCATCTAGATCTGGATTGCGCTGTGCAGCAAGCACAATTTCCTTATTGCTTGCCATGGCCAGTTCAAGTGCGCGTATCGACTTATCGCGCCCAACGAACAGGGGGATCACCATATGGGGGTAAACCACCACATCGCGCAAAGGAAGCAGTGGCAGCTCCTGTATTTCTCGCTTATCGGCCATTTAATCGCCTCGCATAATATTTGTACAATCCGGACACAACGGATATTTCGCCTGTAATACAGACAGCTTAAGCCTAAGATGGGGACTTAGCACAGTAAAAACAAGACTTGACTAGCAAAGATTGTGACAAAAAAGAGACCCGCCGCGAAAATAACTCACGCGGCGGCTTTGGAGCGGGGTTTATTCTTCCGGAGCGACCTTGCGTTGCTCACTGTAAACCAAGATTGGCGCAGAATCGCCCTTGATTACCGAGCCATCTATGACAACTTTGCTGACGTTTTCCATTGAAGGCAAGTCGTACATAGTATCAAGTAGTACGGACTCTAAAATCGAACGCAGACCACGAGCACCGGTTTTGCGGGTCATTGCCTTTTCAGCAACTGAGCGCAAGCCGTCTTCCCGGAAATCAACTTCCACACCTTCCATATCAAAAAGCTTGGAATACTGTTTGGTCAGCGCATTTTTGGGTTCAGTCAGAATGCTGACCAATGCATCGATATCAAGCTCTTCCAGCGTTGCGATCACTGGCAGACGACCAACAAATTCTGGAATCAAGCCATAGCGCACCAAATCATCCGGTTCAACATCAGCCAGTATTTCACCAACATTGCGAGCTTCGCTCTTGCTCTTAACCTCTGCACTGAATCCGATACCGCCTTTTTCAGAGCGATCACGGATAACGCGATCTAGGCCAGCAAAGGCGCCACCACAGATGAACAGGATATTCGAGGTATCGACCTGCAAAAACTCCTGCTGGGGATGCTTGCGGCCACCCTGCGGCGGCACAGATGCAACAGTGCCCTCGATTAACTTCAGCAGCGCCTGCTGCACACCCTCACCCGATACATCACGTGTAATTGATGGGTTATCCGACTTCCGCGAGATCTTATCGATTTCATCGATATAAACAATGCCCATTTGGGCCTTTTCTACATCGTAATCGCACTTCTGAAGCAGCTTTTGAATGATGTTTTCAACATCTTCACCCACGTAACCGGCTTCGGTTAAGGTGGTTGCGTCAGCAATAGTAAAAGGCACATCAAGCAGTCGCGCCAAAGTCTCTGCCAACAAGGTCTTGCCGCTACCGGTCGGACCAATCAGCAATATATTACTCTTGCCCAGCTCGATATCGTCTTTGCCTTTTTCGCCTACACGCAAGCGCTTGTAATGGTTATAGACCGCTACTGCGAGCACCTTTTTTGCACGCACTTGGCCAATAACATACTGATCTAACGTATGATTAATTTCTTGCGGCGTTGGTAGCTTGTCGCGACCAGCTTCGCTCGCCGCTTCCTGCACTTCTTCGCGAATAATGTCGTTACATAGGTCAACACATTCATCACAGATAAAAACAGACGGGCCAGCAATTAACTTGCGGACTTCGTGCTGGCTTTTACCACAGAAGGAACAGTACAGCAGCTTGCCGTTTTCGTCTGTGCCGTCTTTGCTACTCATTCATTCCCACCTTGTTCTATTTGCATGGCGATATCCACCTTAGGGTAAAGATGACGCCTTTTAGCTATTTTTGCAAGTTTGCCCACTTAAGTGCAAACCTGCGGCAATGTGTGGTGCGCTTATTTGCGGTCAGTCAAAACTTGGTCAACCAAGCCGTAATCGCAAGACTGCTGGGCGTTCATGAAGTTGTCCCGCTCAGTGTCCTTAGCAATGGTTTCATAGCTTTGGCCAGTGTGCTGAGCCATAAGATGATTCAAGCGTTCGCGGATAATCAGAATCTCCCGCGCTTGAATATCGATATCCGTTGCCTGCCCCTGAGCACCACCACTGGGCTGGTGAATCATTGTGCGAGCGTTTGGCAGAATAAAGCGTTTACCTTTTTCGCCACCGCTCAGCAAGAACGCGCCCATACTGGCCGCCTGGCCAATACACATGGTGCTCACATTGGGACGAATAAATTGCATGGTGTCATAAATAGACAGGCCTGCCGTTACCGAACCACCTGGCGAATTTATGTATAAATG
This sequence comes from Zhongshania aliphaticivorans, assembly GCF_001586255.1. Lineage (NCBI taxonomy): Bacteria > Pseudomonadati > Pseudomonadota > Gammaproteobacteria > Cellvibrionales > Spongiibacteraceae > Zhongshania > Zhongshania aliphaticivorans. The sequence continues at coordinate 2,141,863 of NZ_CP014544.1, forward strand.
AATATCTTTATCTGGATTTTCTGATTCCAAGAACAGCAACTGAGCCACGATTAGGTTAGCCATATGGTCTTCAACCTGACCAACACAGAAAATCACTCGCTCTTTAAGAAGACGCGAATAAATATCATAGGAGCGCTCGCCCCGCGCCGTCTGTTCGACGACCATAGGCACCAAGCCTAGATTAGTAATAGAATTATTGTTGATACCGTCAATCGAGTTGCGCGACATAGTAAACACTCTTCCGTATCGTTAATGGGTAAGCGGATTTTTCACCTACCAGAAAAAAAACAAGCGACGGAACCCTAAGGCTCAGTCGCTTGTTCGCAGATAAGCAGAGCAATCTAGCAAATTAAGACGCGTCTGCCTCTTCCGCCGGTGGCGACATAACTTCTTCGTAGCTTAAAGTTTCTTCGCTAACCTTCGATTTTTCAAGCAATTTCTCAACAACTTCCTCTTCAATGACCATACCTTCGATCTGCTGAAGCTGCTGGGGGTTACCCATGTAGTGATTGATAATCTCGTCTTTATCTTCGAAGCTAGCCGCCATCTCTTCAAGAGCAGCGCGAACCTTGTCTGCGTCGGCTTTAATACCTTCTGCGCTAATTAGCTCATTGAGTACCAAGCCTAATTTAACACGACGCTCCGCGTTATCACGGAAAAGCTCGTCGGGAAGGATGTCTGCTGCATTAAGCTTTTCAGCCATTGCGCCAAACTGCTGCATTTGCTGTCCGCGCAAAGCCTCAATCTCTTGACTAACAAGCGCTTTAGGCACCTGCAAATCAGAATGCACCTTTAGCACACCTTCCATGACTTGGTTCTTAATGCGGGACTTAGTCGCATTTTTCAACTCCCGAGCCATATTTTTTTCTACTTCAGCGCGAAAAGCGTCTAAACCGCCCTCTTTCACACCAAAAGCCTCAAACAATTCTTCATTGAGTTCAGGCAATTCTTTGGCGCTAACAGAGTTCAAGGTAATCTTAAACTCAACCGCAGCGCCCTTAAGGTCTTCGCTGTGGTAGTCCTCAGGAAAAGACACGGCAATAACCTTTTCTTCTCCGGCTGCCATCCCCTCGATTCCCGCTTCAAAGCCAGGAATCATACGGCCAGAACCGAGCTCTAGATCAGAACCTTCAGCCTTACCACCTTCAAACTCTACACCATCTTTAGTGCCAAGGTAGTCGATATTAACTTTGTCGCCATCGGCTGCGGTGCGCTCAACAACACTCCAATCAGCACGCTGAGAGCGCAGATTTTCGATCATCTTATCGACATCAGCGGCAGTGATTTCGGCAACCGGCTTTTTCACCACAATCGAGCTGTAATCTTTGGCTTCGATTTCTGGGAATACTTCGAAAGTGGCAACAAACTCAATGTCTTTACCGGCTTCCAAGCTTTTTGGCTCGATTTCTGGGCGACCAGCAGGCTTTAGCTCTTGCTGCTGAATGGCTTCGTAGAAGCACTCATTCATTACTTCGCCGAGTACTTCCATGCGTACCGACTGGCCGAAACGCTGGCGAACCACGCTCATCGGCACTTTACCGGGACGGAAGCCATCAAGCTTTACGGTTTTTGCAGCTTTTTGCAGACGGCTATCAACTGCGCCATCTACACGGGCGGCAGGAACACCTACAATCAGACGGCGTTCTAGGCCAGAAGTCGTTTCAACGGAAACTTGCATCGATGATCCTCAAAACAGGTCTTATAAGCACAAATGGCCACTTCGGCATCGAAGCGGCCATTCATAAGAATTCTTTGAAATGGTGCGGATGGAGAGACTCGAACTCTCACGCCTTGCGGCACCAGAACCTAAATCTGGCGTGTATACCAATTTCACCACATCCGCACACCCGTAAACCGACTTAAGGTATTGAATTATCTCGGTTTACAAACAAAATCGCAGGACCTCAGTCCCGCGAGGAACGAGATTGTGCCACAGCCCATGACCGCGATCAAGCGAAGCTGCGACACAATTTCAGACGTATTCTTAATTAATGACAATTTCACTGCTAAGAATACGCCAAAGGAGCACTTAGACGCGCTCGATAATCGTACTAATGCCCTGCCCCATACCAATACACATAGTCGCCAAACCTACTGACGTGTCGCGTTGCTCCATAACATTCAACAAGGTAGTGACAATACGGGTACCTGAACAGCCAAAGGGGTGACCCAGGGCAATCGCACCGCCATTAAGGTTAACCTTGTCGTCCATTTTATCCAGCAAGCCCAAGTCTTTAAGCACAGGCAGAGATTGCGCGGCAAACGCCTCGTTAAGCTCTACGGTCTGGATATCGTCCATGCTCATCCCAACGCGCTTAAGCGCTTTATGGGTTGACGGAACTGGACCATAGCCCATGATTGACGGGTCGACACCAGCAACGGCCATTGCCGTGATCTTAGCCCGCGGCGTTAAACCAAGATCCATTGCCCGCTGACCAGACATCACGATCATTGCAGAGGCGCCATCGGCGATCTGCGAGCTAGTGCCTGCCGTTACAGTACCGTTGCGAGGGTCAAATGCTGGGCGCAGCTGCGCCAAACTCTCTAGCGTCGTTTCAGGGCGAACCGTGGTATCGGCTTTCACCAATATTTTGCGACCGTCTTCAGCGTGGCCTTCCATCGCAAAAATCTCATTATCGAAGAGTCCCTTAGCCTGCGCTTCAGTCGCGCGCATATGCGAGCGCAGACCGAAGGCGTCTTGCTGCTCGCGGCTAATGCCGTGCATCATGCCGAGCGCCTCGGCGGTCATGCCCATCATGCCTGCAGCGCGCGCCACGTATTTGCTCGCCTGCGGGTTAGGGTCAACACCGTGGTTCATGGCCAAATGACCCATATGCTCAACGCCACCGACCATAAAGGTGTCACCGCAGCCACTCATAATTGCGCCAGCAGCGGTGTGCAGTGCAGACATTGAAGAACCGCACAAACGGCTCACAGTCTGCCCCGCTACTTCATGAGGAAGCTTGGTAAGCACAGAAATCATTCGCGCAATATTCCAACCCTGCTCATTCGTCTGGTTCACACAGCCCCAGATCACATCTTCAAAACTCGCCGGATCCACACCGGGATTGCGCGCCAATAGCGCATCAATCAGGGCCGCCGATAAATTTTCAGCACGTACATTCCGAAACACGCCGTTTTTAGAGCGCGCCATTGGGGTACGGGCGCAATCGACAATTACCACATCATTTGCTTTAAAAGTCATTACTGTATCTCCGCCCGATTATTTAAAGAAAGTTTCGCCATTCGCCGCCATCGCCCGCAGGCTGGCAGTAGGCTGGTACAAGGGCCCGAGATCTGCATAGCGGTCAGCCATTTCGCAGAATGCTTTAGCACCCATCTGATCGATATAGCGCAACGCGCCACCGCGGAATACAGGGAAGCCAATACCCATAACCAAGCCCATATCGGCGTCAGCTGGGTCACGCAAGATACCTTCATCAATGCAGCGCACGGTTTCGATACACATCGGTATCATCATCCGCGCCTGAATGTCGTCATCGCTCAGCTCAACACTGGCTTGCTTGGCTTTAGCTGCCATTTCCAGGGCAGTGTCGTCTTCACACTTCTTGGGCTTGCCCTTCTTGTCTTCTTCGTAGCGATAGAAGCCAATGCCGTTTTTCTGACCGTAACGCTTGGCCTCAAACATCATCTGCGAAATACCGGTAAAGTCGTGACGCATCCGATCTGGGAAACCGTCAGCCATGACTTCAGCGGCGTGGTAGCCGGTATCAATACCCACAACGTCCATCAAATAAGCTGGACCCATTGGCATACCGAAGCCTTCCATCACCTTGTCGACTTTGCGGAAATCGGCGCCATCGCGAATCAGCATGTCGAAGCCAGCAAAATAAGGAAACAGTACGCGGTTTACATAAAAGCCCGGGCAATCGTTAACGACAATTGGGGTTTTACCCATTTGGAGTGCGTACTTAACAACCTTAGCAACAGTCGACTCGCTGGTTTTTTCACCGCGAATAACCTCAACCAAAGGCATTGCATGCACTGGATTAAAGAAGTGCATACCACAGAAATTCTCTGGTCTTTCAAGAGCTTCCGCGAGATGTGTAATGGAAATTGTAGATGTATTCGACGCTAAAACCGCATCTTTACGGATATGTTTTTCGGTCTCAGCAAGTACTGCGCGCTTCACTTTTGGGTTTTCAACAACGGCCTCGACGATAACGTCTGCCTTGTCGAAACCGTCATAGCTCAATGATGGGCGAATGCTGTTCAATACCGCAGACATTTTGTCAGCGGTCATACGGCCGCGAGACACACGCTTGGCCAGCAATTTGCCCGCCTCCTTCATGCCCAGCTCAATACCCGCTTCGGCAATATCCTTCATCAAGATTGGTGTGCCCTTATAAGCGGACTGATAGGCAATACCGCCGCCCATTATGCCCGCACCCAGCACGGCTGCTTGCTTAACATCGCCACCGGCTTTGGCAAAACCACGCGCAGCTTTGCTCACTGCCTGCTCGCTTAAGAACAAACCAACCAGCGCTGCAGATTGTGGCGTGCGTACTAACTTAATAAAGTGATCTATCTCAACTTCAATCGCTTCTGCGCGGTTGAGACCGGCATTGCGTTCCATTGACTTAGCGGCAGTCAGGGGAGCAGGCATATGGCGACCAGCTTGCTGAGCAACCATTGCTTTACCAGTGGTAAAGGACATCATTCGCTCAATGTCATTCAACTTAACCGGCGTGGTTTTCTCTACGCGGCGCGCTTTATAGTCAAACTCACCGGCAATAGTACTTTTCAGTAAGTCTAGAGAAGCCTCTTTTAATAACTCAGGTGCGACAACGGCATCGACACCGCCATCTTTTAAAGCGGCATCTGGCTTCTGTTGGTTGCCAGTGGCTACCCACAACATCGCGTTATCGCAGCCGATGACGCGCGGCAAACGCACTGTGCCACCAAAACCAGGGTTAATCCCTAATTTTACTTCTGGCAAGCCAACAATGGCTGCCGTTGACATAACCCGGTAATCACAGGCCAAGCACATTTCAAAACCGCCACCCAAGGCAACGCCGTTAATCGCGACAACCGTTGGTACTGGCAAATCTTCAAATGCGTTGAAGACATCATTGGCTTGCTGAGCCCAGCCGCGTAACTCGGCGTCTGGCAGCTTGAACAGCTCCGTAAATTCGGTAATATCTGCACCAACAATAAATACCGACTTTCCGCTGGTAACCAAAACCCCTTTGAGGCCCGCTTCCTCCGCAAGGGCCGTGGTGGCTTCACCCAGCTCCTGAAGCGTTACACGGTTAAATTTATTTACTGAATCGCCTTCAAGGTCGAAACAGAGCTCTGCAATCCCATCTTCTAGGTATTTTGCAGTTAACGCCTTGCCTTGATAAATCATCGTTGTTCCTCAAATTGAGTTTGTGGCGACGGCATTTACCGTACGCCCCATGTTTTCCATGTAAACATCGCGCGCTAAAACTACCTTATTACCAAAACCTTGGCAAGCTAAGCCGCTATTTAATCGGTTAAACACGCCGGATCAAATCGATAGCCCTCACCTAACCAATCACAAACTTCCTCAGCTACAGGGTGCCGCACAGCTGCGTACTCTGCAATATAGCGCTGTTTTGCATTTTCGCTGAGGCCATCTAGGCCCTGCCGCTGAAATATCGTCATATCTCGTTTCAGCAATGACGCCAATACTGCGGGTAACGGGCTAAGCACGGAATCTAACAATTGCTCAGAATCATAGCCTGCCCTGCCAGTATAGACGGCTGCCAGCGTTGGCAAGACTAGGCCCGACAAATGAAATTGATTCATTGGATTAACCATATGACCGGCGCACCATGCCGACAACTGCCAAGGTCGCCCAGTAAAGGGAGCCAAATGCAGAAAACGACTGGTTTTACGCCCGTCATTAACTGGGTAGTTGTCCCAAAGCAGGGGTTTTCGCCCGAGCAATGCTGTGGCTCGTGCCATATCCTCTTCGGAATACGCCTCGCTAATAACGCGATTCCCAGTCCACAGCAAATCGATATCGGGAGCTAAGCCAGCATCCAAATCCGCAAAGTAATTATCGGGGCAGCGACCAAACAACTCCTCAAGAATTGGATCAAAACTATAGTAGCTCGGACAAACCGCGAGCTTTACCTGGGGAAGCTGGGCGCGAATATCATTGACCACCGCCAGCTGGTTTTCAGCAAGTTGCGGATTTCCGGCGGGTAAATCGTCAAATAACACCCACAAAATATCGGGCTTTAGCTCAGCGATTGCAGCAATTTTACGCGCTAGTTTGATTTTGTCTGTCGGCGTGTAATTGGCTTGAAGGCCCGCAGGCGAAAGGCCTAGCCCCCACGAAATTCCCGAGCGACGACAGTGTTCGCCCAGTATTAATAAATTATCACGATGACTTGCGCTAAAATCCTGTGGCCATTCACTGCGTAGACTAACATCGGCCTTCGGCGCGTAAATGTAGCTACCATAACCCCATTGACGCAGCAGTCCCGGCAGTGAAAAACGCTGCGCCCACGTCCATTGGCGACCGTAGAAGCCTTCAATAAGTCCGGGCGCAAATGCCATATTAATATCCTTTAACCGCGATAATAACGCTGCTCAACAAAAGGGCTTTTACGTAGCGTTAGTGGCAATAATTTACCTCGAACACTGGCGTAGAGCGCCTCACCCTGACTGAGTGCTTTTGTTGCGACGTAGGCCATCACTATAGGGCGCCCGATACTCGGACCGAAACCGCCGCTACTGACTCGCCCAAGCACACTGCCCTCAGCATTGACGATCTCAACACCCTCGCGCACTGGCGCTCGCCCTTCAACGTCGAGCAAGACCCGCTTTTCTGCGGTGCCTTCAGCTAATTGTTTGGCGATAACAGCTGCGCCGGGATAATTTCCGGCCCGCGCCTCACCGGGACGCCGCACCTTGGAGATCGCCCACAGCAAATTGGCGGAGACGGGCGAAATACTCTCATCCATGTCATGACCATAAAGGCATAGGCCCGCTTCTAGACGCAGCGAGTCTCTGGCACCGAGGCCAATAAACTCCACTTCGTCTTCGGCCAATAAAAGGCGCGCTAACTTTTCTGCGTCAGCGGCAGCAACGGATATCTCAAAACCATCTTCGCCGGTGTAACCGGAGCAACTCAGCCAGCAATCAATGCCAGCAACTTGACAGGACAGCGTATCCATAAACACCATATTGGCAGCCGCTGGCGCCAAACGTGCCATCACCTGCCGCGCGGCTGGCCCCTGCAATGCCAGCAAGCCCTGATCCACCAGCATTTCCATGCTGATGGATTCCGGTAAATTCTGCCGCAGCCACGCATAATCTTGGTCTTTACAGGCGGCATTCACCACTAACATAAAACTGTCGCCGCAGTTGGCGAACATAAGATCATCGCGAATGCCGCCCTGCTCATTTGTTAACAAGCCATAGCGCTGGCGATCAAGTGGCAAACCCAACACATCTTGCGGCATCAAGGCTTCCAGCGCTTGCGCAATATTTTCTCCGCGCAAGCGAATCTGCCCCATATGCGACACATCAAATAAGCCCGCCGCATTACGCACTTGCAAATGCTCTTTCATTACACCCATGGGGTACTGCACCGGCATATCATACCCTGCAAACGGCACCATTTTTGCGCCAAGCTCGCGGTGTAATGCATTTAGGGCAGTGGTTTTTAATACTTCAACGGTCATTTACATCTCCGAAAGGATTTGCGACTGATAGGCTAGGCAATGGCCAACAGAACACAAATTCGCTAAATTCACTTATCAACGTCGGGGGCGGGACTATCAGCGCCCCAAGGAAAACAGCTGTTCAAAATTTGCGGTGGTTTGCTGGGCAACGTCAGCAAAAGACAAGCCTTTCAATTCGGCAACACACTCGGCTACTTCAACAACGTATTTCGGTTCATTTTTTTTACCCCGGTAAGGCACCGGCGCAAGATATGGCGAATCGGTTTCAACAAGTAAGCGCGACATAGGCACCCGGCGGACAACCTCACGCAATTCCTGCGCATTCTTAAAGGTTATGATGCCTGAAAAAGAAATGTAGTAACCCATGTCGAGTGCGGCTTCAGCCATTTCCCACGACTCCGTGAAACAGTGCAGCACGCCACCCACCTCAGCCGAGCCATGTTCAGCAATCAGCTTCAACGTATCGGCACGCGCATCGCGGGTGTGCACTATTGTGGGTTTTCCGCAACTGGCCGACACCTGTAGGTGTTGGGTAAAGCTTTGTTGCTGCTCTTCTTTGCGCTCACTGCTGTAGTAATAATCCAATCCCGTCTCACCAATGGCAACAACTTTGGGATGATCTGCCAGCGCCAACAGCGTCTGCTTAGAGCAAATTTCGTCAGCGATATCCAGAGGATGAATACCTACCGAAGCGTAAATATTTGGAAATTTTTCAGCAATCGCCACCACCGCTGGCGCGTTATTAAGATCGATACCGATGCACAACATACGGTCAACCCCCCGCTCAGTGGCGGCTTTAACCGCAGCATCGAGGCTCCCGTCATAAGGGCTGAGGTCAATACGATCAAGATGACAATGACTGTCTACAAGCATGAACTTCTCGTTTGGCATTCTGGTTTGAGATATAACGTAGATCCGACACGTAAATAAAATCTACGCGACACGCCGATTTACATCGTGTGAGTGGGCTTGTCTGATTCAATGATACCGGCAAGATAGGATTCAATTTTTTTGTTAGCAATACCGTCCCCGCCAACAAATTGAACACCGACACCAGCCGCGCGATTGCTCTGTGCACCGCGTGGCGTTATCCACACAACTTTGCCGGCAATAGGCAATTTCTCGGGTTCATCCATTAGTGTTAACAGCATAAACACTTCGTCGCCAACCTTGTAAGGCTTGGTTGTCGGCACAAAAAGACCGCCGTCGCGAATAAAAGGCATATACGCCGCATACAATACGGCCTTGTCACGAATAGTCAGTGACAAAATGCCATTGCGTGCACCCTGCGCACCACTCATAAATGTAAACCACCCTGCGGAATTGAAGCGTTATAACGTGTTGATATTGGCATCATAGCAATATGTTTAAGCAACCGCACGACTTTGGCACAATTGCGCCCACTCGAGGAATACGCCTTCCAATATCAAGCGCTTATTCAGCGCAACGCCACGGCTAAAACTACTCCGCAGTTTCAGGGCGCGCTCTAAACTGCCGATGACACTCTTTGCTGGAAGCGATTTAAAGCGCCGCCAACTCTCGGCAGTTAAAGCTTGGTCTGCCAATTGGTAGCGAGACAGCGACAGTAAGCGCGCCACCCACCAGTCGAGCACCTGCAATATATCTGCGTCTAGCATCTCCTCCGCAAATTGCAAAGGGCTGCGCTGCCCGTCTACTAAGGCCATCAAGCCCTTGTCAAAACGCTCGCGACTTGCCAAACCATCGTCGTCAAAGACCTGCCGCGCCGCCAGAGGCCGCCCACCCGCTTCCGCTAATAGGCGTTGTGCCATGGCTTGATCGCCGACATAATCTCGCAACCATGGCTCAGTGAGCTCGGGGCTCGGAATACCAAAGCTTAATTGCAAACAGCGCGAACGTATTGTCGCTAGCAGCTGGCTGCTGCTGTGACTGACTAATATGAGTAGCGTGCCGCTGGCCGGTTCTTCAAGGGTTTTAAGCAATGCGTTGGCGGTATTCGCGTTCATCGCCTCAGCGGGGTGTATAAGCACCAGCTTCCGACCACCGTCACGATGAGCGTGTTGGGCCGAAAAATGTTGCAAGCTGCGCACTTGATCGACGCCTATTTGCCGCTTCCCTTCCTCGGGAGAAATCTCGCGAAAATCCGGATGGGAAGCATCACTTTGAAAATGACAGCTGCGACATTGTCCACAAGCTGCCAATTCTCCCGGTGATTCGCACAGCAAATAGGCCGCTAGGGCCTGGGCAAATCGCAATTTACCAATCGCACTGGGGCCACTCAACAATAAGGCGTGGGGCAAACGCTCAGCGCGGATCTGCTTTTGCACATCTTGCCACTGCGCCATTTGCCAGGCGTAGGCATGTTGTGGCTCAGACATTTGCGGCGACCTGATACGCTGCTAGTTGCGGTTTCAGGGCGGCGGCAATGTCTCCTTGCACGCTCGCTAGGTCTGCGCTGGCATCAATTAGTTTAAACCGCTGCGGCTCGGCGGCAACCCGCGCCAAATAGCCCTCGCGCACCTTTTCAAAGAAATCGTGTTTTTCTTGTTCAAAACGGTCGAGATCACCCCGTTCGCTGGCTCTGGCCATACCCACGTCGACAGGGGCATCGAGCAGCACGGTGCAATCTGGCCTTAATACGCCCTGCACCATCGTTTCTAAGCTGGCAATAACATCGGTAGACAAGCCCCGCCCCCAACCTTGATAAGCAAAGGTAGCATCGGTAAAACGATCGCACAAAACCCATTCGCCACGTGCCAACGCAGGTACAATTACCTGATTAATGTGCTGAGCGCGGGCTGCGAATACCAAGAGTAACTCTGTGAGTTCGCACATCGTCTCTTCGCGGGGCACTACTAAGGTATTGCGAATTTCTTCTGCGAGAGGCGTACCGCCAGGCTCCCGACTAACAATATAAGGAATTCCCGCTGCGTCGAGCAGCTGGCAAATAAAAGCGATATTAGTCGATTTACCTACGCCCTCAGTGCCTTCAACAGTGATAAAGCGGCCTTTGGCTGGCGTGTTCATTTATTTCTCCGGAAGCGGTGGCGCCGAGCGGTAATCCGCGCGGCGCTTTTGCACTTGATAGCGTTTTACTGCGGCTTCGTGCTCTTTCAAGGTAGCCGAAAAATAATGGGTACCGTCGCCCTTAGCAACAAAAAATACCGCGTCGCCATCCGCCGGGTGCAAGGCAGCGTAAATCGCTTCTCGCCCTGCTAATGCAATGGGACTGGGAGGAAGGCCATTTTGCCGATAAGTATTATAAGTATTGCTGTCGTCCCGCAGATGCGAGCCTCGCAAATTACCCTGATAGCTGTCGCCTAAGCCGTAAATCACGGTTGGGTCGGTTTGCAGACGCATTCCTGTCTGCAGGCGCCGCACAAACACCCCGGCAATTTCTGCCCGCTCGTATGCAACGCCGGTTTCCTTTTCAATAATCGAGGCCATAATCAAGGCCTCGTAGGGGTTAGCGTAGGGTAGATTATCAGCGCGAGCCTCCCATTCGTCAGCCAGCACCCTTTGCATACGCTGGTAGGCTCGAGTCAAAATTAGGCTCACTTTGTCGCCGCGATAGTAGTCATAAGTATCGGGGAAAAACAAACCCTCGGGCTCTTGCGCCATGGGTTCGGTAATATTTAATTGCGCCCACAGGTCAGCGTTTTGACTTAGCTCTTGCTTCTCAAGTAAATCTTGCGTCTCCAAGTAACGCAGCAACTGAGCCAAGGTCCAACCTTCCACAAGCGTCAGCTGATGGCGAACCACGTCACCTAAGCGCATCATCGCCAAACTTTCAGCGACAGTCATACCTTCCTCAAAACGATACTCACCCGCTTTTATATCGGCAGCCTGAGGGTGCAGACGACCATATATTTTCAATACATAAGGTTTACTTATCCAGCCGCGCTCTGCGAGTAGCGTCACCATACTCGAATACGCAGTACCCGGTGGTAAAACAAAAACTTCGGTACTTTCTGCTAGCGGTAAAGGCTTATTAAGATAAGAATTGAGATACCACACCAAGGCCAGCGCAGTGAGTATGAGAGGGAATAATAGCGCCAGCAGGGCTTTAAATACTTTAAGCATAGAAATGTGACTCAAACTCCCGCTGTAACTGTCGACTCATCGGACCTATGGCCTTATGCATACATTCTATTTTTATTACTGGCCAAATACCGATAACACTATTGCAAATAAATACCTCGTCGGCCTTACGTAGTGTCGACATTTCCACGGCCCCGATGACCACCCGCAGCCCTATTCGCTTAGCCGTAGAGAGGATCTGCTGGCGCATAATGCCGTTGACACCACAATCATTCAAGCTAGGAGAAACTAAACAGCCCGCTACCACCATAAACACATTACTCCGAGTGGCTTCGATAATTTTGCCGGCCTCATCAAGCACCAGGCCCTCATCAAATCCCCGGCGTTGCATCTCCCCCGCCGCCAGCACCTGCTCTAGACGGTTAAGGTGCTTGATACCGGCAAGCTGCGGTTGGCGAGCCAGCCGAGTTTGACACAAGCCAAGCGCAACGCCCTGCTGCCAATATCCCGTTGCCACTGGCGCCAAGGGAGATAGACTAACAATCCGATGCGACGCCGCCGCTAGGGGACTATAACCCCGGTTTACGGCGCCGCGAGTCAGTACAATTTTTAAAATTGCATCGTTAGCGCCTACATTCGCTATTAATCGCGAGCAGTCCCCGGCGAGCACATCGGTATCACAGGGAATGCTTAAGCGGCGGGCTCCTTGCGCTAAACGCTGGAGATGCTCATCCAGCCACAGCGCAGAACCATTGCGAACCAATATCGTTTCAAATAGACCGTCGCCATAGGCTAGGCCTCGATTATCGAGGCTAATACTATTGGCGAACTGGCCATTCACCAAGCTTGCCGACGTCATTAGTTTACTCAACTACTGAGTTGGCCAAACAATAAGCTGCCATTAGTGCCACCAAAACCAAAGGAATTGGACAACACCCGCTGCAACTTGCGTGGCTGTGCCGTGTGGGGCACGTAATTTAAATTGCAGCCCTCCTCCACGTCATCGAGGTTGATCGTCGGTGGCGCAACTTGGTCACGCAGCGCTAAAATTGAGAATATAGCCTCTACCGCGCCTGATGCCCCCAGCAAATGCCCGACCATAGACTTGGTTGAACTCACTGCAATTTTTTCGGCTGCAGGGCCCAATAGGCTTTCAATGGCGCGGCTTTCCGCAACATCTCCGGCGGGCGTAGAGGTGCCGTGGGCATTGATGTAATCGACTTGATCGGCATTTAAGCGTGCATCGTCTAAGGCGCTCTGCATTGCCGCGCGCGCGCCGCGTCCGTCTTCTGGCGGCGAGGTCATGTGAAAGGCATCGCAGCTCATACCGAAACCCAAGATCTCAGCATGAATATGCGCACCGCGGCGTTTGGCAAACTCATACTCTTCTAACATCAACATCCCAGCGCCATCGCCAAGTACAAAACCGTCACGGTTTTTATCCCATGGCCGACTTGCGCGTTCGGGATCATCATTGCGGGTCGACATGGCTCGGGCCGCCGCAAACGCACCCAAACCCACCGGGGTGGTTGCCATTTCGGCACCACCCGCCAACATTGCGTCAGCGTCTCCGTAGGCGATCATCCGCGCCGCCATACCGATATTGTGGGTACCTGTTGTGCACGCCGTTGCGATCGCAATACTCGGCCCCTGCAGATTGTGCTTAATAGCAACAACACCAGCGATCATATTAATAATGGCGCCGGGTACCGTAAACGGCGATATCTTGCGCGGGCCGCCATTATTTAATATCTGCCTGCTGTTTTCTATCAGGCCTATGCCGCCAATGCCAGAGCCTATCGCGGTACCTATACGGTGGGCGTTCGTGTCATTGACCTCGATACCCGAATCTTCAAGAGCCTGCTCTGCTGCCGCCACACCGTAGTGAATAAACGGGTCAAAACGTTTGGCTTCCTTGGCAGACATATAGTCATTAATGTCGAAATTTTTTATGGCGCCCCCGATACGGGTGGCAAACTCGCTAACATCGAAGCGATCAATTGCCGCGATACCACTTTTCCCCGCAAGAATATTGCGCCAAGTTTCAGTTACTGAATTTCCAAGTGGGCTGATTATGCCCATCCCGGTGACGACAACTCTTCTCTTATCCATAATACTCTCCCGACTCCAAGCACGTGCTGTATACGCTCTATTTTAAGACACGGATGCCACACGTTCAGACATAAAAAAAGCCGTTCTACATTACATAGAGACGGCTTTTTAAACGGCTAGGCCGTTATATTACTTACTGAAGATTGGCTTTGATGTAATCAATGGCCAGTCTAACAGTGGTAATTTTTTCAGCTTCTTCATCAGGAATCTCAGTTTCAAATTCCTCTTCCAGAGCCATTACCAGTTCAACCGTGTCCAGCGAATCTGCGCCGAGGTCTTCTACGAATGATGCAGACTCTGACACATCTTCTTCTTTAACACCCAGTTGCTCTGCAACAATCTTCTTGACGCGTTCTTCAATGCTACTCATGGTCGTTGGTGACTCCTAATTGATATTAAAATTTTGGGCCTGCTTCCCGGTGGCCACTTAACTTGGCCACAAGCCAAAAGCATGACCACCGAAAAATTGTGTTTCATATCGCCAGCACTTCGGCGCTCATTCTACCGCGACTGATGCCGCTTGTGCATAGAAAAATATGAAAAATTCACGCTCAGGCAAGATTTTTCCTTCCTGAGCATATGTTTACGCCATATACATGCCACCGTTAACATGGATTGTTTCACCAGTAACATAGCCTGCAACATCGCTTACCAAGAAAGCCACTACCCCGGCAATCTCTTCCGGGCTGCCTAAGCGCTGCAGCGGTATTTGAGTTTTTAGCGCCTCGCGCTGATCGTCACCCAGCTTTTTGGTCATATCGGTGTCGATAAATCCTGGCGCCACCCCATTAACGGTGATACCTCGCGACCCGATTTCCCGCGCCAGCGCGCGAGTGAAGCCATCCATACCCGCTTTAGCCGCAGCATAATTGGTTTGCCCAGCATTACCCATTGCGCCAACCACGGAGCTAATATTAATGATGCGACCCCAGCGGGCCTTAGTCATACCGCGCAAACAGGCTTTACTTAAGCGGTAAAGCGAGTTGAGATTGGTGTCGATAACGTCATACCACTCATCGTCCTTCATGCGCAGCATTAAGTTGTCTTTGGTGATACCGGCGTTATTTACCAACACCGCTGGCGCGCCAAACTGTTCAGTAATCGCCTTCAGTGTCGCGTCTACCGACTCAGTGTTTGACACGTTCATCATCATCCCGACGCCGCTAATTCCGCTAGCCTTAAAATGTTCGGTAATTGCGTCGGCGCCACCGTCTGTTGTCGCCGTGCCAATAACCTGATAACCCATATTGCCAATCGCAATAGCGATTGCCTGACCAATACCGCGGCTTGCGCCTGTGACCAATGCTACTTTCGCTGTCATTTTCCCGCTCCTAAATAGAATTAATTTATTGGGCAACAGCTTCCAGTGCCGCAGCCAGTGTTTCGGGTGACTCAATATTCAAACAACTTAGCGATTTTTCTATGCGCTTGTTCAAGCCGCTCAACACTTTACCCGGGCCAGCTTCTATAGTCGTCGTAATACCCGCTGCAGCCATCGCCTCAACACAAGACACCCATTTTACCGCACTGTAAATCTGCTCCACCAACAAGACCTTGATCGCCGAGGGATCGCTTTCAGTTTTGCCGTGCACATTGTGCACTACTGGGATTTTTGGTGATTGCAAACTCATAGCAGCTAAAGCTTCAGCCAATTTTTCGCCCGCTGGTCGCATCAAAGAGGTATGGAAAGGTGCGCTTACCGGCAAGGGCAGTGCGCGCTTAGCCCCTGCAGCCTTAAGTAACTCAATCGCCTTTTCGACACCCGCCACCTTACCGGCAATTACAACCTGACCCGGCGAATTGAAATTTACCGCCTCAACCACGCCCGCCGCTGACGCTTGCTGGCAAATATCAATAATTTGCGCATCATCCAAGCCCAACACGGCCGCCATCGCGCCCTCGCCCACGGGCACCGCTGTTTGCATATACTGACCACGCGCATGCACCAAGCGCACCGCGTCAGCAAAATCAATTGCACCAGCACAAACCAAGGCAGAAAATTCACCAAGACTATGACCGGCCATCAAAGAAGGCTGCAAGCCTCCCTGCTCACACCACAAACGCCATACCGCAACACTGGCGGTCAATAATACCGGCTGAGTAGTTTCAGTTAGATTAAGCTGGGCTTGCTCGCCATTTTGCACCAAACCCCACATATCGTAGCCCAAGGCCGCGGAGGCCTCGGCAAAAGTCGCTTTAACAGAGGGAAAAGCGGCGCCAAGCTCAGCTAGCATACCGACTTTTTGCGAGCCCTGACCGGGGAAAACCAAGGCAAGTTGCTGGGTATTCATTCCATGTATCCTTAATCAGTGAGTTTTAAGATGTTGTTTCTAATTGCTTTTCGATTTGAGCCTGCAAATCATTGCGAACCGCCCTTGCGGCCTGACGAATTGCCGACTGAAATCCTTGCGCGCCGGAACTGCCATGGGTTTTTACGACAATGCCGTTAAGCCCAAGCAGTGCCGCGCCATTATAGCGATCGGGATTAATGTCGCGCTGGAACGCCGTGATTACAGGGCGAGCCAAAAGGCCCACGAACATACCGTATAAGTTTTTTTTGAATCGAGCTCGCAGCTGGCTCGCTATAAAACTTGCCGTACCTTCGCAGACCTTTAACGCCACATTGCCTGCAAAACCATCACAAACAACCACATCGACGTCCGCCGAAAACAGATCGCCACCCTCAATGAAGCCGCAATAATTCAAACGAGAATCCGCACTAATAAGTTCAGCAGCATCCCGTATGGTCGCAGTTCCCTTAGTCAGCTCAGAGCCGATATTCAATAGCCCTACGCGAGGCGACTCACTGCCATCAAGAACCCGACACAAGGCCGAGCCCATTTGCGCAAAGTGATGCAATTGCTGGGCATCGCATTCGACGTTGGCACCAAGATCAAGCAGGAAAGTATGGCCGCTCACGGCGGGAACCGGCGCACAGATGGCCGGGCGCTTGATGCCAGGTAAACGCGTTAACACAACACAACTCATAGCAACGAGCGCGCCAGTGTTCCCAGCGCTGACCACAGCGGAAACAATACCGTCGCGAAGCAGCTCAAGAGCAATGTACATTGAGGAATTTTTTTTGCTACGAAGTGTTCGACTGGGTTGATCATCCATGGCCACGACATCGGGCGCATGATGAACACTTAAGCGAGTCGAATCAAATTTTTCACTGGCAAGCGCAAGCGTAATGGCAGGCTCATCGCCGACCAAGAGGATATGAAGAGCTGAATTGAGATTCAGCGCATTTACAGTGGCAGGAATAGAAGAGCGGAGACCGTGGTCTCCGCTCATTGCATCAACGGCGAGTCGCAGCGATGCCACGCAAATACTTAGTCGTCTTTACCAGCGACAACTTTGCGACCACGGAAAAAGCCATCCGCAGTGATATTGTGACGGAGATGCTTCTCACCGCTGGTCTGATCCACAGACAAAGTTGGACCAGTCAATGCGTCATGCGAACGACGCTGACCCCGACGTGAACGTGTCACTTTACTTTTTTGAACAGCCATGGCCTAAAAATTCCTCATAATAGAGATTAATCGCGGGGTTTTAACTGCCCCAAAATAGCAAACGGCGTATCGCCTTCCTCTGCATCGCTTATCACTTTAACTGGCTCAGGTTCTGATTCCAGTTCAAACACTTTACAAACAGCGTCATCGTGATAGCTAACAAAAGGAGTATTAATGATCAGCTCATCCTGCAGCAAATCCGCTAAAACCAAATCTTCGTCTTCGCCTAAAATCAAAGGATCCAGTGATTTCGGCAGTGCTTTGGCTTGCTCGTCTGTCCACACAATGGCTAAATTAAATTCAGCCTCAATGCATATAGGCATTGCTTCCATGCAGCGTTGACACAGAACATCAACCTGACTGACAGCAGTACCGACTATACACTTAAACCCCTGCTCACTTCGAAAAAAGCGCAAGTCTACGTCTACCGAACCGCTAGTATTAGCGAGTCCGGCAGCAAACCGGCTGAGATCAGCGACCTGTTGCGAGGCGTGAATTTCCATGCCACCAGCAACAAATTTCCGAGCATCAACGAACTTAGGTAGGGGCTGTCTTTGCATAGGCGCGCAATAATAGGGACTTCCCCCCCTGTTGTCAAAGCAAAAACACCTGCAACGAGCCTAATACCAAGTGCGATCAAGGGCTTCCGCATCAAAGCTGGCGACTGGCCACTGTAAAAGTTTAAGATTAGCAATCATACCCAGCAATAAAGAAGCACCGTAAATGCCGCCAGCCACACCACAGCCACTCCCCTTGATCTTGGCATCGGGCTCCAGCTATCGACGTATACTGCTGGAAAAAATCGGACTGCACCCCCACTGCCACGCCACCAATATCGACGAGTCACCACTACCCAACGAGACAGCGACCGCGCTGGCGAGACGACTAAGCATCAGCAAAGCACTTAGCGCAGCTGAATCGTTTCCCTGTGCACTCATCATCGCCAGCGACCAATGCGCGGAGCTAGATGGACAAATTCTCGGCAAACCCGGCACCAGGGCTCGCGCTCAAAACCAGCTCAGCAAATGCTCTGGCCGCGAAGTACTCTTTCACACCGGAATTTGCTTACTAAACAGCCAAACCGGCAAGCAGCACATTAGCGTAGAAACGGTAACGGTGGCATTTCGCACCCTCAACTCCTTAGGAATTGAGCGTTACACCGAGAGAGAACCCGCCCTCGACTGCGCTGGCAGCTTTAAAGCAGAGGGACTCGGCATTAGCCTATTTCGGCACATCCACAGCGATGACCCAAACACCCTAATAGGCCTACCACTGATCCGGCTTATCGACTTTTTAAAAGAAGAAGACTACCCCCTACTATAAACACTCAGCGAGACAGCTCACCCACAATAGGTAGCAAGCCAGAGAAGTAATCAATAACAGCCAAAGGCTGCCAACGCTGCAGCCGCGCAACGCTATGCACGCCGTAAGAAACACCCACGCTTGGCATAGCAATACGGCTTGCCATCTCTAAGTCGTACTCGGTATCACCCACCATCAGCGCCGATGTCGGTTCGTAACCCCGCTCTGCACACAACTGCGCAAGCATCAGTGGATCGGGCTTTGACGCAGTTTCGTCAGCACAGCGACTCGCACTAAACAGCGAGCTTATCGGTAAGCCAGCAAAAACCCGATCT
This sequence comes from Zhongshania aliphaticivorans, assembly GCF_001586255.1. Classification (NCBI taxonomy): domain Bacteria; kingdom Pseudomonadati; phylum Pseudomonadota; class Gammaproteobacteria; order Cellvibrionales; family Spongiibacteraceae; genus Zhongshania; species Zhongshania aliphaticivorans. The sequence goes on from NZ_CP014544.1 coordinate 2,160,826, forward strand.
AGGCCGCGACGACTCTTACCCGTTGCAACGCACAAATCATGACCAGCTGCTTTTAAAGCCCGCAAGCTCTCTTCAACGCCAGCAAACATCTGGCAGGGCTGCTGATCTGCCAAAATAAAGCTGCGAACATAGGCCGCCCGCAACGCCTCAACCTCATCCGCGCTCAACTCTGGGTATAAAGCAGCAATAGCAATGCTCAGCTCCAGGCCGATAATATTGCGAATGTCCTCAGCGGCGCGCTCTTCCACGCCAAACTCCCGCGCCCCAGCCTGCATGCAGGCCACAATCTTATCGCTGGAGTCTAATATCGTGCCATCCCAATCAAAAATTATAAGCATTACAATTCACTACCCGCATTTTCTAATACTTTCTCTAACTCTGGAGGCAGCGGCGCCACCACCGAGATTCGCTTACCATCTAAAGTAAACGCCAAAGAATGAGCATGTAAAAACAAGCGCTTCAAACCAAGCTTGCGGAAATTCGCGTCCGCCCCGTCATCGCCGTATTTATCGTCGCCAAGAATCGGATAGCCCGCGTATTGGCAGTGCACCCGAATCTGATGAGTTCGCCCAGTGACAGGTCGCGCCTCAATCAAACTAGCGCCAGCAACTCGGCGCAGCAGGGTATATTCGGTTACCGACTTTTTACCCTCAAGCTCAACCCGCACCATGCGCTCCCCCGACGACAGCACATTTTTCTGCAGCGGCGCATTCACCTGCTGCTTCCGAGCTGGCCACTTACCGCCAACCAGCGCCAAATAACGCTTATCGACACCTTTACGCGCTTTTAATAGCTCATGAAGCTGCTTGAGCACGCTGCGTTTTTTGGCAACCATTACGCAGCCCGACGTATCACGATCAAGACGATGCACCAATTCCAGATGGCGCTGCTCGGGATACATTTGCCGCAGCGCTTCAATCAAACCCAAGGATATTCCGCTACCACCATGCACAGCCAAGCCCGACGGTTTGTTAATAACCAGCAAACCAGCATCTTCATACAGGATCGCCGAGCGCAAACCGGCATCCAAGCCCAGCGGAACGGCGGACTCTTCACGCACCGCCACTCGCACCGGCGGCACCCTCACGACGTCGCCGGTTTGCAATTTGTAATCTGGTTTCGCGCGAGACTTATTCACCCGCACCTCGCCCCGCCTTAAAAGGTTATAAATCCTAGACTTAGGGACACCTTTTAACTCTCTCATTAAGAAATTATCGATACGCTGACCGACATAGTCAGCCTCGACCGCCACCAAACGAACCACGGGATTGATGACTTTTTCGGATTCCACGTACACTCCTGTAACTCATTGAGTTAGTTATTGATTACTGGTATAGTCGCCCGGTAGCAACCGGGTCCGGTTCCCACCACAGCAGGGCTGTGATGAGAGGGAAGACCGCCGGCTAATACTAAGGCAAAGATTGCGACACATTCGCATAGCCTTATTTACATAAGTGAATAGCAGTGTACCGGCGGGCATTCTACCGTAGTGTCGGTACATTAAATAATAGTGCTGCCGATATTTGTTAGCACCGCAAGTGCGATAGAACTCTGAGAAAGCGACGTAAAGAACGTTACCAATACTGGCGCCGCAAATTGCGCCCAACAGTAATAGATGAAAGACGCCCAGCGCAGAAGGCCTCAAGGCCAGAATAAGCGAACTGGAATATAACGGCCAGGCAACGCGGCCCCACTGATGTACAAGGTGCACGCAGCAATAAATCAGCAGCCTCACCAGCTAATACAGCCTACATCAGAACGCTTAAAGATGCTCAATCGCATGAGCGGCCCGACAAATCCCGGCTTTTGGGATTTTTAGCTCATGAAAAGAATGCTTATTAACGCAACTCAACCAGAAGAGTTGCGCGTTGCCCTCGTCGATGGCCAACGCTTGTTTGACCTGGATATCGAAAATCGCACCCGCGTACAAAAGAAAGCCAACGTCTACAAAGGGACCATAACCCGCGTAGAACCAAGCCTTGAAGCCGCCTTTGTCGATTTTGGTGCTGAGCGCCACGGCTTTCTACCCCTCAAAGAAATCTCTAAAGAATACTTCTACCGCAACCCTGCCGATGGCAGCGGCGGTCGCGCCAAAATTAAAGATCTTGTCAAAGAAGGCACTCAGGTCATTGTTCAGGTAGAAAAGGAAGAGCGCGGCAATAAAGGCGCAGCCCTCACTACCTTTATAAGCCTCGCTGGCCGCTATATGGTCTTAATGCCCAACAACCCACGAGCCGGCGGCATCTCTCGCCGCATCGAGGGCGACGAGCGCACTGAATTACGCGACGCTTTAAACTCAATCAACATCCCCGATGCGATGGGCGTTATTGTCCGTACCGCTGGGGTTGGCCGCAGCTCAGAAGAGCTGCAGTGGGATTTAGATTATTTGCTGCACCTCTGGTCGGCAATCAAGCAAGCATCTGAGGAGCGCAAGGCACCGATCCTGATCCTGCAAGAAAGCAACGTCATTATCCGTGCTATTCGCGACTATCTTCGCGACGATATCGACCAAGTTTTAATCGACTCAGAAGAGTCCTACAACGAAGCCATGCATTTCGTTGAGCAGGTAATGCCGCACTTTAAGAGCAAGATTCGCCTGTATAAGGATCAAGTACCCCTCTTCAACCGCTACCAAATCGAAAGCCAAATCGAATCGGCTTTCCAGCGTGAAGTGCAACTCCCCTCTGGCGGCTCGATTGTTATCGATCCTACCGAAGCATTGGTTTCTATCGATATTAACTCGGCCCGCGCTACGAAGGGCGGAGACATTGAAGAAACTGCTCTGCAAACCAATTTAGAAGCAGCTGACGAGATTGCTCGCCAGCTGCGGCTGCGCGATATCGGCGGCTTAATTGTTGTCGATTTCATCGACATGCTGGCGGCAAAAAACCAGCGGGAAGTCGAGAATCGCGTTCGCGATGCGATGGAGCCAGACCGCGCCCGCATTCAAATCGGCCGTATCTCTCGCTTTGGCTTATTAGAAATGTCTCGCCAGCGCCTGCGTCCGTCACTGGGTGAAACCAGCGCCAAAGTCTGCCCACGCTGCAGCGGTCAGGGTACTATTCGCGACACCAACTCTCTCGCACTATCCATTCTTCGCCTCGTCGAAGAGGAAGCAAACAAAGAGAAAAGCGCTGAAATTCGCGCCATTGTGCCAGTCAATGTTGCATCGTACTTGCTTAACGAAAAGCGCACCGCAATATACGATATCGAGCAACGCAGCGGCGTGCGGGTCATGGTTATCCCAACTCCAGCGCTCGACACCCCCCACTTTGAAGTGGTTCGCCTGCGCGAAAGCGATCTCGGTGACGAACAAGAGATCAGCTACAAGATAGTAGCCGACCTCGAAGCCGAAAAAGAAATCTCTGACGAAGTTGTTTCGACACCTGCACCCGCTGCCGCCGTCGTTCGCACCCTCGCCCCCAAGGCCCCAGCACCCGCTGCCACCGAAGCGGTAGCAGCAAAAACCCCTGCGACACCTGCCGCAACCGGCGAAGGCTTTTTCAGCAAACTAGGCAAAAGCCTAAGCGGGCTATTTAAAACCGCCGAGCCCGAGCCAGAGCCCGAACCAGCGCCAGCACCCAAACGCCGCAACGAAGGCAACCGCAATAGCAACAACCCTCGTCAGGGAAATCGCAACAATCGTGGTGGTCGCAATCGCCGCAGCCCCGACCAGCGTCAAGCGCGCGACGATAACCGAGTAACTGATAACCGCAGCAACCGCGTCGAGGCCCAAGCAGCTAAAGTAGAGGCGCCAATCGAAGCGGCTGAAACACCAGCGAACACCGAGAATGAAGGCCAAGCGAGACCAAAGCGCCGCCCAGGCAACCGCAGACCGCGCAATCAGCAAGAGCGTCGTCGGACCCCTGCGCCCAGCGATGACACCGCCGTCGCTACTGAGAATCAAGTAAACAACAAGGCGACGGACGCTACTGATGCCGCTATTGCGGAAAAAGCAGCAACCGCAACGCCAGAAACCAAGCCCGCAAATACCGCTCCAGCGGCAAAAAAACCCACGGCTGAAGAGAATGAGTTCACGCCGATCACCCCAACAACCACCGCTCGCTTTGTTCCAGAGCAAAACGAGACCGTAGCAACAGAGGCGCCACCAAGCCCTGCTGTTGCCGCCGAAAAGACCACAGAGAACACTGTGCAGACTGAAGCAGCTCCAATTGCAGCGCCCACCCCAGAGCCCGTCATTGCAGCGCCAGCACCAGAAGCTGTCACAATTAAGCCAGCGGAACCTGTCGCCAGCACATTTAGCGAGCCAGCTCCCGCGCCAGAAGCTACCGTAGAAACGGCAGCAGCCTCTGAGGTCGTCGCTGCACCCGAGGTCGCTACGAGCGCAGATAAAGAAATACCAGCCACGGTAGCGAGCGCGGAAATCGAGACCGAGGCAGATACGTCACCACAGGCTAAGCCAGCTGCGGAAAAAATCGCTAAACCGGTGAGTAAGCCTGTCGCAAAGACGCCTGCTAGCGAAACAGCAGCTGTCAAGCCACGGCCTGTAGGCCGCGCAAGCAATGACCCAAGAGTGGCGCCAAAACCGCTAAAAGCCCTTGAGATCGTTACATCGCAGCCGCAAGCACCGAAACTCGATCCAAGCATAATTGCTCAACCTAGCCCGAATCGCCCTGCTGCACCCCGAGCAGCAAACGATCCGCGCAATTAAGCAAAGCGCCTAAAACCACTAGCCCGGCCCTGTGCCGGGCTTTTTATTGCCTAAAATTTAAGCAAATCCTAATACATCAAACTGATTTATAAGTCTTTTTCTCAATACCGCTTGTTTCGCCTAACAAGCTCTGTATAATTCGCAACTGCTGCGGAGGGGTGGCAGAGTGGTCGATTGCACCGGTCTTGAAAACCGGCGTTGGTTCATCCCAACCCAGGGTTCAAATCCCTGCCCCTCCGCCACTTTTAGCACCTCGTTAGCCCCCTCTACGTACAAGCCCACGTTATAAACTGCAATCCAAACCGTTAATATGCGCCAATTAATTGCGCGTCCTCGCTACGTCCGCATTAAACACTACACTCTACTCAAATGAATGTTCAGCAGACGCACTCCCTAGCCGTCTAACAGCGCGATGTATAAGCGCCGAGCAACGCAATGGGCATGAGACTTATTAATGAGTGACAGCAGCACACTGCTAATGGCCCGCCAACCCATACTAGATAGGTACGGAAAAACCGTAGCCTATGAATTGCTTTGCCGCTCAGTCGAAATAGACTCACTAAAATCACAAAACGAAAATGGCACTATGGCGACGGGCGAAGTTTTAATTGGCGCCTTTCATGACCTCGGCATCGACGCCATTACCAATGGGCTCCCCGCTTTCGTTAATCTCACTGAGTCTTGGTTGTGCAACCCTCCCGCAGTGCAAGCCCAACAGCTCGTCTGTGAAGTGCTTGAATATATCTCTGCCACACCAGCCAATATTGAAGCCGTTCAGCAACTTCGTAAGCTCGGCTTTAAAGTCGCCCTAGATGACTATATTGGCGACCCCGAACAGGGCAAATGGCTCCCCTACGTTGACATCGTTAAAGTGGATATAAGTGATTTATTACCCGGCTACAGTTCTGCATCATTGCTGCAGCAACACCAGCGCGATGGCTTGATTTGGCTAGCAGAAAAGGTTGAAACCGTTAAAGAGTTTGAGCGCTGCAAAGAAGAAGGCTACAGTCTTTTTCAGGGCTTTTTCTTCAGTCGGCCAGCCCCTTTATTCGGTAAACGCAACAATGACAGCCAATTTGCGGTTATGCGCTTATTGAAAGTATTAAGCAATGACGAAAACACGATGCTGGATATCAGCAGCGCGATTCAAAGCGACCCACAGCTAAGCTACCGCATTCTGCAGTTCATGAACTCGGCCAGCGTTGCAAAAGTGACAGAAATCACCTCGGTGCATCATGCGGCCACCATGGCTGGAGTCAATCGCATAAAGTCGTGGGCCACTATGCTGGCGCTGGGTCGCCTAGACCACAAACCCCGCGCCCTGTTAGAGCAAGCACTATCGCGCGCCTATTTGTGCCAATTGCTCGCGCAAAAACATGGCGACGCAGATCAGCACACCGCATACACTACTGGCATGTTTTCACTGCTAGACGCCTTTATAGACATCCCGCTGGAAGACGTTTGCTCAAAACTTGGCTTATCCGCAACCATGACGGCGGCCCTCCTCGATCACTCGGGAGCTTACGGTGAAATTCTCGACCTTGCAATTGCCCTAAGCAAGGGCAATTGGCCCCAAATTACAGCCTTATCGCCCGATATTAGCCTAGCGGACCTTGCCGATATTCAAAGTAAAGCATTTACCGAGGTTAGCCAGCAATTAAGATTAACTGGATTAAGCTAAGTTAACCTTGGCATGCATAGGCTTGCAGTCGTAACACCCCACGAAGTATGATTGCCAAAGCTTTAACCCTTCTTTTACTACGGAGTCATCCATGCAAGACAAATCGGTCTTTCAGACAGGCGCGCACGCCCAGCCCGTTCTCGAAACCAACAAGGTGCTGCGCAATACTTATATGCTGCTAGGCATGACCCTTGTCACTAGCGCACTCTGCGCTGGCCTGGCAATGGCCCTCAACATCGGCCATGGCACTGGACTAGTTTTGTCCATACTCGGCTTTGTCATGCTGTTTGTAGTCCACAAAACCGCAGATTCAAGCAAAGGCATTATTGCCATATTTGTATTCACTGGCCTATTGGGTGCAGCCCTCGGACCAATGCTAAAAATGTACCTCTCGCTACCCAATGGCGGCGAGCTAGTAATGCAGGCTCTTGGCGGCACCGCCCTGGTGTTCTTTGGCCTTTCAGCCTATGTATTAACTACCCGTAAAGACTTCTCCTTTCTCGGCGGTTTTTTGATGATCGGTTTGCTGGTCATGGTCGTTGCCAGCATTGCGAACCTATTTTTCCAGGTGCCCGCGGCATCGCTGGCAATTTCAGCCGCAGCCGTATTTATTATGTCTGGTTTGATTTTGTTTGATACCAGCAGAATCATCCATGGCGGCGAAACAAATTATATTCGCGCGACCGTCGCCCTCTATCTGGATATTTACAATCTGTTTGTACACTTACTGCATTTGCTTGGCATTTTTGGTAGCGATGATTAATCACCCCCTAAGTGCACCTGCAACTCAACTGAGGCTCTCATGAGCCTCAGTTTCGCTTTACTCGTCAGCGGCCAACCCTGTACCGACCAATCTAGCTTAACTGCCCTACGTTTTTGCCAAGCAGCCCTCGATAGTGGTCATCAAATTTACCGGGTATTTTTCTTTAACGATGGTGTGCATTGCGCCAATCGCTTTACGACGCCTCCTCAAGATGAAATTGCGGTACCGAAGCAGTGGACAAACTTGCAGAAAACCTTTGATTTAGATTTAGTTGTCTGTATTTCCAGTGCGCTGCGCCGCGGCATTGTGGACGCAAAAGAAGCTGCCCGCTACGAACTTGACGGCCACAACTTGGCTGATGGCTTTAGCATTGGCGGCCTAGGTCAGTGGGTAGACGCATGCCAAAATGCTGACCGCGTCATTCGCTTTGGCGGTAATGCCCAGTGACATTTTTGTATTTGTTTACACGAGCACCCTACGGTCACAGCATTGCCCGAGAAGCATTGGATATGGCTTTGGCCAGCGCCGCATTCGATCAACACGTCAGCCTCGTTTTTGCTCAAGATGCGATTTATCAATTACTCAATACGCAAGATAAAGGCAATACCGAAAAAAAACCGCATATCGGTGTAATCAATGCTCTGCCGCTGTACGAAATTGAGAATATCTATTACCTTAGTGACGACTGCACGAGCAGAAACATATCAGCCACAAACTTGGCACCCCACGCTAAAGCCCTCTCCGCCACAGAACTCGCTGACTTAATGCGCAGCGCCGATCGAATACAGAGTTTTTAGGTGAGCCTACATATATTAAGCAGCCCGAGCAGCCTAAACCGATGCCTTTTCAGTATGAGCGACGGTGATGCTCTTATCCTTATCGAAGACGCCGTCGTGCTTGCCGCAACACAAATTACACTTGAGCACCGCAATATTCGTATTTCGGCATTGAGCGACGACGTTGATCGTCGCGGAATAAGCCCAATTGCGGCGATAACGCTGGTCGACTACCCTGGCTTTGTCGCGCTCTGCGCGCAGCACCGTCACTGCTTGAGCTGGTAAGATGGCGGCGATAATCGTAAATGGCTGCAGCATCGCCACCGACCCTGATGGCTTTCTCAAAGACCTCAAAGATTGGTCCCCCGCCGTCGCCGAGGAGCTCGCCGCGGAAGCCGACATTAAGCTTAGCGATAGCCACTGGCAATTAATCCAGCTCGTACAGCACTATTATCAGCAATTTGGCCTGTCCCCCGCGATGCGGCCACTGATAAAATACGCCAAGCTAACGCTCGGCGACGACAAGGGTAACAGCCTGTATTTTCTTAAGCACTTTCCCGGCAGCCCGGCAAAGTTACTCAGTAAAATTGCCGGGCTGCCCCGCCCCGACAACTGCCTGTAAATTAATCCGAGCTAAAAACACTATGATGGAACACCCTTTTGCGCAATATGTTCGCATTCTCGGTAAAGGCAAGACTGGATCGCGCTCGCTCAGTGCTGACGAAGCCTACGCCGCAATGGGCATGATTATGCGGGGCGAGGTTGAAGACGTGCAGCTAGGCGCCTTTCTTATGCTGCTGCGGGTAAAAGAAGAAAGTTGCGAAGAGCTGGCAGGGTTTGTGCGCGCAATTCGCGAAACCCTCAATGCACCCGTAATTGCGGCAGATTTAGACTGGGCAAGCTACGCCGGCAAGCGGCGCCAACAGCCCTGGTATCTCCTCGCCGCACTCGCGTTGGCCGACAGCGGTTTGCGGGTATTCATGCACGGCGCAGCAGGCCACACTGCCGACCGAGTTTATAGCGAGCAGGTGCTAAACGCCTTGGGCGAGCCCTGCGCTCAGGACTGGCAGGATGTCAGCCTAAAGCTAGACAGCCGCAACTTTGCTTACTTGCCCCTCGGGCGCTTCTCCTTGCCCCTGCAGCGCATGATCGATCTCCGCGCGCAGTTTGGCCTGCGCTCACCAGTACACACCTTATCTCGGCTGCTTAATCCACTAGCAGCGGATTACTCAATACAAAGTATTTTTCACCCTGCCTACGCTGACAACCACCAACAAGCCGCCGCTTTATTAGCGCAAGCCCACGCCGTTGTCTTTAAAGGCGAAGCGGGTGAAGCCGAGCGCAAGCCCGAGGCAACTTGCCGAGTAAAAACTGTTCACAATGGTGTATTAGCAGAATCGGAATGGCCGCGCATGATCGAGGGCCGCCAAGAAAAACTTGAGACTTTAGCCCTAAGCGATCTATTAAACGCGTGGCGTGACGATGACGTTACCGAATATGGTCGCCTCGCCATTCAAGGCACTATCGCCATCGCTTTGCAATTACGCAATCCCGAGCTGAGTCAAACAGAATGCCTCGCGAGTGCCCAATCAATATGGCAACAGCGTAACCGCAAGCGGCTTACCGCCACAGCCACGGAATCAATATGAGTTTTAGACCACTAGACCCTGCGAAATACCCACAATTACTCACTGACAAAGTCGGCGCAGTAAGCGCACTCTTCGCCGACCTCCAACTGCCAGAGCCAGAAGTTTACCCATCGCCCGCCGAGCATTACCGCCTGCGCGCTGAGTTCCGCATTTGGCACGAAGGTGACAGCTTCTTTTACGCCATGTTTGATCCAGCCGAGCCGAGAGTGCCAGTGCGCATCGAGCACTTCCCCACGGCCTCGCGCGCGATATGTGAGCTTATGGAGCCGCTGCGGCAGGCCTTAGGCGAGCAGCTAGCACTGAGTAAGCGGCTATACCAAATTGATTTTCTGAGTACGCTAAGCGGCGATACTCTGGTCACCTTAATTTACCACCGCCGCTTAGACGACGAGTGGCAAGCTGCCGCGCAAACCGTTGCAGCCAAATTCAATATTCAAATTATTGGCCGCAGTAAAAAGCAGAAGCTGGTTTTGGGGAGAGACTACGTACTCGAGCAGCTGCCTGTCGATGGCCAGCACTACGCCTACCACCAATACGAGGGCGGATTTACCCAGCCTAATGGCCAAGTCAATGCCAAAATGGTGAGCTGGGCCAAAGCCCGCTGTGGCCACAACCCCCAAACAGATTTACTCGAGCTGTATTGTGGCAACGGTAATTTTACAATTCCACTGGCCAGTCATTTTCGTCGGGTACTTGCCACCGAGATTTCCAAAACCTCGGTAAAGGCCGCCCACGAGAACTTCGCCATGAACGCAGTAGAGAACGCGGTAGTGCTGCGTATGTCGAGTGAGGAGCTAACCTCGGCCCTAAACAAGGAGCGGAGCTTCCGCCGCTTGGCCAATGTTGATTTGGACAGCTACGCAATCGATACCGTGTTCGTCGATCCGCCGAGAGCCGGTCTAGATGAAGCGAGCCGAGCGTTTATTGCTCGTTTCCCCCGTATCGTTTATATCTCCTGCAACCCCGAGACCCTACACCGAGATTTGGAAATATTAACAAAATCACACGCGGTAAAGGACTTCGCGCTGTTTGACCAGTTCCCGTACACTCACCATATGGAATGTGGTGTATTTCTTATAAAAAAGGGCGTGATATGACCGTTAAACTTACCGAGCAAGAAGTCAGCGATGCATTATCAGAATTAAAAGGTTGGGAGTTGCGCGACGGAAAACTTTGCACTGATTTGGAGTTTGATAATTTCATCAGCGCCTTTGCCTTTATGACTCGGGTAGCCATGCGCGCCGAAAAAATTGATCACCACCCGGAATGGAGCAATGTTTACAAAAAAGTTAGCATCGCTCTGACCACCCACGATGCTGGCGGTTTAAGCGCCAAAGATCTCGCCCTAGCCGAAGCCATTAAGCAGGAGCTAAGTCGCTAGTTTAGCCAAGGCGAATCTTAGTAAAAATCGACCCCAAGACTTTGCAGGTGACGACTCAAATAGTCGTCTAAATTTGCCATGTCTTCGGGGTGCACGTCGACCACTGCAAAACCCAATTTTTTACACAGTTCAGCCCGACGCATGCGGGCAGAAATAATATCAGAGTGATCATCTGCTCCCCAATACTCGATATACACGCCGCTTTGTGGCAGGTAAAAATCACTGACTAACAACTCCGCTACTGGCAAAGCACGGTACATGGCGTAACGTAGGCCAGCCAGGTACAGCCACTGCGCAATTGCCCAGTGACCCTGGTTTTTACACGCCTTGCCATCAATACTGCGCAATTCTAGGCTCGTCGCAGCAAATAAATCACCGCCACTTGGGGCATCAGGCTTGCAGAGTGCCAAGATGCGCTTAAAGCCCCCTCGCAGCGGAATATCTTCGGGCCACAGCACATAACTCAAACTGCTTTGCTGATTTTCAAAGACTTGCCCCCCCTCCTTAATGCCCTGCTCGGTCAACTCCCAACCCCGGTGACTGGGCTTTAGCCAGCCCAGTTCAACTAACATCCGGTTGATCTCTCGACCGCTAAACCCCTCAGCTCGCCCCAAGGCAGCGGCAGACAGGAGTTTATTGCTTTCTAAGGCTTGAAAAAGCGGGTGATCTAAGAGCGTTGACGGCCAGACAATATAGCGGCCGTAACGCTTGCTGTTGACATAGCTACCGCCCTCAAACTCACCTTTGGCGGTTAAGAACCAGCCCTCGTCCGCTTTGCGAATCCAACCGTAATCTTTAAGCACTGAAAACAGCTGTTGAACCGGTATTTCACCAAGTTTAGCGAGCGCTGAAGTAGAAACTTTATCCACAGACATCTTTAAACCACGGGGTAGCGAGCAGCTAGGCTCTGGTAGACATCGTCAGCAAATTGCGGCGATGCCATATCGGCTGTAACCAGTATTTCCACAAGATGGACATTGTCCTCTTCACCTTGCCAGATTTTGATGTAACTACCGTCTTTATAACCGTGATCTTGGCGGAAAAAATTCAGCACGTTTTTACCCACGTACTGTTTATAGAGCTGATCAAAGTTCAGCTCGGCCGCGGCCATAAGGTCCCAGAACAAACTCACCGAAAAGGCTTTTTCAGTTAGGCAGTAAGCTGCGAGCGACTCCGTTGCCGCCAATACATCTTTACCAGAAGCGCGGTAATTACCGAGTTCGGCGACAATTTCATCGGCTAGCTCATCAACATCTGCGCCCACTCTGAACATAGCGCTCAAGCCGAAGTGCCAGATATCAACAATTTCTAACTGTACTTGTTGAATATCAGGCTGTTGTTTTTTCCACCATTTGTAACCGTAGTGATCCATTAATTCAGCACACTCGATCCACGCCGCGCGATACCAAGCAAAACCTTGGCTTCGCCACTCAGCGTGAACCTTGGAATTCATACGATCTTGCAGGCCCAGCATGGTGACAAACGCTTGGCGATTATTTATATCTGACACGGGAACCCCAATAAATTAAAATCTAGGGGAACATGATAAACAAGGATGGTGGCGAACGCAGTGGAAATTTACAGTTTAGCCGCTTTCACTTTCGCATCGTTTGCTTTAGTTAGGCGCTCGGACAAGCTAATAAAATAATTTAGGGTATCCGCGTCGGGAGAAAAGCGGTAGTCCTCTTGAATTCGCCCGGCAATTGACTCGGGAGTCTGCGCAGAAAAATTAGCAGAATAGCTCAGGCGCTGACTGATCGGACACAAGCTAATCGTCGACTGAGGGCCATGCATTGAATAGCATTTCGCTTCGAGGGCACTGGATTTACTTTTCCGCCAAAAACTCATCAGGCACAACGCTGCTGAGACACGGGCGCGTCGAAGGCCAAGCGCACGACCCGACCATAAGCAAAATCAATTATTTGCAAAGGCTGACCTGATAGCAAGTGACTCGCTACGGGAAGCGGGAGATTAGGTAAGCAGATAGTTTTACGGTGTTCGTCAGCCTCGGCAAACAACAAGACCAAATCGAGAATCTCCTGACCTTTTGCCGATTCGCGCGGATAAAGGGTGTAATCAAAACTCTGCTTTACGTCTGGCAGGATATTATCGACCGCGATATGGCGTACACTTCCGTCCTCGTCATAGCCTAGCAAGTAACTTGCGATAAGCATGTGGTACTCCTGAGCGCATTAAATATGCAGGCAATTATGCTGCCAAGCCCCGCTACAGGGAATCCGTTCAACTACCTATCATCAGCATACTATCGGCCCGCAAGGCGCCGACCACATACGGGAAATCCCCTACAGCTCAAGAATGCTGTCATCACTACCCTAGGCGAAGTACCCGCTTCGAATGGGAAAACCTGCATGACTGAAACCCGAAGCCCGAGTTTCTGGATAGTTGATGACTCCAAGGCCGACAGAATCATTTTCAAAGAAACCCTCAGCCGCTTGGGTACACAGCTGCGGCTGCGTGAAATTGACGACGGTGAAATACTTCTCAATGAACTCGACCACAAAAAAAATGGCGAACTCCCCGATGTCATATTTCTAGACATCAGCATGCGACGAATGAATGGGAAGTCGGCTCTACAGTTCATCCGCGAAGATAAGCGCTACGATCACATTTATATCGTGATGCAAACTGTGTCCTATCGGGAGCGAAGCGAATGCATTGCCCTCGGTGCAGATGCGTTTATCAGCAAGTCCACCAATTTCAATAGCTATTTAAAAAAGCTGGCCGCGGTCATCTCTGACTGGCGGGAAGGTGCTTAAGTAGCCTTAATCGTCATTGCCGCGCACCTCGGCGATTCTCTGGACTCGCCAAGTCATCATTGCTTCGCCAAGGATTAATATCCAAGCCACCACGCCGCAGGTAGCGAGCGTAAACCGTTAACCGCACCGGTGCGCAGTAGCGACTAATATCGCTAAAGATCTGTTCAACACACTGCTCATGAAAATCGTCATGCTCACGAAAAGACACCAAATACGCTAACAAACCCTCTTGATTTATACGCGGCCCACGGTAGCTAATTTCAATACTTGCCCAATCGGGCTGTGAAGTCACCGGGCAGCGAGAACGCAACAAATGGCTGTACAGGGTCTCCTCGATCACATTGCCGGTATTCGCAGACAATAAGCTCGGGCTCGGTTGATAGCTATCCGGACAAATATCTAGACCGTCAATACACTCGCCGCGTGGTAGCGCAATACTGTAATTGGCGGGCCAATCTTCGGGACAATAGATTGCTACCTGGACCTCGGCCCCGGCAGCCAGGCTCAAATCGTGGCGCAGCATTTCGGCCATGGCATCTAGACCGCTTAAACGAGTTTGATTAAACGAGTTAAGGTAAAGCTTAAAGGATTTTGACTCGATGATATTAGGTGACTGGGCCGGTACCCGAAACTCGGCACAGGCAACCAAGGGCTTGCCCTGCTCGTTTAAGCAAGACAATTCATAGGCATTCCAAATATCCACGCCGCCAAAGGGCAACACATCACCAAGCCCTAAACCATCACGCCCCGCCTGCCTAACAATTGGATGCAAGCAGCTCGGGTCGTATTGACTGGGATAATCTACCTGCTCGCCTAGTGGCCCATGACTTAGCTGTTCACTCATGTTTCATCCGTTTTTTTACTAAACCACTACCCCAGAGACAATTCATTGACGCAGGCGAGTGCCCGTACGCAGAAGATGCATACAATATGCATATGCCGCTAAAGTAAACACTCCAACCATGATAAAGGCCGTGGTGACATTCACATCAGACACGCCCAGCACGCCATAGCGGAAGGCATTGACGATATAGAGCATAGGATTCAAGCGCGACACCCCAGCCCAAAACTCAGGGAGTAAATCGATGGAGTAAAATACACCGCCCAAATAGGTTAACGGCGTCAAAACAAAGACCGGCACAATAGAGACGTCATCAAAGTTGTTGGCGAAAACCGCATTAATAAAGCCCGCCAGCGAAAACATGATTGAGGTCATCAACACAATCGCAATCGTTACCCCAATGTGCTGGATATGCAATGTGGTGAAGAACAGCGACAACGCTGTAACAATAATGCCGACCAGCAAACCGCGCGTCACTCCGCCAAGAACAAAGCCCCAGAGTATGGTGTTATTCGACATTGGCGACACCAAAATTTCTTCGACAAAATGTTGAAATTTTGCGCCAAAAAACGATGACACTACATTGGAGTAAGCATTGGTAATTACCGACATCATGATCAAGCCCGGCACCACAAATTCCATGTAGCTGAAGCCGCCCATTTGCCCAATACGGGAGCCGATCAAGGCACCAAATATCACAAAGTACAGCGACATAGTGATGGCGGGCGGCAACAAGGTTTGCATCCAAATACGCAAAAAGCGTCTAATCTCTTTGCGGACGATCGTATAAAACGCGACCCACTGCTCTGCTAATGTCATTAATATTTCATCCTTATCAATACGTGGGCGGGCTACTTGGCGTTTAACAACGCCACAAACAACTCTTCAAGCCGATTCGCCTTATTGCGCATACTGCTCACCTCAATACCACTGCCATTCAAGGCCACAAATACCTCATTGAGTGACGTCCCCTTATTCAGCACCAGCTCAAGGGTGTGCTCGTCGACCATACGCGTCTCAAAACCAGGAACGCTGATATCGGTCTTAATGCCATCGCGAACATCGAGGATAAAGGTCTCTTTCTGCAACTGTTTAAGCAGCGCTTTCATCGTGGTGTTTTCAACGATGACGCCAGCATCAATAATCGCAATATGGCGACACAAGCTTTCCGCTTCTTCCAGGTAGTGGGTGGTCAAAATAATGGTGGTGCCGCTGCGATTAATTTCGGTGAGAAATTCCCACATCGAGCGGCGTAGCTCTATATCTACACCCGCGGTGGGCTCGTCGAGAATTAATAGCCGGGGTTCATGCACCAAGGCCCGGGCGATCATCAAACGCCGTTTCATGCCCCCGGACAGCATTCGCGAAGCGACCTTACGCTTATCCCACAGCCCCAGCTTTTTTAAATATTTCTCGGCGCGCTCGCCGGCCACTTTACGGTTTAAACCGTAATAGCCCGCCTGATTCACCACGATATCCCAGACTGATTCAAAACTAGAGAAATTGAACTCCTGAGGAACCAAGCCAATTTCACGTTTCGCCGCAGCCAATTCACTGTCAATTGAGTGGCCAAAGATGCGCACTTCGCCAGCGGTTTTCTTAACCAGCGACGACACAATACCAATCGTAGTCGATTTACCTGCGCCGTTTGGCCCCAGCAGGGCGTAAAAATCGCCCTCTTTAACTTCTAAATCAATGCCTTTTAGCGCCTCAAAACCATTGTCATAAACCTTGCGTAATCCCTTAATCTCTAGGGCAATCGCCATAATGGATTTCCTAAATCTGGTTCTCATTTGATAAGCCGACTATTTTGCCACGCCAGCTCGATGGAATACACTAGACAGCAGAAGTCTACTCGCAGAACTGATCTGCAATAATCCGCTTTGGAGACCCCGTGACAAAACGAAATGAATACTATCTGCAACTCTGTAGCGAGCTGCACGCGCTCGGCGCCAAGATTCTCCCTGAGCACCCTGCGCATAGCAAAGAAAGCAATACAGAACTACTCGACAAGCTTGCTAAGCTCGAAGCCGACTTCGCAAAAAGCGACGACTACATCAACCTCGGCCAAGACATTATAACGCACATTATCAGCCACTACCCAGACATCACCCCGCATATGCATCGCGATCTTCTGTGGTTTTTTGGCGGGGACTGCCTGCACTATCTTGGCGACGATGAGCTAGAGCGCTATCAAAACATTGAAGAGCTGTATTACGAACAGAGCGCGGAGGATTCAAACACCTCGTATCGCAACATCCGCGCCCAGCAATTTGGCATGCATTGAGCAACAGGAACGCACCGCTGGGACTGCTCCCTGGCGGTCATGCATGGCGCACGTTAAGCGCAAAAAGCACGGACGAAAAAAAAGCGAAGCAGACGCTTCGCTTTTTAGAATTTGGAGCGGGAAAGGAGGCTCGAACTCCCGACCTCAACCTTGGCAAGGTTGCGCTCTACCAACTGAGCTATTCCCGCAAATCACGACATGAGATTTAAAAGCTAGTTTAAATCAATTTCACATATGCCGTACAGCCTTGATTAAACAGTCTTTTTACGTCAAACCTAAGCGGCTCGCATAATAAAAAGTTTTCATCAAACTGTCAATTAACAGATCAACTGTAAACTGACAAATTTACGCGCTGTGACGCAAATTAAATGGCGTCCCCTAGGGGACTCGAACCCCTGTTACTGCCGTGAAAGGGCAGTGTCCTAGGCCACTAGACGAAGGGGACGCCGCGAGCTCTTTCCAGAACAAAGCTGCTGTCCTTGAAAGAGCGCGCATTCTAGTGCGCCTACCCCACCCCGTCAAGGATATTTTCATGCCAATTTCAAATTTTTTCCAAAAAAAAAGAGAAGCATTTCTGCTTCTCTTTTTCGCTGTGCCGACATATCAGCAAAGCTGAATAATGGCGTCCCCTAGGGGACTCGAACCCCTGTTACTGCCGTGAAAGGGCAGTGTCCTAGGCCACTAGACGAAGGGGACGCCGCAAACCCTTCCAGACTCCGAGTCACTTGATGTCTGAAAGTGGCGCGAATTCTAGAAACCTTAGGCGCCGACGTCAAGTCGCTTTTACATTTAAAGTGAAATAAATCCAATTTTGCGCCTATTTTGACCAATTAACAGCCAAACTGCGCAACAAGTAGCCAGCTTATTTTGATTCTAATTTCAGCGACAGCGAGTTAATACAATAGCGCTGCCCCGTTGGCGCAGGCCCATCAGGAAAAACATGCCCTAAATGCGCATCGCAGCGGGCGCAAACAACCTCTTCTCTCACCATGCCATGGCTAATGTCTCTATTAACTGCCACAACGTCCTCTTTACTTGGCTGATAAAAACTCGGCCAACCGGAACCCGAGTCGTACTTGGTGTCTGAAGTAAATAAAGCCAAGCCGCAACAACGGCATTTATAGGTGCCCGCTGTTTTTTCATCGTTATATTCACCCGTAAACGCGCGCTCAGTTCCTTTCTGCCGACAAACCTGAAACTCCTCATTAGAGAGAAGTTCCCGCCATTCTTGCTCAGATTTCACTATTTTTTCCACGAAAAGCTCTCCACCTTGGGCACTACAACACCGTATAATCGATGCACTCTGTTTTGGCGCTTCCATACTTCACCAGTATTAATCGCTTGAGCAAATTTAGCATTCTAGGTTAAGCACTACCAGCGCGACACCACAAGGTGTCACCGCCAACACGGACATAAAATCTGGCATAACAGCCGATTAAGAAGGCAGGACATGGCTCTTTATAGCAAGTCGAAAAAATTAAACAACGTGTGCTACGACATTCGCGGCCCAGTACTCGAACGCGCCAATGAGTTAGAAGAGGAAGGCTACCGCATCCTCAAGCTCAATATTGGCAACCCCGCTCCCTTCGGCTTTAACGCCCCAGATGAAATCATTCAAGACGTCATCCGAATGCTGCCAGACAGCGAGGGCTACAGCGACTCCAAGGGCCTGTACAGCGCCCGCAAAGCGGTAATGCAAGAATGCCAGAAAATCGGCATTCCCGGCGTTGAAGTTGGCGACATCTACCTAGGTAACGGCGCCAGCGAACTGATTAGCTTAGCGACCCAGGCGCTGCTGAATCAAGGCGACGAAGTGCTAATTCCAGCACCGGATTACCCACTGTGGACAGCGGTTGTTTCCCTTTCCGGGGCAACACCCGTGCACTATCTTTGCCAAGAGGAGCAAAACTGGGAGCCGTCGGTCGACGATATTCTGAGCAAGATTACGCCGAACACCAAAGCCATTGTCATCATTAACCCTAATAACCCCACCGGTGCGGTATATAGCCGTGCGCTACTTGAGCAGCTCGTCGCCATAGCCGAAGAACACAACCTGGTGGTGTTTGCCGACGAAATCTATAGCAAGATTCTCTACGATGAGGCGGTGCACATTCCCATTGGCAGCCTCAAAGCCGATATTTTGTGCCTGACCTTCAATGGTCTGTCTAAGGCCTATCGACTCGCTGGCTTTCGCAGCGGCTGGTTGATTGTGTCCGGTGCCAAAGACCGCGCCACCGACTATATCGAAGGCTTAAACATCCTATCGTCGATGCGCCTGTGCGCCAACGTACCCGCCCAGCATGCTATTCAAACTGCACTGGGAGGCTACCAGAGTATCAATGAGCTGATTCTGCCAGGTGGTCGACTGCTGGAGCAGCGCGATCTCGCTCATAAGATGCTAAATGAAATTCCCGGCGTTAGCTGCACCAAACCCGAGGGCGCAATTTATATGTTCCCACGGTTAGACCCCGAGATATATCCAATTAAAGACGATGAAAAGATGATTCTTGAATTGCTGAATCAGGAGCGGATATTACTGGTACCGGGCTCAGGCTTTAACTGGCCAGATGCGGATCATTTCCGCCTCGTATTCCTGCCCAACAAGCTGGACTTAGCTGATGCTATTGAACGCCTAGGCAACTTCCTGGCACGCTACCGCAAGCAGCTTAAAACCAAGACCGGCTGAAGCGGCCGACCACATCGACTTGCGTGGCCTATACTTGGGGCGCGAGTCGATAGTGCAGCACTTTTAAGGCACGATCCGAATTTAATTCAGGAAAATCTTCCCGCCCAGCCAAGCGCGCGACAAACTCAGCCTCTGGGCAATGAACCGCCATTATCTCCCGCAAAAACGCTTCATCTAAATACGGCGCATTCAAGCAAGCCACAATATCACCGCCCTCGGGCAACAACTCCCTAAAGCGTCGTGCTAACTTAGGGTAATCCTTCACGGCGTCAAAGCTGCCTTTCTGCAACGACGGTGGATCGCAGATCACAATATCGTAAGGCCCAAGCTTACGCAGACGGCCCCAGGACTTAAGAATATCGTGACCCAAAAATTTGAGTTCGGCCTCCTCACCACTGGTCGTTAATCGCGCGTCATTGCGGCGGTGGTTTTCGCGACCCACTTGCAGCGCGCCCTTGCTCATGTCGATATTCACTAGCCGCGTCGCGCCAGCCAATTCTGCGGCCACCGAAAAAGCACAGGTGTAGGCAAACAGATTTAAAATTCGCTTGCCGTCGGCCCGATCTGCCAGCCACTCCCGTGTGGGCTGCATATCCATGAAATAGCCAATATTTTGTTTTGCCGCCAGATCAACTAGGTATTCCGCCGCCCCTTCTTTTACCGAGAAATTATTAGGTATATCTCCCCATAAACAATAGCTTGCTGGAGAGTCATGATATCGACTCTGAACTATAGCAGCGGCGCAGACCGCACCAAGCTCGGCCTTGAGTGCGCCACAAAAGGCCGCCCAAAATTCGGCTTCTGGCTCGCGATAAACAACAATCCAGAGCACTGGCTCAAAGTAGTCGACGCTGAAGTATTCAAAATCCACGAAGCATTGACCGCGCCCGTGAAACAGCCGCAGTGCATCCCCTGCCTGCTGTATTTTTTGTGGCCATTGGGCGAAATTACTTTGCTTCACAAACGCCTTAAAATCACTCACCCGATGCACTCACCCTATACATTATTGCGTCGCGATAACCGGTAATCACCCGAATATAGCCCTCCCAGGATTTATCTAAAGCCAAATCATTACTGTCGACCAGCAGTGGGCGGCCAGCCAAGCCGCTTATCTTAGTTTTGGTCGCCAAGACTATAAAATTTTCCCTGCCAATCTGGCGAATCAGCTCTGGACTTAACTGTTGATTACCTCGACCTAAGATATGACCTTGGCCACCAATAGCTGTAATCAATACTTTGACTGGGCCGCGATGATTCGACAAAGCAGCGGCGATATCCTCGGCATTGAGATCCTTAGCCAATAATTGCTGATCCTTAATTAAATCGAAACCCAGCAAGGTGTTTTCCAAGCCAAGGGCGAGCATTACGCCCTGAGTGGTACTGCCCGGCCCAACCAAATACAAGGTATCCGCCTCCATTTCGGCAATGACTTCGTCGGCTATATCTGCGACCACCAGCTCCTCTACCTCACGCCCGCCAGCTTTCACATGTTGCAAAAACCCGCCGACCCGAGGCACTAATAATTCACCGTAATACTTAGAACGTACCTGTCCCTGCCTGAAGGCAAGTTCATCGATATCGCGCACCTCAGCAAGGTCAATATCGACCAAGCCGCCATCAAGAAGCGCCAATACGATATCCGCAGCACTTTCTGGGCTTACCGCATAAACGCCAGAATGCATTTTCACACCGGCGGGTACCCCTAAAGCAGGCAGATTAGAGCCTACTGCGGCAAAAACGTCCCGCGCGGTGCCATCGCCCCCCACAAAGAGCAGTAAATCTACCCCAACGGCCAATAAGGCCTGCGCCGCGGCCTTGGTATCATCTGCCCTAGTCTCGTCGATAGAAGCCGGGCAGCCTACCGAGACAAAGTGAAGACCAGCCAAATCACTGTCATCATGATCACCCAAACTGGTATGGGCCGACATAGCGCCACTATAACCAAACACCGTGAGCCGCCCCTTAGCCCGAGCCGCCAGATGCGCCAAGCAACGCAGGGCACGCGCTTCCGCACGACCATCGCTGCTGCGCAAATCATCGCTTCCTTTTAAGCCAAGAGGGCCGCCCGCGCCAGCCACGGGGTTTACGATTAAGCCTAACTTAAACATGTATTCCCTTCTAAAAATGTAAAGTCGTGAACCAAAAGCGCGTAATTGCGTAAATTACTTAGGTACATCGGCTGCATATCGTGGCCCAATAAATCCAAGTATTCATCAACTTAACACGCATAGGAGAGCAATGTGGATCAGCAAGATAACTACCTCGGCGCAATTATCGACCACAATGGCCGAGAGGTGCCGATCAGCGATGCGATGATCGAAAGCGCTTTAATGGCGCTACAAGACAGTGACGCTGAGTTTATTTGCCGCCTTGCAGAGCGTGCAGCAAATTAGTCATTGCGGCATTCTCGGCGTGTAAATGGCAGTAGCCTAATTCTCGGCGCGGTGGATAATGTTTGCGCAACAAATCGAATTGCTCACTGCGATCAGGTGTGTGAATGATTTCGCGAAAGCGCTGACTATCGCTAGACACGTCATACACCGCCAATACCGCCTCGCGAATCACGCTGAGCGCGTCATCGCCAATACAGCTCACAACTAGCGCCGACGCCGCTGCCTCACTGTCATCGACATGCAATGATTGCCCAAGGAAGGCGGCCAATTCGCTCGCAACCATCCGCAAGCCCGTTTTTTTGCCATCAAGGCTATATCCAGCGATATGCGGGGTTGAAATTGCGCAGCGCGCCGCCAATTCCGACGAAAACGTCGGCTCCCCCTCCCAAACATCGAGCGCCAAGCGGATATCCGGCCTGCAGTCCATTAAACTAAGCAACTCGTCGGTGGCGACCACCTCCCCTCGTCCAGCACTCAAAAGCACACTACTCGCTGGCATAGCGGCTAACAACAATGCATCAAGCATATGAAAGCTCGGGAACAGTCCCGACACCGTTAAGGGCGCATGTAAACTCAGCAGCGCGCTATTTACCACTTCTTCTAGGGTTGCCAAGCAAGGATGTTGTTTTGGGTCGAGCAGCGGATCGTAGGCCAGCCAGGGAATTCCGATAGCACTCAAGCGCTGTCCTAGCCGCTTACCTACATTGCCATAACCAACAATACCAACTCGCCCGCCCCCCAGTAGCGTTTCCAGCAATCCCTCAAGGGTGCAGATCACGCTGAGCACATAATCTACCACTGACTCAGCGTTGGAACCCGGCGCCGTGCAAAAGTGGATATTCTGCTCACGCAAATACTCGCTATCGAGATGATCGCTGCCGATTGTGGTCGAGCCAACAAACCGCACTGGCGTACCGGCTAACAGGGCCCTATTGACCTTGGTAACTGAGCGCACGATTAATGCATCGGCATCTTGCACATCTGCCGGGCAAATCTGTCGCCCGCTGCGAGTCACTACTTCGCCAAACTGAGCAAAGCACTGCGCGGCACCGGGAATGTTTTCATCCACTACAATTTTCAATTGCTTTTATCCTAGAATAAATATCAAAAAATATCGTTAACCAAATGAATTTAATACATTTTATGCAATATATTCCAAAGGTATATTAATCGTCGCCAGGTCGGTTTCTGAACCACTAGCGCGCGCCAGAGCCCACCGAAATTGCTCCCCGCGCCCAGGTAAACCTCGGCGCAGATAGCATTGCACCTGCTGCCAAACAGCCAATTGAAAGGGAAATGGATCGAACGAATCGCCACCGAGATTATCGATACTCACCCGAAATTGGCGACCGGCAGCCAGGCTAAACAAGCACTCCAAAGCCTGCGGCCGCGCTTCAACGCTCTCAAAAATACGCTGAGTCTCGCTATTACGACCATCCGGTTCATACCAATAGCCATAGTCTGGAAGCCGTCGCCGCGCCTCCCCTGCGATACACCAATGCGCTACCTCGTGAAGCGCGCTGGCGGCATAATCTGCGCGATAGACAATTTTATGATGGCCATCAGACTCGGTCGCAGGCTGATAAAACGGCTCTTCCCCCCCGCCGACCAACACTGTTTTGTAGCTTGTCGCAAAGCAAGTAGCAAATATCTCGCATATGCGCTCACTCCCCAGACCAACATCAGCGCCAAGGGATTCACGCATTGTAAAGCAGGCCTTTATCACCAAGAAGCTGAACGGCTGGGCGGCAGGCCTGAGCCTGCAACATGACTAAATATTGGGGAGACAAATGCGCTGCGCCGGCCAATAAATGGTTTAAGTAATTGCTTTCCGGCAGCAAGCCCGCTTCAACATAGGCGGGATTCGCAACATAAATCCACGCAGATTTTGCGCCCGTCGCCGTTTGCACCGCCATTAACTCACGACTATAGCGCACTGGCGTGCCCTCAAAGCCATCCATTATGTTGAGCGCATCCGGATTTACCAGGGCATATAAAACGCCTTCTACTACGCCATAACTGCTGTGCACGACATTGGCGTAGGCCACGCCGGGCGTGCAGTGCGAGCGCTTATTAAAGGCGAGGCGGTAACCTGGCAGGCGAGCGCTTTCGGCAGCGCTAAACACCAGACCCCGCGCCTGCATTCGGGCGGGGTTCATATTAGAACCATAGGCAAAATAGTAAAAACTCATCTTGAAGCACTTGGCAAAACAGGAAACAGGGAGTAATTTTAACAGAAAGGGACATCCGCGCACCGTCTTTGCAACTGAGCATGGCGAGCAATGAGGTGATTCTGCACCTCTAGCCACGTGCTTCAGACCTTAGCCGCGCAATGTACCGCCCGCTACGTGAGGAATGATGTTATGGCTCCACGTAACCCCTGCAAGTCTTCCTCCGCGAAGATTATCCCATTTCCTCAGCGGCCATCCCGCGTTGAGCAACATAAAATCCTCCGGGTTTCTCCCGAATACGAAGGCCTCTGCCTACTCTATGCCCACCACGTGCTTAGCCGCGACAAACTCTACGCGGTCAAGATCTTAGGCTGGGCGCGGCTGGCCAATGGCAAAGATGTCGCTTTGCTACCCTGGCTTAATGGTGTTGCGCGCTGTATTGATTTGCTTGATCCCGCTTCAGGCCAGTCTCAGGGCTATTACGACCCCGCTAAAGAGCGGCGATTTAGCGAGGTGCCTCCACATCACCTAGCTGCGCTCGACGCCATGGTAAATTACCCGCTGCCAGCCGACGGCGGGTTTATACAGGAATTCCCTGACTTTATTGGCAGTCACGCGGCCCTGCTGGGCGAAAATAAAGAATTTGAGCTGCAACCCGTCATCAGTTGGCGCTTACAGCAAAATGGCGATTTAGAAGGTATGGTGGCGAATATCAAGTTGGCCACGCATTTCCCTATTCTGATCGGCGATGCCTGTCTATTTGCCGTACAGAACGCCCCAACCTTCCGCTATTTCTTTCAATATCACATTGCCAATCAGATTAAGGCCGGCGGCCCAGTTGCTACCCGCGCCCTAAGCCAGTTACTGCAATCCTAAACAAGCAGGCCTACACAGCATTATGTTCGCTGTTTAGGCCTTTTGAACAAAATAGCGATATTGTTTGTCGCTTTCTTCTTTAGCCAGCAAGGTATGGCCAAGGAAATTGCAAAATTTCGGGATATCACGGGTCGTCGCGGGATCGGTAGCAATAATTTCCAGTACGTCGCCGGAGGCAATATCACGGATTTTATTGTGCAACATCATCACCGGTTCCGGGCAAAACAGGCCGCAGGTATCCAGTGTGTGATCTACTGCTATTGTCATTACTCTGTCCAAATCAATTAGTAACAGCGACGATTGCCGCTCTTAAGCTCAAAGCACAAGGAACTTTAGGCTTTAGTCCTTGGCGATAACCGTCCAACTTTCACTGTCAGGGCAAAAAGCAATCGCTGCGCGCTTTTGCGTCAGAGCCTGACGCAACTGGCTTATTTTCGCTTCGGTACTCAGCTCTTGCTCACCGTAATCGGTACCCTCGCGACTCACCAACTCTTCGAGCATACCCTGAAAGGCGTCGGGACTGAGCTTTTGCCAGGGGATTTCAACATAGTCATTATCATTCATGTACAGGTTTACCAAATTTAAGAGTCATTCGATCACTTTCGCCAATGGCTAAGTATTTTGCTTGCTGCTTTTCGCCTAAGCGTAAGCTCGGCGGGAGCGTCCATACCCCTTCGGGGTGGTCATGACCATCTTTTGGGTTCGCGTTAACTTCACTGCTTTCCAGCAATAAAAAGCCAGCCGCTTCAGCCTGAGCAATCACCAACTGTTCGCTAACATAGCCGCTCTTTACCATCTCCGCGATGCTTGCGTCAGGATCTGCCCGATGCTCAACAACACCGAAAATGCCGCCCGGCTTCAAGGCCGTGAACGCCGCAGCAAATACCTGTTCGGAAACACCCGCCTTTAACCAGTTATGGACATTGCGAAAGGTCAGTACCTTATCAACACTTCCTGCCGGGGCAATGGCAAGATATTTGGGCGCTTGTAAGGTGGTCACCGATAGTTTGTCATAAACACCAGGATTCGCCGCCAATTTTAGTTCAAAGGTGCGGCGAGATTTTTGGTAGTAGCCGACATCGCTGTCTTGAGCAAAATGGGCGGTATAAAGCTTGCCGCAATCGCGCAACATAGGTGCCAGTATCTCGGTATACCAGCCCCCTGCGCCTGGCCATAACTCAACGACTGTGTCGCAGGGCTGCACACCAAAAAACATCAAGGTTTCAACTGGGTGCCGATAAACATCTCGCGCACGATTCTCGGCGCTGCGGTGCGCGCCATCAACAACCCCTGGCCAACTAGGAGCTTCCCTAAGCGTTTCGGCTTCAGCAGCAAGCATCGCCAGCAACATAAAAAAACCAAAAAATATCCGAGCCTGTGGCAATACTTTTTTTGTCATTGCTTGATCCCTCATTTATTGCTGGGTTTAAGACTGCGCTAAATAGTCCCGCACATGATTAACTTTTTCGACCATAGTTTGGTCTCTATCGCTGCGCGTCGCAATTTTAAGCTGAGTCGATATTCGCGGCGCGCCCATCTCGTGCACACGCTGATGACAGCGTTTAACCGAATCCATCACCACCTCCCACTCACCTTCTATATTAGTGCCGTAGGCATGCAGATGATGCTCTAGACCCAAGCCGGCAATGATTTTTTGGCACTCAGCAATATAGGGGGTCAACGACAATTCCCCGCCGAGGGGAATGATGCAAAAATCCACAATCACCTTCATACAAATCCCCACTTACACTCGCAATCTGCCCAGACTATACTCTAGTATCAGCACTCCAATAAAGAATAAGGGTACGCCGTGAACAGCTCATTGGTTTTTACTTTTTTAGGACAAGACCGCCCCGGCCTCGTTGAACGCCTCGCAGACATTGTCGCCGACCATCAAGGTAACTGGCTGGAAAGCCGTATGACCCAACTTGCCGGGCAGTTTGCAGGCATCGTTCGGGTGGCCGTTAATGAAACGGACATTGACGAGCTCAGCAATGCACTTTGCAGCTTAAATATAGAGGGCTTAACCATCCACATTCAGCCCGGTGTCAGCGACCCCGCACCCGGCGCGAGTGGCAAGCAATGTAAATTGCACATCTTGGGTAATGATCGTCCGGGCATTGTCCGCGAAGTTAGCCGCGCCCTTAAACAGCAACAGATTAACGTAATAGAAATGAGTTCTAACATCACCAGTGCCGCCATGAGCGGTGACGCCCTATTCGAGGCCCATGTTAGCGCACAAATGCCCGCAGGCTGTGATTTTGACGAACTGGAAGACAGCCTCGACGCAATTGCCGAGCAACTCGATGTTGATATTGTTGTAAGCTAATTTGCAGGGTTAACCCCGCAACCGCTTTACGGTAAAAACCAGCGCCGCCGAGAGCAGCGCGACAACGCTAACGCCAGCGACGCAGAGCAAGAAGTAGCTAGCAATATCCTGCCAGGGCACGTCAAAGGTCCACACCGCCGAGGACACGAGCATTAGCGTTGCCAACACCGCCAACACGGGCGTGCGGTAACGCTTAAAGGTTTTTACATAATCTTGAATGACAGTGTTATCCACGCTAAACCTTTTGCTAAAAGAAAAACTCCGAGTGCCAGCACCCCTTTATCAACCCAATATATCCTCTCGCACCCACTCGCAGCGCAATTTACCCGCCCCCTGCCCCGGCGCGTGAAAATCTTCTTCCGCCTGCCATACAAAAGTATGCGTACCGTTATAAGCCGTTTGTAAGTGCACCGTAGCGCTAACCCAGTACATTTTGTGAAGCATATTTTCGAACTGCCGCAGCCACTCATCCCACTCGTGCTCAATGGCTTTATAAGAGCTACCAAAATGAATGACGTCGGTTTGGCAGCCGCCAAAATCAATGGCGGGACGCGGCGCCGAAAACATTTCTCGGCACAAGAGTGGCCAGTCTTCAGCCGCGGGCAGCAAGGCCGTAACCAGCTGATTATTATCTCGCCGATTATCTAATGCAGCGAGATCTCGGGCGAACAGCATATCAGTAATGCAACCGTAAACGACGGATTCCTGGGCCATGGTGTTACCTGTTTAAAGAACTCACTGCGAGTCTACAAAAGCCTTCGCTTGGCAGCCAGTAGATTATTACTCTAAAGCCGCTTCCGGCTCCGCTTTTACGTCAAACCAGAACCAGGCCACAATATAGGCAATAATTGCGGCCGCCGCAGCGGCAACAAAACATTGCTGCGCGCTAATATCCCAGCCCCAGCCGCTTAGCAAAGCACCAGCAGCGCCCCCCAAACCAAAGCTAAGGCCGCTGTACATAGCCATACCCTGACCGTGGTGGCCGGTAAACCAGTGGCGAATAACTTCAATGCCGGCGGCATGAAAGCTGCCAAAACTGGCCGCGTGTAAGCATTGCGCCAGCACCAAAACTGCGGCGTGTTCAACAAAATACGCTATAAGCAGCCAACGCAACGCGGACAACCCCACACTCCACAGCACAATTCCGCGCAAGCTATACCGCGCCAAGAGTCGATGCATAAACAAAAACAGCAGAACTTCAGCAATAACACCAAGCGACCACAATCTACCTATTAAGCTACGCGAATAGTCCTGCGCCTCGAGGTAGATACTGAAAAAGGTGTAGTACGGACCATGGGATAATTGCAGAAAAAAGCTCACCGCAAAAAAAGCAATGACGGCGGGTTGTCGCAAAATACCTTTAAGCGATTGCCGCTCAGCGTCTTGGCGCAAGCCACCCGGCTTTTCTACCACCAACAAACTCGCCAGCCATATACCGCTGAGTAAAATGGTGATGAGATAAAGCAGCTGACCAATCGGGTGGTTGTCTAGCCACCAACCGACACCAATAACGGCAACAATAAAGCCAATAGAACCCCAAACCCGAATGAGGCTGTAACGACCATAGCGACCGGCAAGATGAGATAAAGTGAGCACATCAAATTGTGCCAGCACCGCATTCCAGAAAAAGCTGTAGCTTATAATGACGCCGGCTAGCCACCAAAAGTCCGAACGTAAAAACGCGCCAGAGAAGGCCAGCATCGCCATAAACGCACCGACGCGAATAATACGGCTGCGATAGCCAAAGCTGTCAGCCAACCAACCCCATAAGCTGGGTGCAAGTATTTTGGTGAGCATCACTAAGGATGTCAGAATTCCAATTTCTTCTGAACTAAAGCCCAAGGACTTTAAGTACAGGGACCAATACGGCACCCAGGTACCTAAAAGAGCAAAATAAAAGAAATAAAATCCCGACAAACGCCAGTACGGCAGCGCAGCAGTCATACCGGCATCAAGATGCGGCGGCGGGAATTACCGGGGTAGCCGAATGCACTCCACTATTTTGCCCACGATTGCGCAGCAAGTGATCCATTAACACAATAGCGACCATTGCCTCCGCAATAGGCACCGCGCGGATGCCGACGCATGGATCGTGACGGCCAGTTGTAATGACCTCAACGGCATTGCCGTCAATATCAACCGTTTTCCCCGGGATCAAAATGCTGGAGGTCGGCTTCAAGGCCAAATGCGCCACCAGATCTTGACCGCTAGAAATACCGCCTAAAATGCCACCTGCGTTATTCGAGGTAAATCCCAGAGGCGTAAGCTCGTCGCGATGCTCACTACCCAGTGCATCCACACAATCAAAACCAGCGCCAATCTCAACACCTTTCACCGCATTGATGCCCATTAACGCATGGGCAATATCGGCGTCGAGCCTATCGAATACGGGCTCGCCCAAACCCACTGGCATACCGCTAGCTACCACGGTGAGCTTAGCACCGACCGAATCACCAGCCTTACGCAGCTTCTGCATATACTCTTCCATCTGCGGCACTTTATCGGCATCTGGGCAAAAGAAGGGATTGGTTTCAACTACGCTCCAATCTACGCTATCAATTGCGATTGGACCAAGTTGAGATAAATAGCCGCGCACTTCTACACCGCAGTGGCTGGCCAAATATTTTTTGGCAACCGCACCAGCCGCCACCCGCATAGCGGTCTCACGTGCAGACGAGCGCCCACCGCCACGGTAATCACGGCTGCCGTATTTTTGCTGGTAGGTGTAATCGGCATGCATTGGCCGGAACCGGTCTTTGATTTTGCCGTAATCTTTGGAGCGCTGATCGGTGTTTTCAATTAGCAGGCCAATCGAGGTACCGGTGGTTTTGCCTTCAAACACCCCAGACAAAATCTTAACCACGTCGTCTTCACGACGCTGAGTGGTATAGCGCGAGGTACCCGGTTTGCGACGATCAAGATCGAACTGCAAATCGGCTTCACTCAATTCAAGACCCGGCGGGCAGCCATCAATAATGGCGCCCAGCGCCAAGCCGTGGCTCTCACCAAAGGTGGTGACCGAGAATAATTTACCGATGCTATTACCTGACATTGATTATCCCAACGCTATTCATTGACGACTTACCGCGCAGTTACTCGCGACCAGCCAAATTACTGATGGAGAATTATACGGTAAAGCTCGACCAAGGTCAGAGCTTCAGGCAAAACTCTCTGCATATTCAAGCAATTGCTCACGACTCATGGCAAATACGCCGTGACCGCCATGCTCAAATTCGAGCCACATAAACGGCACTGTTGGGAACGCGTCGTCAAGCGCCACGCAGCTATTGCCCACCTCAACAATTAAAACACCCTCCTCGTTGAGATGGTTTGCCGCCTCGCGCAGAATACGCCGGGTAATATCCAGGCCATCGGGGCCAGAGGCTAGGCCTAGCGTCGGCTCGCGGTGATATTCAGCGGGCATCGTTGCTAAGTCTTGAGCGTCGACATAGGGGGGGTTGCTGACAATGAGGTCATAGGTTTGACCGCCAAGCAGGTCAAACACATCAGACTGCACGGCACTGACCCGATCCCCCAATTCATGACGGGCAATATTAATATCGGCGACATTAAGCGCATCCAGCGAAATATCCACTAAATCGACCATGGCCTCGTCAAATTGGTAAGCACAGGCGATACCAATGCAACCGCTGCCAGTGCACAGGTCAAGAATTCGCTGGGGGCGCGCGGACAGCCACGGTTCAAACTCTTGGGCAATAAGCTCGGCAATCGGTGAGCGTGGCACTAAAACCCGCTCGTCGACATAAAACGACAAACCTGCAAACCAGGCCTCGTTGGTGAGGTAAGCAGCAGGTAAGCGCTCTTCTACCCGGCGCTGAATAAGCGCCAGGACTTTCTGCCGTTCAACGAGTGTCAAACGGCCGTCGAGCAAGGCCGGATCCATGTCCAAAGGCAAGTGAAGTCCGTGAAATACCAGTATTCTCGCTTCGTCAAAGGCATTGTCGGTGCCGTGACCAAAAAATATGCCGGCACGTCCAAATTCGCTAATGGCCCAGCGCAAATAATCTCGGAGAGTATGCAGCTCTCGACCTATCTCGTCGTTACTTGTCACAAACCTACTCCCTTCAGATAAAAACCAATTTTACACTGCTCAAGCAGAATAATCCTGCACCTATTTATAACTAAAGACCCCTCAGCATTTGGCAGCTGAGGGTCTGTTTGTTACTATTCGTTCCCCGACAACGCGCTAAGGAAGTGACGTGGAAAAAGCGTTTGCAGATATCATAAAAAAGATTGGCGAAGATCCCACCCGAGACGGTTTGCTCGACACCCCAGCTCGCGCGGCCAAAGCCTTTGAATTTTTGACCGAAGGCTATCGTCGCAGTGTAAAAGACGTTGTTAACGACGCCCTATTCGACTCTGACTGCAATGAAATGGTAGTGGTTTCGGACATTGAGCTTTACTCATTGTGTGAACACCACCTACTGCCCTTTATTGGCAAATGTCATGTAGCCTATATTCCCAGCGGCAAAGTGCTAGGTCTCTCGAAGGTGGCGCGCATTGTCGACTTGTACGCCCGCCGGCTACAGATTCAAGAGGGCCTGACAACGCAGATAGCCAAGACTATTATGGATGTCACCGGTTCAGAGGGTGTCGGCGTTATTATCGAAGCTCGCCATATGTGCATGATGATGCGCGGCGTAGAAAAACAAAATTCGATTATGCGCACGAGTGCCATGCTAGGCGTATTTAAAGACAATAACGCAACCCGCACAGAGTTTCTGTCGCTAATTAACCGGCCTGCCTAATAAAGTCCAAGCAGCTTGGTAGCAAAAAAGCCCCTAAAAGGGGCTTTTTTTCGTCTTAGCTCAGGGCCAGCTATTCGCAGACTTAGTCGTTAGTCAGACCCAAGCCTACAAATGTCTTCACCCACTGCGCTATTTGCCGCGCTTGCTCATCCATATGACAGTGGTGCCCACCTTCAATATGCTGAACCTCAAAGCCACTCAGCAAGGCTGGCGGCAATGTGTTTAATACACGCCCGAAACCTTGATCAGCAACGACAAGCATACTGGGCGCCACAATGGCATCCATATTGGCCTGCAACTGCGCCAAGCCAAGCTTCACTGGCGAGGCCAGTTTAAGCCGGCGATCACTGCGCCAATACACCCGCCCGTCCTCGCCACCGTAACTGCCGCGCTCAACAATTAGGCGAGCCGCCAATTCCGACATCGGCGTTGCAGCGCGCCGGGCCGCTACCGCATCAGACAAGGCAATATAGCCTTTATCGCCACTACCAAACTGGGCAAAATCACGCACATAGCGACCGAGCTGAACAGGGAAATTAGCTGGGTCTTCTGGTGGCGGGAGAAATCCATCAAGACAGATTAAATGTGAAATCCGCTCCGGCATCGCCCCAGCCAGCAGACTAGCCATTATCGCCCCTCTCGAGTGACCGATCAGTACAAATTTCGGCCAAGCCATCTGCTCCGCAACAGCCAGAACAAAACGCAAATCATCCCAAATAGCATAACTACCTGAGGCGGGTTTGTGGTCACTCAAACCGTGACCAGGCAAATCCAATGCTAGCAACTTGAGCTCGGGTAAGCCCTGCGCCAAGGCGTCGAAGCTGGCCGCATTATCTAGCCAGCCGTGAAGGGCAATGGCGGGGACACCACTATTCCCCCACTGCTTGGCGCTGATCGTCATTCCATCAATAAAAAACTGGCGCTCTTGCGCTATCGACATAAATCCGCCTTAGCGCCCATTATGGTCGTAATTGGGGAAGTGCCGCAGCCATTGCAAGCTGGCACAAGCCTGACTAAACACGTCGCCCTGCATCATGGCCATACTCGCCGTTTGCATGCCCCAGTAACTTTGCGCGTCGCCGCCGTGCCAATGATTTATTGCATTGCTCAACAAGGGATTATGGGCGACCAACATCAAACGCTCGCCACTAAATGTCGCCAACATCGCTTCTAATTCGGACAAGGGCGTCTCTGGGGTAAGCGAGGATTTTATCCGCGGCCGCAGCTGCCATTGCCGATTAAATATTTCGGCGCTCTCTACCGCTCGCTTATAAGGGCTAACCCACAGCTCCTCCGGCTGCCACTGACTGGCCGTCAACCACTCCGCCGCAGCGCAGATTTCTGTTTTACCCGCCGCAGTCAAGGTTCGTTCAATATCGGTTTGAGTGTCCCACGACGCCGCGCCGTGGCGTACTAGCAAAATTTCCATAAGCCCCTAATATAAGCTCTAAACAGTCTGTATCTGCTATTGCAGGGTAAATTCCACATCACGATTTTGTTCAGCGCACATCATGGTGCCAATAACGTCACCAACCTTGCAGCCATTGTAAATAATATCGTAGAGTCCATGTACCAAAGGCATATAGATATCGAGCAACTCTGACTGCTCTTTCATTAATCGCAGCGTGTTTACGCCTTCCGCGACTTGCCCCAAACTAGCCACTACTTCATTAAGATCGCGCCCTTGCCCCAGCTCAAAACCGACACGGTAGTTGCGACTAAGCGGCGAGGTGCAGGTAACAAATAAATCACCGACCCCGGCCAAGCCCAGGAAAGTAAGTGGGTCTGCACCCTTAATAACCGCGTAGCGGCTCATTTCAGCCAAGCTGCGAGTTATCAGCATGCTAATTGTATTATGTCCGCACCCCAGTGCCGCCGCCATACCCGCGGTGATGGCGTAAACATTTTTCAAAGCACCAGCCAGCTCGACACCATACATATCACTGCCGGCGTATACCCGAAAGTAGGAACACTGCAGCAAGTCTTGAATCGTACTGGTAACACCAGGGTCTTTACTCGCCACCACAGTGCCGGTAATCATTCGCGCCGCGAGTTCCTTTGCCAAATTCGGGCCGCTCAAAATTCCCACCCTAACCTGCGGCAATTCTTCTAGCAGGACTTCGCTCATTAACTTATTAGTTTCAAACTCAATACCTTTGGTGGTACTGATTAAAATCGTTCCGGGTGCGATACAGTCGGCCAGCTGCCGTGCTACTTCGCGACTGGACTTGCTCGGAATAGAGAAGAACACGGTATCGCAGCCAGCCACGGTTTCACGTAAATCGGCACTGGCACGCAGCGCTGGATTTAATGAAATGCCGGGTAAATAAACTTCGTTAGTATGTTGCTCATTTACTTCTTTAACCCGCTCTGGAGTTCGCATCCATTGGCAGATGTCGTGGCCATTATCGGCAATAATATTGGCAATCGCAGTACCAAAACTACCCCCGCCAATAACGGCAACCTTATGTTTTGTGGTCATAGTTTACTTCTACCCGCTAGTTATTATTAGGGAGTCTAGCACTGCAGCAATACTCTCTAATACAAAAAAGGCGGCTTTCGCCGCCTTAATTTATAGTTTACGCACTTAATTCTAGCAGTAATTTATTGAGCTTATGTACATAGCCCGCTGGGTCATCCAGCTGCGCCCCCTCAGCCAAATGCGCTTGGTCAAAGAGAATGCCAACCAAATCGGCAAAGCGGTCTTCATCAGCCTCTTTGTCAAGCTTAAGCACCAGGGGATGCTCAGGATTGAGCTCAAAAACGGGCTTGCTTGGCGGCAGCGCCTGACCTGCCGCCTCTAACATTCTGCGCATTTGCGCGCCCATATCGTCTTCAGTAACCACCAAGCAGGCTGGCGACTCCGTTAAGCGGCTTGTCACTCGAACTTTCTCGACCTTATCAGTCAGTACGGTGTTTACCCGCTCAACCAAGTCCTTATGTGCCTCAGCAGATGCCTCGTGCGCCTTCTTCTCAGCTTCGTCTTCAAGGTCACCCAAGTCTAAGTCACCGCGACCGACATCGAGGAAAGCTTTGCCGTCGAACTCCGCGAGGTGGTTCATCAACCAATCATCTACTCGCTCAGACAGTAACAAGACTTCGATGCCCTTCTTGCGGAACACTTCCAGATGAGGACTACTAGAAGCGGTTTTGTGACTTTCGCCAACTACGTAATAAATCTTGGCTTGGCCTTCTTTCATCCGAGCGACATAGTCTTCCAGCGAATGGGTTTGCTCAGCCTTATTGTCGTGGGTCGTGGCAAAGCGCAGCAATTTGGCGATTTTTTCTTTATTGCTGAAATCTTCTGCGGGGCCTTCTTTCATTACTTGACCAAAGGCTTTCCAGAATTTCTGGTATTTCTCGACATCGCTCTTGGCGAGTTTACTTAACATATCCAGTACACGCTTGGTTAAAGCGCTTTTCATTGCATCAACCGCTGGGTCTTGCTGCAGTATTTCGCGGGATACGTTCAAAGACAGGTCATTCGAGTCGATAACCCCTTTCACGAAACGCAGGTATAAAGGCAGGAATTGCTCAGCGTCGTCCATGATAAAGGTGCGCTGCACATAGAGTTTCAAACCCCGCGCCGCGTCGCGATTCCACAGATCCATCGGCGCTTGACCAGGAAGATACAGCAGGCTGGTATATTCCAACTTACCTTCTACCTTGTTGTGACTCCAGTGAAGGGCTGGGCTGAAATCGTGACTCACATGCTTGTAAAAGGCTTGATATTCTTCGTCAGTAACCTCGCTACGCGAACGCGTCCACAAGGCAGTGGCACTGTTTACCGCTTCAAACTCGGCCACTTTCTGCTCTTCGCCTTCTTTAGCGGCAGGGACATTTTCTAGCATTTGCACGGGAATACTGATGTGGTCTGAATATTTCTTGATAATTGAGCGCACCCGCCAATCATCGGTGAATTCAGTATCTTCTTTGCGCAAATGCAGAATTACGGTGGTTCCGCGATCGGCTTTTTCACACGATTCAATAGAGAAATCAGCTTCACCGGTAGATTCCCAACGCACTGCGTCTGCAGCAGTTAAACCGGCGCGGCGAGTCAGCACTTCAACCCGCTCCGCAACGATAAAGGCCGAGTAGAAGCCAACACCGAATTGGCCAATCAACTGAGAATCCTTCTTGCCATCACCGCTGAGATTTTTCAAAAACTCGGCAGTACCGGACCGGGCGATGGTGCCCAAATTATTAATCACTTCCTCGCGGGACATACCAATACCGTTGTCGCTCAGGGTCAGGGTATTGGCGTCTTTATCGAGGGTGATACGGATACGTAAATC
This sequence comes from Zhongshania aliphaticivorans, assembly GCF_001586255.1. Classification (NCBI taxonomy): domain Bacteria; kingdom Pseudomonadati; phylum Pseudomonadota; class Gammaproteobacteria; order Cellvibrionales; family Spongiibacteraceae; genus Zhongshania; species Zhongshania aliphaticivorans. Next base: position 2,197,172 of record NZ_CP014544.1, read on the forward strand.
GGGGTCGTTTTCGTAGAGCGCGCCATCGGCAAGCGCTTCGTAACGTAGCTTGTCTGCGGCATCGGACGCATTAGAAATCAGCTCGCGAAGAAAAATTTCTTTATTGCTATACATTGAGTGAATCATTAACTGAAGCATTTGCTTGGCTTCAGTTTGAAAACCCAGAGTTTCTTTTTCTGCTGTTGACATTATTTCCACCTTTTAATACTAAATTAAGTATGTCCGCCGCTTAAGACGGACAGTATTTGAAAGATGGGGACTTTTAGATGGTTTTCAAGAGTTCAGTACCACTTAATATTGCTCCGGCAGCACCCGTTCGAGTATCACTCCTAGATCAAGGCTATCGGGAAGACAGCCGTAAATGGCCTGCCGCCCCGCCAACCGCGAACGTATAAAGGCTTCTGCAACGGCAGGAGGCGCGTAGCGCACTAATAGCGATGCTTGCATGGTCAACGCAAGTTGCTCGACTAATTGCCGCGCCTGACAGGCTGGATCTCGCAACTTTTTAAACGCGTCCTGCAACGTCTCTACGGCACGATCCAAGTCTGGGAAAAGGCCTGCCGAGCTGGCCAGCTCCGCAAACCACTGCTCCAGCACCGCGGGCGTTTTCGCAATGGCCCGCAGTACGTCAAGTGCCTGAATATTACCCGAACCTTCCCAAATGGCATTGATCGGCGCCTCGCGGTACAGCCGCGGCATAATGCAGTTTTCAATGACACCATTACCACCCAAGCATTCCATCGCCTCGTAAGCGTGCCCGGGCGTACGCTTACAAATCCAAAACTTGCCAACTGCGGTGCCTAAGCGCATTAATAGCTGCTCAGCGGGATCATCAGCATTGTCTAAGGCCCTTGCCATGCGCATGGTCAGCGCCAAGGAACCCTCTACTTCTAGTTGCAAATCGGCCAATACATTCTGCATTAGCGGCTGATCAATCAGTCGCGCGCCAAACGCTTGGCGATTGCGCGCGTGGTGTACGGCCTGCACCACCGCCTGACGCTGACCAGCGCTAGAGCCAACCATACAATCGAAGCGAGTTAGCGCGACCATCTCAATGATCGCGGGGACGCCCCGGCCCTCTTCGCCAACCATCCAGCCATGTGCCTGACGCAGTTCCACTTCAGAAGAGGCATTAGAAACATTACCCATTTTGCTCTTAAGTCGCTGTAAATACAGACCGTTTTTCTGACCATCCTCACGCCACCGTGGTACCAAAAAGCAGCTTAGCCCGCCGTCTGTTTTTGCCAGCATCAAAAACGCGTCACACATTGGTGCGGACAAAAACCATTTATGGCCATTTAACACATAAAGCGCGCCGCTGCCACGGCCGCTGAGTGGCGTTGCCAATGTGGTATTGGCCTGAACATCAGATCCGCCCTGCTTTTCAGTCATGCCCATGCCAATGGTCACGGCGCGCTTTTCAAAATAGGGAATATTGTCAGGCTGATAGGCGTTTTCTAGAATTTTAGGCAGCCACGTATCGGCAAGGCTCGGCGTTAATTTTAGCGTCGGCACCGAAGCGAAGGTCATGGTTAAAGGGCAGCCGTGACCGGCATCTATTTGCGATTGCATATAACTTAGCGCGGCGCGCTGAACGTGAGCGTGTTTGGCGCCCTTCCGCCAGGGGCCAGAGTGAATCCCAGCACTTAAGGCCATATCCATTAACTGATGATAGGCGGGATGAAACCGAACTAAATCCACGCGATGACCAAAGCGGTCATGGGTGTCGAGTTGAGGCTTATTGTCGTTGGCTTCATAACCCCAGTTAATAACATCTGCGCGACCGCAGCGCTCGCCGTAGGCGCTAAGCAGGCCTTCGTCAATATCACCATTGGCCTTGAGGGCTTGCCGCAACGGGAGATCACTGCTGTAAAGATTGTAATTTTCCAAGGCCAGTGATTGATTAAAAACCTCGTGGGTATCTGCGGGGTTTACGGTATCGGCACTCGTATTTGAGTTGATCACTGGCATCTCTTATTCCTCTAAAACATCATCATTGCGCACCAACGGCGCGCAGACAAAATAATCGCAACGCGGCTATCGTATCCGCATCGCAAGCTCGGTTATCCAGGGGCCCCAATAAGCTTTCCGCCATAGCGCCAACCAAGGCCGCCGCAGAAAGCCCCGCGCTCTGAGGCGCAAACTCCCCATTTGCTATACCCGCCTGAACCACAGTTTCAAACAGGGCTGTGTAGGTTTTTCTATACTGTAATCTAGCGAGATCTACCGCGGGGTCTACCGGCTCTGCAATTAGCGCCCACGCCAATTTGGGTGCAGCAAAGGCACGCACGGCAAACACCTCTGCCGCAGCAGCCAAACATGCAGTCGGACCACCACTGCCATTCAGCACCTCTCGCACGGCACTGACCTCTCGGCTCGTCGCGCGTTTAAACACTTCCGTCGCAAGCTCATCCTTACCGCTAAAATAACGGTAAACCGTACCGACCCCGACCCCAGCACCTTCGGCGACCGCCTGAATTGTTAAGGCGCCAAAACCGCCCTTTCGCACAAGGGTTTCAGCGGTATGCAATAAACCGGATTTTTGCGCTACTTTTCGCTGCCTAACTAAATCCGTTTCCCGATACGCCATGCCATTTACCTACCTTACACCAAACAAGTGAATCATGATTCATTTCTTTAAACAAGCGCTCTCTTTAAATAATACGCATCGTCACAAAGTGAATCACTAAAACGCAAAAAGGCGGCCGAAGCCGCCTTTTCTAACAACGCTTTGGGAACTTACCAGCCGGTAATTTCTTTCAGTGCTTTGCCGATGTCCGCCAATGAACGAACTGTTTTAACGCCTGCGTCTTGCAGGGCAGCAAACTTCTCATCAGCAGTACCTTTACCGCCAGAGATGATTGCGCCAGCGTGACCCATACGCTTACCAGCAGGTGCAGTTACACCCGCAATGTAAGATACAACAGGCTTAGTTACGTTTGCTTTGATGTAAGCAGCCGCTTCTTCTTCAGCAGAACCGCCGATCTCACCGATCATCACAATCGCTTCGGTCTTAGGGTCTTTTTCGAATAAAGCAAGAATATCGATGAAGTTAGAGCCTGGGATCGGGTCACCACCGATACCAACACAGGTAGACTGGCCAAAACCGTAGTCAGTAGTCTGCTTAACCGCTTCGTACGTCAGAGTACCTGAACGAGATACGATACCGACTTTACCTGGCAAATGAATGTGACCAGGCATAATGCCGATCTTGCATTCACCTGGGGTGATAACACCTGGGCAGTTAGGTCCGATTAGGCGAACGCCCATCTCGTCACACTTCACTTTACACTCAAGCATATCCATTACTGGGATGTGCTCAGTGATGCATACGATAAGCTTAATACCAGAAGTAGCTGCTTCAAGGATAGAATCCTTACAGAACGCTGCCGGTACATAAATAACTGATGCGTCTGCGCCAGTTGCGTCAACCGCTTCTTTAACAGTATTAAATACTGGAAGACCAAGATGTTCAGTGCCGCCTTTACCTGGCGTTACACCGCCAACCATTTGCGTACCGTAAGCAATTGCTTGCTCAGAGTGAAAAGTACCCTGACCACCAGTGAAACCTTGACAGATTACCTTGGTGTTTTTGTCGATAAGAATAGACATTATTTGCCCCCTGCTGCTTTAACAGCTTGCTCAGCCGCGTCAGTTAGACTGGTTGCCGCGATGATATCGAGGCCAGAATCAGACAGCAGTTTAGAACCCAGCTCTGCATTATTACCTTCTAAACGAACCACAACCGGTACGGTTACGCCCACTTCTTTGACTGCACCGATAATACCTTCGGCAATCAGGTCACAACGCACGATACCACCGAAGATGTTAACCAATACCGCTTTAACATTGGTGTCTTCGAGGATGATTTTGAAGGCTTCAGTAACACGCTCTTTAGTTGCACCACCACCAACGTCAAGGAAGTTAGCAGGGAAACCACCGTGCAGAGAAACGATGTCCATGGTACCCATGGCCAGACCTGCGCCGTTTACCATGCAACCGATGTTACCGGTTAGAGCAACGTAGTTAAGATCCCATTCTGCCGCGCGCGCTTCGCGCTCGTCTTCCTGTGAAGGATCATGCATTGCCTTCAGCTCAGGGTGACGGTACATCGCGTTGGCATCAACAACCAATTTGGCATCCAAGCAGTGCAGATTGCCTTCGCTAGTAATAACCAGTGGGTTGATTTCCATCAGGGCTAAATCTTTGTCTTGGAACAATTGTGCCAAGCCCAAGAAAATCTTAACAAACTGCTTAACCTGTGTTGGGTTTAAACCCAACTGGAAGGCCAGCTCGCGACCCTGGTATGGCTGTGCGCCAGTCATTGGGTCGATAATTGCTTTGAGAATCTTCTCTGGAGTCTCTTCTGCAACTTTCTCGATTTCAACACCACCTTCGGTAGATGCCATGAAAACGATACGGCGTGATGAACGGTCTACAACGGCACCTAAGTACAATTCTTGATCGATATCAGTGCAAGATTCAACTAGGATTTTAGACACTGGCTGACCGTGCTCATCGGTCTGATAGGTTACCAGGTTTTTGCCCAGCCACTTTTCAGCAAATGCCGCGATCTCTTCTTTGCTGCTAACCAGCTTAACGCCGCCAGCTTTGCCTCGGCCACCGGCGTGAACCTGGGCTTTAACAACCCATTTATCACCGCCAATCTTATCAGCTGCTGCGGCAGCTTCTTCCGGGGTATCACAGGCATAACCTGTAGAAACAGGTAGCCCGTATTCGGCAAACAACTGTTTGCCCTGGTACTCGTGAAGGTTCATGTTGGAATTACCATCTCGGTCTGTGGAAGTGTTAAGCGAGTTAGATCCTGTCAGTGACTTGGCCCGCTCCCTCTGCACATTGCAATAACAACGCGAAATCGGGATGCGTATTTTCCCGAATTTCGCGCACTACCGCAAATCTATTTACGCTTCTTGCGATTTGGCATGTGTATAGCCTGACCATTTACTGCCAAAGCAGCTTCATGAACAGCCTCAGAAAGAGTTGGATGACCAAATACGGTCAGGCCAATATCTTCTGCTGAGGAGCCAAATTCCATAGCGATTACAACTTGTTGTACCAAGTCCGCCGCACTGGCACCAATAATATGGCAGCCAAGAATACGATCGGTGTCTTCGTGGGCTAGCATTTTCACCATGCCAGTCGTGTCGTTTGCAGCTACCGCGCGACCAATCGCGACAAAGGGGAAAGTACCCACTTTGTAGGGAATGCCATCGGCTTTGAGCTGTTCTTCGGTTTTACCAACACCCGCAATTTCAGGATGAGTATAAATAACAGAAGGAATGCAGTCGTAATTCATCGCAATTTTGTGGCCTGCGATACGCTCGGCGACCATAACGCCCTCTTCCGAGCCTTTATGCGCCAACATAGGTCCGCGAACAATATCACCTACCGCGTAAATACCGGCAGCATCGGTCTCGCAATAATCATTAACAAAAATAAAACCACGTTCGTCTAAGTTAACCCCGCAATCGGCGGCTAATAAACCGGTGCTTAAAGGCTTGCGGCCAACGCACACAATCAACTTATCAAAGATTTCGGTCTTCTCTTCATCCTTAAATGTATAGCTAACTTCAACCTGCTTTTTAACAATTTTAGTACCGGTAACACGGGCGCCTAAGCGAATATCAAGCCCCTGCTTTTTAAAAACTTTAGCCGCTTCTTTGGCAATTTGGCCGTCTACCGCAGGCAAAAAGCTTTCTAGCGCTTCCAGCAGAACTACTTCACTGCCGAGCCGCGACCATACGCTACCCAGCTCCAAACCAATAACGCCAGCACCAATAACGCCCAACTTGCCTGGCACTTCTTGGAATTCTAGAGCGCCGGTTGAATCTACAATAATATTTTGATCGACCGGTGCAGGCGGAATAGCAACCGGCACAGAGCCTGCGGCGATAATAATATTGTCAGCTTCTAAAACTGAAACGCTACCATCAGCGGCAGTCACTTCAACTTTTTTACCCGCCAATACTTTTCCCGCGCCTTCAATTGCCGTCACGCCATTAGCCTGAAATAAACCGCCAATACCGCCGATCATCTGCGCGACAACGCCGTCTTTACGCTTGATCATGGCTGGCACATCAATTGCCACATCACCAGTGCTAATACCGTGAACACCGAGTGCATCTTTGGCTTCATGGTACTTATAGCTGCTATCCAGCAAGGCTTTAGACGGAATGCAGCCTACGTTTAAACAGGTGCCACCGAGGGCAAGCTTATCTTCTTTATTGCGATTTTTTTCAATACACGCGGTTTTTAAGCCCAGTTGAGCTGCGCGAATCGCGGCCACATAGCCCGCGGGACCGGAACCGATTACTACCACATCAAATTTTGACATTGTGTTGTCCTATTTCCTTTTGTGCTGAGAGAGCGCATAGCGACGCTCACAGCAATCAAACTGATTCAAGCGCCGCGTAAGGGGCTTTAGACTTCGAGCAAAATCCGCGCCGGATCTTCAATGAGGTCTTTTATTGCCACCAAAAACTGTACGGCGTCTTTGCCATCGACCAAGCGATGATCGTAAGACAAGGCCAAGTACATCATTGGCAGAATAACGACTTCCCCGTTCACCGCCATGGGTCGATCTTGGATTTTATGCATGCCCAAAATCGCGGTTTGCGGTGGATTCAAAATCGGCGTAGATAGCAATGAACCGAACACGCCACCGTTGGTAATCGTGAATGTACCGCCGGTCATGTCTTCCATGCTAAGTTTGCCGTCTTTAGCGCGCAGACCGTACTCTCTAATCTTTTCTTCGATCTTGGCCATGCTCATGTTTTCTGCGTCGCGCAGTACTGGAACAACCAAACCTTTTTCGGTAGATACAGCCACACCCACGTCTTGGAAACCGTGGTAGACAACATCATCGCCGTCAATGGACGCGTTCACAGCGGGGAAGCGTTTCAATGCTTCACACGCGGCCTTAACAAAAAAGCCCATAAAACCTAAACGCGTGCCATTGTGCGACTTTTCAAACAAATCTTTGTACTGGCTACGCAGATCCATAACTGGCTTCATATTGACTTCATTAAAGGTCGTCAACATGGCGGTGGTGTGGGTCGCTTCCAGCAGGCGCTCGGCAATACGCTTACGCAGGCGGGTCATAGGCACCCGCTTTTCTACACGCTCACCGGCAGGCACATCGACAGCAACAGGAGCCGAAGGCTTAGCAGCAGCTGCGCTTGGCGCTGAAGTAGACACCGCGGGCTTGTGATTGACCACATCCTCTTTGGTAATCACACCGCCTTTACCGGTGCCAGTAACCGCAGCCGCATCAATGCCCTTTTCTTCAAGCATTTTACGCGCAGCTGGACTAATTTTTAAATCTTGCGCACTGGCAGCGGGCGCCGCTTCGGCTTCAGCTGGAGCACTCGCTGCAGACGCCGCCGCCCCTTCTTCAAAAAGAGCAACCACTTCGTCGCTCAGCACGGTTTCGCCTTCTGGTTTCAGTATTTCTTTTAGTACGCCGTCAGCGGGCGCCACAACTTCTAACACCACTTTATCGGTTTCTATATCGACCAGCGGCTCATCACGCAGCACTGCTTCGCCTACCTGCTTATGCCATGTCGCAATAGAGCCATCGGCAACGGATTCTGGAAATGTTGGCGCTTTAATTTCAATGCTCATTATCTTTCCTGTCAATTAATATTGCTGTACGAGACAGTCTCTATAAGTGTGCAGACACGGTTAAAGCTTGAGTGCCTGAGTGATGAATTTTTCTTGTTGCGCCAAATGCAAAGCCATATAACCCGCTGCAGGCGACGCCGAAGGCTCTCGGCCAACATAGCCTAACAATAGGTTCTTTTCTGGCTTAAAGCTGCGAATTACCCGTGTCATACGATGGCGGCTGTTATACCACGCTCCTTGGTTACGGGGCTCTTCTTGGCACCAAACGACCTTTTTCAAGTTCGGGTACTGTGCAATCGCATTTCGCAAGTCATCGTAAGGGAACGGGTACACCTGCTCCAAGCGCACAATCGCAATAGAGTCTTTGCCGTGCTCCCGGCGCGCAGCACGTAAATCGTAATACACCTTACCACTGCACAATAACATGCGCGTGACTTTAGACTTATCGATGTCATCGGTCTCATCAATCACGTTTTGGAATTGACCAGTAGTTAACTCTTCAAGTGTCGACACAGCCTCTTTATGTCGCAACAAACTCTTAGGCGACATCACCACCAAAGGCCGACGCAATGGGCGAATCGCCTGGCGTCGCAACATATGATAAACCTGCGCCGGCGTCGACGGCACGCAAACCTGAATATTGTGTTCTGCACACAACTGAAGGAAGCGTTCCAAACGCGCCGAAGAATGCTCAGGTCCCTGACCTTCGTAGCCGTGGGGCAACAACATTGTTAAGCCGCACAAACGGCCCCACTTGAGCTCACCACTGCTAATAAATTGGTCGATAACAACTTGAGCGCCGTTGGCAAAATCACCGAACTGCGCCTCCCAAATAACCAGTGAGTCTGGCTGAGTAGTTGAATAACCATATTCAAAAGCAAGCACGGCTTCTTCAGACAACAGCGAGTCAAATATAGAGAAGCTCGGTTGATCGGCGCTCATATTTTGCAGTGGCACGTAGCGACTACCGTCGTTTTGGCTGTGCAGCACGGCATGACGATGCGAGAACGTACCACGCCCAACGTCTTGGCCTGTCAAACGAACCTTATGCCCTTGTTTAAGCAAGGTGCCATAGGCGAGGACTTCAGCAAAGCCCCAGTTAATATCCATCGCGCCAACGGCCATCTTGCGGCGGTCTTCATATATCTTGGCTACCTGACGTTGCACCACGATACCTTCTGGGACCGCGTTCACCGCTTCAGAAACTTCTTTCAGCAGCTTGGCGTCAATCGATGTATCGCCAGCCACATCCCAGGCATGGCCAAGGTATGGTGTCCAGTCGACAAACATTTCTGAGTTGGGCTGCATCACTAGGCTTTTTGCAACATGTTCGCCATTATCTAGCGCCTGGCGGTAATCGTCCGCCATTTTTTCTGCGAGAGCCTTGTCTATAATGCCTTCGTCGAGCAGCTTATTCACATACAGCTCGCGAGTCGTTTTCTGCTTGCTAATTTTGCTGTACATCAACGGCTGCGTACCGGACGGTTCATCCGCTTCGTTATGACCGCGACGACGGTAGCAAATCAAATCCACAACCACGTCTTTTTTAAATTCCTGGCGGTAGTCGGCAGCCATTTGGCTAACGAACAACACCGCTTCGGGATCGTCACCATTAACGTGGAAGATTGGCGCCTGCACCATTTTTGCCACATCAGTACAGTATTCTGTAGAGCGGGCATCTTCCTGTAGGCTGGTGGTAAAACCAACTTGGTTGTTAATAACAATGTGTACCGTACCGCCAGTTTTATATGCGCGGGTCTGGGACATTTGGAAGGTTTCCATGACCACACCCTGACCGGCAAACGCCGCATCACCGTGTAATACAATGGGTACCACTTTGTCGCCAATGGGATCGTTGCGGCGATCTTGACGGGCCCGTACAGAGCCCTCTACTACCGGTGACACAATTTCCAAATGCGAGGGGTTAAATGCCAGCGCCAAATGCACTTCGCCACCCGGTGTCATCACATTAGATGAGAAACCCTGGTGATATTTAACGTCCGCAGAGCCTTGGTACTTAACCTTGCCTTCAAACTCGTCGAACAATTCCGCAGGGCTCTTGCCGAGAATATTTACCAAAAGATTAAGGCGGCCACGGTGAGCCATACCAATCACAATCTCTTTGGCGCCATAAGCACCGGCACGCTGGATCATCGCATCCATCATTGGAATTAAGCTTTCACCGCCTTCCAAACCGAAACGCTTAGTACCGGGATACTTAGAGCCTAAAGATTTTTCCAAGCCCTCTGCCGCGGTCAATCGCTCGAGCAAATGAGTACGGGTCTCGAGCCCGTATTGCGGCTGAGAGCGAACACTCTCCATGCGCTGTTGGATCCACGTGCGCTCACGGGTATCCACAATATGCATGAATTCAGTGCCCACCGAACGGCAGTAGGTTGCCCGCAAGGAGTCGTAAATTTCACGTAGCGTTGCCTGGTCCTTACCAATGTAAAGACTACCGGTTTGAAAGACGGTATCAAAATCGGCTTCGCTTAACTGGTGATACTGCAATTCGAGATCCGGGACTCGGGGCCGCTGCCAGAGACCCAGAGGATCTAATTGGGCTTCCTGATGACCGCGCTGACGATAGGCGCTGACCAACTGAATAACCCTAACCTGCTTGCGCTCGTGGTCACTAACTTCGTTATTGACTGCGCCATTGTAGCGAACAGGGGTCTTTGCTAATTGCGCAAAATGATCGCGAATTGGCGAATGAGGGATATCGTGAGTTGTGTTTTCACTAACGCGGGGTAATTGTTGAAAATAGCTACGCCATTCATCAGAAACAGCGTTTGGATCAGTGAGGAAGGCCTCATACAACTCTTCTACGTAAGTCGCATTTCCGCCGGATATATGGGAGCTTTTCCAGAGTAGCTCCATCGAATTTTTCTGCATTCCTGTCCACCTAGTAGCAAGGGAAGTGGCAGTCCGAATGATCATTGCCCGATAAGGCCTTTTTCATCCTGTGAAGTCCAGCAGCATTCAGTGTACGCCGCAGAACCGACTCGCACCACAGGGAACGTCCCTTCCCTCTTAATACGCTTTTTAGCTCGTAAAGTGCCGGTAAGCACCGAGTTGTATTGTTCTAGCGCCGTTCGTGAACAGCGCCCGAGGACTTACATTTCGCAGAGTTTTTTATACCCGGCCGAGGCCGGGGGAATACTTAAGTTGCTCTGCTTAGCAACATATTCCGAATGTGACCAATTGCCTTAGTTGGGTTCAAGCCCTTAGGACAAACGTTCACACAGTTCTGAATACCATGGCAGCGGAACACACTGAATGGATCGTCGAGATCACTCAGGCGCTCTTCTGTTGCGGTGTCACGGCTGTCCGCCAAAAAGCGGTAAGCCTGCAGCAAGCCGCTGGGCCCGATAAAACGATCTGGGTTCCACCAGAATGACGGACAAGCGGTTGAGCAGCAAGCGCACAGGATGCACTCATATAAACCGTCAAGCTTGGCGCGCTCTTCTGGGGACTGCAGACGCTCAATAGCGGGCGCTGGCGTGTCATTCAGCAAGAAAGGCTTAATCTTTTCATATTGCTTGTAGAAAAGACTCATGTCGATAACGAGGTCGCGAATAACAGGCAGGCCTGGCAGCGGACGCAAAACCAGCTTATTGCCGCCTTTGCCGTTTTTCAGGGCTTCGGAAATTGGCGTAACGCAGGCCAAACCGTTTTTGCCATTGATATTCATACCATCTGAACCACACACGCCTTCACGGCATGAGCGGCGGTAAGCCAGCGACGGGTCGCTGCCTTTTAACAGTTCAAGAACATCCAATACCATGAGGTCTTTGCCACCGGTATCCAGTTCGACTTCCTGCATGTACGGTTCCTGATCGACTTCAGGATTGTAACGATAGAGACTGACTTTCAACATGTTCGTTTCCCCTGAATCAGTACGTACGAATTTTTGGTGCAAACGCTTCGCGTGTCTTCGGCGTGAAGTTAACCGCACGCTTACCTACCCGCTTCTCGCTGGGGAAGTAAACTGAGTGACACAGCCAGTTTTCGTCGTCGCGCTCAGTGAAATCTTCACGAGCATGGGCTCCACGGCTTTCAGTACGCGCTTCAGCAGCGATCGCCGTTGCTTCAGCCACTTCAAACAAATTATGAAGTTCAAGGGCTTCAATACGCGCGGTATTGTAGGCATTACTCTTGTCTTCCAAGTGCGCGTTATCGATACGCACTCGCAGCTCGGCCAGCTTCTTAATGCCTTCTTGCATGAAGTCACCGCGACGGAAAACGCCGAAGTGGTTCTGCATGATGGTCTGCAACTCAGTGCGCAGTGCGGAAACACTCTCGCCACCGGTCGTGTTGTTGATCTTATTCAAGCGGCTCATCGCGCGCTCAATATCAGCCTCGGAAGCATCACGCATTTCAACGCCTTCACGCAGACTCTTCTCAATAAACAAGCCGGCCGAACGACCAAATACCACAAGATCCAACAGCGAGTTACCGCCCAAACGGTTAGCGCCGTGTACCGATACGCAAGCCACTTCACCACAGGCAAACAAACCAGGAATGACGGTGTCGTTGCCATCTGCATCAACGGTCAAGGCCTGACCGTTAACATTGGTGGGAATACCACCCATCATGTAGTGGCAAGTAGGGACAACTGGCACTGGCTCTTTTACTGGATCGGCGTGAGCGAATGTACGTGACAACTCGCAAATACCGGGCAAACGGCTCTCAAGAACCTCTTCACCAAGGTGATCCAGCTTCAGATAAACGTGATCGCCATTAGGACCACAACCGCGGCCTTCAAGAATTTCCAAGGTCATTGAGCGAGCAACAACGTCGCGACCAGCCAAGTCTTTGGCGTTTGGCGCGTAGCGCTCCATGAAACGCTCGCCGTCTTTATTGACGAGGTAACCACCCTCACCGCGACAGCCTTCAGTAACAAGTACACCCGCGCCGGCTATACCGGTGGGGTGGAACTGCCACATTTCAATATCTTGCACTGGGAAGCCAGCACGCAGCGCCATGCCAACACCGTCGCCGGTGTTGATGTGGGCATTGGTAGTAGAGGCGTAAATACGGCCAGCACCACCGGTAGCAAATACAGTCGCCTTAGACTTAACGTAAACCACTTCACCAGTTTCAATACAAATAGCGATAACGCCAACGACTTCGCCGTCTTCGTTTTTCACCAAGTCAGTGGCGTACCACTCATTGAAAAACACCGTGTTGTTTTTCAGATTGCCCTGATAAAGGGTGTGCAACAGTGCATGACCAGTACGGTCGGCCGCTGCGCAGGTACGAGCAGCCTGACCGCCCTCACCGAAATTCTTAGACTGACCGCCAAAAGGACGCTGATAAATACGACCTTCTTCAGTACGCGAGAACGGCATACCCATGTGATCCAGTTCGTAAACCGCTTCCGGCCCAACCTGACACATATATTCAATCGCTTCCTGATCACCAATGTAATCAGAGCCTTTAACGGTATCGTACATATGCCACTGCCACTGATCTTGGGGGTCAGAGCTGGCAATTGCACAGGTAATACCACCCTGCGCAGATACCGTGTGTGAACGCGTGGGGAATACTTTAGAGATTACTGCTGTTTTATAGCCTGACTGCGCCAACTGCAGTGCCGCGCGCATACCTGCACCGCCACCACCAACAATCACACCATCAAAAGAAATTGTACGAATATTAGCCATTGCTTAACTCCAAAGAATCTGGATGCCCCAAACGAGGTAGGTGAACAACACAACAGCCGAAGCTGCCTGAAATGCCAAGCGTAAAACCGTCGCTCGGCCACCCATTAGTCGCTCTGTTAAATAGTCGGTCGATACCGACCACAAACCAATCCATGCATGAGACACAATGGACAAAACTGCTGCGGTACTAAACACACGCATAAAAGTGCTGTCGAAATAGCCACTCCACTGCTCGTAGCTTAAATCAGAGCCACTGCAAAGCAGGTAAAAACCAACCACCAGCATATAAGCCAGCAGCACAACACCACTAACACGTTGCACCAGCCAATCTGCTAAGCCGTTGCGACCCAAATTCGTTACTGAATTTACCATATCCACAACCCCGCAAGCACCGCCAATACTGCTGTTGCAGCAAGAACTAATTTCGCGCCAGTTTCGCCGCCTTCCATCGACTCACCAATACCGGCATCCATCACCAAGTGTTTAACACCCGCCGCCGAGTGATAGCTCAAACCAACTAACACAATCCAAAGGCTCAACTTACCCCAGAACGAAGCCAAACAAGCTTTTGCCTGTTCAAAGCCCTCAGGACCATCAAGACTGGTGCCAAGCAACCAAAACAGCAGGGCAACGCCAGCTACAAGAAAAACACCACTCACGCGGTGCAAAATAGAGGTATATGCGGTAATCGGCAGTGCGATTGTCCCGATATCCAGATTTACAGGTCGTTTATCGTTCACGGTTTGCCACACTTTTAATTTCTGGCTCGAATTCTCAAGCGGTTTAAAGGAAGTGGATCAATAAATCTCCGAATCTCATATTCGGCTGAGTTTCAGTATGTGCAAGGCAGTAATAAACCCCACAAGAAACGCCGCGCATTATAGGGCCAAGCCCGAGCAATTACAAACCCCCCAAAACGCCCCTCGCTTACGGCAAAAAACTCCAATATCAAGGGCTTAAGACATCATTTCGCACCATTATGGCGCCATAGGAGGTCTTTCCCAGAACTAATTGTGCACAAAAAAAGACGCAAACAGACATCCACCCAAGAAAATCACTGATTCAAACCACAAATACAATTCCATCTACAACAATTGCACGTTAAAATGTTCTCACCGTTGACAAAACATTTCATCTCTCTATATTTGTCACTCCCGCGTAAGCGGACCTTCCAGTGTTACATTCACGCAATACCATGCCGAATGCTAGACATAGGAAGCTAACGCCACAAGCTAGCTAAAAGTTACAGGAGCCCGTCACAATGAGCGATAAGAAAGCAAGTCTGAGTATCGATGGTAAAACACTGGACCTTAAAGTCCACTCCGGCACCATCGGCCCCGACGTCATCGAAGTCAGCGCCCTGACGGGCAATGGTTACTTTACCTACGACCCCGGTTTTGTCTCTACCGCAGCCTGCGAGTCTAAAATCACCTATATCGACGGTGATAAAGGCATTCTTCTGCACGGCGGCTACCCCATTGAGGAACTGGCAGAGCAGTCTGACTACCTAGAAACCTGCTTCTTGTTACTGTACGGCGAGCTACCAAATGCCGATCAGAAAGAAGCGTTTTTCAATAAAGTCCGCATGCACACCATGGTCAATGACCAGATGAGCACCTTTTTCAAAGGCTTCCGTCGCGACGCTCACCCCATGGCGATCATGTGTGGCGTAGTTGGCGCACTGTCTGCGTTCTACCACGACTCACTCGACATCACTGACGAGAAACACCGCGAAATTTCTGCCATTCGCTTGATTGCAAAAATGCCAACCTTGGCGGCCATGACCTATAAATACACCATTGGTCAGCCTTTCATGTACCCGCAGAACCACCTGAGCTATTCAGAAAACTTCCTGCACATGATGTTCGGCAACCCCTGCGAGCCAAGCAATGTAAACCCTGTACTGGCCAAAGCAATGGATAAAATCTTCTTATTGCACGCCGATCACGAGCAAAACGCATCTACTTCTACTGTGCGCCTCGCCGGCTCAACTGGCGCCAATCCTTTTGCCTGTATTTCTGCGGGTATCGCTGCACTGTGGGGCCCTTCTCACGGCGGCGCCAACGAAGCCGTACTGGATATGCTCAACGAAATTGGCGATGCTTCGCGCATTGACGAGTTCGTGGCAAGAGCTAAAGACAAAGACGACCCATTCCGCCTAATGGGCTTTGGTCACCGCGTTTACAAAAACTTTGACCCTCGCGCCAAGGTAATGAAAGTGGCCGCTGACGAAGTATTGGCTGAACTTGGCCTAGAAAATGACCCATTACTGAAAATTGCTAAACGCTTGGAGCAAATCGCACTGGAAGATGAGTACTTCATTGAAAGAAAACTCTATCCAAACGTCGATTTCTACTCAGGCATTATCCTCAAGGCAATTGGCATCCCGACTAGCATGTTCACTGTAATCTTTGCTCTGGGCCGCACCCCAGGCTGGATTGCACACTGGAATGAAATGATCAGCGGTAGCTACCGCATCGGTCGTCCACGCCAGCTGTATACCGGCCCTGCCCAGCGCGATTTTGTCAGCCTAGAAAAGCGTTAAGCTAAATGAAAGTAATAAAAAAGGTCGCCTAGGCGACCTTTTTTATTGCCTAAAATTCGGTAGCACAAGCTTTTAACGGGTTTTATATTCAAAACCGACTTCGGCGCCATTAACACTGTCCGCAAAACTACTGAAGGAATACTCCAACTCAGTAGCCTCTTTTAACAGCAGCTTAGATTTGACTTTGAGTCGAGCGTCTTTACGACTAGCATCCGTATTAAACCACTCCCCAACGCGATAGCGGCTTCGCGCACCGTCGTCCCAAATATCTTGAATAACAGTTCCAGTTGCTCTCGGCAAACTCAGATCCAAAACAGGAATAGGCACAACTGCACTCCCGCGTGGCGACGGTGACTCTTCCGCTAACACAGCCACTTTTTCAACGATCTGCTTACCCGCTACCGGCATAACACTCTGAACAGACTCCCTAGCCTGACAGGCTGTTAAAACGTGATACAAACCAACGATTACGACCAAACGCATTCATTATCCCCAAAAAATTACTCTTACTAGCGCCGCATCGTCCACTTGGAGCATGGCCTGCAAAAAAAACCATCGCTAAAGTGAGCGCCTTGTTCACTCGAAATTAGATACCAAAATCATGAAAAGACTCACTGGCAAAGTTGCCATTATTACCGGCGCAGCGCGCGGTATGGGCGCAGTTACCGCTAAACTTTTTATTGAGCACGGCGCTAGCGTCATTATCGCCGACATTCTTGATGATGCGGGTGAACAACTCGCTCAGGAGCTTGGCAATAACGCCTATTATGTTCACGCAGACGTATCTAATGAAGACGACTGGGCACGCCTAAGCCGTGCGGCTGAAGCCATCGGCCCACTAACAACCGTCGTTAACAATGCTGGAATTCTTCATATTGCCGCAATTAAAGACTCCGACGCGGCCGATTATATGCGGGTAATCCAAATTAATCAGCTAGGTACATACCTCGGTATTCGGGCGGCGATTGAACCAATGAAGCGCGCCGGAGGCGGGTCTATTATCAATATCTCCTCTATCGACGGACTTCAAGCAAAGAACGGCTTATCCGCTTATGTATCGAGTAAATGGGCGGTGCGAGGCATCAGCAAATCCGCAGCCCTCGAGCTAGGCCCTTATAATATTCGAGTCAACACTGTGCACCCCGGCGGGGTCTTTACCGCAATGCATGGTGCTGAGGGAAAAACTGGGCCCACCGCCGAAGACAATGCTTTTTATGCCAATCACGCACTCCCCCGTGTCGGCCTCCCGATAGAAGTCGCCAACACCACGCTGTTTTTAGCCTCAGACGACAGCAGCTATTCAACAGGAGCAGAATTTATTGTTGATGGCGGCTGGAGCGCAGGCATGCGATTAGATCTTTTACCAAGTTCCTAAGGTAGTTCTTTTAAGGACGGCTAATTATTCTCACCGCGCTTGCCGACAAATACTGGAAAGCTAGCGCGGGGTCTTCTATATTGGGCTTAGCAACACCGCGCTCACCTACGGAGGACATGATGGAAACCGAACTACACACAATGAATATGCTTTTTCAACAGCTCGGCCTGCCCGACAGCGACGAAGAAGTAGAACGATTCATTGTACGTCACCGCCCACTTCCCAGAGGGTTGATGATTCATGAAGCCAGTTTTTGGAAGCCCGCACAGGCAAAGTTACTGAAGGAGTCCATTGACCTCGACGCCGAATGGGCTGAAATAGTCGATGAACTTGATGCCCGTCTACGCTACTAGGTAACAAACCGTCGTTTAAAAGGCGGGACACGAACAAGGCTTTTAGCGGGCGCTCTCGTCTAATCCAATATACGCGATCTTCGGATAAGACAGCCACTTAAAGCGTTGTTCGTGGCGAAAAATCATGCATTTATGCTGTTCCACGCCATTGGCAGCACCCTACAGTGGCCCGTTACCATTTGGCGTTAACGACGGATCAGCTTGAGGATCAGCACCCCCACCGGCATTCCCGGCCGGCTTATCAAACCCCTTCTTAGCGCGTTGTAGCTCTTTTTCTACCGTATCAATCATTGCCGACCAGCCCTGAATCAAAGCGTCGTTGGCATTTTCAATCAAACCACCAAGAGACGACTGCTCCAACTTATCGAGTTTATCTCGTGCCAGCTGAACCCGCTCATCAACACTGTCTACCCGCGTCGACAACAATACCAACTGGGCATTCATCGTCTCTCGGTAGGCCTTGGCATCCAGGTATTGCCACACCTCAAACACCAGTAACACAAGAACAATGCATCCAGCAAGAATTTCCCCTGACGACAACTTCATACCCTTCCTCTCAGGATAATAACGACAATCATTAGAGCATAGGCCCAAAAAACATTACTATGCTATCAATGACTAAACGGCTTACTCCGCTAAATATACCGCTTAGCGCCACCGTTAAACAACGATCAAAATGGATGTGAATTGAATGAAGCTAAACCTGCTCCTCACCGGCAATGAACTGATGGCCGGCGATATTATAGATTCCAACTCCGCCATGCTCGCTGAACAAATTAAAGATTTTGGCTGGCGCATCAACAAAAAAGTAACGGTGGGCGATGAGCTAAGCATTCTATGTGATGAAATCGATCAGCTCTGCACAGCTGCAGACGTGCTTATCATTAATGGGGGGCTTGGCCCTACCGTTGACGACCTCACCGCAGTCGCCCTAGCCAAGGTCACCAACACGGCCATTGCTGAACACCCAGAAGCACTAAACCACCTAACAGCATGGTGCACATTAAGAGGCTTCGCCCTAAATGCATCTAATCGCAAACAAGCGATGTTACCCCAGGGCTGTGAGATTATTGCCAATGCTAAAGGCAGCGCCGTTGGCATTAAATTACGACATCGCAACTGCCTCATTTTAGCAACACCCGGCGTACCCAGTGAATTAAAGCCAATGCTCGCGAATGAAATAATTCCCGAGCTGGT
The DNA here is from genome assembly GCF_001586255.1 of Zhongshania aliphaticivorans. Taxonomy (NCBI): domain Bacteria; kingdom Pseudomonadati; phylum Pseudomonadota; class Gammaproteobacteria; order Cellvibrionales; family Spongiibacteraceae; genus Zhongshania; species Zhongshania aliphaticivorans. The sequence continues at coordinate 2,215,955 of NZ_CP014544.1, forward strand.
CACGCTTTTCCACTCAGACCATATAAAAACCATACGCTTAGGCGTATTTGGTTTAGGTGAATCCGCCATTCAAGAACTCGTTAATGAAAAATTGGCAGACTGGCCAGCAGACATCGAGCTCGGATTTCGGGCGTCCATGCCGGTTTTGGAAGTCAAGCTGACGGCAAGAGGCGAAAATGCAAGCGCCGAACTTGCGCCGTGGCGAGCAAAAGTCGCCGAACTAATGGGCGACCATCTACTGGGCGAGCTGCCAATTAACCTGCCGCTAGCGACCATAAATGCGTTAAAGCAGAAAAATTTACAGATATGTACTGCCGAATCTTGCACTGGCGGCCTTATTGCATCGCAGCTAACCAGTATTCCCGGCGCCTCTCAGGTTTTCCCCGGCGCAATTATTAGCTACTCCAATGCCGTAAAAAACCAGCTGCTTAAGGTTTCAAAAACGACGTTGGCAAGCGAGGGTGCCGTTAGCGAAACTGTCGTTAGACAAATGGCACTAGGCGCCCTTGATTGCACCGGCGCTGATATCGCAATTGCGGTAACCGGTATCGCCGGGCCCGATGGCGGCAGCCCTGAAAAACCGGTCGGCACCGTATGGATCGCTTGGGGTACAGCTCAAAACCTCAAAACCCAGCGCTTCCACCTGCCCTTTGAGCGCACAGGTTTCCAAAACTGGGTAGCGGCCTTAAGCCTGGACTTGGTGCGCCGCTTTGTTCTCGATCTTCCTGAAGGCCCTGATTTACTAAAACGCTACCAACGTTAAGCCGCAGTCAGGTGATCGTGAATCCATTGGAGCAACATTTCATAGGTACCGGTTAGCATCGCGCCAAGCTCCTTTTCGCTTATGCCAACGGGCTCCGCGCGACCGTACCAGTCAACATGGCAACGCCCCTCACCCAAGGGAGTCACTTTGGCATTGGCTGAGTAATCCGTGACCGGCATCGGTATGCCTCGGGGAATATTGTAGGAAAACGTCATTGCCGATTTATCCATCGCCGTTAACACCTCGTCAATAGGCTCCATCCCGGCAATGTGTAGACGGCGTGTCATACCAACACCCTCGCCGATAACCTCGGTTTTATCGATGCCCGGCGCCCAACTAATATTGCCAAAATCTTCTAACAGGGCCCACACCTTGTCTGCAGCAATATCAAAATCACGTGCCAAATGTACGTTTACCATTTTTCGAGTCCAGCCATTGTCTATAAAAGTCGCGATAATCATGCCGGATAAGCGGCGGCGCAACCTCACCCGAACGGCGTAGCCCCGTGCACTATTTATGACAATTCGGTAATAGGTCGGTATTCAAAAGGCTGCTACTCTTAGCTAAAGTAAGTCATTTCCAACACCGAATGACGCCGCGCCTTGGCAAGACTAAGGCCTCTGCCGGAATGAAATAATAATGAATGCACTGCCCTGCCCCGTATTCCTGTTCAGCATGGATTCTGATCAATTTTGGGCCGCACCGACGACTACCGGCGGACTTAAGGCTTACTACCAAGCCTATGGAAAACACACATCACAGTATCAGTTAGAGTTGATACATTTTCGCGATAGCGACGCGGTTGCCGCTTGGCAGAGCCAATGGCACAACACTGTATTACCCATGTTAAAATCAGCATTAGACGCAGGCCAACGACCAGTAGTTGGCTTTAGTATGTACACGTGGAACGCGGCGGAATTTTTAAGTTTAATCCATCAAATAAAAGTTGCCTGCCCCGAGGTGCTCTGTATCGCCGGCGGCCCCCATGTTCAACAAGCCGAAGATTATCTATTTGAAGACCCTATTGACCTAATTATTCTCGGTGAAGGCGAAACCACCTTTCAGGAAATTCTGGACACCCCTCTAGGCAATCCATGGACAGACGTTAAAGGCCTCGCGTTTTTAGAAAATGGCGAGATAGTCAAAACTCCAGAGCGCCAGCGGCGCACTCTGCTTGACGAATTGCCGTCGGCACTTGATGTTATTGACTTGGTCGATGCGGATGGCAACTGTCTGTACGACTCAATATCCTACGAGACCAGCAGAGGCTGTCCGTTTAAATGTGCGTTTTGCGAGTGGGGAACCGGTGCGATTGGCACCAAGATGTATCAGTTTTCTATGAAGCGAGTACGCAGCGATTGGCGTCGTATAGTCGACGCTGGCATTAAAGACATCTGGTTGGCAGATTCCAACTTTGGTGCATTAAAAGAAGACCTCGAAAAAGCCCAGTACATTTGTGAACTCAAGGCCGAGACCGGCCTACCGAGTAGCTTCGCAACATCTTGGTCAAAAAAACACAGCCCGCGGGTTCAAGATATTGTATTGCTATTACACCGCAATGGCCTGCTCCCCCACTACCAACTGGCCTTGCAAACATTGACCCCACTGGCCTTGGAATTAAGTAACCGCAAAAATATGGGCGCCAACAAATACGAACCCATCGCCAAACAGATGGCCAGCGAGGGCGTTCCTATTGCGGCAGAGCTAATATGGGGCTTACCTGGCGACAATTTACCGGAGTTCGAACGTAATTTAGATCAATTACTGCGTACCTTCCCCAACTTGAATATCTTTGCCTATACACTGCTGCCCGGCACTGAGTTTTATGAGCGACGCGACGAATATAAGATCGAAACTATTCCTGTCGCTGGCTATGGCAAAGCCAAGGGCGAGTATGTGGTCGCTTGCCATACCTTTGATCGCGACCAAGGTATTGAAGGCTATTTTTTGATTACTGCGCACATTTTATTTGCCCACGGCCACCTGCTTCCGCTATCGATTCGCTACTTAGCCCTGCAAGACAATATCACCACCGCACCACTGCTGCGCAATTTACTACGCGCCGTCTGCGCAGAATACCAAAATGAATTACGTGATATTGATTTAAGTGATCGCATGGTGGTCTATGAAAACAGGGCCCGCCTCTACACGGCTATATTGCAAAACCCTGATGCGCTGTACACACTGCTTCGTCAGCAGGTCTTTGCCTATTTGGATGCCGCAAATTGCAAGCAACATAGCGACGCCATTGCCAATATTATCGATTTAGATCAAGCCCTATCACCCCGCGTTGGCGGGCCGACTGAAACCGAGTACAGCTTCAACTTCGATGTTATCAGCAGTAAAACGGCACTCGACTGCCTGAGTTTGCCAACGCCCGAAGACCTGTCACCTAAAGCCCAACGTTTCAAAATTAAAAGCCCGGGGGGCGTCGGTACTATTCTGAAAGACCCCGACGGCGGTGGCTGGCTGCGGGGCGAAATACTTAGCCCCACGATTGAGCTGCAAACCGTGCGAATTATACATCCCAATGTTAAACCTCAGCTCAGTCCTCAGTGAGGCTAAGTTGACTCCTCAGGCCTTAACTCGCTGCTAAGGCCGCGCGAATTTTTGCAGCTGCCGCGGCGAGGTCTTCTTGCTCTGCCATTTTAGCATTACCGAAGTTGGCATCTTCCATGGTGTTGATTGGCACTAAATGCAAATGTGTGTGGGGCACCTCAAGGCCAATAATCATCATGCTGACACGCTGACACGAAAATGCCTTCTTAATTGCCTTGGCAATGGTCTGACTAACAGCCATCAAATGCGCGGCAAGAGCTTCAGGCAGATCATCCCAATGGTCTACTTCTTGACGGGGAATAACGAGAACATGTCCGGCCTGAATCGGCGCAATTGTCATAATAGCGACAGCCTGCTCATCTTCCCACACAAAATGGCCGGGTAATTCACCTTGAATAATCTTCGTAAAAAGCGTCGACATAATAAAACCTCACACTAGGGTAGAAATTAATTGTTTAAATATGCGTTTAAGATTTAGCTCGATGTCAGCTTTGCCCGTTAAGGCAAATTGCTCCGCGATGGCAGCCCAATCATGGCCCAATAATAAGCGCGCAACAGCCAAGTCTGCATCGCTCACTGCCCGTAAATCACAAGCTAAACATAACTGCGCCAAGCTTGCTGCCGCCTGTTCGAAAATCAGTTCACCGTCGCAGTAGCGCTGTGCAGCCACAACGGCTGATGTCGGCACAACGCGCGCAGGATCTCGCGTTGACGCAAGTAAAACGATAAGTAAATCTGGACCTAGCCCAACATAAACACTCGCTAAACTGAAACTCAAATCCTTATTCAATTGTCGCGCGAGTCGCACCGCCGCCGCGTCTCGCGGTGGGCTGAGGCCTTTTACGACAATCAGTGAATACAAACCGCTAGCACTGTCGCGACGACTACCCAAATAGGCCGGAGCGAAACCCTGTGCCAACCAAAAATTTATTACTTGCAAGTCCGCCGCGAAACTCGAAGACAAATACGCAATATTTCGGCTGCGTGCATAGCGTTCCGCCGCCGTCAGCATGGCCATTCCTAGCCCCTTGCGACGCCAATCCGCCGCTACTGCAATCCTATTTATGCGCAAACTTTTCGCCGTTAGATAGCCTGATTCGGCGCTGCAATGTGCTAAGCGCTGTGCAGCCAGATGCCCCGCTGGGCGTCGCCGACCTTTAATCACGTCTACGGCCAAGTCCTCCGCAAAATCGCCCTCGGGCAATAATTGGCAAACACCCAGAACACAGTTGCCGCGAAGGGCAATAATTAACACTGCGTCACCATCAAGCAAATACTGTAAATCTTGTGGCGTGGTTTGGTAATGGGCTTGCACCAGCAAGCCAAATACTTGGCGCAATAAATCATCGTTGCATAGCGCCTCGCGATCAACAACGCGAACCGTCAGCTCGCCGTGCTCGTCGTCGCCAGACCGTGGCTCGGCATTCAATAAAAATAAGGTATTCAAGGCCTGTTCCAGCGGATCATCCACCGCCCAACGGATCGGCTCAACCAAGGATTGCCGCCGCCACTGAGGTCGCTCAGCGTCTAATATCGCCTTAAATCGAATATCAAAGCCACGGCCACTGCCCTCATAGCCGTGAACCGTACTGGAAAAAACAATACGAGGACAGCGAAGCAGCAAGGCACGCAAACCTGCCACGGGGAGTGCGGCCGCCTCATCAACAAGCACTAAATCCCAGTGATCACGGCTTTTTAGCGCCTCATCAAAAGGCAAGTACTTGAGAAAATTAGCTCCAACAAAGCAACTGTCGTCACGCCATTGCGTCGCAGTGAGCACGCCGGCTAAATGTTCAAAGGCGCCTTTCACCGCAGCAAAGCTCGGCGCGGTAATTAGTACTCGTCGACAGTCATTATCTTCTGATGCAAAAAGCGCCGCCACCGCCAAACCGAGGACGCTGGTTTTACCCCGGCCCCGGTCTGAACGAATCACCAAGGGCCGCTTTGCCCGCCCCGTCGCGACGGTTTTAATCGCAGCTAAGGTAGCGATTTGGCTAGGTGTTGGCAGGGTTTTCCGCCATTTATCACCTGTGTTTGGCGCATTACCACTGAAGCCATTTTCTTGATCCCAAATGAAGCAGCCTTCTAGGCCGACCGCGAGTCGAAGCAATCGCTGCATAAAAACAGAGGGCCGAACATTGCCGAAGTTTGACTGATCGCTAAAATAGCCCGGCCACTCAGAAAAGCGCGGACACAGTAATAACAGCACACCACCCGCTGTTAAACAGCCCGCGGCAGCCAGCCAATCATTAAGTTTTTGGTGATTATGCGCATTGATAAGCAGCGACGAATACTCACTGCCAAGCGTATTTTCTGTTTTGCTAGGCGTAAGCCCGCACAATTCGTGTCTGGCCACCAGTAGACAATTAACAAGAGCCGTAGGCACATTCAATAACTGTGTTTCACACCACGTGGCGGAACCTGAAATGAACACCAAATACCGGTGTCCGCTGTGCAGAGCCTGGGCGCGTAACCGTGCATAGACATCCGCTAAGCTGAGCTCAGAATCGCTCCTAAAATGAAGGTTCACGACGTATTACTGCTGGGATAAACCGGCGCTTCGTTCATACGCATATGTAGAATTAAGCGATAATCCTGCCGGTAAAAATCGGCAATCTCGGTACTAAGATATTGCTCGGCGCCGTCGACAAACCTTTGTTTAACCTCAGATTCGAGGACAAAGCCCGCAAGCAAGCCCGCTTCAATGAACCCTTCAAGTCGATATAATTCCGCGGGAGGAATATCTAAACCTTGTTGCTGATCGCTGAAAAAACAGTTAATTTTCACTGATAACTGCGCGCAAAAGTCTTTTGCAGTGCTCATTATTTTGCCAATTTGCGTTCGCGCTGCACTAGCACCCAAGGCGCGACAACCACTGCCCACACCTCACATTTTTCTGCCAGCCAGGCTTTAGCCTGAGTTTCATCTGCTTTCTGAAGCAAGCCTTTTTCCAACAGCTCTGCAATGTACTCCGCTTTATCTTCCGCAAGCGCCACCGCCGTGGCAACCAAATCTAGTTCCGCAGCAACCACCAAAACCGTGCCTTGGGCATAGAAGCGCTGAAGCGCTTCCCAATCAATTTTCGAGGTTTCGCGATTGAGTTTAATACTTAATTCAGAGGGCAACGCGGTCATGTTCACAATCCATCTACAATGCAGACCCTGTTAATAGAATAACAAGGCTACTCACTAATTTAGGCTAGGCCACGGTAGAGCCCAAGGTGTTTGGCAGTCTAACAAAGCCGCTGCCAAGCCTCCATCAGCAAATAGCTGGCCCTCCTTGGGAAGCGAAATATATTCGCGCTGCTCGCCGCGAAACGTAAAACGCAAGGCGGTAGCGTGGAGATACATACGGTCACTGTCTTGAATTGTAGGCCCGTAGCGACGATCGCCAAAAATCGGCACCCCAAGGCTTTTCATTACCACCCGCAACTGATGGGTTTTTCCGGTATAGGGCTTCAACAAATACGCCCGTCGCCCCTCACCTAGGCTGTAACTAAAAAACTGAGTGAGCGACGGATTGCTGCGCGTTCGACTAAGTAAATAGCTGCCACTGCGACTTTTTTTAATATCGCCAACGACTGCGCCCTGCTTTTTACTCGGTTTGCCGTCAGCGACAGCAAGATAGTATTTCTCTACTTCGCGATTGGCAAAAAGCGCACCGAATTCAGCGGCTGCAACAGGGTTCTTGGCTAGTAGTAATAATCCAGAGGTAGCATCGTCTAAACGATGCACTAAATGCAGCGACTCCCCTGGAAAATCCGCGTTCAAGATGTCGACCAAGCTTTGCTTGGTGTTATTGCGATGAAGATTAACGCCAGGGCGTTTATCAATAACGATGTAGTCCGCAGTATCTTTTACAAGTTCATAGTGCTTAGTTTGATCCACAACAGTCATATTAATCAGCGTGGCGCTTACCGCTCTCATGGCCGTCGTGAAGCAAAGCGCGCAAGAGATCAATCTCGTGCATTATTTCGTCATCGGCATCTGAAAACTGGATCTGCAGCGCCATTTCCTCGAAACGCTCAGTATCATTACTGCGGGCTAGGACATCGAGTAATTGCATCTTTAGGCCCACATCATCGTGTTCAGCAATGGCAGCTTCTAGAATTAATTTAGCGCCAGCAAAATCGCCTAATTCAAGCGCGGCGGCGGCGCGATGATTGGCGTCGTCGTCCGCAGCTAAACTTTCCTGCGCGTGAAAACTATCATCACGTGAATCACTAAGCCAATCATCATCTATTGCTGACAAATCAAAGTCGACCAAGTCCGGCTCATCAGCCTCAGGAGCCGCGTCTTCATCTAAATTCGCGAACAACTCATCATCTAATTCAATTTCATCAATACTGATCGTTTCTTCTGCATCAGCAGAATCAAGAAGCAGTTCGTCGGTATGCGCCTCTGTAGAATCATTGGGTATCAAATTCAGTGCGGCAAAAACATCCTCACCGATCACCGCGCTTGCGGACTCGACTTGATCTGCCGACGCCGCTGGGCTCGGCGCCGAATCAAAGACATCGGATTCGCGCGGCTCGTCTCGCAAAGTAGGTTCAACAAGCGGATTAACACTCGGTTTTACAACACCTGAATGGGAATCCAGTGACGAAAACACATCATTAAAGGCTTCTTTGGTATTCGCTCTCGCAGCTACTGCCGCATTTACGTCACTCAAATCCACATTAAAGGCAGCATCTTTCTCTTCTCGACGACGCCGTACCCAAAGCAATAGGCCAAAGGCGAAGGCCGCAAGCGGTAACAGCCAGCGCCAATTGAGCTGCCAGCCCGTCGACGTCGGCGCGCTACTGATCGGCATTGCCGTATCGGCAGCTACCACAGGTTCTGGCTGCAATTCCGTTGACGCCACCAATAGTTCATCAGTCACAACTACGTCGGCATCGGCCACCGTATTATCAGCGTTTGGCAGGCCCTCATCGGCACTGGCCAAAGTCTCGCCGCCCAGCTCAGCGTCGAGACTTGTTGCTTGTACTTGACTGTATTGACTATTGAGACTGTCGAGCTGGCTCTGCAATGCGGCCAAGCGGGCCGTCATTGCCGTAATATTCTCTGACACTCGATCAACTTCACTGCGAACATCGACCAGACTTTGCTGTAAAAACTGCTTTTCAGTTAAAGCGCCATCGCTGTCGTCGGCTACAGACGAATTATTACCGTCATCCTCGCGACGATTTAAAATGACCTTGTCTTGCCCAAGCTGCCCCCCTGGGTTACCAACAGAACCGGTGGCGACGACCTCCGTTTTTTTAATTGTGGGCTTTGCCGAGATTGTTTGTGGATCTGGATCCAAGGGTTCTGGGATACTTTCAAACAAATCCAGAGTCATACGTTCTTTAAGTAAATTTCGATTGCCCCGGATAAACGCCTTGGGGTTATTGGCGTAAAGCCTATCCATCCACAGCGTAACCGAACCGCTTTTCACCTTGGCAAGACGAAGGGCAATAGTCCACAAGCTATCACCGCGGACCGTAGTGTATAAACTCGACTCAGCGGTTATTGCTTCGGCAACTGGAAGAGGCCTAGTTTGACGGGGCTCACTGCGACTCACGATAGCCGATGTTGAGCTTCGGTTGATGTTTTGTAGCGCAGACACGCCCTGCGCCGTATCTGCCGCCGCATTGACCGGTGGATCAAATAACAAGGTGTAAGCGCGGCTTAAACTACCATTTGGCCAGCGAACGGTAAGCATAAAATGTAAAAAAGGCTCGACTAAGGGACGATCACTGCGCAAGTAGACCGTGCCATTTCCACTCAAATCTACTTCGCCAACCGCCGAGATAGCGCGAGTATCGACCGAGCCGACTTCTATGCCGCTATCGTCGTCCTTAACCGGACTCAGGGTAACGAGCAATTGCTCACTTCCCAAACCATCTGCCCGAAAAATGGGGATCCGCGCAAACAAGGGCTCCCCGAGTTCAGAATCTAAGCTGGCTGGACCAAGCCCCAGTGCCATCGCATTCTGACTAACTAAAACCGCCAAGCACAGCGGCAGCATCGCCGGCATTTTGTATTTAGTCATACTTAATTCTCATTAAACGCATCGCGCCCAACTTCGGACAGGGATTAGTATAATACCTGATTGCTCTTTATTTTTAGCAAGAAACTCTAACACCTGCCATTAAACGTCGCAAAAACCACGAAAACAATGTTGAAAATCGATCAAAGTGGGGTATCTAAGCGCATCTTAAATGATTCTAGACCAATACTGGCAAAATAATCCCCCACGCCACAAACAATGAAAGTTTTCCCCATTTAGCGTGAATAAGCTTGTGGATAACTTTGTAGGAAACCACCTTGAGCGAGGATTCATGGGCACTGTCAGCTTACGGATAAAAATTAACCAAACTGCCTTGGCCTTTTATTTAGCTTGACTTCCCTCCCGCTGACCTTGGGTAAAAAGAAATACAATAACGGCAAACATAATCGCGGCGGCGCACCAGTACGGGTAGCTAGGGGATATTCGATAGAGGCCTCCACCAACAAGTGGGCCAATCATAAACCCCAAGCCTGCAGTCGACCCGAGCAGACCCGCCAGCCCGCCCTGTTCATTGCTTTGCACTGCCATGGTTGCGCTGGCGGCCAGCGCAGAAGCAGTTAATGCCATGCCAAAACCAAATAGAGACATCGCCAGCAATAGCGTTGGCAGCGTCGTTGCGTTTGCAAGCAAGGCATAACCGAGACATATAAACGGCAGGCCCCGTCGCAGCAAGCGCATAGGCGGTCCCGCATAGCGCTGTACTACAAGAAATTGCGCTATTAGCATAGCAGCGGAAGAGACGACCATCGCCATCGAAAAAATCTGCGAGGCACGAACACCATCTATATGTAGTAGGTCTTGAAAATAGAACCCCAAGGTCTGCTGAACCATTCCGAACAGACCATACATAATAAAACTGAGCAGTATGTACAATTTATAACGAGGATCAAAAAATGACATCGATACGACTTTCTGATCTTTTCGACGCGTGACCGGCAGTGGCGGTAAAAACCGCCAAACCATCAGCGCCACCACAAATGAAATACCAGCTTGGATGTACAGCGGCGCTAAATAACTAATATGAACAAACCACGCCAACGCGGGCCCAATCATAACGCCAAGCTGATTGAACGCTTGCATCTTCCCCATCCCCTTAGTCCGCTCGCTGACCGAAGTCACATCCGCCATATAAGCAGCAGACGCAGGATGCGTTGAACACATCAAAACCGCATGAAATACCCGACTTAGCACCAGCAACAGGTAGAGCATAGTTCCCACTAGCACACCGCTTAAGCCTAAAGCAGCGACCCCATTAAATATAAGCGTGCCCACCGCATAACCACAAAGGCCAAATATAATGAGGGGCTTGCGTCCAAGACGATCGCTAAGGCGGCCCATATAGGGCGCGGCCATAAAAAAGCTGAATGCGGTTAACGCTGACAAAGAGGTGATCGTCAACTCTTTACCCTGCAAAGCACCTAGACCAAAGGGAAGTTGAAAAACCAATTGATCTAGCGCCAATTCCCGACCTAGCATGGGTAAAATAGCAAACACGACCGTCTGGCCCATACCGACGCTCATCATGGCCAAATACAGTGTAATCATCATTTGCCATGTGGGTTTAAGGCCACTTTGTTGAGAGTGAGTCACTTCCTATGCATTCCTATTTTTTATAATTCGAACGGCGTAGTTTACAAATATCGCCAAGCACTCGCGCCCCTGCTTTAAGTATGGTTATAGTACACTGCTAACGCCCTCTAACTGCAACGGAAGCTCTTAATGCCCGACAGTCATACCAATACCCCTATTAGTCAGCGCTGGCTCAACCACCTCGAAAGCGCGGGAAATAGACTCCCAAACCCCGTTATGCTATTTCTCTATTTTTGCCTTGCGGTAATACTGGCCTCGGCAATAGCGCAGTTTCTGGGTTTAAGCGCAAACCACCCGATTAGTGGCGACACCATTGCCGCAAAATCGCTACTGTCTGGCGACGGCGTGCGCTGGATGATTAGCAATGCTGTCAGCAATTTCATTCACTTTGCACCCGTCGGCTCGGTTATCGTCGCGATACTGGGCATTGCGGTTGCTGAAGAATCCGGATTACTTGCCTGCGCCCTTCACGGTCTGGCGAGCAAGGCCCCGCAACGTTTCCTCAGTAGCTTTGTCGTCTTTGCGGGCGTCATGTCCAGCATTGGCTTTGACTCAGGCTATGTGGTGCTAATACCGCTCGCAGCATTGATCTTTCGCGCCGCCGGTCGCTCTCCGCTGGCGGGTATTGCGGCGGCGTTTGCTGGAGTCTCCGGTGGCTATAGCGCCAACTTATTACTCGGCCCAGTCGACGCTATTTTGTCTGGCATCAGCAGCGAAGCCATCCATTTGGTGGCGCCAGGCAGAGAGGTACTGACTAGCGCCAATTATTATTTCACCCTCGCCTCCACGCTGTTTATCACTGTTGCTGGCACGTGGATAAACGAAAAATTCGTCGAGCCGCGACTTCCGAAGCCGCAGGGCAGCGCAGACAAGCCCCTCGCAATCGATGACTCCCGCCAAGGCACAGCCTTGCGCAGAGTCGGCCTTTTTAGTCTGGTATTTGTCGGTATATTGTTTGCTTTGGTTCTGCCCGCCAGTGGTTTGATGAGAAATCCTGATCCAAACGGCCTTGCTGCACTGCCCTTGCTTAACGGCATCGTGGTGTTTATCGCCCTATACGCAATCATCGCGGGGGTTATTTTTGGCTACACTACCGGCAAATTCCGCGCCCAACACGACTGGATAAAAGCCATGGAAACCGGCCTATCAAGTTTATCTGGGTATTTGGTGCTCATGTTCTTTGCGGCGCAGTTTGTAAATTATTTCAACTGGACCGGGCTTGGCGCAATCGCTGCGATTAACGGCGCCCATTGGCTTGCAGGACTCGCACTTTCAAAAATAAGCCTGCTACTAAGCTTTATTCTCATCAGCGCCCTTATTAACCTATTAATTGGCAGCGCATCAGCCAAATGGGCATTGATGGCCCCCATTTTTGTACCTATGCTTTTTTTATTAGGTGTCGATCCCGAATCTGCTCAAATGGCTTATCGGATTGGCGATTCAAGTACCAATATTATAACGCCCTTAATGCCCTACTTCGGCGTGGTTGTGGCCTTTGTCCAACGTCACGACAAAACCGCAGGCATGGGTACGCTCATGGCATTAATGCTGCCTTATTCGCTGAGTTTTTTACTGGGATGGTCGCTATTACTAGGATTGTGGCTAGCAGCTGGACTGCCGCTAGGCCCGGGCTAAGCGGGCGACATTTGTCGCCCGCCACGCATTTACGACTGGTCTTGGACAGTTGCCGCCATTTCTTCAATATTAACGTGGCGAACATTCGCCCCCTTAACCAAATAGATTACATGTTCGGCGATGTTACGCGCGTGATCGCCAACCCGCTCTAGCGAGCGCAAGGCCCACATCACCTGTAGAACCGACGAAATAGTGCGGGGGTCCTCGATCATATACGTCACCAAGCTGCGCATGGCCGTGCCGTATTCAAGATCTACTGCCTTATCTTCTTCAGCAACCTCAAGCGCGAGGTCAATATCGAGTCGCGCAAACGCGTCAAGTGAACCTCGCACCATACCGGCAACATGATCACCAATATGGCGAATTTCAAGCACGCTGCGTGGTAAGCCACCGAGTTCAGTCAATTTAATAGCACTATCAGCAACCTTACTCGCTTCGTCGCCCATTCGTTCGAGGTCACTTAAAATTTTGCTTATCGACAAAACCAAGCGTAAATCGCTCGCAGCGGGTTGACGCCGAGCCAGGATGATTGTGCAGTCTTCGTCAATAGAGACTTCTAAGGCATTTACCAACGCGTCGCCTTTACGAACCTCTTCAGCCAAGCCCGTATCCAATTGCATAAAGGCATTGGTCGCATCTGCAACTTGTTTTTCGACCAAGCCACCCATCTCCAGCATGCGCGTTTTAATATCATCGAGCTCGGTATTAAACTGCTGGGATATGTGGTGGGTATGTGAATTCTTTTCTTTCATGCTTATGCTCCCAATAATTCATCAGCAAACAGTGATCGACAACAACTCAGCGTCAGCTTAACCATAGCGCCCAGTAATATAATCTTCGGTCTGCTTATTCGTCGGGTTAGTAAAAAGAACATCGGTATTGTCAAATTCAATTAGCTTCCCGATATACATAAACGCCGTATAGTCCGACACCCGCGCCGCTTGCTGCATATTGTGTGTAACAATTACGATTGTGTATTTATCTTTTAGTTCGTAAATTAACTCTTCAATTTTCAAGGTCGAAATTGGATCGAGAGCCGACGCAGGCTCGTCCAAAAGCAGAACCTCAGGCTCTACTGCGATGGTGCGGGCAATAACCAAACGCTGTTGCTGACCACCAGACATACCAAGTGCATTATCGTGCAGGCGATCTTTAACTTCATCCCACAGCGCAGCGCCGCGCAAAGAGCGCTCCACCACTTCGTCTAAAACCCGTTTTTTATTAATACCCTGAATTCGCAAGCCATAGGCCACATTTTCATAAATTGATTTAGGGAAGGGATTGGGCTTCTGAAACACCATACCTACCCGGCGGCGCAAGGTTGCTACGTCGACACGCTTATCGTAAATATTAGAACCGTCGAGAGAGATGCCACCGTCGACTCGGCAGGTATCAACCAAGTCATTCATTCGATTAAAACAGCGCAATAAGGTCGATTTACCGCAGCCACTTGGACCGATAAACGCGGTTACCTTTTTCCGAGGAATGACCATATTGACGTCAAACAAGGCCTGCTTCTCACCGTAGTATAGGTCGAGATTATCTACCGACAGAGTAATATCCTCATCGTGAATAGATTGCTCGCTACGATTGCGACCCAGTGATTCCATATTGATGGCATGTGATTTCACTGCCGCTTTATCTGTCGTCATAAAATTCGCCGCCTTTTCATTTACTTTATTCACGCGCTTACATTTCCAGTGATTTGTATTTTTCACGTAAATGATTACGCAACGCTACCGCACTTAAATTCAGTAGCGCAATAATCACCACCAACAGCAGCGCAGTCGCGTAAACCAGCGGGCGCGCAGCCTCAACATTGGGACTTTGGAAACCCACATCGTATATATGAAAGCCTAAATGCATAAACTTTTGGTCGAGATGAAAATAGGGAAAATTGCCATCTACCGGCAGGGACGGCGCTAACTTCACCACCCCAACCAACATAAGTGGCGCGACCTCACCCGCGGCCCTCGCCACAGCCAGAATCAGGCCGGTCATCATCGCCGGGCTCGCCATGGGTAAAACAACCCGCCACAAGGTTTCTGCCTTGGTGGCCCCTAAGGCTAGGCTGCCTTCACGCAAATTGCGAGGAATCCGCGCCAAACCCTCTTCCGTGGCCACAATGACTACCGGTAAGGTCAGTAGCGCAAGTGTAACCGACGCCCACAATAACCCGGGCGTACCAAAGGTTGGCGCTGGCAATGCCTCGGCAAACAAGGCCTTATCCATCTCGGCACCGAGAAAGTAGATAAAAAAGCCTAAACCAAACACGCCGTAAACAATTGACGGCACACCGGCAAGGTTGTTCACCGCAATTCTTACGATACGGGTCATTAATCCCTGTTTGGCGTATTCCCGCAAGTAAACTGCGGCAACCACACCAAAGGGCGTCACCAAGACCGACATAATGAGCACCATAATAACGGTGCCAAAAATTGCCGGAAAGATGCCACCTTCGGTATTGGCCTCACGGGGTTCCTCGGTAAGAAATTCGCCAAATTTTTGGACATAAAATACGATTTTTTGCCCTAGGTGCATGGCATTGGGGCGGTAGGCTTTTACCACGGTGGCCATTCGCTGCTCGCGAATTTCGCCACTGCTGGTTTCAATAGTAAAGCTATCTCGATTCCATTGGGTATACAGATCCGCTAATTGTCCTTGCAGCGCTTTATATTGAATATCCAGTTCTGCTCGTGATAGTGCAATATCCGTTTCAATTGCCTGACGACGCGATAAATCAAGCTCTGGGTCTAGCGCTAAACCCCGCTCTTTTAACCGCAGCTTTTCAAACTGATAATTAATACTACCAATTTCCTTTTTTTCAATTTTAGTAATTTTCTCGTGTATTTCACTGGCCCGCGCAATTCTTTCTTCGAAGGCTGCCCACACCGAACCAGCATCGTCAGAGCCGCTAGCCACAACCTGCCCCTGCTCTTTCACCTCGCGCAAGAAGCCGTAAAAATTACCCCATTCTCGGCGCTCTACAACCACCGCATCAACTGGGTATTCTGGGTTCTCAAGATGACGAGTGATTACCCACTGAAAATCCGCGCCGCCGACGTCGCGGTTCCCCACCTTAACCAGCTCACGCTTAACAAAAGCTTCATCGGCATTGATTTTAAAACCTGCACTCAAGAGCTGTTCAATGGGCACACTCTCGGCTTCGACTCGCTCCGCCAAGATCGGAACCGAGGACTCGCCAGGCAAGCTGTATTGCGCCTGTACGACCGATGCAGGCCAAAAATGGCCAAACCCGCGTACGGCTAACAGGAGCAATAAGCCGATAACGGCGAGTGTACTCACAGTAACCGCGGCTGCATTCATCCAAATCATGGGTTCGCCGCGTTTACACCACTCGACGAGGCCCTGCTTGTTATCATCGTGCAAAGACATTGGTAAATTTCCTGTAGTTCAGCCTACTGCGACAGTAATACTAAAGATTTCCGTAACGCAGGCGCAGGCGCTGACGCACTGTTTCCGCAATCGTGTTCACAAAGAAGGTAAACATGAACAACACAAATGCTGCCAAGAACAAAATTCGATAATGGGAGCTAGCGACTTCAGTCTCGCCAATTTCTACGGCGATATTCGCCGCGAGCGTGCGCATGCCTTCAAAGATATTTGCATCCATAATTGGTGTGTTGCCGGTGGCCATCAGTACGATCATGGTTTCACCTACCGCCCTACCCATACCAATCATCAGCGCCGAGAAAATACCGGGGCTTGCCGTTGGCATAACGACCCCGACTAAACTCTGCCACGGGGTCGCGCCCAGCGCCAAAGAGCCATAACTGAGGTGTTTTGGCACCGAAAATATCGCGTCTTCGGCAATCGAAAATATGGTCGGAATTACCGCAAAGCCCATGGCAATACCAACCACCAAGGCATTGCGCTGGTCGAAGGACACGCCCATATCACTGGTAAGCCAAGCGCGCATATCGCCGCCAAAAAACGCACGTTCCATTGGCGCGCCCAAAAGGACGCACGCGCTAACAATGCCAAGCACAACCGGCACAAGTAGCACTGGGTGCCAGCCGTCGGGGACTAGTCGTCGCAAACTTATCGGGACTTTTGACCAGCACCAAGCAAATAACAAAATTCCAAAGGGTAAAATCAAAAACATTGAAAATACCGCAGGCATATTTTTTTCAATAAATGGTGCCAGCCATAAACCGGCAAGAAAACCGAGAATTACAGTAGGTAACGCCTCCATTAACTCGATAAGGGGTTTTACTTTTCTACGCAGTGCCGGGGCCATAAAATAAGCGGTGTAAATCGCGCCACATATTGCCAAGGGCGCAGCGATAAGCATGGCGTAAAAAGCAGCTTTAAGCGTGCCGAAAGCCAATGGCGCAAAGCTGTATTTAGGTTCGAAATCATTGGTGGACGCCGAAGACTGCCAAACATAATCCGGCTCGGGATAGCTTTCGTACCACACTTTACTCCACAGCGCTGACCACGACAGTTCGGGGTGTTCATTGTGAAGTTTATAGCTGTAGCGAGTTCCACTCTCATTCTCGATCAAGAGCATATCTGCCCGCGGCGAAATGGCGATAGCGCTGATTCGCCCCACGTCTAAATCGGCATTGAGCAGACGGCGGTGCGAGGTCGTGTAAAATAAATCCAAATGACCTTCTTTACTAACGCTGACAAAGCCCTTGCGACGATGCTCAGTAACCAAGGTGGCACCACTGCCTTTGGGCACCTCAAATTTCCTTACCGCTTGTAAGCGGTAGCCCGATTCTCGTTCGCTGTCGCGCACCACAAACCACTGGCCCACTTCGCCGTGGTCACTGGCGGTCAGCAGCGATATTCCGCCGAGCAAGAAGCGCGCTTCGTTTAGTTTGCCGCTGTCAAAAAGGTAGCCGCGATCAGCGACATTCACGCGACGTAAGTCGATGAGTCGATAACCGCCATCGTTGCTCATGACGTAAAGCCATTGTTGATCTGGCCCAACGAGCACTCGATCAGCACTCATATCTAATACTGGCAGATCAACCGACTCTTCAACTAAAGTCACTTCTTCGCTAAGAAAATCTTCTTCTTTTACCCAGCGGCGCCCAATAAGCTTGCCATTACTCACCGCCACTAGCAGCAGCTCGTCGTCACTATCGCTAATTGCCAGTTGATCTATAGGACCCTCTTCACTCAGCAACAAACTTTGCTCGCCATAGGGGAAACGTAATTCCGGACTAATTAGGCGTTTATCGTTCGGGAAGCTGGTGCGGTAATCATGCTTGGCTATAACCACTCGGCCATTGCTTAAGCCAAGTGCAAATATCCGGCTTACCTCAGAGTCTAAGGCGAAGCTGCTTATCTCGGCGCCATTCAGCGGAATAGCTTTGCTGAGCAGTAATTTGCCGTCGTTGGTTTGGAAAAAGTCTGCCCGACCTGAACCGTCTAAGCTAAAACCCACTTCCGCCTGCTCTTCCATTGCCAAATACAGGCTGGGAGCTTGGCTATTAGCAGAAAACTCATTGCCGTCCTCCAGTGAGGCCGACTCAAATAGCGGCATAATCTCAAAGAGAAGATAGAAAAAGATCAGCAGTATCGCAAAGAGTACGCTTATACCACCCGCGGTGATCGTAGCCGTTGCCATACCATCTTTGACTTTACGCCACTGACGATAAGCGGAAGCGGTAGCTCGAACCTCAGACTGACTCATGTATTTCGCTCTCTATAAACCTGCGCATACAATATGACAAATTTATTACATTAATATGACAGACGGTCTTTCTACAAAAAAAATGCCGCGAATCCATTCTGCGGCATTTGCATCACCAGTAAAAACTGGCGTTATAGCTCGAGCTTGGCTTTAATTTTCGCTACAACGCTGGCGGGTAATGGGATATAACCGTCCTTAACCACTACTTCCTGACCTTGCTTAGACAAAACCAACTTTATGAACTCACGCTCCAGCGGCGCTAGCGGCTTGTTCGGCGCCTTATTCACGTAAACGTAGAGGAAACGAGACAAGGGATAGCTGCCTTTAGTCGCATTTTCAGCGTTAGCGTCTACAAAACTGCTCTTTTCATCTTTGGCCAGCGGTACGGCGCGAACACTGGAGGTTTTGTAACCAATCCCAGAATAACCAATACCGTTAATAGACGTCGAAACCGACTGCACAACCGACGCAGAGCCAGGCTGCTCGTTCACGCCATTTTTAAAATCACCTTTACACAGCGCTTCTTCTTTAAAGTACCCGTAGGTACCCGACACAGAGTTACGGCCAAACATTTGGATATCGCGCGATTTCCAGCCGCCAGTCATGCCTAGTCCACCCCAGGTGTTCACATTCGCGCTATGACCGCACTTGTGGGTACTGGAGAATACCGCATCGACCTGCGCCATGGTCATGCCAGCAATCGGGTTATCCTTGTGAACAAAAACAGCTAAGGCGTCGATTGCGACAGGAACTGCGGTGGGCTTATAGCCAAACTTGGTTTCAAAGGACTCAAGTTCTTTGTCCTTCATTTTACGGCTCATGGGGCCGATATTCGAGGTGCCTTCAGTTAAAGCCGGTGGCGCCGTAGATGAACCTGCGGCTTGGATTTGGATATTAATATTGGGGTAGTTACGTTTGAAGTCTTCGCCCCACAAGGTCATTAAATTGGCTAGGGTATCTGAGCCGACGCTGGACAAATTACCTGACACACCAGACACGGTGACGTAGTCTGGCAAAGCGCTGTCCACGCGGGTATCAGCAACTGCGCCCACTGCAGACGCGGCCACAACTGCACTTGCTACTAAATATTTAATCTTCACTTCGACACTCCTAAACCAATGTAAGCTACTTCAGTGAAGCTACTTTATAGTCGAATTATGACAACTTTGTGACAGAGACTGTAATAATTGCGCTCAGTTTAGCTGCTTCGCCTTAACAGGCACCGCCACCGACTTAGGAAAAACACAGGTAAAGACACTGCCTTTACCGGGCACACTGCGAATTCGCAATTCAGCTCGGTGACGAATCAGCACATGCTTAACTATTGCCAAACCAAGGCCAGTGCCCCCTGTATCAAGGGATCGGCTCTGATCGACGCGGTAAAATCGTTCGGTTAATCGAGGAATGTATTGGGGCTCGATGCCGATACCGGTGTCTTCCACTTCAAAATAGGCGTGGTAATCATCCTGATACCAGCGCAGGATGATTCGATCATTCTCCTTAGTGTAGCGCGCCGCATTGACCGCTAAATTTGAAAATGCACTGCGCAATTCATTTGGATTGCCATTAATTGCAATATTATCGTCACATTCAATTTCAATACGCCGGGCACTCTTGGCCGCCGTGCCGCTCTCTTCGCGAATCATTTCCATCAAGGGACGCAGCTGAATGACACTCTCGTCGGCCAATTTCGGTACCGACTCCAAACGCGACAGCATCATCAGGTCATGAATCAATAGATTCATGCGCCGAGATTGCTGCAGCATTTGATCCACAGCTCTGTCCCAGCGGGGATTTGCACCGCCATGCTCAGAAAACGTCTCTAGGTACCCGTTAATAACCGTGAGTGGCGTGCGCAACTCATGGGAGACATTAGCAACGAAATCCTTGCGCATTTGTTCTAAGCGGTGGGTTCGGGTGACATCGCGGGCAAACAAAAGACGATTGCGCTTACCAAAGAAGCTGACGCTAATACTCAAATTAATGAGGCCATTGACTGGCGACACCATTTCCAGCGGGGCTTGATAGCGCTCAGCCTCGAAATAGCGGAGAAACGCCGGACTGCGCAGCAAATTAACCAGCTGACGGCCTTTATCACCCTCTTCTCTTAAACCCAATAAATCGTGGGCAGAGGCATTACACCACTCGATATTGCCGTAGGGATCAAGCATGACTACCGCGTCCGACATCGAGGCAAACGAAGCGTGCAAATAATCAATCATTGCCTGCAAGCGGTCACTGTCCTGCGACGATTCCCGCTGCATATCGTAGATTACATCAAAAACTTGACCCCACATCCCTGCAGCCTCTGGTGGATCTGACTTCGCGCCGCTATACAGCCAGTCAGACAACCGCTGTAAATGCCGCAACAGCCACGCGCATGCCAACAACGCCGCCGCCAATAGCGGCAATAGCCCAAGATCGAATAACGCGCAGCCTGCCGCAACCACTAGGAGTGGTATGCCGACCCGCAATAATTCTGCCTTCCAACTGTAATACCGCATTATTTTGCGCTATGCGCAGACACCTGTTGTCGAAAACCGGTAACCGGTTCCACGAACTGTTTGAATTAAAAGGCCGCAGTCTCTTAGCTCAGTTTGCAATGCTTTGCGAAGGCGACGAATATGGACATCGACCGTACGCTCTTCAACGTAAACATTGGTGCCCCATACCTGATCAAGAAGCTGGCCGCGACTATACGCTCGCTCCTGATGAGTCATAAAGAATTTTAATAATTTAAATTCGGTGGGCCCCATATCTAATGGAGTTGCATCAACAAATACTCGGTGGCTACTGGGGTCTAATTTCAGCCCCGCGACTTCGATACTTTCTTCCTCGTCACGATTTGTCGATCGACGCATAATGGCTTTAATGCGCGCCATCAGCTCACGAGACGAAAAAGGCTTGGTGATATAGTCATCGGCACCGACATCAAGACCTTGCACCCGATTGTCTTCATCATCTTTGGCGGTCAACATAATCACCAGCAAATCCCTGGTCAGTTCATCCCGGCGTAGGCGCCGCAACAATTCCAAACCACTAGTGACCGGCATCATCCAGTCCAGCAGCACAAGATCAGGGCGCTGATCAACAATTATACCGTGGGCATCCTGGGCATTGCTTGCCTCCAGACATTCATAACCCGCCAATTCAAGACCCACCCGTATCATTTCACGGATTGCGGTTTCATCGTCGACAATCAATATGGTGGCTGACGTCATTCCATTAACCTTTTTTTGTAAAATTCGTAGGCTGCATTAAAACCATTTTAAGTGACAATTTTATGACAGTTTAAATTTCACTTGATTAATCAAACACTACGGTCTTGTTCCCATGCACCAAAACGCGATCTTCCAAGTGGTTGCGCAGCGCTCTCGCCAACACCGATTTTTCGACGTCCTTGCCGAGTCTAACAAGGTCATCTTTGCTATGCCGATGGGACACCCGAATTACGTCTTGTTCAATAATCGGACCTTCATCCAGCCGCTCAGTAACGTAGTGGCAAGTGGCACCGATTAACTTAACCCCCCTATCAAAAGCTTTCTGATAGGGGTTTGCGCCGATAAATGAGGGCAGGAAGCTATGGTGTATGTTAATCATTCGCCCTGCATAAGCTTGGCAAAACTCGGGCTGAATAATTTGCATATAGCGCGCTAACACCACGCAATCTGCCTCATAGCTCTGGGCCAGCGCCATAATCTTGGCGTGTGCGGGTGCTTTGTTGTTTGGGTCAATGGCGACAAACTCAAAGGGAATACCATGCCACTCCACCATGCTACGCAGGTTTTCGTGGTTAGAAATAACACAGGGTATATCGCAGTCTAATTCGCCACTGTGCCAACGGTGCAATATATCAGCCAGACAGTGGGAGGCGTGACTCGCCAGTATTACAACCTTGCGCTTAACAGCAGAATCGACCAGCGCCCAGTGCATGCCATATTCAGCCGCTAATGGCGCAAAGGCCTCGCGACAGGCCTGAGCGCTAACTTTTAAGGATTCCGCGCGAATCTCATTGCGCATAAAAAACCAGTTACTTTCTGCATCTGCGTGATAATTCGCCTCGGTAAGCCAACCGCCGTGCTCCGCGACAAATTGGCTAACCCGCGCAACAATGCCCACGCGGTCGGGACAGCTAATCACTAAACGATAAGTATGATCCATGTAAAACACTCAATCCTAAATTAGGCTTTATTCAATATGCCACGCAATGCCTGAGGCAAATCAGCCGGTAAAACAACCGTTTTTGCGTTATTAGACGAAGACAGGCGCAATAGGGCCTCGGTGTATTTTTCGCCCAATAAATACAATACCGGCAACTCTTCATTACCCACTGCCTCAGAAATCAAAGTAATTGCGGCGCCACTGGCCTTAGCCAATACAACCTGCGCCTGGGCATCACGGCGCGACGCCTCCAAGCGGCCATCTGCCTCTAGAATAGCTGCTTGCTTCTCTCCCTCAGCCTTGGTCACTGCGGCGCGACGTTGACGCTCTGCCGCCGCCTGCTCTTCCATCGCTGCCTGCATCGTCGGTGAGGGATTGATATCCTGAATCTCGACGGTTTTCAGGGTTATCCCCCAGTCTGCAATATCCTCTGAAATCGCCGCTTTCAATTTCGCTTTGATCTGATCTCGCGATGACAGTGCAGAATCCAGCGCCATTTCGCCGACAATAGAACGCAATGCAGTCTGTACCAAGTTTTGAATCGCAAAGGTGTAGTTTTCAACCCCATACACTGCTTTTTCTGGGGCAACAATATTAATATAAGCAACCGCATTGGCAATGATCACCGCATTATCTTCGGTAATAACTTCCTGCGAGGGAATATCGAGCACGATATCCTTGGTCGTTAATTTATAAGCCACGTCATCGATATAGGGAATAATGAAGTTCAATCCCGGATTCAAGGTTACATGGTATTTACCCAAGCGCTGCACAATATGTTTATAGCCTTGCGGTACCGTGCGCACCCCCTTCATAAGCGTGACAATAACCAAAATTGCCAATGCTATTACTACTGCCAAGCCATCCATCGCAATACTCCTTGTTCTCTGATTCAGTTGGTCTTGTATGTTACGCCGCGCCGCGCTGAGACCGGACAATAAGCGTGTTCCCCGATATGTCCTCCACAACTAATCTGTCGCCAACGGCAACGTGTTCTCGGCATATAAACTGCCACTCATCGCTGCCCAGCACCGGTATAGAAAAACGTATGGTGCCTTGCTCTATTTCCGGGCCAAGCCGAATAACCATGCCCTCCTGCCCTATCACTTGCTCTCGGGACATACCCGACAAAGTCTTATTCTTCATTTTGGGGTGAATAAATTTAAACCACACCACTAAATCGAGCACCGACAAGCTCAGCCAAAATAACATTTGCACGACCAAGCTCAGGTCGACCACCAACAATATCAAGCCGACCGCAATGGCGCTGGCGCCAAACCAAATCATGACAAAAATAGGAACAAATAACTCAGTCGCAACCAACAAAAGACCCAAAACCATCCAGTGCCAGTAGGCAATATTTGCGTCTAACCATTCCATTTTTAACCTCATTCCGTAGCGAGTCGCGTTTGAGACACTCATTTATCCCTTATTTACCTAAAAATTCAAGCACTTAGTAAAGCTATTTATATTTAGCCGCGACAGCTTAACATCCAGCAAGTGTCGCCGTTTTCACGTATAATGCTCGTTTATTCGGATTCCTGCGCTACCTCTATGTCTTCAGCAATACAAACTCCAAAACTCATCTTTAGTCACCGCCCCTACTGGGCCGAGTGTTTCGGTACCGCATCCTATTTGCCCACCTCTCGCGAGGAAATGGACGCATTGGGCTGGGATAGCTGCGACATCATCATTGTGACCGGTGACGCCTATGTCGACCACCCCAGTTTTGGCATGGCGGTTATCGGCAGAGTACTGGAAGCCCAAGGCTTTCGCGTGGGCATCATTGCCCAGCCCGACTGGCAATCCGCCGAACCCTTTAAAGCCCTAGGGCAACCCAATCTGTTTTTTGGGGTGGCGTCTGGCAATATGGACTCCATGATTAACCGTTACACCGCCGACCGTCGCCTTCGCCATGATGACGCCTACACGCCGGGCAACGAAGGTGGTAAGCGTCCAGATCGCGCGGTGATTGTCTATTCCCAGCGCTGCAGAGAAGCCTACAAAGACACGCCAATTATTATTGGCTCGATTGAAGCCAGTTTGCGCCGAATCGCCCACTACGACTATTGGAGCGACAAGGTTAGACGTTCGGTACTACTCGATTCCAGAGCCGATTTACTGCTCTATGGCAACGCCGAACGTGCAATTATTGACGTGGCACACCGTCTTGGCCGTGGCGACAGCATTGACAGTATTCGCGATCTGCGCGGCACTGCTTTTGTTACCCGCGATGTGCCCAGCGGCTGGACAGTCATTGACTCCTCCAGTGTTGACCAGCTCGGCAAGGTCGATCCGATCACCAGCCCTTACGTTGACACCAGTGCCACCGAGAGCTGTAAAAAGAACGAAGAAAATCCCGACGCAGAGGCCGCAGTTGAAGCGGTGCAGGCGGTAAGAATTATCGATCCCCTGCAAGCCCGTAAAGCAGGTACTGACGCTGCCAAAACCGTCATCCGCCTGCCTGATTACGAGGTCGTTAAAAACGACCCCGTAAATTATGCGCACGCCGCCCGGGTGTTGCATTTGGAAACCAATCCAGGCAACGCCAGAGCTTTGATTCAACGTCACGGCGACCAGGAAGTATGGTTGAACCCACCACCAATTCCATTGAGCACTGAAGAGCTCGACTGGGTCTTTGAGCGTCCGTTCCAGCGCAAGCCTCATCCAATTTATGGCGAGGCCAAGATCCCTGCCTACGAGATGATCCGCTTCTCAGTAAACATCATGCGCGGCTGCTTTGGCGGCTGTAGTTTCTGCTCGATCACTGAGCACGAGGGACGGATCATTCAAAGCCGCTCTCACGAATCTATCGTCAAAGAAGTAGAAAAAATCAGGGATATGACCCCAGAATTCACCGGCGTCATTTCTGATTTAGGCGGTCCCACCGCCAATATGTGGCGCCTAAATTGCAAAAGCACCGAAATCGAAAGCCGCTGTCGCCGCCTGTCCTGCGTTTACCCCAGCATTTGTAAAAGCCTGAATACGGATCAAACGCCACTGATTGATTTGTACCGCGACGTGCGGGAGCTGAAAGGCGTCAAAAAAGTCTTAATCGCCTCGGGTCTGCGTTATGATCTCGCGATTGAAACCCCAGAATATGTCAAAGAATTAGTGACCCACCACGTTGGTGGCTATTTAAAAATTGCTCCAGAACACTCCGAAGAGGGTCCGCTATCGAAGATGATGAAGCCGGACATGAGCAGCTACAACAAATTCAAAGCCATGTTTGATAAATATTCCAAACTGGCAGGTAAAGAGCAGTATTTAATTCCCTACTTTATCGCCGCCCACCCCGGCACCAGTGATAAAGACATGATGAATTTAGCCATGTGGCTAAAGGGTAATAGCTTTCGCGCCGACCAGGTGCAAGCTTTTTACCCCTCGCCAATGGCCAATGCCACCGCAATGTATTACTCCGGCAAAAACCCGCTTAAGAAAGTTTCGCGGACCAGTGAAGACGTGGTGAGTGCCAAGGGCCTGAAACAGCGTCGATTACACAAAGCGTTACTGCGCTACCACGACCCTGAAGGCTGGCCCTCTATACGTGAGGCACTGCTGTCGATGGGCCGTAAAGACCTGATTGGCTATGGTAAAAAGCATTTAGTACCGCCACGCCAGCCAGTAAACTGGACACCCAAGCATGGCAAGGGTCGCCGAATATTGACGCAACACACGGGCCTGCCACCACGGAAAACGAAATAAAATTTCATTTTCCGTGGACTAAAGCTCTTCCAAAGCGACTTTTTTCTATGTATATAATAATCATGCTGGCTACGGATGCAGCTTGGTTTTATGTATAAGCACCACGAAGTCGTTTTAAGTACCTCGTTCTGTTTCATAAGTCCCTGCCTATCTCAGCTCAAGCACCATAAAAGGCATTTATTAACACAACGAGGCACATGTTATGTCCAGAAGCACCGGAAAAGTAAAATGGTTTAATGAAACAAAGGGCTTTGGCTTTATTGAGCAAGATTCTGGCCCAGATGTTTTTGTTCACTTCAGCGCTATCGGCGGCACCGGTTTCAAAACCCTAGCCGAAGGTCAAGCCGTAGAGTTTGATGTACAGACTGGCCAAAAAGGGCCGCAAGCGGCTAACGTTATTGCGCTTTAAAGCAATATTCAGCAAAAAAGCCCGCAGTGAATTATCACTGCGGGCTTTTTTGTTTCAGCCTTGTTCCCACTCTCAGCGGGTAATATACCAACAGTAGTGGATTGGTTTACCGCCACGCGAAAAGTCTTCGTCGAGGGACCATCGCGTTCGATCTTCCATTTTATAACGACTAGATAAGTCCTGATCTAAAATAAAATCGCGCTTATTGGTAGAGAATATTAACAAGCCCTCTGGTGCCAACAGCGCCATTGCATCGTTAATTAATTCGCTGTGATCGCGCTGAATATCTAAGACGTCATCCATACGTTTAGAGTTTGAGAACGTCGGCGGATCCAATAAGATAAGGTCGTACTGATCTTTACAGTCTTTCATCCAACGCCGACAATCACCGTGCTCTGTGCGATGGCGGGATTCACTCAAACCATTTAGCGACAAATTGCGTCGCGCCCACTGTAAATAGGTGTGAGACATGTCCACCGAGGTGGTGACCTTGGCGCCACCGATACCCGCCTGCACCGAGGCAACGGCCGTATAACTAAACAAGTTTAAAAAGCGTTTATTCTTCGCTCTTGCCGCAATATCAAGACGCACCGGGCGATGATCCAAAAACAAACCGGTGTCTAAATAATCATGCAGATTAACCAAAACCTTAGCCTGGCCTTCTTTAAGTTCCATTACCGTATTGCGCGGTGCTTGACGCTGGTATTGATCTTTACCGCGCTGACGACGACGCTCCTTAACCGCAATATTATTGGCCGAAACATTAAACACCTGGCTAACCGCCTCAATGACTTCGCGCAAACGACGCTCAGCATCTTCCTCCGGCACCGAGATTGGCGCCATGTATTCGGCAATATGTACCGCGCTGCCATAACAATCGACTGCTACGGCGTATTCGGGCATATCTGCGTCATAAACACGAAAGCACTCGATGCCGTTTTTAGCTCGCCATTTCGACAGACGCTTTAAGTTTTTACGCAGACGATTGGCAAACATTTGTCCGCCCGAGGTGAGCTGAAGCGTTTCTGCAGGGCTCTCTTGCTGAACATCAGGACGGCGCTCTCGCACTTGCGCCTCTGGCCCAATATTAAACAGCAACAACTTGGCGGGGATGGTGCCGTTGAGCAATTGATATTGCTTGTAACTGCGAATCCCCATGCGCTTGCCCAAATCGGCATTGCCTGTAAAGACCGCGCCTTGCCAACCGCCAAAGTGCGCGAGCATCGACTGCCCTAAATGACGATACAAATGCAGCAACTCCGCCTGCTCACCCAAGCGCTCGCCATACGGTGGATTCGTAATTAATAGGCCGTGGTCCAACTCGCGGTGTGTTGGCTTAGCCAACTGAGCAAGCTCCCGCCGAGAGACTTTAATAAAACGCTCCAACCCCGCGTTTTCAATATTCTCTTGTGCTTGAGCAACAATTTTACCATTGGCATCGTAGCCGCGGATTTCTGGCCACTCCCGCGTTAAGGCTAAGCTGCGGTGAGCCTCAGCCTGCTCAACAACCCCCTCCCACAGCGCCTGATCATGGTCGAGCCAGCCGCGAAAGCCCCAGCGCTGGCGCAGCAGACCCGGCGCAATATTCATGGCCATCATTGCGCCTTCAATAAGCAAGGTACCGGAGCCACACATGGGATCAATTAACGCCCCTGCGCGACTCGCAATACCTGGCCAATCGGCTCGAAGCAACAGCGCCGCCGCCAAGTTTTCCTTGAGCGGCGCCATCGCGCCACTGGAACGGTAACCGCGACGGTGCAAGCTTTCACCAGACAGGTCGATACAAGCGGTGATTTGGCCCCGGTTTAAGCGAATATTAATGCGAATATCTGGCGCATTTTTATCAACACTTGGTCGCGCCTCGCCTCGGGCCAGAAAATAATCGACAACCGCGTCCTTACTTTTTAAGGCGCCAAAATGGCTGTTGCGAATTTCATCCGTCTGGCCATTAAAGTCGACGCTAATACTATTACTGGCCAGCATGTGATCCTGCCAATCGATAGCAGACAATCCTTGATAGAGATCATCGGCACTTTCACCGCGAAATTCCGACAGTATCAACAGAACGCGGTTGGCCAACCGCGACCACAAACACAGGCGATACATCGCCGCGAGATCGGCGTTAAAAATCATCGCGCCGACGGTTTCCCGCAATGGCTCACCACCTAAGCTGGCGATTTCTGCCGCAAGCAACTGCTCCAGACCTTTAGGACAGGTGGCGATAAAAGAACGCTTTTGACTCATAAAACCTCTGGAGAGAACTAGTAGTAAATTTAAATTCTTTTACAAACAATAGCATACCGTCTTATACGACCTGCTTCTAAAAGACTATATACATATAAGTAATAGGTCTTCGACGAGCACCATGAAAGTTTGATTACATGGGGTTCCCACCGCGATAAGTCTCGCGATGGTGCCAGAAAACTGGGTTAGGCGCACTGACGATAACCCAGAGCGACATGTTGACTATAATGCTGGAGGCGTATGCCCAATGAGAAGACAGAAACGCGACATGACCGAAAGAGCTTACCAACGCGGCTATCAGGCCGGTATAGCTGGAAGACAAAAAGACAACTGCCCACATAATCAAGACCAACTCAGACAGGAATGGCTAACCGGCTGGCGAGAAGGCCGAACCGACCACTGGGATGGCATCGACACCGCTACCGCGCTTGAAAAACAAGCAATCCACTGACTCCATGACAAACCTTTGACCATCACCATTCAAAAGGCCCTTGCGGGCCTTTTTTGTGCCTGTCTAACGCGATTTCCGACCCCGCCCGCCCTCTGGGGCGCTTAACGGTGCGGGCATATCTGCCATTTGGTATACCGTGGCTATTTCAGGGTCGCTCAATTCAGTCCATTGCCCGACCTTGACCTTAGAGGGTATGAAAACCGAACCATAGCGGACACGCTTTAAGCGGTTCACCTGTAAACCTTGAGACTCCCACAAGCGGCGAACTTCCCGGTTTCGACCCTCCATAATCACCACGTAATACCAGTGATTAAAGCCTTCTCCACCGCCGTCAGCGATGTCGGCAAACTTCGCTAAACCGTCCTCTAACTGCACGCCATCGCGCAATTGCTGCATCATCGCGGGGGTTGCGCTGCCCATGACTCGGCATAAATATTCCCGCTCAATGGTCGTTGAAGGGTGCATCAGTTTATTTGCTAGATCGCCATCGGTCGTAAATAACAGCAAGCCAGTCGTATTAAAATCCAGTCTACCAACCGAAATCCAACGCTCTCCTTGGAGACGAGGAAGACGATCAAATACCGAGCGCCGCCCCTCAGGGTCTTTACGGCTGCAGATTTCGCCCTCGGGCTTGTTATAGAGCAGTATCCGGGGCTTAGCAGCAGCGCCTTCAATACGCAGCGGTTTACCGTCAAGTTGAATCTTGACACCCACGGCGACCCGATCACCCAAGCCCGCCACCCGGCCGTCGACGGTCACTCGACCTTCGCTGATGACTTTTTCCATTTCCCGGCGCGAGCCTAAACCAGCACGGGCCAGAACTTTTTGTAGCTTTTCATCAGTTGGTATCATTAAAGAAGGGTCTCGGGTGGGAAATTTGGGTCACGGTTATCTTCGTCTTCATCATCGCCATTTTCGGCAACGGTGAGCTTGAGTTCGATACTGTCGTCAGCATCGTCATTCAAGGCTAAATCACTGCTTTCGTTATCACCATGTTCATCGCTGGCTTCTGCTTCCGACTCAGTATTATCTGGGGTGGGACTAAACTCGCCAGTGTCAAGATCCAGCTCACCATTTAGGGTGTCTAAATCGGCAATGTCGGCGAGGCTGGGCAATTCATCTAAATTGCGCAAATTAAAATAATCTAAAAATTTTCTGGTTGTGGCATACATTGCAGGGCGCCCCGGCACGTCTTTATGGCCAACGACCCGAACCCACTCCCGCTCGAGCATGGTTTTAATGATTTGCGAGCTCACTGCCACACCGCGAATATCTTCTATATCGCCACGGGTGATTGGCTGGCGATAAGCAATCAAGGCCAATGTTTCAAGCATCGCCCGCGAATAACGCTGTGGCTTTTCCTCCCAGAGGCGGCCAACCCAGGGCGCAAGGTCTTCACAGACTTGCATGCGGTAGCCGCTGGCAACCACTTTGAGCTCAAAGCCTCGACCATCGCATTCTTCGGCAATTGTTTTCAAGGTGTCCAAAATATCAGGCGTGGTTGGCCTGTCCTCGGGGTCAAAAAGCTCGCTGAGCTGCTGCACCGAGAGTGGGCGACCAACCGCCATAAGCGCGGCTTCTAAAATACGTTTTAATTGTTGTTGCTCGAGCATTAGATCACTTTCGCTTTCACGTGAATGGGGCCAAAAGCTTCGGATTGCACTATTTCAACCAGCGACTCTTTAATCAATTCCATAATCGCCAGAAAAGTCACCACCACGCCCAAACGCCCCTCTTCCGCCTTAAACAGACTGACAAAAGGTACAAAACTGTCGGAACGCAGTGCGGCAAGCACTTCTGACATACGCTCGCGGGTAGATAATTTTTCGCGTTGCACTTGGTGGCTTTCAAATAAATCAGCGCGGCGAAGCACGTCGCCAAGTACCAGCATCAGCTCTTTAAGGTCGACATCGGGCTCTGCCCGGCGTTTTTCCGCAGCGGGGGGATCAATGAGCGCAATATAATTATCCCGGCCAATACGAGGAAGTTGATCAATACTTTCGGCAGCTTGCTTAAAACGCTCATATTCTTGGAGACGCCGAATTAGCTGCGCGCGCGGGTCTTCCTCATCGTCAAGGGCTTCCGCTGAACGAGGTAATAACATCCGCGATTTTATTTCAGCGAGCATCGCTGCCATCAACAGATATTCCGAGGCCAACTCAAACTGCATGGCGCTCATCATATTCACGTATTGCATATACTGTTCAGTAATTTGCGCAACGTTGATCTCTAAGATGTCCAGATTCTGACGTTTTATCAGGTAAAGAAGGAGATCCAGCGGGCCTTCAAAGGCCTCGAGAAAAACCTCAAGCGCTTCAGGCGGGATATATAAATCTTTGGGGATTTCAGTAAGCGCTTTGCCCTGCACTACGGCAAAAGGCATTTCCCCTTGTTGGGGCTGCTGGCGAATGGCTTTTAAGCTAATAATTTCCAGAGGGGCAATCGGTGGCTCCACAACCGGCTCCAAACGCCCAGCGCGGAGTTCTGCCGCCAATGAGGCATCATCTGCTGCGCTTTGCACAACCGCGTCGGGCTGCTGTTCTGTCTGCTCGTCTTGCACTGTTACTGAGATCTCACGATATCATCCACCAAGGGCGCGATTATACGTGGATCTGGCCGCCGGTCACAGTGAATCCTCGAATTGACTGACATCACCGAGGCCTCTGCGTATTATTACCGGAACTTCGTCCACCAAATCAATGACTGAGGTTGCTTCCATACCGCAATAGCCCCCATCAATCACCAAATCGACCAAGCCACCGATCGTATCGCGAATATCATAGGGGTCGGTCATCGGAAGTTCTTCACCAGGCAATATCAAGCTCACACTCATCAGTGGCTCACCAAGCTCCGCCAGCAAATCCAAACAAATTTGATTAGCGGGCACGCGCAAGCCCACACTTTTACGCTTGGGCTGTAGCAAGCGCTTCGGCACCTCTGGGGTAGCCCGCAAGATAAAAGTGTACGGCCCCGGAATGTGCGCTTTTAATAGACGAAATGCAGAATTATCAACCTTCGCATAGGTGCCCAGTTCAGAGAGATCACTGCACATCAGGGTAAAATTATGTTTGTCGTCGAGACGACGAATAGCCCGCACTCGCTCCAGGGCGTTTTTATCTCCCAAATGGCAACCCAAGGCATAGGCAGAATCAGTTGGGTAAGCCACCACCCCGCCGCCGCGAATAATATCGGCGGCCTGCTTTATCAATCTGGCTTGTGGATTTTCGGGGTGTATCTGAAAAAATTGGCTCACTGCAGCCTCCAATAATTATGTTCCAATCGATCTATTGCGTACACCAGCGATCCCAAACGGCCTTGCAAGGCGCAATGATTTTCGCGTCGCAACCCAATTCAGACCAGCTGCTTGGGTGATGAAAATCACTACCGGCAGAGGCTTCCAGCTCAAACTGCTGACAAAGCTGCCTAAGATACGCCAAGTCCTGATTAGAAGGCTTGCCGTTGCACACTTCCAAGCCCTCGCCACCCACTTCTTTAAATTCAGCCAGCATGCGCCGCAACTTCGCATTCGTCATTTTATATTGCAGCGGATGCGCCATAACCGCGACGCCACCAGCATCACGAATCCAACTAACGACTTCGCCCAAATCGGGCCACACAGCCTTTATATCACCTAATTTACCGGAGCCAAGGTACTTATCAAAGGCCGCCGCCATTGAGCTGACATGCCCCTCGGCCACCAAAAATCGAGCAAAATCCGGACGACCAATTGCTCGCCCGGCCGCCAGCTCTGCGGCAGCTTCATAACTGCCGACAAAACCCAGTTTATCCAAGCGCTGGCCGATAAGCTGGGCGCGCGAATCTCGTGCGCTGCGCTGCCCCTCTAGCTCACTGACAAACGCGGGGGCCATAGTATCAATGCCCAAACCGAGTACATGGATATTCACGCCGGACCACGTGCAAGACAACTCTATTCCGGCCAGCAACTGCATTCCAGCACCGGCCTCATCCTTAAGCGCAGCAAAACCGGCAACGGTGTCATGATCGGTGATCGCCAATAATTGCACACCCCGCTCACGAGCACGCTGAACCAACTCCAAGGGCGAAAGTCCGCCGTCAGAAGCCGTCGTGTGGGTGTGTAAATCAACAATCAAAGCTAATCCCCTTGGAGGCTAGTGATGGATTTTGAAAATAGGTATAGTGGGCGGATTATCACTGGCCTGCCGCAGTGACGCAACAGCAGGTCGCGTTAATCAATCATTACCCGCTAAACAGCAAGCCCACATTAGGATCCAATATGCCGGAACAGGCGCCAAACAAACAACGTCACAGTGTCATCGTTAACCTGTTGTTCAATATCGTTATCCCCACCTTAATACTGACCAAACTCAGTAGCGATGTGTACCTTGGCCCACGCTATAGCATCGTAATTGCCCTGGCCTTCCCGCTTGGCTTCGGTTTTTACGACTTTGTAAAAACCCGCCGTGCCAATATGTTTGCAATTTTGGGCTTTATCAGTGTCTTGCTAACCGGTGGCATCAGTCTATTAGAGCTCGATGCAGGGTATATCGCCATCAAGGAAGCAAGCATCCCAGCGCTTATTGGCCTCGCGACGCTAATTTCACTTTATACCCCCTACCCGCTGATAAAAACCTTTATCTTTAATGATGAAATTATCGACACTGAAAAAGTCACCAACGCACTCAATCAAAACAATAGCGACGCGCTATTCCAAAAGGCATTGCAAACCGCAACCTATATGATTGCCTTTTCGTTTTTCTTGTCCGCCACCCTCAATTATGCGCTTGCCAAAATATTACTTATCAGCCCCCCTGGCAGTGCGGAATACAGCGCTGAACTCGGCAAAATGACTGGTCTAAGTTTTCCGGTTATCGCCCTGCCTTGCACAATAGTGATGTTGGGCGCGATGTTTTATCTGGTAAAGCGCATAGAAAAGCTCACATCGCTGAGCTTTGAAGAAATCTTCCGACTCAATTAAGGATCACCATGCTATACGCCGTAATCAGCGAAGATGTAAGCAATAGTTTAGCCAAACGTCTAGAGGCGCGCCCAGACCATATTGCTCGCTTGCAAGACTTAAAGAACCAAGGCCGCCTGATCATGGCCGGGCCGCACCCCGCCATCGACTCCGAAGATCCCGGCGAGGCGGGTTTTACTGGCAGCTTAATTATTGCCGAGTTCCCAAGCTTGGCCGATGCTCAGCATTGGGCAGATACAGACCCCTATATTGCAGCCGGCGTGTACGCCAAAGTAACCGTGAAACCCTATAAAAAGGTTTTGCCCTAAAAGTAAGAAAATTGAAGAAAGCCTCCAAGTGCTTTATTCTTTATTTTTTAATCGTTTATTGCAGCTTATTAACGTGGAAAATCCAGTGAAAAAATCGATTATTGTCGGCGCATCTTTTCTCCTACTGAGTGTCGGCAGCATGGCCTTCGCAGAAACTCGCTACATCAGCGACAAGATATACGTGCCATTGCGCGTCGGCGACAGCACCAAACACCGCATTATTCATCGCGGCCTGCCCAGTGGCGAAAAACTCGAATTACTCGAAACAAACGAAGACAGTGGCTACTCTCGCGTAAAGACGGATCGCGGCGTTGAAGGTTGGCTACCCAGCCACTACTTGGTCGAAAACCCCGTTGCTCGCACATTGCTAAACGCCGCAAAGCAACAAGTCACCGAACTGTCGAATTCCAATAAAGAGCTCCGCGAACAGCTTAAGAGCACCACCCAAACCAGCACTCAAACCAGCAACATCGTCAGCGAGCTTGAACAAGAAAACACCGCGCTCAATGAGGAGCTTGGCGAAGTCAAACGAATCTCAGCAAACGCGATCAAGCTAGACGAGGACAACAGACGCCTGCTGGAATCCAATCAAATGCTCGCCAGCGAAGTTGACGTATTAAAGACTGACAATGCGCGCCTACGAGAAAACAAAGAAAACGAATTTTTCTTGAACGGTGCTTTTGCCGTTTTAATTGGCGTTATGATCACCTTGATTATTCCAAAGATGATGCCAAAACGACGCTCTGATTGGAGTTAAAAACCATGCGCTATTTGTCGGCACTAGTCATTGTATTAGGTTTATTGTTACCCGCTATTGGCCACAGTCAGACTGCGACTAATCCAGTAGTGATTATAGAGACCAGCAAAGGCAATATTACCGTTGAATTATATGCCGACAAAGCACCGATAACCGTTGAGAACTTTCTAGGCTATGTTCGCAGCGGTTTTTATAATGGCACAATATTTCACCGCGTTATTCGGCGTTTTGCGGTGCAAGGTGGCGGTTTCACCCCAGACCTCGTTGAAAAAGACAATGGAGAGCCGATCATCAACGAGTCTAAAACGAGCAAACTGAGTAATGAACGCTGGACCATCGCGATGGCCAGAACAAATGATCCAAACAGTGCACAATCTCAATTTTATTTTAATATGGGTATGAACCTAAATCTCGACGCCAGAATGGGCAGAGACGGTTACGCCGTATTTGGAAAAGTCATAGACGGACAAAACGTTGTTCGAGACATCGCTGTCAGTCGCACTCACAGCGTTGGTGGCTTCGATGATGTTCCCGTCGAACCCATTTTAATCACTAATACTAGCATCAAGCAGGCAAGTGGTGTCCAGCAACCATAATCCATGCGCATTAGCGCAAGGGATCTACCGTGACCGACCTAAGTATTAATTTAAATAAAATCGCGCTAATTCGAAACTCTCGGGATACTGACTATCCGAGCGTAACACTCCATGCTGCACGCTGTATTGCCGCCGGCGCTCACGGGATTACCGTACACCCTCGACCAGATCAGCGCCATATTCGGGTAAGCGACTGCTTTGAGCTCGCAGAGATGTTAAATGTTGAATTTAATATCGAAGGAAACCCCTTTGCACCAGCAATGAAGTCTACGCGCAAAGACGTTGCTGACTACCCCGGCTTTATGGAAATCATTCGCCAAATACGCCCCGCTCAGTGCACCTTAGTTCCCGACAGCGACGCCCAATTAACATCAGACCATGGCTTTGATCTGCATCGTGACGGCGAACGCCTAAAGCCAATTATTAGCGAATTAAAAGATCTTGGCGTGCGGGTGAGCTTGTTCATGGATCCCGAGCCCGAACAAATTCGCCTAGCTAAAGCCATTGGCGCAGACCGAATTGAGCTCTACACGGGGCCCTACGCAGAAGCCTTCGGCGCGAAACATCAAGATAAGGTTTTACAGCGCTTTATCGACGCCAGTATTTTAGCGGCCGATATCGAACTAGGGCTAAATGCCGGTCACGACCTGAATTTGCATAATTTATTATTATTTAAAAATAGCGTGAGCGATTTGCGGGAAGTATCTATTGGTCACGCCTTTACAGTAGATGCCATTGAAATGGGCTTAGACGCCTGTATTAAGGCGTATTTACGCTGCCTCCGCTAAACATACATCTCTCAAATAAAATCGCTGCACAATCAAGCCGAGCTGTTGTGCAGCGATATCCAATTTAAAAGACTTTTTTCAGTACAACGTAAAAATCCGCCTCTAAGCGCTCCAACTCTGATGACGACACGAAGCCATCATCTGTCAGCGGCGTCGCGGCCACGGCATCCAGACTAACACCCCAACCTAAGTCAGCCGAAACACGCACGCCAGCGTCGGCTATGCTTCGCTCATCGCCAGCTGAGCCCGACACATTCTCAAACCACGCCGCGCCGTATTCAGCAAACACCGCAGCACTCACGTCCATACCGGCAATATTCAATTTGCGCTGCAGACTTACATCAGCAAAATACCCAGAATCGCCCGACAATACTCCAGGCAAATAGGCGCTTATTGACTTCATACCACCGAGCACCCACTGCTGCTGCTGCGGCAATTGCTCATCCGCGTATTGGGCAAAAAAGCTTGCATTCAGCTCTGTTTCTTTTGACAAGGGAAACTTGGCGGCAATCTTTGGCAAGACCGCAATAAATTCAGCGGTACGCGCCGCAGGCGTAACTTCTGGCGCCGACGCTGCACCGGGATTCTCAGCTAAATAACGCGCTCTAAAACTGTCATAACTACCAAGCGTGCCGCTGTCACCAGTAAGCCCGCCTTTAAGCGATAATTGCGCCGACCAGCGAAATTGTCCATCCCCCACGGTTTCCGCAGAGAAATACTTCGCCCCAAGCTCGAGGGTGGCGTAGCTCTCATCTTGCAAGCTGCCAAACCCACTAATATCAAGCGTGGAGTCGACATACTCAAGACGCTGAAATAAATTTATGCGATAGGAGAAGTCACTTGCCAGAACCTGCTCACCAGTTAACGCCAGCGCATTGATATCAGCATCTAAATCAATACTCTGTCCAGCGGTTGCGCCGGTCGTCGGCAGGCACAAGCCCAAGACAGAGAGCAGGTCACACACCACACCGCCACCAGGGGCGCTGGCACTACCAGCACGGTAGCCAAGATGCTGACTATACTCAGTGTGGCTTGCTGTGATGCCATACAAACCTGAAGAAAAGGGTTTGTCGGCGGTGAGCTGGAAGCGATGGTAATCCTCTCCTCCTCGAGACTCGCCCAAGTCGGTGAATGCCGTTTCATAGCCCAAGCCAACCCGACTGCCATTTGCGAAATTATGATTCATGCCGATGTCACCAAAATATCGCCCGACATACCGGCTACCTTGGTTACCAAATTGCACAAAAAAATCAGTCGCGTCGTAATCTTCAACTGGAGCGGCCTCAAACAACAAACTTACTGCTTCTGGGTCATTGTCATCAACAAAGAACGTGGCTGAATAATTGATTCCTGTGCGCTGGCTTTTCACATTAGCCATCACGCGCGCGCGCTCAAACTCAGCGCGGGTTAAGTCTGGATCACCCTTTAAATCGCTGAAATATTCGGCAACGCCTTCACCGTCTATCGCAACCACTGACGCCTGTACCGCGTGAATATAGACGGTACTCCCTTCTGGTGCATACTGGGTTAACACTAAAAGATGGCCCTTACGCAGGGTTAATGAATTCATTAAAAAAATTGCTTGGGAGGGCGTCTTGGCCGTCTCAAAAATAGCGGCCAACTCGGTCTCATTTAAATAATGACTCCCGGTTACCCGCAATTCGTACCCATTGACCAAGCCAATATACGGCGCACTTGCACCCGCCGTCGTGCTTATTTCGGCGACGGTAGTCAACTGCGGCGGTAAGGCTGGGGGAAAATCAATAGCCATAATCTAGTCCTTTAATATGCATTGAATAAGCTCGTTGTTAACGGTAAAGGCATAAGCTGTAGCAACAAGGAGCTCTTAAAGCTCCTTGCCCGTAGCTACCAACTTGCCTCGCGCTAACGACTAATTTGTGAGGTTTTCTTCTTTGGTCAATTGAAAGGTTTCACCGTCGAGAATATTTAACTCGACCCGGCGGTTTTCAGCACGCCCCTCGGGGCTATCACTACCATCGTCATTCGCATTGGGCGCGACAGGCGAGCTCTCACCGTAGCCTCGGAACGCTAAACGCTTTTCATCGATGCCAGCATCAATCAAGTATTTGTAAACCGTGTTCGCACGACGATATGACAGACGAAGATTATAGGCATCGCTACCCATCCAGTCGGTATGTCCGTCTACCGCCACCAGCGCTTCTGGCTGAGCGGCCAAGACGCGCACGGCGTGTTCTAATATGGGCAAAGACTCAGGCGTTAAATCTGCCTTGTCAAACTCAAAATTGACGCCCCGCAACACTAGCGGCGCATCCTCAGTTAAGTGACAACCCGTCAAAAACACAGGCATATTAGCCGGTGTATTCAGGCACTCATCACGCTCATCACAAACGCCGTCGGCATCACTGTCCTCACAGGCGTCCAGCATTGCAAGTTGCAGCGGGCCACCGCAAGCAAGGCCACCAGCACTGGCGCAGCTTCCGTCATTGCCGCCGCCATTATTACCATCGCTACCCGGTTCATTGGCCACGCCAACCGATATCAAACCACCAGAGCCCGATCCCGGACCATTCAATGCACCAACGCCAACTACGCCGCCATTACCTGAATTGGCGTCGTTTATCGCCGCGATCGTGATCGTCTCAGAGTTGCCCGAATTGGCACCATTCAATACCGCAATTGCGCCTAAATCAGCGTTTCCGGAGTTATCACCGTTTAATACCCCAATGCCTGCACTATCGCCGTTACCCGCATTATTCCCATTTAAAACGCCGACCCCAGCGGTGTCACCATTGCCTGAATTATTGCCATTTAATACGGCAATGCCCGCAGCGCCGCCATTACCAACATCGCTACCAGACAATACCCCTGCCGAAATCCCGTCGCTGTTTCCAGAGTTACTTCCCGACAGGGCGGCAAGCCCTAGAACGCCACCGTTGCCACTATTCGCACCACCCAAGATGCTAATACCAGCGTATTCGCCATTTCCGGAGTCACTACCAGACAATACGGCCACACCAATTGCGCCGCCATTACCACCGGAACCAGAATCAAGTAGCGACAAGCCCAAAAGGCTGTTCTCAGCGCCGTCGAGAACTAATCCCTCGCCCTGACCCAAGCCAGGAAGCTCAAACTCGGTCGGTATACTCTTGAGTAAATCGACCGCCGCATCAGTCACCATGCCATTCGGCCCGACTAAACTGCGAAGCTGCGTCGCCAAGCCCGCCTCATAAGTTAAACCTAACGTATTGAGTAACTGGGACAAACCCAAAGCATCGAGCGGAAGCATAGCCTCGCCGCCAGTTTTGTTGCCGGACCCAGCCATCTCTTCAGAACCCATTGTCACACCGAGATCATTTTCTGGGTTGAGAACATCGGCGCCAAGAAAATCGTTATCGCCAGTGCCTACAGGGTCTAACACTGAGGCACCAATGGTACCGACCGTGGAGCCTACCTCCGAAAATAATTGCTGAAGGCCTAAACTATTGAGTAGATCCGTTAAACCATCTGCCGAGGCAATTGGCGCGAACATCATCATTGATATGATTAGCGGGACAGACAGCAGTCTGCGAATAGACTTCATTTGGCAACTCCATTTGTAAAGAAAGTAGATAGCAATTCAGAATGTGAAACTTTGGACATTTTCAAATGAACGCGGCGACTGC
This sequence comes from Zhongshania aliphaticivorans, assembly GCF_001586255.1. Classification (NCBI taxonomy): domain Bacteria; kingdom Pseudomonadati; phylum Pseudomonadota; class Gammaproteobacteria; order Cellvibrionales; family Spongiibacteraceae; genus Zhongshania; species Zhongshania aliphaticivorans. The sequence goes on from NZ_CP014544.1 coordinate 2,256,241, forward strand.
GCACTGCAAACCCCATCATCTCCCAGGACATTAGCAAAGTAGCTAAGTAGCGATTTTTTCTAGACAAGAAGGAATAGGACTTTGTAAAAACCTCATTACAAAACACAGCTTTAAAATACTTAGAGGGGTATTTAGCTGTACTTGACGCTGCTTCGCTTTCGAAAAACATAGGTACTCTCCGTGTAAGCAGAAACTTCTACTGCGGCATGAACGTCACTGTTCAATTCCCAATTCCAAAGATGACAATGCACAACCATTAGCAGGAAACTAATAAGTGGCACTGCATTAACATTAGGGAAAGTATCTTAATGAAATTGTATTAAGATGGGAGAAAAAGTCATCTTTACACTCGTAATGATGCGATATATGAGAACAGCGTCACAGATATTTTTTTGGATATGAAGACAAAGTCACACTAAAAAAGATATGAGAAATAAATTTTTGCTATAAAATATTTTTGAGCATCAGCACCAAAAAACTCAAAATAGGTGGTAAGTATTTTATATGTAGCAGCACCTAGGCTGTAGCTCACACAAAATTACGATATACCGAGTAAGAAAAAGGGATGTTTAAATTTCGAGGGGAAAGAGAAAATAATATATTTCGAATAACTGGCACGCGAACGCGCCAGTTACCATTGACAAGAAAAGATTAGAATATTTTCTTAACCGTAAAGAAAAAATCTGCTTCGAATGCATTCAGTGCGGACGAACTTGCAAAGCCGTCATCAGCCAAGGAGCGTGCAAATACGGTGTCCAACTGCACGTCCCAACCCAAATCAGCACTAAATTTAACACCGGCATCCACAATACTACGGGTTTCACCCTCAAGACCTGAGGCATTTTCGAACCATGCTGCGCCGTACTCAACAAAGATTTCTGGCTCGACCTCAATACCGAGTACAGTAATCGTTTTAGCGTAATCTAACTTACCGTAGTAGCCAGAATCACCCGACAAAACCCCTGGTAAATAGGCGCTAATTGATCCCATACCGCCCAGCACCCATTGCTGTTGCTGGGGCAATTGCTCATTGGCGAACTGGGCCATCGCATTCAGCCGTAAATTTCCACTATCAGCAAGCGGAAGCTTGGCCGTAAAGCGCGGCAATACGCTTACAAACTCCGCCGTTCGCGCCGCTGGCACCACCTGCGGCGTACTTGTCGCACCAGGGTTGTTGCTCAAATACTGAGTGCGATACCCAGGATAGGTCCCTAAGCTACCGCTATCGCCAGTTAATCCGGTTTTAACTGAAAGCTGAGCAGACCACCGCAAAGACTTTGGTCCACGCAGGTCAGCAGCAAAATACTTTGCACCAACTTCAAGGGTTGCGTACTTTTCGTCTTGTAAATTACCAAAAACACCTACATCGATTTGTGAGTCGATGTAATCGATACGCTCGAACACATTTAGTCTTGAGCTTAAATCGCTGGCCAATACTTGTTCACCCGATATACCAAGCGTATTAATTTTGGCATCTAATCCCACTTTTTGGGTACTGGTCGTTGTGGTTGAGCTAGGACTGCACAAGCCGAGCATACCCAAAGCATCACAAATCGGATCTGAGCCCGACGCTGTCGTTGTTGAGCTCGTTGTACTGCCTAGATCTTGAGAATACTCAGTATGCCCCGCACTAATGCCGTACAAGCCCTGCGTAAATGGACGATCTGCGGCTAACTGAATACGGTAGTAATCTTCGCCGCCGCGAGATTCGCCTAAATCGGTAAACGCTGTCTCTAAACTGCCGGTGGCGCGACTACCATCTTTAAAATTATGACTGAGTCCAACATCGCCAAAATAACGTCCAACGTAACGACTACCTTGGTTGCCAAATTTCAACACCAAATCCGTGGCATCGTAGTCTTCACGGGGTTCACCAGAAAACACCATAACAACACGTTCAGGCGCATTTTCATCAACGACATAACTAACCGAATAATCAACTCCCGTGCGCTCACTGCGCACGTTAGCCATCACTCTAGCGCGATCAAATTCACCGCGAGTTAGGTTTGGGTCATCTTTTAAGTCTGCAAAAAACGTGCTTATTTCGCCGCCCTTAAATCCCGTAACACGAGCCTGAAGAGCGTGAACATAAATAACATTACCCTCTGGCGCATACTGCATAGAAACCAGCATATGCCCTTTTCTAAGCGCGGCCGAACTCATCAGAAAAATCGCCTGTGATGGCGTTTTTGCCGATTTAAAAATCTTATCTAATTCATCGCGGCTCAATTGATGGGCGCCGGAAACGCGGACTTGGTATCCATTCACCAAGCCCTGATAAACACTACCGGTACCTGCCCACTCAGCAATCTGCGCTACGCTCGCCTGTTGCGGAGGAAGCGCGGAAGGAAAATCAATTGCCATATCATCGTCTCTAAACAATAAAAGCCAAGGGAGACCACTCCCCAAAAAATGAGCGCTAGCCCTTACGCGCTAGCGCCGACACACCTCAACGCTGCGACAAGTTTTCTTCTTTCACCGCTTCAAAAACATCGGGCTGCAGAACATTTAGTTCTACGCGACGGTTTTCTGCACGCCCTTCGGGATTATCGCTGCCGTCTTCGTTTGCGTTCGCCGCAACCGGAACACTTTCCCCATAGCCACGAAATACTAGGCGATTTTCCTTAATTCCAGCATCAACCAAATAGTGATAAACCGTTCTCGCACGCTTATATGACAAGCGAATATTGTAACTATCGCTGCCCATCCAATCAGTGTGGCCATCTACCGCCACCAGAAAATCAGGCTGTGCATTCAACACTTTAACGGCCTGCTCCAAAATTGGATAAGATTCCGCGGTTAAGTCCCACTTATCAAATTCAAAATTAACGCCACGCAACACCAGCGGCGCATCCTCAGACAAATGACAGCCCGTTAAAAATACCGGCATATCGGCGGGTGTATTTAAACACTCGTCTAACTCGTCGCACACACCGTCAAGATCAGCATCTTTACACGAATCCAACAGCGCCAAAGCGCCGATATCACCGCAGCCCACGCCGCCTGACGCAGAGCAACTACCATTATTGCCCACTCCGCCGCTTTTACTATTTGGCCCGAGGGGCGCATTGGCAACGGCAAGCGTAATTAAACCACCAGAACCCGAGCCTGGGCCGTTTAAAACCCCTGCACCGACCACGCCGCCATTGGCGGAATTGGCGCCGTTTAAGATACCCACTGCAACGGTGCCCGAGTTCCCTGAATTGGCACCATTTAATACCGCGACACCAGCCAGCTCGGAATTACCGGAATTCGCCCCGCCAAGCACTGCAATACCGGCGCTATCGCCGTTGCCCGAGCCACTCCCAGAGAGCACCGCCACACCGGCACTACCACCGTTACCAGAGTTATCACCCGACAGAACCGCGATCCCAACCGCTTCGCCATTACCCGATGAACTAGCACCCAGAACCGCCAAACCCACGGGCTGATCACTCAATCCTGGCAGAGGCGCATTTGAACCCACTGCCGTGCCGATTTGCCCAGCACCATCTTTAACACCCGCCGCCGCCGGTGCAGTAATTGATCCGTCTGGCCCGATAACGCCACGAATTCGTTCGGCACTACCACTTTCATAGCTTAAGCCGTATTCATTAGCTGCCTCAGAACCACCGAGCTCATCCAAGGGAATTGCCGTACCGGAGCCGGTCTTATTACCAAATCCTGTCACCTCTTCTGAATTCGCGGTCAAGCCGAAATCATTCTCAGGGTTGAGCACATCAAGCCCCAGAAAATCGTTATCGCCGGTGCCGACGGGATCAAGCACCGAGCCGCCAACCGTACCTACCGATTTACCAAATTCGGAAAAGAGCCCTGAAAGCCCTAGCGAATTTAAAAAATCAGTCATTGCATCAGCCTTGGCCACATTTGCTGTTAACAGCATAGGGGCTATTAACAACGCACTCACCAGCACAGCTACTAGATACCGACGAACAGATCTCATGCCAAACTCCACACCCAATACAATGAAATTGCAACTGGACGCCAGCCAAAGCTGCTACCCAGACAGGAACCTTAGGCACCGCAAAATTCCGCTATATAAAGCGGCTATTCGACACCTAAAACAAAATAATTATGAAAAACCACAGCGACGAATGCGCTATTTTCAGACCCTCACCGCCAGTTTTAAACTGCCGCCAAAACGCGCCTATCATAGGTTAAGCGCCGGAATACGCAATAGCCCCGATCATTAGTACTGTGTGAATATTCCATAATTGCGGTGTAGGTAGGGATCTAGCATTAAAGACCAAGACGGTCAGGCAAATTTATATAATTAAAAGCACAGAACAAAAATTCCGCTAGTAAGAATTCGGCATATTAATTTGGAGGGAAGATCAGATCTGCAAAACTTAGCAACTTGGAGTAAGTGACTTGGGTAATGCGTGCATTAAATAATGGGGTGGCCGACGGGGCTTGAACCCGCGACAACAGGAATCACAATCCTGGACTCTACCAACTGAGCTACGGCCACCATTGGGGATACTGCTAAGGGTACTACAAACCTGTAAGTGGCGCGCCCGACAGGATTCGAACCTGTGACCGACGGCTTAGAAGGCCGTTGCTCTATCCAGCTGAGCTACGGGCGCAAAATCGCCTTAACTGAGATACGAAAAATGGTCGGGGTAGAGAGATTCGAACTCCCGACATCCTGCTCCCAAAGCAGGCGCGCTACCAGACTGCGCTATACCCCGTTTTTCGTTTCCCGTATGCCTCGCTACAGGAGGTGGGCATAATACGCAGCGGTCCTTTCTCCGTCAACGCTTTTAACAAAATTATTTCATTTCATTTGTTGGCCTGCCGTTTCGCAGCGTGCGACAATAACACCTTAATTTGAATCACCTTTTTTGAGACTACTTGACATGGCAGCTCTGATCTTAGATGGCAAAACACTGGCGGCAAGCTCGGAAGAACAACTGGCGGCGCGGGTTACCGCCCTCAAGAATAGCTGTGCAGGTAGAAGCCCTATATTAGCAACGATATTGGTTGGCGATGACCCTGCCTCCGCCACCTACGTAAAAATGAAAGGTAATGCCTGCCGCCGTGTTGGCATGGAATCACTCGCCGTAGAAATGCCTGGAGCCACCACCACCGAGCAGCTGCTGGCCAAAATAAATGAGCTAAACAACAACCCCGACATACACGGCATTTTGCTCCAGCACCCAGTGCCCGAACAAATTGACGAGCGCGCCTGCTTTGATGCAATCGCACTGCATAAAGATGTCGATGGTGTTACCTGCCTAGGCTTTGGCCGTATGGCCATGGGTGAAGACGCCTACGGCTGCGCCACGCCCAAAGGCATTATGCGCATACTTGAACACTACAATATTGCCATAGAAGGCAAGCACGCCGTTGTGGTTGGCCGCAGCGCCATTTTGGGCAAACCCATGGCCATGATGCTATTAGAGGCCAACGCCACGGTGACCATCTGCCACTCTCGCACTCAAAACCTGCCAGAGCTTATTAAACAAGCCGATATTTTAGTTGGCGCGGTAGGCAAGCCCGAATTTATTAAAGCCGAATGGATTAAGGACGGCGCCGTTGTCGTAGACGCTGGCTACCACCCCGGTGGCGTTGGTGACATTGAGCTCGCACCCTTAGTCGACCGCGTCAGCGCTTATACTCCTGTACCCGGCGGTGTTGGCCCAATGACGATTAATACCTTGATATTCCAGAGTGTTGATTCTGGTGAAAAAGCACTAGGCTAAGCCGGAAAACACAATGGGACGCATTAAACCCCCCAAAAAAATCAGTGCCACCCAAAAAATAGCCCGCAGGATCTTAACCGAGATACTGCAGCTGCTTTTCTGGGTAATGAATACCCTGCGCTTTAAAAATCAGCTCAATATTGAACGCCCTTGTGTGATGGCGGTCTATCACGATGAACTAATGCCCTTAATCCATTATTTTCGTGACGCCGACGTAACCGCCATCGCCTCGCAAAACCACTTTGGCTATGCCATAGCCAAAGCGATGGAGCGCTACGGCTACGAAGTTGCCCTAGGCTCACGTAGCCGAGGCGGTATGGATGCGTTCTTTCAGCTGCTGAAATCAGCACGCAAGGGCAAAACCATTGCCTTTACTGTGGACGGCTCGCGCGGCCCTCGACACGAAATGAAAGAAGGTGCTGTTATGCTGGCCCGCAAAACCAAGCTACCCCTGTATTTGATCCGCGCGGATTACCATGGCTTGCGGCTGGAAAGCACCTGGGACAAAACTAAACTACCCAAACCCTTTACTACGGTTAGCTTTAATTACGAACGCTTCCCCATGGAAGACTATGCCGACGAAACAGATATAAGTATTGTAGTGGCCGAGGCGCAGAAACGCTTACTCGCCTTACAGGCTGATGACTATGGAAGTCCTAAATGAGCTTAAGCCGTCGCAAGCGCATTTTATTGTTTTTGGCTTACGCACTTATTATTACCGTTCTGTCCTTACTCCCCGCCGAGCAGAGCCCAGCACTGAATATATGGGACAAGCTTGAGCACTTTTGCGCTTATTTATTATTTATGATGCTGGCGTTTCCGCTTGGCCATAACCACCGCTGGCGCTTGGCTAGCGCTGCGGGAATAGTGGCTTACAGCATTGCCGTTGAATACGCCCAGCAACTGTCTCCCGGTCGCCACACATCGATTGAAGATGTTTTTGCCAATAGCCTCGGGGTAATAAGTGGCTACCTACTGGCCTGGCTTATAATGCATTTTGCGATGCGTAAGCGTCGAGCCTTAAGCTAGAAAAAACCAACGGCGCTTAATCACGCCGCCAAGTGGTCCCTTCCCGACTATCTTCTAAAATTACGCCCTGTGCTTTAAGTGAATCGCGAATCTCATCGGCACGGGCAAACTGACGATCTTTCTTGGCCTGCACACGCTCGGCGATTAAGGCCTCTATACTCGCGGCGTCCAACTGATCGGCGCTGCCAGACTGCAAAAAGTCATCTGCTTCTAACTGTAAAACACCCAGAACTGCGGCAAGAGATTTCAGAAGCTGGGCAAGAGAATTAATACGCTCACTATTGCCCGCCTCTTTCGCTGTATTGAGCTCGCGCACCATATCGTATAAAACCGCGACGGCAAGCGGCACGTTAAAGTCATCTGCCATTGCCGCGTCAAAGCGCTGCACAAAGTCATTTTCTTGGGGCAAGTCCGCGTAAGCAATTAACGTTACTGGCGGCAAACCCTTGTAAGCGTGATAAAACCGCTCCAGGTTCTGCTTCGCGATCTGCAAATTTTCTTCGGAGTAGTTTATAGCACTGCGATAATGACTTGAGATCAGAAAATAGCGCACCACTTCAGGGTGATATTTATCCAAAATTTCGCGAATGGTGAAAAAATTGCCTAAGGACTTAGACATCTTCTCATTATCGACCCGCACAGCCCCTGCGTGCATCCACGTCTGCGCGTATTTTTTTCCGGTGGCGGCTTCCGACTGGGCAATTTCATTCTCGTGATGAGGAAAAACCAGATCCGGGCCACCGCCATGGATATCGAAGGTCTCGCCCAAGCAGCAGGTCGACATTGCCGAGCACTCAATATGCCAACCGGGGCGCCCCTCCCCCCATGGCGACGGCCAACTGGTCGTTCCGTCATTCACCGCCTTCCACAACGCGAAATCCCGGGGATCATCCTTGGCTTCGTCCACCGCAATCCGTGCACCAGATAAAAGCTCATCGGGCTTTTTGCCAGACAGCTTGCCATAATCGGCAAACGCCGTAACTCGGTAATAAACATCACCATTGCTTGCCTGATAGGCGTGACCAGTAGCAATTAAACGCGTAATCATGGCAATAATATCGCCGATATGCGCTGTGGCGCGTGGCTCGCGGTCAGGTGCAATAATACCAAGGCGCTCAGCGTCTTCATTCATGGCCACAATAAAGCGCTCGGTCAAGGCCTCGTAAGGCTCGCCGTTTTCAGTGGCGCGACGCAAAATTTTGTCGTCGATATCGGTGATATTGCGCACGTAATTGACCTCAAACGCCTTAGCGCGCAAATATCGCGTAATAACATCAAAGGCCACCAGCACCCGCGCATGCCCCAAGTGGCAGTAGTCATAAACCGTCATACCGCAGACATACATGCCGATCTTGCCGTCTTGTAATGGTTTTAGCGGCTGCTTGCTGCGGCTTAGGGTGTTGTAGATTTGAATCGTCATAGGTTATCGCTTTATGCTGGACGGTAAACGGGAGACGCAAAAACAACATCAAACCGTAAACCGCATATAAATTTAAATATGAACACTACCAGCTAAAAACAGACGCAAAACGAGAGAGATCTTTTGCGTCTCCCGTCTCCCGTCCAGCCTCTAGCGCGCCATAGCTCTCGTCCGACTTCAGTCGTCGGCCTTACCCCAAGTATCCCGCAGGGCAATCGCCCGATTAAACACCAGCTTATCACTGCAGTGTTCGCGCCGATCAGCAACAAAATAGCCCGTGCGTTCAAACTGAAAACGCGCTTCGGGTGCAGCGTCAGCTAAGCCCGGTTCAATCCAACAGTTTTCTAAGACCGTCAGTGAGTCTGGATTCACGTGATCTAAAAACTCTTCGCCACCACGATCCGGTGCTTCATGGGTGAACAGACGGTCGTATAAGCGCACTACCGCCTGCTTACCATGACTCGCCGAAACCCAGTGAATAACACCTTTAGGCTTAACGCCATCTGCAGGGTCTTCACCCAATGTGCCGTCGTCATAGCTGCAATGCACCTCGATAATATTGCCCTCATCATCTTTAACAACAGATTCAGCAAGCAAAACGTAAGCGCTGCGCAGACGCACCTTTTTCCCTAAGACCAAGCGTTTAAACTTTTTATTGGCTTCTTCCCGGAAGTCTTCGCGCTCAATATACATTTCTCGACCAAAGGGCAGCGTGCGCTCGCCAAGGTCATCGCGATTCGGATGACCCGGTGCGGTGAGCTGTTCAAGCTTATCTTCTGGGTAGTTAGTAATGACCAATTTCAGCGGATCCATCACACACATGGCCCGAGGCGCATTTTTGTCGAGGTCGTCACGAATCGCGTGTTCCAGCATGGCCATATCAACCACGCCTTCACTGCGAGCCACGCCGACCATATCGCAGAAATTGCGCAGGGCTGTGGCGGTATAGCCACGGCGACGCATACCCGCAATGGTCGGCATTCGCGGGTCATCCCAGCCATCAACCACCTTCTCGTCCACCAGCATTTTTAGCTTGCGCTTGCTGGTCACGGTGTAATTGATGTTTAAACGAGCAAATTCATATTGTTTAGGCTGAGCTGGCACGGGTAAATGCGCCAAAAACCATTCATATAAAGGACGGTGATCCTCAAACTCTAAGGTGCAAATAGAGTGGGTAATACCTTCCAAGGCGTCAGACTGGCCATGGGTAAAATCGTAGTTAGGGTAAATGCACCATTTGTCGCCGGTCTGATGATGGCTAACCTTGCGAATCCGATAAATGATGGGATCGCGCAAATTGATGTTTGGCGCGGCCATATCAATTTTCGCCCGCAACACTTTGCTGCCCTCATCAAACTCACCGTCGCGCATACGGGAAAACAGCGCTAGGTTTTCTTCAGGACTACGCTCACGGTAAGGACTATTACGGCCAGGCTCGGTAAGGGTGCCACGATATTCTCGGGCCTCATCGGCACTTAAATCGCAAACGTAGGCATGGCCCGTACTGATTAAATGCTGGGCGTACTCAAACAAGGTGTCAAAGTAATCAGAGGCGTAGCGGATCGGACCTGACCACTCATAGCCCAACCAGCGAATATCTTCCTGAATAGCATCAATATAGGCCTGTTCTTCTTTCGCCGGGTTGGTGTCATCAAAGCGCAGATGGCAACGGCCGCCAAATTGCTCTGCCAGACCAAAATTCAAACAAATCGATTTGGCATGCCCAATGTGAAGAAAACCGTTTGGCTCCGGCGGAAAGCGGGTTACCAGCTCACCCACTAGGCGCCCACTGGCTATGTCCTCTTTAATAATAGTGCGCAGAAAATTATTGCCCGTTACTGCTGTGTCAGTCATTGAATCATTCCGTTAATCGTCATTTTCCGGCAAGCGGGCTAATACATTCCGCTGACGGATTTGAAGCGCCACGTGCGAGGCTGGTTTCACCGAGGGACCAAAAGCCGTATTATAGCGGCTTTAAATTCTGGTTATAAGCGAGATCAGCGTAAATGATTATCTTCAAAACGAATTTCGGCGACATCAACATTGAATTAGACTTTGAAAATGCACCCAAGACCTCTGAAAACTTCAAGCAATACGTTGTTGACGGTTACTACGACGGCACCATATTCCACCGCGTCATCGACGGTTTTATGCTCCAAGGCGGCGGTTTTGAGCCTGGCATGAAGCAAAAAGCGACACGCGCCACCATTGAAAACGAAGCCGACAACGGTTTGAAAAATGACGTGGGCACCCTGTCTATGGCTCGCACCTCAGACCCGCACTCTGCCAGTTCACAGTTTTTCATTAACGTGAAGAATAACGACTTCTTGAACCACAGCAGCAAAACCATGCAGGGCTGGGGCTACGCGGTATTCGCCAAAGTCACCGACGGCATGGACGTCGTCAACAAAATCAAGGGCGTAAAGACCGGTAGTGCTGCCGGACACCAAGACGTTCCTGTAGAAGACGTCATCATCGAAAAAGCGGTTTGGGTAGACTAATCTCCCTATGACTAGCCTCTTTATCTCAGATCTTCATCTGGATGAAAATCGCCCGGATATCAGCCGGGCGTTTTTTCAATTTTTGCATAGCCACGCTAGCAAAGCCCAAGCCTTATATATACTTGGCGATTTTTTTGAAGCCTGGATTGGCGACGACGACCAATCGCCGCTCCTCGACGAAGTCAGCAGAGAACTCAAGGCGCTCACCAGCAAAGGCGTCGCCCTGTATATCATGCATGGCAATCGCGACTTTCTTATAGGCCAACAATTCTGCGACGCCGTTGGTGCACAACTACTCAAGGACCCCACGGTTATTGAGCTAAATGGCGAAGCCACCCTCCTGATGCACGGTGATAGCCTGTGCAGCGACGACCAAGAATATATGCAGTTTCGTAAAATGCTGCGCTCAGCCGATTGGCAGAAAGAAGCCCTAGCCAGACCGCTGGAAGAGCGCCGCGTCATAGCGCAACACCTGCGCATGGCCAGCAGCGAGGCCAATAGCAACAAGGCCGAAGACATCATGGATGTAAACCCCAATGACGTCATCCGCGAAATGCAGACCCACCACTGCCACCGCTTAATTCACGGCCACACCCACCGGCCAATGCGCCACCCCCTCAACATCGATGGCAAGCCCGCAGAGCGGATTGTTCTCGGTGACTGGGATCACGCCGCGTGGTTCTTGATTGCCGACAACAATGGCCTAACGCTAACAGAAATCCCCTTTTCAAACGCCACGCTCTAACACCAAGCCGTCTCTCTTCAGCGCCCTAGCGGCGCTGAACTGCACCATTTTGAACATCGCCTTCGTGGCACACTCAAATTAAGCAGCACCCATTTAGCGCACTGCGCCAGCGCAAACGCCGCGCAATAAAACCCTAACACACTGTTTTTTAAATAAATAACACTCATGGCATAGCTATTGCTAATTCCTATGCAGAACGTTCTGATCCAAAACGCAGCCCGCCAAAATTGGCGGTGTTACGAATACGGAACGCCGCGATGCTGATCACATCTTGGCAACCGTCACTCACCCGGAGACAGATAAATGCCTTGGTATCATAGCCTCATAAAATGCACAGTCGGCGCCCTCGCCTTAACAAGTACCTGCTTTGCAATGGCCGCCGAGCTCGAGAAAGAAGAGTTAAAATTCGGCTTTATAAAACTTACCGATATGGCGCCATTGGCCATTGCTTACGAAAAAGGCTATTTTGAAGACGAAGGCTTATACGTCAGCCTTGAAGCCCAGGCTAATTGGAAAGTACTACTTGATCGCGTCATAGACGGCGAATTAGACGGCGCCCACATGCTGGCCGGACAACCACTCGGCGCCACCATCGGCTTTGGCACCCAGGCCCACATCATTACCGCCTTCAGTATGGATCTCAACGGCAACGGTATCACCGTTTCGAACAGTGTGTGGGAAGACATGAAACCCCACATTCCCAAACAAGCCGATGGCAAGCCTGTACATCCGATCAAAGCAGACGCCTTGAAACCCGTTGTTGCTAAATACAAAGCAGAAGGTAAGCCCTTTAAAATGGGCATGGTGTTTCCGGTCTCTACTCACAACTATGAACTGCGCTACTGGTTAGCCGCCGGCGGAATTCACCCCGGCTACTACGCTCCGCTAAAAGGTGATACCAGCGGGCAAATCGATGCCGATGCACTGCTTTCTGTTACCCCGCCGCCACAAATGCCCGCAACGCTAGAGGCCGGGACGATATACGGCTACTGCGTTGGCGAACCCTGGAACCAGCAAGCCGTTTTCAAGGGCATTGGCGTTCCGGTTATTACTGATTATGAAATTTGGAAAAACAACCCCGAAAAAGTATTTGGCGTGAGCAATGAATGGGCTGAGAAATACCCTAACACCCACATTGCCGTCGTCAAGGCCATGATTCGCGCCGCCAAATGGCTGGACGAAAACAACAACGCCAACCGCCCAGAAGCAGTTAAAATCCTCGCTAAATCAGCTTACGTCGGCGCCGACTACGACGTTATCGCCAACTCGATGACCGGCACCTTTGAGTATGAAAAAGGCGATAAGCGCGACGTCCCCGACTTCAACGTATTCTTCCGCCACAACGCCACCTTTCCCTACTACTCTGATGCGATTTGGTACCTCACCCAAATGCGCCGCTGGGGCCAGATTCCTGAGCACAAACCCGACAGCTGGTATATGGAGATCGCCAAGAAGGTTTACCGTCCAGATATATACCGCAAGGCCGCCGAACAATTGATTGCCGAGGGCAAGATTAGCGCCAGCGAGTTCCCAAACTTCGCGACCGAATCCGGCTTTAAGCCACCGCAATCTGAGTTCATTGATGGCATTACCTATGACGGTAAAAAGCCCAATGAATACATCTCAAAGTTCAGCATCGGCCTAAAACCAAAAGACACTCTGAAGTAGTAGTCGTACCGCCCCGCTGCTTACAGCGGGGCAAAAGGAGCACCTATGTTTAAACAAAACACCCTGCATTACTTGAGTGTTGCAGGTTTCGCATGGCTCGTCCCACTCATTAAGCTTGCCAGCTGGGAGAATCCCCGGGAGCAAGCACAGGAAATCGTTCGTCTTATTGGACTGCCAGTGATCGCCATCTTGGTATTTCTGGCCATCTGGTCTACGGCAGCATCGCGCATTGACACTAGTCTTGGCACGTTTCCCGGCCCGGTCGCGGTCGTCTCAGCAGCGCAGGGTCTGTATCACGAACACGTAGTTGAACGTGAAAAGGCGGTCGCCTTTTATGAACGCCAAACAAAACGCAACGAAGAAAAATTGGCAAGGAATCCAGACGCCGAAATTAAGATCCGCGACTACACCGGCAAGCCGACGTATTTCGACCAGATCATTACTAGTCTCATAACCGTTTTTACCGGCTTTTTGATCGCATCGATTATTGCGGTTCCCATCGGCATAACCTGCGGTCTTAGCCCGCTATTAAACACAGCCATTACGCCAATCATTCAAATACTCAAACCCGTGTCGCCCCTTGCATGGCTCCCACTGGTGACCATGGTCGTCAGCGCCGTCTACGTCAGCGATGACCCAATGCTATCTAAATCGTTTATCAACTCGGCTATCACCGTCACGCTGTGCTGCATGTGGCCAACCTTGATCAATACCGCTGTCGGCGTTGCCAATATCGACAAAGACCTAATCAACGTTGGCCGGGTCATTCAGCTTGGCTGGTTTACACGAGTTACTAAAATCGCGATCCCCGCCGCGCTCCCGATGATTTTTACTGGTCTGCGAATCTCTCTCGGCATCGGCTGGATGGTATTGATTGCCGCCGAAATGCTCGCCCAAAACCCTGGGCTCGGCAAATTTGTATGGGACGAATTTCAGAACGGCAGTTCCGAATCCCTCGCTCGTATAATGGTCGCAGTTATCACTATCGGCTTTGTCGGATTCATTCTGGACTCATTCATGCATACCCTTCACAAAATCATCGCCCACGACGAAGCTTGAAACAAAGGACGCCGACATGTCGACTTATCTTGATATTTCACACATTAGTATTGAATTCCCCACCAAAACCGGCCCATTTAAAGCCTTAGACAAAGTGGACTTAAAAATAAACCGCGGCGAGTTCATCTCATTAATTGGCCACTCCGGCTGCGGAAAATCTACCGTGCTCAATATTGTTGCCGGTCTCTACGAGGCAACAGAAGGCGCGGTGATACTTGAGTCCAAAGAAGTTAACGCGCCTGGCCCAGATCGTGCAGTGGTGTTCCAGCATCATTCACTATTCCCTTGGCTCACGGTTTATGAAAATGTTGAATTGGCTGTTAAACAGGTCTTTAAAGGCAAAAAAAACAAAGCCGAAATTCGCCAATGGGTGGACTACAATCTCGCCTTGGTGCATATGTCACACGCCAGCCACAAACTCCCGGCTGAGATTTCTGGGGGCATGAAGCAACGCGTTGGCATTGCCCGAGCACTGGCAATGGAACCTAAAGTATTGCTGATGGATGAACCGTTTGGTGCGCTAGATGCATTAACCCGCGCCCATCTCCAAGACGCACTCATGGAGATTCAGGCCGAACTAAACAACACCGTTATTCTCATTACTCACGATGTCGATGAAGCGGTGTTGTTGTCAGACCGCATCGTTATGATGACCAATGGGCCCGCCGCCAAAGTAGGGGAAATTCTAAACATAGATCTTCCCCGCCCCAGAGATCGTTTAGCCTTGGCAGACAACCCAAACTACAACCACTACCGTGCTGCGGTGTTGACGTTCTTGCACCAAAAGCAAGCCAAAAAGCCAGCATCAGCGCCGCAGCTCGCGTCTGCCGAACCATTATCCGAAGTTAAAAAGGCCGTAGGGGCATAAATATGGGCGCCATCAACAATAAGAACGGACTCCACTTAGAGAAGACCGACGTCACACTCGGCTTCATTCCCTTAACAGATTGCGCACCATTGGTTATTGCTCACGAAAAAGGCTATTTCGCCAGTGAGGGACTCAACGTCACCCTCTCTAGGGAGGTGTCTTGGGCCGGTATTCGCGACAAAGTGGGACTCGGCATTTTGGATGGTGCACAAATGTTGGCGTCCATACCCGTCGCTTCGCGCCTTGGCGTGGGCGGCCCCAAAATAGACATGGTCAGCGCCATGGTGCTCGACCTCAATGGCAACGCCATTACCGTTAATAATCAACTTTACAACCACCTCTACGAAATTGATTCACGCAGCGAATTCAGCCCCCTAATAGCCGCACAGGCTTTGCAATGTCTAATCGAAGAAAACAAACGGAGTAAACGCCCAAAATTGCGGTTTGGGGTCGTTTACCCTTGCTCCACCCAGAGTTATGAATTGCGCTACTGGCTAGCCAGTGCAGGCATTGATCCCGACCGCGATGTCGAAATTGTGGTCATTCCACCACCGAAAATGGTCACCGCGATGACCGACGGTGACATCCACGGATTCTGTGTGGGCGAGCCTTGGAACACCCTGGCAGTGCAGCAACAAATTGGTCATGTGGTCGCCACCAAATACCAACTATGGAACAACAGTCCAGAAAAAGTATTCGCCGTGAGTGAAAGTTGGTCTAAAGAAAACCCCGCCACTCACCAAGCTTTACTCAGAGCCTTAATCAAAGCATGCATTTGGTTGGATAAAAAAGAAAATCGCAGGCTCACCGCCAAAATCATCAGTCAGGCGGCGTATATCGCCCTGCCAGAGGAGACAGTTGCCCTTTCATTGATGGGCTCATCCTTAAAGCATCACGGCCTGCCACCAGAAAAAGTAGAAGACTTCCACGTTTTCCACCGCTATTCCGCCAACTTCCCCTGGCTGAATCACGCCGAGTGGTTTATTTCACAAATGTATCGCTGGGGTCAATTAACAACGCCAGTCAATATAGAAGAAACCGTCGCCGCCGTGTACAAACCCGGCTTATTTCGGATAGCCGCGGCAGCGCTTGGCATTGAAAGCCCCAGCATCGACCGAAAAACCGAGGGCAATTTACATGAAAAAATGATGTTGACAAAATCCCAGCACATCGGCCCCAATCAATTTTTGGACGGACAAATTATTAGCGTCGGCGGCATTATTAAATATCTGGAAAAACAAAATCTTTCGAAGGCAGACATTCCCGCGCTACGGCTAATTAACGCCCAAAAAGAGGTATAACTCGCTTCATGAAACTGCTATTGATTGATGTTGACGATATTCGCGCCAACAAGCTTGCACCCATCATTGCCTGGACCGGCATTGACATGATTACCATTAACAACAGCAACGCAGACATTTACCAATTAGTCGGCGAAATGCACCCAGAAATCATTCTTGTCGACACCAATTCACCCAATCGCGACACCCTAGAACACTTGGCTCAACTTCAGAAAAATGCACCGCGCACTGTCATTAAATTAGAAAACACGCGCTCCGAAGGCATCAACCGCCTCGCCGCCGAGGCTGGCATTAGTCTTTATGCCATCGATGCGGTTCCCACCGCGCTATTGCAGGCCTTAATCGACATAGCAATTGCCTATTTCCACAGCATCGACCAATTGCGCTACGAGGCTGAACACATAAAGCCCGTAATTGAAGCCCGACAAGCGCTGAATAAAGCCAAGAAATTTATTATGGAAACCTATGGCTTGGCAGAGGACCAAGCCAGCGATCTGCTCAGCAAAAATGCTGACCGGCAACGCAAACCCATTACTGAAGTTGCGCGGCAATTATTGGATACGGGGTCTTTTATTTAGCTGCGTAAAGCCATACTTCACGCAAGCGAGAAGGCTAAATACTTGACGGAAGACGCGAGATGCAAAGACATACTTCAAGCCGCCAACGGGCCGCTGTGAAAGCGAAATTCTTCCTCTACCGTTTCAATCAAGCGCTGCTCTTTTTCTCGAAAAAAAGCCACTCGCGGCGCGATTGGTTCCACTGCATAGCGTTCTGCCAGCGCCAAATAATCTTTAAAATGGCGCGCCTCAGACTTCAGCAACGAGTGGTAAAACGCGCCCAATTCTGGGTCTAACAAAGGGGCTATTTTCGCAAAACGCTCGCACGAGCGCGCTTCGATAAATGCGCCAATAATCAAGATATCGACCAATTTATGGGGGTCACTGGTGCGCGCACCTGTGCGCAGCCCGTTGGCGTAGTTGGCCGAGGATAGATGCCGATATTCAATGCCGCGCTTTTTCATAATACCCATAACCTGCTCAAAATGGCGCAGTTCTTCCCGCGCCAATTTAGACATTTTCATCAGCAGGTCCGGCTTATCTACATAGCGAAACATAAGGTTTAATGCGGTACCGGCTGCCTTTTTCTCGCAATTAGCGTGATCAATCAGCATTTCCTCGGGGAAGCGCAGCGCGGCATCTACCCAGCCCTGGGGCGTTTCACACGGAAGGAATTCAAGTATTTCACTGATATCAACAGACATGATAAGGCGCATCCAATTCAAAGCTAGGCAAGAAAACCGGCGCAGTATAGCAAAATTAAGATGTATTTCAGGGTAAACGAGAGCAATAAGCCCGAGCCTAAAGCTCGCGATGCAAATAGCGGCCTATATAACGCTGATAGTAGGCTTCAGATAGTAAGTAATGCTCGCGATCAATCATGTCGCGCAGCACCATTAAAGGTTCGTCGCGGTATTCAGCATCAACACTAAAGCCAAACTGGCCGCAGTCACTAATTTGCCCCGCCCCGGCTCGCAATAACTGAAAAAGCCAAATATACGGGCTTTTATGAGCAGGATAGCGGATTCTCTGGGTTTGCAGCTGCCACTCCAAGAGTTTAGCGTCATTAATATGCAGTTTATTCTCCATGACCTGCACTAAAAAGCCGTCTAAACGCTCGTCAATAATTTGCTTTTGCCCATCACTGTAACTATTCCAGTCAATTACCTCATGGCTATAACGCTTGCAACCTCGGCACACCTCATCGCCCAGCGCCGTTGAACAAACGCCAATACAGGGGGTTACTACGCGAGGACGCACAACAGCCAAACCAGACTCCAGATAAATAGAGGAAATACAAGCGTAAAGGGTAAGCCAGCACCCTAGGAGCTGGCAAGCTTGGCCAATAATGAAAGCTGACAATATTACTATCTAATTCCCCTAGCCCCAACCGCAAATCGCCAGACGCCTGACGTCGGACGTCTGACGAGGCGGAGAAAGACTGGCCAAGCAACTACTTCTGCAGAGATTCCTTAACGTATGTGTGGTTTTTCAGTATACTTGCAGCCCCCTATTTCGTATCGATGATGGGCATCGATAGCCCCGGCCCCGGCGATCCCGGCGGATACGGGTACCGAAACTGAAAAGAGGAGTTACACTGTGCTCGAAGCATATCGGAAACACGTCGACGAACGCGCCGCGCAAGGCATTGTTCCCCAGCCACTCAACGCTGAACAAGTCGCGGGCCTAATTGAATTGCTCAAAAATCCGCCAGCTGGCGAAGAAGCAACCCTTGTTGACCTGATCTCCAACCGTGTACCACCCGGTGTTGACGAAGCCGCTTACGTGAAAGCTGGCTTTCTGTCTGCCATCGTAAAAGGTGAAGCCAGCAGCCCGCTTCTGAGCAAAGAAGAAGCAGTTAAACTGCTGGGCAATATGCACGGCGGCTACAATATTGTGACTCTGGTTGAACTCCTCGACCACGCTGATCTAGCCAAACTCGCCGCAGAAGAGCTTAAACACACCTTGCTGATGTTTGATGCCTTCCACGACGTAGAAGAAAAATCCAAGGCTGGTAATGCACTGGCAAAAGAAGTTATTCAAAGCTGGGCAGACGCAGAGTGGTTCACCAACCGCCCTGAAGTGCCAGAAAGCATTGTGAATACCGTATTTAAAGTCACCGGCGAAACCAATACCGATGACCTGTCACCAGCGCCAGACGCATGGTCGCGCCCAGACATCCCACTGCACGCACTGGCGATGTTCAAAATGGAACGCGACGGCATTAAGCCCGACGTGCAAGGCAGTGTTGGCCCGCTTAAACTGATCGACAGCCTGAAAGAAAAAGGCCACCCCATTGCCTTCGTTGGCGATGTTGTTGGTACAGGCTCTTCACGTAAATCAGCAACCAACTCGGTACTGTGGTTCTTCGGCGACGATATGCCTGGCGTGCCAAATAAGCGCTCCGGCGGCATTTGTATCGGTAGTAAAGTCGCTCCTATCTTCTACAACACCATGGAAGATGCTGGCGCACTGGTATTTGAAGCCCCCGTTGACGACCTGAATATGGGCGACGTGATTGAAATCCGCCCCTACGACGGCGTCATCAAAAACGTTGAAACTGGCGCCACCCTCAGCACCTTCGAACTAAAGTCACCCGTACTTCTCGACGAAGTTCGCGCTGGCGGCCGTATTAACCTGATTATCGGTCGTGGCCTAACGGCTAAAGCCCGTGAATCACTGGGCCTGCCCACCTCTACCCTGTTCCGTCTGCCCGAGCAGCCCGCCGACACTGGCAAAGGCTACACCTTGGCCCAGAAAATGGTTGGTCGCGCCTGTGGTTTACCAGAAGGCCAAGGCATTCGCCCCGGCACCTACTGCGAACCCAAAATGACCACCGTTGGCTCGCAAGACACCACTGGCCCGATGACCCGCGATGAGCTGAAAGACTTGGCCTGCCTCGGTTTCTCTGCCGACCTGACCATGCAGTCGTTCTGTCACACTGCGGCTTACCCCAAGCCAATCGACATCGACACCCAGCACAACCTGCCAGACTTCATCATGACCCGTGGCGGTGTTTCACTGCGCCCAGGCGACGGTATCATCCACAGCTGGTTGAACCGCATGTTGCTGCCAGACACGGTTGGCACCGGCGGTGACTCCCACACTCGCTTCCCAATGGGTATCTCTTTCCCTGCAGGTTCTGGTCTGGTTGCTTTCGCAGCGGCTACAGGCGTTATGCCACTGGATATGCCCGAATCAGTACTGGTTCGCTTTAAAGGCAAAATGCAGCCTGGCATTACCCTGCGCGACCTGGTTCACGCCATTCCTTACCAAGCGATTAAAGAAGGTCACCTGACTGTTGAGAAAAAGGGCAAGAAGAACATCTTCTCTGGCCGCATTCTCGAAATCGAAGGCTTGGCCGGTCTGACTGTTGAGCAGGCATTTGAATTGTCTGACGCCTCAGCAGAGCGTTCAGCCGCTGGCTGTACCATCAAGCAAGGCATTCCAGAGATCTCTGAATACCTGCGTTCTAATATCACCCTGCTGCGCTGGATGGTAAGCGAAGGTTACGGCGACCCACGCACCCTTGAGCGCCGCGCCGCCAATATGGAAGCATGGCTGGCCAACCCAAGCCTGCTCGAAGGCGATGCCGACGCCGAGTACGCTGCGGTTATCGAAATTGACCTAGACGAGTTGAAAGAGCCTGTAGTTTGCTGCCCTAACGACCCAGACGACGCTAAGCTGCTGTCTGAAGTTGCTGGCGACAAAGTAGACGAAGTTTTCATCGGTAGCTGCATGACCAACATCGGTCACTTCCGCGCCGCTGGTAAACTGCTCGACGCCAACAAAGGCACGCTGAACACCCGTCTGTGGATCTCACCACCGACGAAGATGGATCAGCACACCCTGATGGAAGAAGGCTACTACAACATCTTCGGCGCTTCCGGTGCACGTACCGAAATGCCAGGCTGTTCACTGTGCATGGGTAACCAAGCACGTGTTGCCGATGGCGCTACTGTGCTGTCTACCTCAACCCGTAACTTCCCTAACCGTCTTGGCAATGGCGCCAATGTCTACCTGACCTCTGCTGAGTTAGCATCGGTTGGCGCGATCCTCGGCCGCCTGCCAACACCGGCTGAGTATATGGAATACTGTAAAGATCTGGATGCCATGTCTGGCGAGATTTATCGCTACATGAACTTCGATCAAATTGCGTCTTTCCAGAAAGGTGCTGAAGAAGGTAAGCGTATAGCGTCAGTAGAAATTACTGAGGTAAGCATGTAAGAACGATGTAAGTCTTAGACTTACCTTGTTGAAAAAGCCGCCTTCGG
Organism: Zhongshania aliphaticivorans; assembly: GCF_001586255.1. Classification (NCBI taxonomy): domain Bacteria; kingdom Pseudomonadati; phylum Pseudomonadota; class Gammaproteobacteria; order Cellvibrionales; family Spongiibacteraceae; genus Zhongshania; species Zhongshania aliphaticivorans. The sequence goes on from NZ_CP014544.1 coordinate 2,277,368, forward strand.
GCGGCTTTTTTGTATCTTTTAAACACTACAAGGTACTCAATGGATGAATACCAAACAGACAATATTAAAGCTCCAAGGCCACACAAGCCAACTTCTAACGCTCTATCTAATGGCATGCAGAAAGTACGCAATGCTTGAGCCTACGATTCGCTCAGGTGGCCTGAACAAGAAGTTTGACACAACTCGAAAACGCGCTGGCCTGCACACTATAAGAACTTCGCTATATTTAAGCATCATTCAAGACATCTCAAACATGGTATTTGATAGCGGACCACGAAATCCCAGCTTAATCACACTGAAAAATGCCCTGGATAAATCAGAAATAAAAAGTATATTGGAACATCAATACCTATCCGACGGAAATCAAGCTAACAACTATAATAGATTTCGCTGCTCAAAGGATTTCGAAGATCTCTATGCACAATTTCTCGTAACGTCTACGAACATACTTGCAAACCCGATATTCATGTCAGCAAAATCCGCTCGCGATACATTGATAGCGCATATCGACGTAAAGTTTATCGATGGCAATTACGAATATCCTGATATCAAAAAACTTAATCTAAAGTGGAGCGACGCAGGAAATATGCTTCATTTATTTAAAACGCCTATAATGAACGCGAATATGATAATCAGAGACGCATCTTTTGCTTGGCAAGAATTCGAAAAGCAAAACACTCTTATATCATCAGAATTCTGGCAATGATGAACATACAATTCTTCCCCGTCGAGCCAAACACTCAATTTATGCTCATCAACTGCGGGCTCGGCAAGTCCCCTTTGAACTCGCCGAGCATCGCAGAAACTGAGCGGGGCCTTTAGCGAGCACTGTTTGAGCCGAAGGCGAGTTGCGCAGCGCCGCTCAGTTTTGAGAAGCACAGGGAACCCGAAGGGCGAGTGATGGGGTGTGGTTTTTCTTGCTTACTTCTTTTTTCACACAAAAAAGAAGTAAGTCGCCCAGCGAGGCGAAAACCACTCTAGCAGGCTAACTTACAAAAAATTTTAATCAACCTTTCTTCAAAGCGCGCTTCTCATTACGCCGCCGCGCAAAAAACGCCTGCAATACAGCAGTTGCCTCATCAGCGAGTACACCACCCTGCCACTCCACCCGGTGATTCATTTGGGCTTGGTCGAATAACTGTAAATGGCTACACACCGCCCCCGCTTTTGGCTCGGCAGCGCCATACACCACGCGTTTAATACGGCTGTGAATAATCGCACCGGCGCACATCGCGCATGGCTCAACGGTCACATAGAGGGTCGTATCTGGCAGGCGATAATTATTTAGGGTTTGCGCGGCACCGCGCAGCGCCACGATTTCTGCGTGGGCGGTAGGATCAGCACTGCTTATAGGCTGATTAAAACCCTCGGCAATAACGGCATTGCCTTTAACGACAATCGCCCCAACTGGCACTTCGTTGGTTTGATCGGCCTGCTGCGCCAATTCTAAGGCGTGGCGCATCCAATACTCGTCAGAAAACTCAGGCATATACGTCACGCAAAGGCTGAAAAAAAAGTAGCGAGTTAACTCGCATTATTTACACCCCTCAGAATTTCAAAAAATGCTATTTTAGCGTATTTACTGCGACTCTGCCGCAGGCTACATTTTAGACAGCCCCGCACTCAACAACTCGTACTTTTGTCTACGCGCCGGCTTTTATTTCTGCTACCGTCAACTGTAGTATTTTCACAACAACCCTTAGGCTAACCCAGCATTTCGTATGTCTGGACTTCGAAAAGGCAACACATGCTATATTGTCAACGAAATCATATACCTAAGAAAAACTCCCCGCCACCAACAAGGGCTTACTTTGCTTACTCACCAGCAAATAGCACTAATACGCCTAGCGCCAGCCCAACGCAGCTAACGGTTAAAATATACCGGTACGCCTTATTCGTATTTTGCTTTCTGCTGAGCATCGCGGCATGGCCAAGCTACGCAGCATCAACAAACACCCAGCAAACAATTAGTGACCTGCAACTTCGTCTGAATGCGGCGCAATCCTCTGAAAAGCTCAATTCTGAGCAACGCGATTTTATTGTCCAACTCTACCAGCAAGCCCTAGATAATTTGGCGCAAGCAACAGAAGACCGCAATCAAGCCCAAGGATATATCGATCAAATCGCGACGGCCGCCACACGGCAGGCAGAGATTCAGCAAAAACTAGACCAAGCTCTGCCGGAAGTCGATGTTGGCGGTAAACTTAGCCTACTCGAAAAGCGCTTACTCAATCAACAAGCTACTTTACTCGAACTACACAGCGAAGAAACCGCTATAAATGCGCGTATTGTCACTGCGCAACAAGACGTTTCACCTCTTATAGAGGCTGCCTTGCAGAAGCAGTCTAACGCTGAAGCGCAATTAGCAGAAAGCCCCGAAAGCCAAACAACTGAACTCGCTAAAGCCCGCCGAGCGTTTAACGAAAGCGAAAGCGTAGCGGCAAATGCGCGAGTTGAATTATTGCGACAGCGCTTAATTTCCCGAGATTCACGACTTGAGATTTTGGATCTTCAGCAGCGCTTAGTGGTAAGAAAAATCGATATTGCGAATCAAGCTATCGAAAAACTACAAGAAGCTGTAAGTAGCGCCCGCCGAAATCAGGCTAATGCTATTGCCGAGCAAGCCCAACAACGCCTTGTTGAGCTAGAGAACGCGGATGAAGAGATTAAAAAAATCGCCCAGGATAACGCCGAGCTCGCTAGCGATATTGCCAATATCACGGCGCGCACCGATGACTTACTCAATAAGCTAGCACAGCTACGTGATGAGCGGTCTTACGTTGAACGTTACTCAAACAGCATGGCACAGCAGCTTGCCATCACGGGTGCCGATCGTCTCTCAACCTTAGGTGTCGATCTGCTTGAACAACGCCAACAATTTTTTCAACGCTCCTCCCTAACCCTAAAAACTAAAATACTAGACGAAGAACTCGCCCGCGCCCAATTAACAAAACTTCGCTTAGAAGATCGTCAGTATTTAATCACCAAGGAAAACAACACGGGTTTAGATTCACAAGGCGACAAGCTGCGCGACGAACAAGGCCTATTACTCCAGAGCGGCATCAAAATTTACCGTCGGTACATTGAAACAATAATGACCACCCGAAGTGAAAATATCGCTTTAAAAACTAAAACCGCAGAATACATGACACTTTTAAATAGCCGCCTTTTGTGGATACCGAGCACTACGCCACTATGGACTCAGCTAAAGCAAGCAATAGAGCAAGAAACGCCTTGGTCAGAGCGCCTATCAGCATGGCGAGCAAACACGCCATCGAAAAGCCTACAGTGGAGTAATAAGTGGCAGCTTTTTTTACTCGCCATTCCGGGATTAATTATTTTACTCAAGCCGCGACTACTCTCGCTGTTAAAAACCTTAGCTACGAACGTCGGCAAAGTAAACCGAGACCGATTTTCCGATACCGCGCTAGCATTATTCATCTCCCTACTACTGGCCTCGCCGGGTCCCTTAGCGCTTGGTTTCCTTGCCGCCTTGACGTCCGATGGCGGCGCATTGACGGAGCAGATTCACCAAGGGCTTAAGAATGCGGCGGGTTTATGGCTACTGCTTAATGTCTTCCGTGAAATATGTCGCCCAGACGGGGTTGCCGAGTTCCACTTTAAATGGCGTCTCGACATCATTAATGTCACCCGGAAAAATCTACGATGGCTCACCTTAACACTGGTTTTTGTATCACTTTTCATACCCATCGCAGACCACCCCGCAGACGGCAATAGCATTATTAGTCGGCTACTGTTCAGCGTATCGTCTTTAGCGCTTGCCTACGTAACACACCGCGTATTATGGCAACTCTTTTTGCTGAGAAACCACGCCCCCAGGCGCCAAATCAGTTTTAAATATATTATTCACGCATTGGCGGTTTGCATCCCCTTGGTACTGCTCGGCCTGTCTTGGTACGGCTATCATTTTTCAGCACTTATGATCCAAAACAAGCTTTTTGTAACCGCTTGTTTAATGGCTGCGCTGTTCATACTCTACTCGCTAATCTTACGCATATTCTCGGTAGTTGAACGCCGCATGACGCTTGAACGTCTGCGAGTGAAACGTAAGGCTGAGCAAGCACAAAATGCGAATCGTCAAGCGGCTGACAACGCTGGCGAAGGAATGCCAGAATCAATTGACGCCACCGAATACGACATGGACACGATTACCCAGCAAACCAGAGGGTTTTTAGGTCTGTTAACGGGCGTTGCGGCAATCGTCCTAGGCTGGGAGTTATGGGCAGAAATACTACCGGCACTAAGCATACTCAATAATATTGAGCTGTGGCATGTAACAGGCGCCAACCCCGCGATGGGTGACAAGGCGATCACCCTTGCCGACGGCATAATAGCCATTATTATGATGACGCTAACCTACTTGGGGGCACGCAATTTACCCGGTATTTTGGAAATTTCGATCTTACGTAAACTGCAGCTCGAAGCCGGTAGCAGCTATGCCATCACCACGGTGGTGAAATATATTATCGTGATGGTCGGCATTATCGTTTCGCTGAATATAATCGGCGCTCAATGGTCAAAGTTACAGTGGCTCGTCGCCGCGCTAGGTGTCGGCCTTGGTTTCGGTTTACAGGAAATTGTGGCGAACTTTGTCTCCGGCTTACTCATCTTATTCGAGCGCCCCATTCGTGTTGGCGATACCGTCACCGTAGGCAATCACACCGGCACAGTAACTCGCATCCGCATACGGGCAACAACGCTCACCGACTGGGATCGCAAGGAGCAGATAATTCCCAACAAAACCTTTATTACCGAACAACTCACCAATTGGACATTAAGCGACTCTATTACCCGCCAAATAATTAAAGTAGGTGTTGCTTACGGCTCCGATGTGATTGCCGTGCATAAATTGCTCTCTAAAGTCATTGAAGACAACCGCCGAATTACCAAAGACCCGCCGCCATCAGTCTTTTTTGTCGGCTTTGGCGACAGCAGCCTTAACTTTGAACTCCGCGTATTTGTACCCAGCATGCTCGACATCATGCCCTTAATTCACGAGATTCACGTGGAAATAGAGGCAACGCTGAGAAAACACGAAATAGAAATTCCGTTTCCACAACGGGATATATGGATTCGATCAGAGGGCGAGCAATAGACTATGCGATGGCAGCGGCCAAAAGGCCGCTCGATACTGGACTTATAAAAACGATTAAACTGAGTACAGGTACTTCTGGTAATCCCGAACCCCAAAGTAGCGAATAGATTTTTTCTGTTTTATCTTTTTGGCGATCAACACTTCACCGCAATAGATTTTAAGAACCTGTTTATCAGAATTAGTATCCACATCATAAGAGTGTGCAATATTCTGCTGTAGATTCTCAAATTCAGTTTTCATGATTAATATCAAGTTACTATACCCATACGAAATTAGCGCCCAGAGAAAATGCTATTCCTCTGTTATACCAGCCTTTAGACATTATTCAACGACTGCAACATTGGATTCCAAATTAACTTTGTAATGATTTCATAGGAAGTGGGCCTGAGTCCGTGACGATGAGTACCGCACCAATAACCTCCTCATCAATTAGCAAGCCTAGCGAATTTTACTCCGAGCCGACCTACTGTAAATTTGCGAATTTTTAGATTAACATTCTAAAAAATAGAATAACAAACTGGGCTACACAATAATGATCTCCATCAAACAGTTAAATTATGCCTTAGCGGTAGAAAAAACCCTTCATTTCAAACAGGCTGCTGAGATTAGCAATATTAGCCAGTCCGCCTTAAGTACCGCCCTACACGAGCTAGAAAAGCAGCTTGGGCTGCAAATTTTTGAACGCGACAACAAAAAAGTGCTTATAACCCCTGTCGGCAAGCAAGTACTAGATAAAGCCCGAACGATTATGTTGCACGTAGACGATCTGGAACACTTAGCCGACTCCCAGCGATTGCCGCTCAGTTTCCCCCTTACTATCGGCGTTATACCCACGGTCTGCCCGTTTTTATTGCCCAAGGTGTTACCTGTGTTAAACGAGCTGCACCCCCAGACCAAACTCAATATTGTTGAGGAGCAGTCTCATGTGTTGGTCGAGATGGTGCGCCGTGGCGATTTAGATGCAGCAATCCTGGCCTTACCCTACCCGGTAGAGGGTTTGCTGAGCATGGAGTTTTGGCAGGAAGACTTTTATTGGGTCGCACCAAAAGACAACCCCCTCACCCAACAAGAAGCCATTCATAGTAAAACCTTAAATCACTGCGAGCTTATGCTTCTTAAAGATGGGCACTGCCTAAAAGACCATATTCTTGAAGCCTGTAAATTACCTGAGCAGGCGGCCAACCAAGGTTTTGGCGCGACTAGCTTGAACACTCTTGTACAGATGGTCATTGGGAAGCTTGGCACCACACTCATCCCAGCAATGGCAATTGAGCAACTCATTGCCCAAAACGAAGAACTCACTGCAGTACACCTAAGCGACCCTGGACCACACCGGCGTATTGCCTTTGTGTTACGCCCCAATTACACCCGCATGTCGAGTATTGAAGCCTTAATAGCAGTGTGCAAAAGCGCCTTAGCCTGCGACAAAACGGCAAGATTAAAGCACTCATAAAACTGAACGTTATCTTCTAATTTTTGCAATTACCTCCCGCGCGATGATGCACTATATTTGTGCATTATCGATGTACGCTCTGGAGGGCACAATAATGAAACCAACATCCTTATTTACTGGCGCCGCGGCAGGTCTGACTCTGCTTGTCTCGCTAAACGCGGCAGCGGCAGACGTGGTGTCACCATCCAATCAATTTTGGTGGCCAGACAAACTCAATCTCGATCAACTGCGCGCTCACGACGCCAAATCCAATCCCTACGGCGAAGACTTCAACTACGCAGAGGCGTTCAAAAGCGTCGACATCAACGCGCTTAAACAAGACATTGAAAAGACCCTTAAAACCTCGCAAGACTGGTGGCCTGCCGACTGGGGACACTACGGCGGCCTGATGATTCGTATGGCATGGCACGCCGCTGGCACCTATCGCACGGCAGATGGCCGTGGTGGTGCAGAGGGTGCTCAGCAACGCTTTGAGCCACTAAACAGCTGGCCAGACAATGTCAGCCTAGATAAAGCCCGCCGTTTACTAGAACCGGTCAAGCAAAAGTACGGCCGCAATGTTTCTTGGGGCGACCTTATGATCTTGGCAGGTAATGTCTCGTTGGAATCAATGGGTTTCAAAACCCTCGGTTTCGCCGGTGGTCGAGTTGATGACTGGGAAGCAGATCATGTTTACTGGGGCGCAGAAACCAAATGGTTGGCCAATGATAAGCGTTACAAAGATGGCAAGTTAGAAAATCCCCTTGCCGCAGTACAAATGGGCTTGATCTATGTCAATCCAGAAGGCCCCAACGCCAACCATGACCCTCTTTCCGCTGCTCAAGATATGCGTTTGTCGTTTGGCCGAATGGCCATGAATGACGAGGAGATTGTCGCATTGGTTGCCGGTGGACACACCCTAGGTAAGGCTCACGGCGCCAAAAAAGGTGAATGCGTTGGTGCCGCACCAGCTGCTGCAGCGATCGAAGATCAAGGTTTTGGCTGGAAAAATAAATGTGGTAAAGGCAATGCCGAGGACACCATGACCAGCGGATTGGAGGGCGCTTGGACAGCCACTCCCACAAGGTGGTCCATTCTCTACCTCAGCAATCTAATGAGTTTTGAGTGGCAAAAAACGAAGAGTCCCGCTGGGGCCACCCAATGGACCCCCACGGATACAAGCGCTGCCAATATGGTTCCGGATGCGCATATACCAGGTAAACGCAGCGCGCCGATTATGTTTACAACCGATATGGCGCTAAAAAAAGATCCGGGATTCCGCAAAATAATCGAGCATTTCCTAGCTAATCCAAAAGAGTTCGATGACGCCTACGCTCGCGCCTGGTTTAAGCTAACACATCGCGATATGGGGCCACGCTCTCGCTATGTTGGCAGTGAAGTACCGAGCGAAGAATTTATCTGGCAAGACCCCATTCCAGCAGTCGACTACACACTGATAGATGCCAAGGATACCAGCAAACTCAAGGTAAAAATCCTGAAATCTGGATTGACGATCCCGCAACTGGTCAGGACTGCCTGGGCAGCAGCGTCTGTCTACCGAGACTCAGATCATCGCGGCGGTGCCAACGGCGCGCGCATTCAGCTGGCACCTCAAAATACCTGGGCCGCTAACGACCCCAAGGAGTTAGCCAAGGTGTTAAAAACCCTGACTAAAGTCCAAAAAGACTTTAACAAATCACTGTCTGGCGGCAAAAAAGTCTCCCTGGCAGATGTGATTGTGCTCGGCGGCGCAGCAGCCATTGAACAGGCTGCAAAGAAAGCGGGACACAATATTGAAGTCCCCTTCGCCCCTGGTCGTAGCGATGCATCTCAAACCCAGACCGATGTTGAATCCTTTGCCGTATTGGAGCCAAAGGCAGACGCATTCCGTAACTATTACACTGACGATGCCTACGGTTCACCAACAGAAATGCTGGTGGAAAAAGCCGATTTGCTGACACTTACAGTGCCAGAAATGACTGCCCTACTTGGCGGTATGCGTGCCCTCGATGCCAACACAGGGCAAAGCAAGCTTGGCATATTGACCACCCAACCCGGTACCCTGAACAACGACTTTTTTGAGAACCTGCTCGATATGTCTACTGTTTGGACAAAGTCATCAACGTCAGACGGAGTTTATGAGGGGCGTGATCGCGCCACCAATAAAGCGAAGTGGACTGCGACACCGGTAGATCTGATTTTCGGATCAAACGCCGAGCTGCGCGCACTGACCGAAGCCTATGCTTCCGCAGATGGCGAGAAACAGTTCGTTAATGACTTTGTGGCGGCATGGGGCAAAGTGATGAAGCTCGATCGCTTCGATATGTAATCCATCACAGGCGCAAGTAATTACTGCCTGACATCGACTAAGCGGCGCGTAGAGCGCCGCTTTTTTTATCTCCTAGTCTGAGCTTAAGTTACTCCCATTCGATTGTAAATAAGCTATTTTTAGCTTTTATTATCAATGGCTTATTTTCCTGCTAATCAGTAATACCATGAAAAATACCATACTCAGAAACTTTTTAGTTTCGACATTCTGATTCCCTCAACAAACCGATAAAAGTGTCTGCTGCACCGTGTTCCAAGCCACAGTCCAAGCAATCCTTTCCTGTTCCAGACGGACATTCTGTCCCCAGGCATTGCGTTTGATGGCTTGATACACTGCTTGCTCAGAACCCGTCAGCAAGGGCAATGTGTCCGCAGCATGCTGATCTTTCTCCTCCACCCACAGATCCTGATGGCTTCGGAGGGTCACTTCGTCCATCAATACGGACGTCAGCTTAGGAAGATAACTTCTGGCACGATTCAGGATCGCAAAGCCATGTGTGTCCAGATCCCCCCAGTAAACGCAGTGCGCCCTGGCCACCCAGGGCAGACGACCCAGTACGTCGACCCCATAACCCAGATGCATGATGACAACTGACCCAGGCAGATCATCGAAGGCGAGACCGGTCTGCAGATTCTCGACAATGAAGACGTTGCTAACAGGAAGATCGAGCTCAGCCAATTGTTTCCAGGGTGTGGATAGGTCGCTCAGCCCGCCAACCCGTTGTCTCAGGCGGTCATCCAGTATGCGCAGACGGATAAGTTGCGGTGGCGCCTGGAGCCCGCAGCATTGAAAAAAATTGCCTTCGGTTGTGGATCCACCTCGCACCGCGTCAACGAGATCAGCCAGAAGCCCTTTGCGTATTTCAAGCCATTTGCTGTCCAGGCCACTCACGGGCAGTTGCCTGGGATAAAGGTTGGAACCTGGATTTTTCTCGATCCAGGCAACTATATCGACCAGACGCTGATAATCCACCTCGCTGTAATCAGCTAACATGGCAAAATAACGGGGCAGCTTGTTGCCAAGCTGGGGCCAATGTCCGATAAGATCTCTATACCGTTGTTGGGCTAGATCCCATCGATCAGCCTCGCCGATCCATTGTGCAACTTCGTCGGGGCCAGACAGTAGCAGTTTCTCGGGAACAGGCTGTGTACCCAGCTTGCGCCAACGCCTTTCGCTCCAGGAGAGTGACCCCGCACCACGCCAGGATTGCCAGGCCGCTACCCAGGAGCGAACGTCTTCAACCTGCTTTAACGCTTGGTTTTCCGTAGGGATTCCCAGAGCGACCTTCAGCGGCCAGACCTTCGCTTCCGGCTTCTCCTGATCGCCACTTGCCTCCAACCACTCCCGATGCCGGTTCCTGAAACGGCGCAGCAACACCTTTTGAACATCATCAGGAAACTTCAACGCTTGCCTCCTGATGGGCGTGAGCAGGCAGTTGCAGGCGCTGCTGCTCCGAATCGTATTCAATTATCAATACGCCGGAAACACGCCGGTCACTAATATCGATAAAGCAGGCACCACCAATAAACGGTTCCAGGGTCATGACCGACTTCAACGGTGTGGCGACAATCATCTGAAAACCGAAGTTTTTGAAAATATTCATTGCCAGCGCGGTGAACTCGTTGTCTGCTTTGTCAAAGGCCTCATCGAGCACCACCGGCGCATACAGGGGTACACCGTGTTCATTGCCGCCCAACTGGTAGCGCAACGCCGCAGCCAGGCAGGTTGTCGCCAACTTTTGTCGTTGACCGCCCGACTTGCCCGACCCACTGCGATAGACCTCCACCTCGACACCGCTCTCATCGGTCTCCCTGCCGATGAACTCCATATGTTGCCGCACATCCAGCACCGACTGGCGCCAGCGTTTGTCCTCCGGCTCCTGGCTGGAAAGGCGTTCTACCAGACGACGCAGTGCCAGAAAGCGCGACTCCGCCAACTCGCGGTCCTCACTCCAGGCGTGGCTCAAGGCCTGCTGGATCTCCTGCTTGAACTCGCGCACACCCGGTAGCTGCCGATCGCTGGGATCGATTTGCAGATAAGTGGTTTGATGGGTGCTCTGATTGAATGGCACCTGGGCGAGACTGTCGTTGACCAGATCCATGCGCTCCAGGATTTCCTTGCGGGCATCACTCAGATAGGTGGCAAGCGCCGCCAGGTTCTGGTGGCTCTGGCTCTCCAGTAATTCAAAAAAGCGCTGCTCGTGGGCTGGAAGACCATCGGTCTCCAATCGGGTCAGCTTGGAGAAAAAGTCCGAGGCAGCGGCAAGGGTCGCGTCGAGTCCCTCCGCTTCTGCAGGCCACTCGAAAATGAACTCGTCGAACTGCTTTTCGATGAACCGATCGCACTTGGCCACGTCCCTGGTCAGGACGTCCATCTCATCGCGTATCGACCTCTCCACAGAACGGATGAGTTTGTCCAGGTTTTCCAACCGTACTAGCTCCGCGAGCGTATTGAATCGCTCGTCTAATCCCTGCTGTTGTCGGGATGTCAACGGAACAATGGTTGGATCATCCTGAAGATTCTTTAAGGTCTCCTCGTGTTCATCGACTTTACCGACGACCTTCTCATAGGCGATGGTTGTCTTGCGCAGTGTTTCATCGGCGTCCCTAACGACTTTTTTCTGCCGCTCGATTTGATCGGCCACATTCTTCAGCTCACTGTTACCTTCCAGGGCATCACGAATCCGGCGTTCCAGCTTGTCGATACCCGTGAGCAATGGCGCAACGTCCACCTCCTGCCACTGCAGGCTGGCCAGTGTCTGGCAATGCATCGCGCGTTTGGCCCGGGCACCCTCCTGCTCAATGAGCGCCTTGATTCGTTCATCCAGATCAGAGATTTTCCCTGCAAGCTCCTGTGCCTGCTTGCGGTAGAGCGCCAGCTTCTCACGGTTATCGAAACCCAACACCCAAAACCGGCGATCACTGACATCGCGGCGATCATCTTTCTCGTGGCGGGTCTTGCTGTGTTTGACCTGTCCCTCGCGGGTCAGAGCCCGCTCCGCGCGCCGGAAAGATTGAATGGAGTCGACACAGGCGTAATCGAAACGGCGGCGCAGCTCCGTGCTCAGCCACTCGGATTGATTGCATTCTTTGATCGTTAACTTGAGCACCAGTGAATCGGTGCTGACCGTTCTGGCTGGCTTACGATCAAGCTGTCCCGTGCGGTAATAAACCAACCGCTGGCCCAGATGGCGGCTGTTGATATGATTGGATAGCGCGGAATAGTGGCGTTCATCGACCAGCAGAGAAAGCGCAAAGCCGTGCAGCACCCGCTCGATAGCTCCCTGCCATTCCGCCTCATCTGACTTCACTTCAATCAGCTCACCGATAAAGGGCAACGCACTCTCCGATACGCCGATGGCAGTGGCTATCGCCTGACGCAGATCCAGCATATGCGCAGGAATATTAGAGGGCTGCCGCTCCAGGGCCTTCACCTCACCGGCGGTGTGCGTAAACGCCGTCTCGGCCTCCTTCTTTTCGATCACCAACAGATCGCGCTGTTCGCGGATCTCGCTACTGCCACTCTCCCAGCGTTCAAGTTCCTGACGCGCATCGCCGACCAGCTCGGCAAACCCTTGAGGAGAGTTCGGAAAAGTCCAGTCGAGTTGTCGGCAGGCTTCCTTGGCTTGCCCCTGCTTTCTCAAGCACTGCTCGCGCTGCAGCTCCAGGGTGGACTTCTCCGCCTGCCAGGCTTCCACGTGGTCGCCGCCAACCTCCCTATGGCGACGTTCCAGTTCGCGCAAAGAGTCACTATGCTGGTTGAGCGCCGCCTGCTTCCGGCTGATCTCACCCTGCAAACCGTCAGCCTGAATATTCAAGCGCTCGATCTGATCCTGCAGCAGCTCCATACGGCGACGCCCACCGTAACTGTCAATGCCGGCCAGAAGTTCGTTGAGGCCACCGCGTTCATTCAGCAGCAACTCTCGCTGTTGATGCTTCTCTCGTGCCGGAACCAGTGTCTCCAACTGCCGACGTGCGGTCACCACCGCCTGGTGCGCTGCATTGAGTTCATCAAACTCACTGAGCAGGCGGTCGGCTACCTCGAAGGTCGCGGGTCTGTCCAGCATGAAGTCCCGCAGAAAGGTATTGAGATCACCCAGGTTCTTGGCCGACTGCGTCTTGTGCAACAAGCGCAGCGCCATCTCGCTGTCGATCCCCAGCAAGCGACGAAACCGCTCAGCATAGGCGCTGAACTCGCTGCGATGAAAGGCATCATCAAGTGTCTGTTTGAGCTTGCGCACATCCAGATTGGACTGCCCGAACACTTCCAACTCATTGAGTTCAACAGGACGTTCGAAGATCATGAAATGGCGTTTCACGTCGCCGGGCCCATTGGCACTCCCGCGCAGCCATAAGAGCTGCACCAGCACCACATGCCGCCCCAGGGCGTTCCGGTAGCTTAGCGCCAGGGCCGACCAGGTCGTCCCGGGGCGCAGGTAGCGCGTGGCAATTTCACCCGAAGCATCGTCCTTTTGCTCCGCCCAAGCGCCGCGAATATAACTCACCAGATTACGATCACGTCCCGTTTTTTCCGCCTCTCGCGCCGCAGCGTTGAAATCAACCCAACGTGGCGGCACCAGCAAGGCGGAGAAGGCGTCGAGTAGCGTTGATTTCCCTGCGCCCGACCGGCCCACAAACAGAAAGCCCTGTTCCGTGATCGGGATATCGTGAACATCGGAGAAAGTGCCCCAGTTATAGACCTGAAGCCGGGACATGCGGAATTGTTCCGGCGCGAACAGGGTAGACTGCTCGCTCATCCCTTCCCCTCCCCTGACGGCATTTCATCATCTTGTTCCGACGATGCTTCCGGCGCCCGCATATCATGGTAAATCCGGGTCAGCGCCTGAATCTCTTCGGCCGAGAACAGCAACTTCAGCGTGGGCGAAATTTCGAAGCGATTTTCGCTTGCGCGAATCTTGCGCAGGATGCTGTGTTTTTTGATCTTCTCGATCGATGCATGGATACGCTTCTCGAACAGCGCCCGATCAGTATTGCCGGCCTGTTGATAAACCCCGAGAAACTCAATGATCTCGTCGGTCGATACCACCGCACGGTCGCCATGTGCTTCGGCCTGGGTGAGTCGCTGGCGCAGGTGGAGCAGCAGAATGGAATCCAGGAAAGTCAATTTAGCGCGACGCAGCAGCCGGGGAGCTTCCAGGTCACCGGTCTCGGCCTGACGGGTAAAAGCCACTTGCAGATCCCGATCAATCACCAACTGCAGGAACAACTCCGACAAACGACAGCGGATCGCCGCTTCATCGCGAATCAGGATTGGCCAGAGTTTGGAGTGCCGCTGACCGTCCAGTGACGGGCCGGCAAGGAGCTGTACCAGCACACGACGGGTATCCAGTGACAACTCACCGCTATCGCCCGGATACAAAGCCTGGTCCGGCTCCTGTTCGGTGTCCTCTGCATTCAGCATCTCTTCCTCTATCGCTCTTTCTTCAGGTACTCTTTTATCAGGTACTCTTTTTTCAGACGCTCTGTCTCCAGACATAGGGTCAGACCAATTCATTCAGGCGATCCCTTAGAAAATAGATTTTTGGAATAGGGGTCCTAGGGATTTTGCCTCCAAATACTGCAAAAACCTCCGAAGCCCCCGTGTTTGCTAGCCTGTAGAGAGGCATCAATTTTTACTTATCGGCCGATAGCCCTCAATCGGCGCCATTAAATCATCCAGTTTAGGCAGCTCTCCCGTCGGCGCGAACGTATACGTACCCCGGAAGTTGATATTCTCCCACGCGACAGGTGATGCGCCCTTTACGGTTTCCATGTGTTTTTCGCTGCCCTGCTCCTCGAAGCTGTCCAGCAGGTTGCTGAGTACTTTCGAGTTGAAGTAGATAATGGCATTTGCTACCAGCCGGGCGCTTTCGTTCCAGATTTGTATCTCCTCGTCGCTATTTCCCCGGAACCTGTCGCTGTTCACGTTGCTGATTGCCCGGCGCAACTGGTGATAAGCTTCTCCCCGATTCAAGGCTCGTTGCACGTGGTTTCTAAGACTGGCGTCATCGATGTAATCCAGCAGATATTGGGCCTTCAATAGTCGGTTATATTCAGTCAGCGCTTTCAGTAGAGGGTGATTTTGCTTGTAGCCTGAGAGTTTCCGGACCAATGTGGCTTGGGTGGTTTTCCGGTGAGCCAGCGAGACGGCAATTCGCTGGATGGTATCCCAGCGCTCCATGATGCTCTGCGTATTAATCGGTTTACGCAACGCGAGTTTCACGCGCTGATTCTCGTCCTCGGAGATATCGAACATCTCATTGATGACCCTACCTACCTGAGCATATCGGGGGGCGAACCGATATCCAAACAGATCGAGTAAGGCAAAATTTACATGGTTTACCCCGTGGGTGTCAGTAGAGAGCGTATCCGGGATGATCTCGGTACTATTGTTCATCAGAAGGTCAAAGATGTAATGGGATTCATGTTCGTTAGCGCCGATCACCCGGGCATTGATTGCCATATGATTGGCATTCAGGCTGATCGCTGAGACCCCTTTGCTGGTACCGAAGTATTTTGAGGAATACCGGGTACGGAATGTCTCGCGCTTAGCTTCGAACTTTTGGCCATCGGCGCTGGCATGCAGGTTGTCATCCTGGATATTGTAGTGATTAAAAATGCTCAGTCGCGTGGTGGCGTTGTTGATGCGGTCATTAGCGGCATTCAATGTTTCCAGCCGAAGGTAGTTCGCCTGGATCGTACTCAGCTGATCATAGGTGCGGTCAGAGATCTGGGCGATACCATAGATGCCCTGGTTTGTGGCATTGGCGATCAAGATCGCCAACAGGTCCACTTCATACTGGCGGCTTTTGGAGGTCATGCCCAGCACGTGCTCAAAGTCGTCAATAAATCCGGTATCCTGATCCACCACGCGCAAGACATCGGCGACTCCGATTGCCCTCATTTGCTGGAAGAACGGATTGTTCACCAGATGTTTTTTGCCGGTGGTCGGTAAGCGCCAAAGGTGTTTACCACCCTTCGGGCGCAGAATGATATCCCTGTTGTCCACGCGTTCCAGATAGTCGCTGACTTCGTATAGCCGAGTGGTCAACCGATCCGCCATGCGCGGGATCAGTTGCTTTGGATCCTCAGTAATTTTGGGTTGCTTCGTACCCTCGACCAAGGCCTGCTTCTGATTTTTCCAAGTCTGTGGTTTTACCAGATCGTCGTCCAGTGCACGATACCGTATGACTTCTGGCAGCACTAACTGGCCGTTTAGGCGGCTGGGAATCTGCAAATACAAGAACCATTCATATCTAGCCTTGTCTATGCCGCCGTCAGGTTTCAACAAGAGTGGTCGCGTGGCTTTTGGCGGTAGACGCCGGTCAATACTGGCATCTCTGAGCATGTTGCCGGCCGCCAGCTCCTGTCGAGTTTGGCTCAAGACCGCTGCCAACCGTTGTGTTTTATCGGTGCCTTCGATGCGTAGACAGCAAAAGAGTGATCGTAACAGGCCGGTTCTCAACGTGGATTCCGTATCCAGGTGTTGCCAGAACGCCTCATCCGCCGACTGCTTCTGATTGCCGAGGTACCGGCAGACTGAACTCAGCTCGTTGGCATTGAGAACCTGGAACGCTTGTTTCTGTACAGCATGGAATGACGTATTGGGGTCGATACGATCATCAACAAACAGGCACAAGATTTCTGCAGCCTTACTCACATTGGTAGCCGCCTTTTGCCAATCCCGATAAACTCGATCCTGCGCCAGCTGATGCGCTCGTTGCTTTACCTGTCGAACGTGGTGAATGAACCCTTCGGCCATGCGTTCCAACCCCTCCTGATATCGAAACTGTAGGTAGCAAAGCAGATATAGGCACTGGTTCTCTGGCGACTGACGCTTGATTTTGGCGCCGTAATATTGAATCCGTTCGGCATAGTGCTGCTGATTTTTTTGAGACAGAGAAAGCGAGTCGAGGACAACGGTCACCTCTGCCATCAGCGGTTGAATGTGGTGATACACCGCGAGTTCTTTCTGCAACTCGGTGCCGGTGAAATTGCGCGCGCCGCCGCGCAATTGTGTTAACGTAAGCTGGTCATTACCGGATACCAGTGTATTTAGTACAGTCGTCAATTTTGGGCTACACGCGGCGCCGATCTTCTCATGCAGTCGCTGCTGATGCTGGTTAACCACCTGACTGACGATCTTCTGCAGGGTGCTATAGGCAGGAATGGCAATTTTCTGGTGGGCCAGGAACTCAATCGCTGCATCAAAGAGAGCACGAGGTGCAACCCAGCTTTCAGCACAGGCCAATAAGTGTTCAACAAGCCGGGGTTGATGCTCAGGATCTTTCCAATTTTCATATTCGATCATGGAAAAAATCCGTTCATAAATGCGGGACTTTTGATCGGATTTCAGACTGAAGCGTCGAAATTTCAGGCCATCAAAGTGGCTTTTTGCGATAAATCCCAGGTCATCCTGCATGGATTTAAACGTCGGATTGAGCAAGATCGGTTTGCATTTGAAGTAGCCCAACAATGCGACGGCGATACAGCGATACTTGCGCTGCCTTATTCTGGCCAGCTCAGCACGCTCTTTATCATTCAGCGTGAAGTAAAACCGTTGATACGATTCGTTGAAGGACGGGACGCCGTATAAATCCTCGATTTCAGCGGCAGTGAGAATTGATAGTCGCTTGTTTCTGCTCATTCTTTGACCCAAAGGCCGAAGAAGATACTGAAACTTGAGCTAAATTAAAATTAATAGTGGCTTGGAGGCCAGCAAATACGGGGCCTTCAACGGTTTTTGCAGTATTTGGAGGCAAAATCCCTAGGACCCCGAATACGGGCGCAGCGCCTCTGATCGTCTTCTCCGATCCAGGCCACCGTCTCGATACTATCATCGACACTTGCATCGCCCCCCTTATCACTACCCTTAATGCCATGACGACTGCCCAGCGCCAGCAGGCCGATCACACTGCCCAGCCCCTGCTCTGCCGGGAAGTGATCCAGTATATCGCCGATTGAGGCCTGGTCACGCTGTTCGAGCAGCGAGCATACATGCTCCTTCAGGGTGCGAAAATCGATTTCCGACTGCGCTACCAACTCGCTGACCGACTCCAGATCGATGGGCGCGGGTTCACCCTCGCGCATCGCCTCCGGCTCCGCCTGCAGTGCCGGATCGTAGAGTGCCCATTGGGACAGAGAGTGCAACCGACTGCTAGTCAGTTCCAGGGAATATGTCAGGGACTCAGTTGTCTTGACCCCATCCTTGATCGCCAGCGCGGCGCGTTGTGCTTCCTTCAGTAGCTGGTTCACGCGGCGCTGCTCAAGGTACTCACGGCTTTGCACGAAATACTTGAGGCTGCGGGCAAAGGTCTGCAACACCTCGTGGACCGCGCCACCCTGTTCGAGAAGATTTCTGGTCAAACGCAACAGGAAACGACGCTCCCGCATATCCAGCCCAGCAACAAACTCCCGCGACATCACGCTGTCGAGGGATTCCTCCAGCATCGCTGCCTGTTCAGGATCGGTCAGCAGACGCCAGAAGGCAGAGAAGGTCCGACCCGCTTCGCTCTCCGCAATCAGATCGATACCGGTAAACAGTGAATCGAGCACTTCGCCCCGATTGCCATCACTATCCATGATGCGCTCTCGCAGATCCCGGTTTAGCTGCTCGAACTGGTCACGCACCCGGCGAAAATCGCCCGTCAGATCATCGGCCAGGGAAATGATCTCCCGCGTCCGTTCCAATGCAGTATCACATGGCAGGACGCGCAGCTGCCCCTTCTGGATGGCATCAATCTCCATACCGATACGGGCCTGTTCCGCCATCAGGCGGTCGATCCGGCGATGTTTATCAGCATCGGTGTCCTCGGCCAGCCCGGCCAGGGCCTGTATCACCAGCGAGAGGCGACTCTCGGTCGCCGCCGCATGGGGCTCAGCGATGGCAGACACAAACCGAATTGCCTCCACCGTTGCTGTAGAGAGTTCGTATTCCTCCTCACTGGCGCCCGGCGGGAATCGCCTCTCGAGATAACCGTCACTCAGCCAGTTGGCCACATAGGCCTGAGCCGTCTGGGGAAAATCATCCCCCTGGGCCCGCAACTCTTCCAGATCTCTTGTCAGACGCTCAAACAGTATCGAGGCCGGCAGGCTGCGTTCCTTTTCATAGAGGTGTGATTGAAGCAGAGCAATCACCGTCGGCCCGTTGCCAGACGCGAGTAAGCGCCACAAAGGCTGATTGCGCATGCGGCGGTAAGTGGCAATGTTTTTGTCTGCTTTCACTGCTCCATCCAAAGTCTTTATGGCCAAAATCGTTGTGGCCTAAACATCGAAAGAGAATACCCGCAACGTCCACACCAGCGGCGGCAGGTGTCCATCCATCTATTTCTGCCAGAGACCCACCTCAACGAGGCGCCGAACCAATGCGCCGCGTTTTCCATGCCGAGTCATAAACTGAGTCAATCTTCTGTCGAAATCGGCTCGGGTCGCACACAGTACGTAGGCATCCGACAGATCGACAAGTGTGCGTTTGACTTCATCGTAGGCAGAGGCAATGCCTCGTTTAGCGTGATTGTCGGCAGTCCGCCAGTGTCGGTTGAAGTCAGCAGCCAGTGTACGCAAATAGGTTTCTCGTTCGGCCTGCCGTTCAGCTTCGGCCTTTTTGTACTGTATAGCTGCCTGCTGCTTTCTCACTTCGGTAGCGGATGCCGCCAGCTTATGCAGATCGGCGACCTTGCGCCGCGGCATTGCAGACTTCTCGCCTGATGACTGCTCACGCCGCCAGGCCAGGAACTGCCGTTTTAATTCGCGCTCGGCCCGTTGTGCATGCCCGGTCAATAACAATTTAAGCATCGCGTTTTTCTCTACTTCAGGAAGCGCGGCAAGCCAGGCATCCAGTTCCACATCGCTCTTGCTGTTGGATTTTGCAACTCCAGGGTCAGCAAGTCCGGCGGCGGTCAGTAGATCCGCATCGATTTCCAGAAAGTCCGCCAGCGATTGCTGGGCTGCGCTCAACCGGGAAAGTCCGGGCGGCGGTTCAGGTTCCATGCTCTTTTCACTGACTTCACCAGCACTCACGCCGGCCAACCAACCAAGATACAGCGGGCGCAGATCGCCCCCTAGCAATTCGTCACGCAATGGCGCCAGTCTACCCATCCAGCCGTGTCCATTCTCAAGGGCAAAGCGCTCATAGTCGTCACTCTCATCCAGCCCCCATTCAAGCAGCCAATGTGTCTTTGTCTGCGTCGCTGTAAAAGTGGTTTCGGTTTTGAAATCACGGAAGGTCCCCACATCAAAAACACTTTTCGGCAAGCGCAGGTAAAGAATGCAGGTGCACCAGTTTGCCACGTAGACGTGAGCATCAAAGTAACGCCGCATCCAGTCAACCGGGTTAGCCTTAAGATCACCCCACTGATAATCATTGACGAAACTGGACGAGGTAATGTGAGCACGAGACGAACAACTGCGCAGTTCGGCCATTTGCTTCGAGGTCAGTGGCTCATCAATAGCGATGAACTCGTAGTATTGGTATTCACTCATCCCGATTCACTGTTTGCGAAGCGAAGCCTCTCCATAAGTCCTGACAATGAAATAACGTTTATATCACTACCTACAGGAAATTCATCCTCACCACCATAAAGGATGTACTTATGCGTTGCGCCAACATCATCACAGGTCTGGCTATAATGCTTGCCGATTTTGGGGGCAACCCCATACTTAATCTCGACAGCCCAGATGTCAGACGACGGCATCCTGATAACAAGATCGATCTCTGCACCAGCAGCCGTTCGGTAAAAGTAAGTCTCTGCACGACCTGGCAGGATGGAATGAATATTCTCGATGACAAAGCCTTCCCAGCTTTTTCCCAATACTGGATTAGACAGCAACGCATCATAGGCATTGATTCCCAGCAATCGGTGCAGGATGCCGCTATCACGCACGTAAAAACGGGGGGATTTAACTAACCGCTTCTTGACGTTGGCATACCAGGGTTCAAGGCGCCTGACCAACAAAAGATCCGTCAGAATATCAATGTAGTGCGTTACCGTCTTGGCATCGACTTCCAGATTTGAGGCGAGCCTGGAATAGTTAACGGTCTCACCCTGAAGATGCGCCAACATCGTCCACAGCCGACGTAACCTTGCCGCAGGAACGCGAAAGCCCATTTGCGGAATATCTCGCTCAAGATAGGTACGAATCAGATTTTCCAGCCAGTCCATAGCCAGATCATCACCCGCAGCAAGATAGCTGTCCGGGAATCCGCCCCGCAACCACAAGGTCTGTCTTTGCCGTTGGTGACCATCGACTTCAGCCAGGTTCAGACCGCTCATCTCCAGATAGCTAATCCGACCTGCAAGACTTTCGGAAGACTGACGCATCAGATCCATTGATGCTGACCCAAGCAGCAAAAACTGACCTGCTCGACGCCCCTGCTCCCGATTTTTATCGATCAGCCCCCGCAGTACGGGAAACAAGTCCGGGCTTCGCTGTATTTCATCCAGAACAACCAACTTATCGGCATGGGCGCTTAAGAAACTGCTGGGGTCACTGAGCTTCAGTAAATCCTCGGGGGCTTCCAAATCGAGGTAAATCGAGTCGATGTTTTTAGCAATGATTTTTGCCAGCGTTGTCTTGCCAACCTGGCGTGCACCCAACAGTGCAACCGCAGGCACTTGTGCGATGGTTGCTCGAAGTTTCTCTGAAATTTGACGATCAATCATACCTTGCATTTTAGGAGTCAACATCCAAATTTGCAAGATTTAAACAGATGATCGGTTGATACTCCTGCGTTTCTGATACCAGACACTGGCAGATATTCCCTGAGTGGTACAACTACTCTGATACCATGCAGGCATCAATTCCCCATTGGTGGTATTGCTACCTTTTACCTTGTTGCACACAAGAAATACCATGAAAAATACCATTGATAATGCAGATTACATTATCAATGGAAGTTATTTTATTGTTATATTTCAATGGGTTATGATATTGCGTCACTCCCACTCAATGGTGGCTGGCGGCTTGCTGCTGACATCGTAGGCTACGCGTGAAACTTGCTTTATCTCGTTGATAATACGATTTGAAACTGTCTCTAGCAGCTCGTAAGGCAGGTGCGCCCAGCGCGCGGTCATGAAGTCGATAGTCTCTACAGCGCGCAATGCAATAACGTATTCATAGCGGCGCGCATCCCCTACTACACCAACCGATTTCACCGGCAGGAACACGGCAAAGGCTTGGCTGGTTTTGTGGTACCAGTCGGCGCGGTGCAGCTCTTCTAAGAAGATGGCGTCGGCTTCGCGAAGAATATCGGCATATTCTTTTTTCACTTCGCCTAAAATCCGCACACCCAAACCTGGACCAGGGAAAGGATGGCGATAGACCATATCGTAAGGCAGGCCTAGCTCTAAACCAATGCGGCGCACTTCGTCTTTAAAGAGTTCACGCAGTGGTTCTACCAAGTCCATCGCCATATCGTCTGGCAGGCCGCCAACATTATGGTGCGATTTTATGACGTGGGCTTTGCCGGTTTTTGAGGCGGCAGATTCAATCACGTCGGGGTAAATTGTGCCCTGCGCAAGGAAGTTAACATCCTTGAGGGTGGTGGCTTCTTGATCGAAAATTTCGATAAAGGTATTGCCGATAGATTTGCGTTTTTTCTCGGGGTCGGCTTCGCCGGCCAGCTTGCTTAGAAACGCTTCTTCGGCGTCAACACGAATCACTTTCACGCCCATGTTTTTGGCGAACATTTCCATCACCTGATCGCCTTCGTTTTTACGAAGCAGGCCGTTATCAACAAACACGCAAGTAAGCTGGGTGCCAATGGCCTTGTGCAATAAGGCTGCCACTACTGAACTGTCTACGCCGCCGGAAAGACCCAGCAATACTTTTTGATCGCCGACTTGGGCGCGCACCTTGGCAATGGCGTCTTCAACAATATTGGCGGGTGTCCACAGTGCTTCGCAGCCACACAGTTTCAGTACAAAATGTTCGAATATGCGCTGACCTTGTAACGTGTGAGTCACTTCGGGGTGAAACTGCACACCATAGAACTTCTTGGCCTCGCACTGCATTGCCGCAATTGGGCACGATGGCGTAGAGGCCAAAACCTCAAACCCTTCTGGCAGGCGAATAACCTTGTCGCCATGGCTCATCCACACATCAAGTAACGTCTTGCCGTCTTTACTGTCGATATGGTCAGCAATGTCTGCGGTTAGTGCGCCAGCGGTTTCCAGTTTGATCTGCGCGTAGCCAAATTCATGAACTGGCGAGCCTTCTACCTTGCCGCCCATTTGCTCTGCCATGGTCTGCATGCCGTAGCAAATACCCAATACCGGCACACCCAATTCGAACACCAATTGTGGCGCTCGTGGCGAACCTGCTTCCGTTACCGACTCTGGCCCACCCGCCAAGATAAAGCCTGAGGGTTTGAATTCCTTAATATCGTCATCGCTGATATCAAAGGCGCGAATTTCGCAGTACACGCCAATTTCACGAATACGCCGCGCAATCAGCTGGGTGTACTGAGAGCCAAAATCTAGAATCAAAATACGGTGGGCGTGGATATCTGGGATTGACACGGCAATTCTCTCAACAAGGTTCACGGCAAATGTGAACATAAATAAAACAGCAAACCCGCTGCGGTAGCGGGTTTGTTAATTAAAAAAATAACGACCACTGCCCCTAGGTGGGGTAATTAGGCGCTTCTTTGGTGATGCTCACGTCGTGCACATGGCTTTCATTCATACCCGCCGAGGTCACCCTTACAAACTCTGGATTGTTACGCATGGCTTCAATGTCGAGGCTGCCGGTATAACCCATTGCTGAGCGCAAGCCGCCCATTAACTGGTGGACAATCGCGGCCAGCGGGCCTTTGTAGGCAACACGGCCTTCAATGCCCTCGGGTACGAGCTTCTCCGCACCGTCATCAGCACTTTGGAAATAGCGATCGCTAGAACCCTGGGTTTTAGTCATAGCACCCAACGAACCCATACCGCGATAGGATTTGTAGGTACGGCCTTGGAATAGCTCGACCTCACCTGGTGCCTCTTCGGTGCCAGCGAACATCGAGCCCATCATAATGCAGTTTGCACCGGCAACAACGGCCTTAGACAAATCACCAGAAAAGCGAATACCGCCATCGGCGATGAGCGGTACGCCGGTGCCTTTAAGGGCGGCAGCAACATTAGCAATAGCGCTAATTTGCGGAACACCCACGCCAGTTACAATACGCGTAGTACATATGGAACCAGGACCAATACCGACCTTAACCGCGTCGGCGCCAGCTTCGAGTAGCGCCAAAGCCGCTGCGCCAGTCGCAATATTGCCGCCGATCACGTCAACCTGAGGGTAGTTCTCTTTAATCCAGCGCACGCGATTTAATACATTCATGGAATGACCGTGCGCAGTGTCAACCACCAATACATCTACTCCAGCGGCAACCAATGCGGCAACGCGATCATCGGTATCTGCACTAGTGCCAACCGATGCACCAACCCGCAACTGGCCCTGACTGTCTTTACAGGCATGAGGGTAAGTCTGGGCGTTGTTCATGTCTTTAACCGTGATCATGCCAGTCAATTTAAAATCGTCATTGACCACTAAGACTTTTTCAATGCGGTGACGGTGCAGTAGCTCTCTGGCTACCACCATATCCACGCCCTCTTTAACTGTGACCAGCTTTTCTTTCGGGGTCATCATGCTAGAAACAGGAACGTTTAATTCTTCTTGAAAGCGTACATCGCGGCTAGTAACAATACCGACTAGCTCGCCTTTATCCAGTACTGGAACACCGGAGATTTTGTGGCGACGACGTAGCTCAAACAACTCGCTAAGTGGTGCACTCGCTTCAATGGTGATTGGATCTTTAACAATACCGCTCTCGTGCTTTTTAACCGCGCGCACTTCTTGAGCTTGCTGAGCAATGGTCATGCTCTTGTGAATAATGCCGATGCCGCCTTCCTGAGCGAGGGCAATGGCCAGCGCGCTTTCAGTGACGGTATCCATTGCGGCGGACACAAGGGGAATATTCAGTGAGATATTACGGGTCAGCTGAGTTTTTAGGCTAACGTCTTTAGCGGTAACCTCGGAGTAACCTGGGAGCAGAAGAACGTCATCAAAGGTGAGTGCTTCTTGGGCAATACGTAGCATAAATAGATTCCAATGCCGGTGGCTAGAATCCTCGCAATTTTAAGCGATACAGCCCTCTTAGTAAACCGATTCTTGGCGAACTACCCACTATATCTTGCTACAATAGCGCCATGACTACACAAGAACCGCCACAAACTCTCTCTGTCAGCCAATTAAACGGTTTGGCTAAACAATTACTCGAAGACTGCTTTGCCCAGGTCAACGTGACCGGCGAACTGTCGACCTTGTCACGCCCCAGCTCCGGCCACTGGTATTTCACCCTAAAAGACGACCGCGCTCAAATTCGCTGCGCCTTCTTTAAGGGTAAGAATATGCGGGTTAATTTTAACCCCGAGCCCGGCCAGCAAGTCAGCGTGCGCGGCAAAGTCAGCCTATATGAAGGCCGCGGTGACTATCAACTCATTGTCGACAGTATGCAGCAAGCTGGCGCTGGCGCGCTGGCCTTGGCCTTTGAAAAGCTCAAGCAAGAACTGCTGGCCGCAGGCTGGTTCGACCCCGAACACAAAAAGCCGCTACCGGCCACCATCAAACACGTTGCGGTAGTGACCTCCCCAACTGGCGCGGCTATTCACGATATTCTATCGGTGTTTAAACGCCGCTGGCCCGCCATGCAGATCAGCGTATTGCCGGTGCTGGTACAGGGGAATAATGCTGCAGGGCAAATAGCCAATGCCATTGCCCAAGCTAACCACTGGGCGCGCACTAAACAGCTAGACTTTGACGTGATTCTGGTTTCCCGCGGCGGCGGCTCATTAGAAGATTTATGGCCGTTTAACGAACATATTGTCGCGGCCGCCATTCACGACTCTGAACTCCCAGTAATTAGCGCCGTGGGCCACGAAGTCGATTTTAGCATTAGCGACTTTGTTGCCGATATCCGCGCCGCCACGCCATCTGCAGCCGCCGAGCTGCTCAGCCCAGACCAAGCTGAGCTAGTATCTAAGCTTCATTTACTCAAGGGCCGACTCGCCAAAGCCCAGCAATTGCGGCTGCGACGCTGGCAAGAGCAACTGCTGTCTTTAAGCCGCCGCGTTCGCGATCCGCGCAGCCAGCTCCGCGAGCAAAGCCAGCGCCTAGATGATTTAGAGCTGCGTTTGCAACGCCAGTGGCAGCAAAGCCAGCGCCGCCGCCAGCAGCGCCTCAACGCTGCCAATCAGCAGCTAGCCCTGCTCAACCCAGAACGCCAGCTAAAAGCTAAACATAAAGAACTCAGCGGCCTGCGCGACAGAATGCAACACGCCATAAAGCTGCGACTGCAACAGCCACGAATTGCCTTAAAAAACATGGAGCAACAGCTCAGGGCCCTGGGCCCCGAACAAACCTTGAATCGAGGCTACGCCATTATTAGCGATCAAAATGGGGCCATCGTCCGCGACGCCGACGCCCTGAAAAGTGGTGATCAGCTAAACGCGAAACTAGCCAAAGGTGCAGCGACGCTTACCGTTAGCAAATAGCGCTTAAGCCAGTGTTTTACGAAAATGGCTTAACAAGGTATGGGGACTAGTTTGCGCTGTTATATTTGGGCTTAGCACGCCCATAATACTTGTTAGGTCTTCCCGTAATATTGCATTGCAGTAAAAGGAATAAACGCATTCTTGGGCGTCAATCTCTGGGCGGTAGGTCGATAATAAATCAACCGTATAATGAAACGGCTCAGCAAGCGCTTTGCGCGCAATTTCTTGAACCGTGCTACTCGTCGACTCCGTCACCAAGCGCAGCATTAAGCGCCGCAAGACTAAATCGCTGTGGATTATATCGAGGAATTTCCCCAGATAGGAAAACAAGGCCTCTTCAGCACTAGCCGCCTCCTCGCCATGCACCGGCTTTATTTTTTTTAGCGCGGTCTCTAAATACGTAGACGTGCTTTGCACGTAAACATCATCTTTACCCTTAAAATGATCATACAAAGCGCCCTTCGTAAGCTTTGCTGCTTTTGCCAACAAATCCATACTCACGCCGTTATAACCATGCTTTGCAAACTGCTGCGCACTGCACAGCAATATCATTGCCCGCGTTCGTTCGCGCTTGCCACCCACCTCACCTGCTGCCATCTCACTATCTCTAATTCATTATTTGCACAGCCTTTATACCCAAGCTAATTACGCAGGTAAATCATTGCAGCAACATACCATCCGGTATATTATCCAAAAACATACCAATCGGTACATTATAAAAAGAAGGAATTCCCTTGCACGCACCACTGAAAAGCTACATTACACACAATATACGCTGTCGCGTTATGGCCTTACTTGCCGCAAGCTTAGCCACTCAAAGCTGGGCCGGAATAGGTGTTCTGCCACTTGGCTTTGGTGCCGATTCCAATGCAATGGCCGGCACAGATATGGCTTTTTCCAGCGATCCACTGAGTATCAACAACAATACTGCAGGCATCGCAAAACCAAAATCTGCCCAATTTAGCACTGTTATTGAGGGCTTTGCGATGAACGGCATTCGCCATGCAGACTCACTGGGCAACGACGAGCGCTCTCGTAATGATCGTGCTCTGCTTGTCAGCGGTGCGTGGTCTAAGCCACTTGCAAACCACCCAGGCATTACTATCGGCTTAGGACTATTTGCCCAGGGCGGAGTCGGCTACGAATACAAAAATCTCAACACCGCGTTTGGAAATAGCGACGATCTCACCGCTTTATTTGGGGTATTTCGGCTTGCACCCGCCGTCGCCTGGAATATCAGCGACAAATTTCGCCTCGGCTTTAGTGGCTCAATAAATTACTCCGAAGCAGAGCAAGAGATATTTCCAAATACCTCGGATGCGAGCAGCGGTTTCCCCGGTCTCGACATTAAAAACATGAGCGGCGTCAGCTATGCTTGGCGCACCGGCTTACAGTACGACATCAACGACCGACTCACCCTAGGCATGGCCTACGGCTCCGACACTGAGCTAGTGCTAAAAGACGGGAATGCAGTGGTAAACTTTGAAGCGATGGGCCTAGGCCGAGTTAAATACACCTCTGCCAAAATTGACGGGCTATCATTGCCCAGTGAATTAGGTATTGGTCTTGCTTGGAAGATCACCCCTAAGCTTAGTTTGGGCGCCGACCTTAATTGGTATCGCTGGAGCAAAGCCCTTGGCAAAGTTACCACCCAGTTATCTGGAGCACAGACCAATGGCGCACCAGACAAAATAATAATAAATTCTGATTTTGGCGGGCAAGATCAATTCTCAAGTTCTGTCGGCAGCAAGTACCAAATAAATGATAGAACTCAGTTTTTAGCCGGTGTGAACCACGTTGGCAATGTTATTAAACATGGCAATGAATCACCGTTAAACAATCTTATCGCGAAGTGGCACCTTAGTGCTGGATTAAACCATGAATTAGACCAACACTGGAAAACCTCATTGATCGCGAACTATGTAACCAAACTCAATCGCCAATATACAAACACTCAACTACCCTTAGGCAGAGTGGCACAAGAGACTTTTAGCACTTATTCTGTCGCGATCGGCGTGAGCTATAAATGGTAGGCGCTTTCAACATTCGTAAGGCGTACTCGCACGTTGCTGCACGCTGCGTATTCCGACCCAACCTGATCACCGCCTGCGATCCAACGTGATCACCTGTTGCGAACGAACGTGATCACTCATTGCGATTTAAAATGATCACTTTACGGGACTTATCGCAACGGGTGTTCACGTTGTCGCAATGACTGATCACCATCAATTTCCACACCACCTCATGCATTGAAATTCATCCTGTACTGCACGTTATCCTTGCCGCTTTTGCGCCGGGATGACGATGCCAAACACGAGATTAGCAATGCGACATATCAAAGAAATTCTCCGCCTTAAACTTGAGGCAAAGCTAAGTCATCGCCAGATAGCGCGCAGCCTGGGCATTGGCGTGGGCACCGTATCAACCTACGGCAAACGCGCCTCTGCGCTGGGGCTTTGCTGGCCCCTGCCCGCCGAGCTGTCAGATAACGATCTTGAGCAACTGCTGTTTCCTTCACCCCAGCTGAGTGCGCGACATGGCCGCGTTATGCCTGATTGCGCCGCCATACATCTGGAGCTAAAGCGCAAAAGCGTCACCAAACAGCTGCTGTGGGAGGAATACAAACAGGCTTATGGGGATGCGGGCTATCAGTACTCGCAGTATTGCGGGTATTACCGCGAATGGCGCGCCCAACAAAAACGCTCTATGCGGCAGATCCACCTCGCCGGTGAAAAACTATTTGTGGATTACAGTGGCGCGACAGTGCCGATTGTTAACCCAGATACCGGCGAGATCCGCAACGCTGAAATCTTTGTCGCGACGCTCGGTGCCAGCAATTACACCTTTGCCACCGCCAGCTGGACGCAACGCAAAGCGGATTGGATTGATGCCCACGTCAAGGCCTTCGAGTTCTTTGGCGGCGTGCCGGAGATCATTGTGCCTGATCAGCTCCGCAGCGCAGTGAGCAAACCTTGCCGTTACGAACCAACCATCAATGCCAGTTATCAACATATGGCCTCACACTATCGAACCGCGATCATTCCTGCGCGACCGCTCAAACCAAAAGACAAGGCGAAGGCCGAAAACGCGGTGCTGATTGTGCAGCGGTGGATATTAGCGAAGTTACGCCACCAGACCTTCTTTACGCTGGCGGAACTTAACCTTGCAATTAAGGGCTTACTGGAAGACCTCAATCAACGGCCCTTCAAAAAGCTTCCGGGTTGCCGCTTAAGCCAGTTTGAGATGCTGGACAAACCGGCGCTTAAACCACTGCCAGCGACGCGCTATGAATACCTCGAGTTCAAGCTGGCACGGGTCAATATTGATTACCACGTCGAGTTCGACAAGCACTATTACTCCGTTCCTCATCATCTGGTTAAGACGCAAGTGGAGATCCAAGCCAGCCGCGACGGTGTTGCTATCTTCTTTAAGGATCAGCAGGTCGCACGTCATGCACGTAGCCAGCGTCAAGGTGGGTTTACCACCAATACGCAGCACATGCCTGAAGCACACCAGCGGCATCAGCAGTGGACGCCGAAGCGACTGCTCTCGTGGGCGGGAACGATAGGCCCCGAAACACACGCGATGGTTGAGCTGTTCCTGCAACGAAAGCAGGTACCAGAGCAGGCGTATCGCGCCTGCTTAGGGTTACTGAATCTCGCCAAACAATACACACCGGCACGCCTAGAGGCGGCTTGCTTACGTGCACAACACATCAAAGCCCTACGCCTAAGCAATATCAAATCGATCCTGCAGAGCAATATGGATCAACTGGCCCTGCCGCTAGAACCGCAAGCGCAGGCAAGTGAGTCTCATCGCAATGTCCGTGGCGCCAATTACTACCACTAAACAAGCATCATCAACCAAACCACCCAACCCAAGGAAAGCACATGCTAGAAATACAAAGCGTACAACAACTCCGGCAACTTCGACTCACTGGCTTAGCGGACGCACTGGAAGCGCAGTTCCGCCAGCCCAACACCTACGACGAGCTTGGCTTTGCAGAGCGTATCGGCTTAGCCATTGAGCAGGAAATCACCTACCGGAACGACAAACGATTGCAGCGCTTACTCAGCGCTGCACGCCTTAAAGAAATGGCAAGATTGGCGGACGTTGACTACAGCCATCCGCGCGGACTTAAACCAAGCACCGTTGCCGCTCTGCAAAGCAATCATTGGATTAGCAAAGGGCATAACTTAGTGATGACCGGCCCGACGGGCTGCGGCAAAACCTATCTTGCCTGCGCTCTCGGCCACCATGCTTGCGTACAGGGTCATCCCACTCGGTACTTCCGTGCCTCTCGGCTGTTTGAGCAGCTTACCATCGCCCACGGTGATGGCAGCTATCTCAAGCTCCTCGCGCAAATCGCCAAAGCAGACGTACTGATCATTGACGACTGGGGTTTAGAGCCGCTGACGCAAGTGCAAAAGAACGACTTGCTGGAAATCATGGAGGATCGGCACAACAAAAAAACAACGATAGTAACGAGCCAGCTTCCGGTGGAAAACTGGCATGACTTTATCAATGATCCAACGTTGGCTGACGCCATCTTGGATCGGCTTTTACACAACGCTCACAAGATCAATTTGAAGGGGGAATCCATGCGAAAACTGATGACTACATTGACTGAAGATGATCACTTAAAGTAAAAAGACGGCACATGATGCATGAGGTGAATTAAGTGATCACGTTCAAGCGGTACGACTGATCAGGTTCAGCGGAATACGCACACGCCACTACTAATGATGCAACACCGCTAAAATTAGCGATGTTGCTGGGCGTTTAATAGCTTTCGGGAAGTTTGCGCTTAATCACAATATGACGGCCTTCAACATCGATATATTCACCGATCGTCAGGTCTTTTAGAATTCGCGCCACCATTTCACGTGACGACCCTACCCGATCAGCAATTTCTTGTTGAGTAAGCTTTTCATCAATCCGCATACTGCCGTCATCACCCGCGGGCTGGGCCAGATTCGTCAACACTTTAACCACGCGGCCATAGACATCCTGTAAGGCCAAGCTTTTGACGTCATTGGTCAGCTTGCGAATACGACGAGTTAAGTTTTTATTGAGGATACGGGTAATATTGGGGTGCATATCCAATATCGCTTTGAAATCTTCTTTATAAACAATACGTACCTTGGTGGTTTCCATAGCACGCACTGAAGCTGAGCGCTTGTCGTCATCCAACAGCGCCAGTTCGCCAAAGTAGTCGCCATCTTCAAGAATATTAAGCACGAAATCTTTGCCGCTTTTATCGCTGCAATACACTTTAACCCGGCCCGACTCCACAACATAAAGGGAATCTGCAACGTCGCCCTCGTGAATCAAAACCGTGTTTTTGGCGAAGTCTCGCAACACACTGGTGTCGCGTAAAATTTGAATTTCTTCCGGCATCAGGCCGTCAAATAAATCGACGTTTTCGATACTCATTACCACATTCCCCAAGGACGATAAAACGTGGAGGTCACTATAGCATAGTTGCGTAAGTGGCTGTCTAGGCGGGTTTTACGCTGGAGGTGAGAAGCTTTATGCTGGACGGGAGATGGGAGACGCCGGGGCATTCGCTGCGCTCACTTGAATACCTGCTAACGCAGGCACTCGTTGCGGCGTCTTTTCTTAGCGTCTCCCGTCTCCCATCAAGCATCTCCCGTCACTCAGGCCGCATATGCGGAAACAACAACACATCGCGAATCGAGGGCGAGTCGGTGAACAGCATCACCAGGCGGTCGATACCGATCCCCTCACCCGCTGTTGGTGGTAGGCCGTATTCCAGCGCAGCGATGTAGTCGGCGTCGTAGTGCATGGCTTCGTCGTCGCCGCCGTCTTTCTCGGCAACTTGCGCCATAAAGCGCTCAGCCTGATCTTCTGGGTCATTAAGCTCCGAGAAGCCGTTAGCCAGCTCGCGGCCGCCGACAAAGAATTCAAAGCGGTCAGTCACAAAGGGGTTGCCGTCGCTGCGGCGCGCCAGTGGCGAAACTTCGGTGGGGTATTCGGTGATGAAGGTCGGCTGATCAAGCTTGTGCTCAACGGTCTCTTCAAAAATTTCAATCTGGATTTTACCCAGGCCCCAAGTATCTTTAACTTTAACACCAAGTTTTTCGGCAATCGCAGTGGCCTGGGCCATATCACTGAGCTGTTCAGCAGTGATCTCAGGGTTGTATTGCAGCACAGAATCAAACACTGACAAGCGGGTAAATGGCTTACCGAAATCGTATTCGCTGCCTTGGTAGTTAATAACCGTGGTGCCCAAAACTTCCTGCGCGGTATTGCGCAGCATGGCTTCGGTCAAGTCCATCATGTCTTTGTAATCGGCATAGGCTTGGTAGAATTCAATCATGGTGAATTCTGGATTGTGCCGAGTAGAAAGCCCTTCGTTGCGGAAGTTACGGTTAATTTCAAACACCCGCTCAATACCACCAACAACCAAACGTTTCAGGTATAACTCAGGCGCGATACGTAAATACATATCCATGCTCAGGGCATTGTGGTGCGTCACAAAGGGACGTGCGCTGGCCCCGCCAGGAATGACCTGCATCATTGGGGTTTCAACTTCGACAAAGTCTTTTTGCTGCAAGAAATTGCGGATAGAGCTGATCATTTTTGAGCGAATCGCGAAGGTACGGCGCGAGGTTTCGTTCATGATCAAATCGACATAACGCTGGCGATAGCGTGTTTCTTGATCCGTTAGACCATGGAATTTATCTGGCAAGGGCCGCAAAGATTTGGTCAGTAGCGAAGTCTCATGCATATTTACATAAAGGTCGCCCTTACCGGATTTATGCACGGGGCCGGTCGCCGAAATAATATCGCCAATATCCCAGGTTTTAATTTCGGTAATCAGCTCAGCTGGCAGGAGCTTTTTATCCACATAGACCTGAATACGACCGGTCATGTCCTGAAGCACCATAAAGGGCCCACGCTTAGCCATAATACGACCAGCGATACTGGCCTTGCGATCTAAGACCTCAAGCTCTTCTTTACCCTTCTCAGACAACTCATCTTGCAGGCGCTGGGCATAGTCTTCACGACGGAAGTGATTAGGGAAGGCATTGCGTTTTTCGCGAATCGCGCTCAGCTTGGCGCGACGCTCGGCGATTAAGCGATTCTCTTCCTGGGCCTGTTCTACTTCGTTGTGATTCTCAGACATTTTAAGTTCCTGGGTCGGGCGTCGGAGGTTTGACGTCGGACGTATTAAAAGCAGCGCGCTGCTTATTTGTATTTAAAAACTAGGCGCCGATCTCAGCGCCATACTTAACACTTGTGCGAACTACTCGTCAGACGTCAGACTTCCGACACCCGACCGGCCTTTACAGGCCGAACTTCAAACTTGCTTCAATAAACTGATCTAAATCGCCATCTAACACCGCATTGCAATTGCTGGTCTGCACATTGGTACGCAAATCTTTAATGCGCTGATCATCTAATACGTAGGAGCGAATTTGGCTGCCCCAGCCGATATCCGATTTGCTGTCTTCCAGCTCCTGCGCGGCGCTATTGCGCTTTTGCATTTCCAGTTCGTAGAGTTTTGCTTTTAGCATTTTCCACGCGCTGTCGCGGTTCTGATGTTGCGAGCGCTGGTTTTGGCACTGCACCACAATATTCGTCGGCACGTGAGTTAAGCGCACCGCCGAGTCGGTTTTGTTAATGTGCTGACCACCGGCGCCGCTGGCCCGATAGGTGTCGGTGCGCACGTCTGATGGGTTGATATCAATTTCGATATCGTCGTCAATCTCTGGCGATATAAAGACCGAACAGAACGAGGTGTGGCGGCGATTGCCTGAGTCGAAGGGCGATTTCCGTACTAGGCGGTGCACTCCCGTCTCGGTGCGCAGCCAACCAAAGGCGTATTCGCCCTGGATATGAATGGTCGCGCTTTTAATACCTGCCACTTCACCGTCTGACAGTTCCACCAATTCAGCTTTGAAGCCCTTGGCTTCTGCCCAGCGCAAATACATGCGCAAGACCATATTGGCCCAGTCCTGCGCCTCGGTGCCGCCAGAGCCAGACTGAATATCCAGATAGCAATTGTTTGGGTCCATCTCGCCAGAGAACATGCGTCGGAATTCAAGGGCGCCGAGGGAAGCTTCCAAGCGGTCGACATCGACCTGCATACCGCTGATGGTGTCTTCGTCACCCTCTTCAACCGCCATGTCCAAAAGTTCTTTGCAATCGGACACGCCGCTGTCTAATTCATCGATGGTCGCCACTACCGCTTCTAGCGCGGCGCGCTCGCGCCCCAGCTCTTGGGCGCGCTTAGCGTCGTCCCATACTTTCGGGTCGCCCAGTTCTAGCTCTACCTCAAATAAACGCTCTTTCTTGTTAGCGTAGTCAAAGATACCCCCGAAGCACGTCGGTTCTTTCGCTCATGCTTTTAAGGGACTGACGTATGGCATTGACTTCTAACATTGAAGATTATCCGGTATCACGTGGAAAGGGCGGCATTTTACCTGATGAGCCAGCTCCCGCAAAGCATCGTGGGGGCAATTACTCACAAGGGGCGATTAAGGAGCTCACAACGGGCGCAGATGTTCGACCATAAGCTGCAAAGACAGGCGCTCGCGAAACAGATTGCTGTCGAGCTTATACACTAGCTCGACGTATTCCGTATCGGGACTAGGCCACACGTCGGTATCAATATTAAAGGCGATGGCATCAAAAATTTGTTCACCGCCCTGCTCTGGCGCCAAGACCATTTTCAGATGCCGCGCGCCGACAATACGCTGCTGCACTAACCGAAAACGGCCGTGAAACAGCGGCTCAGGGAAGTTCTGCCCCCAAGGGCCGGCGCCGCGCAGCAATTCAGCCCGCTCTAAAGACAAATCCTCGGCAGTCAATTCACCGTCGCTATACACCGCAGCAGTTAATTGCTCTGGGCTAGTTAGCTCCGCCACAATGGCGTCAAAGGCCTCAGCAAAACGACTGTAATCTGCCTTGGCCAAACTCATGCCCGCCGCCATGGCGTGGCCACCAAATTTATTGAGCAAGCCCGGATGGCGCTTGGCGATTAAATCCAGCGCATCGCGCATATGGAGACCGGGAATCGAACGCGCCGAGCCTTTTATTTCATCTCCATCCGCGTCGGCAAAGGCGATGACTGGCCGGTGGTAACGGTCTTTAATACGTGAAGCAAGAATACCCACTACGCCTTGGTGCCATGTGGGATCGTAAAGACATATCCCGTTTGGCACCGCTGTGGGGTCTAGCTGCAAATGCGCTAGCACCCGCATCGCGTCGTCTTTCATGCTTTGCTCTATCGAGCGACGCTCGCGGTTTAAGTCGTCTAGCTCGGCAGCCAAACACAGCGCGGTATCGGCATCTTCAGTAAGCAAGCAGCGAATACCCAAACTCATATCATCTAGGCGACCCGCCGCGTTTAAGCGCGGGCCAATCGCAAAGCCCATGTCTGAGGCGACCAAACGCCCCGACTCTTTACCCGCAACCCGCAATAAGGCCTGAATACCAGGCCGACAGCGACCCGCGCGAATACGGCGCAAACCCTGCTCAACAAGAATGCGGTTTAGCTGCTCCAGCGGCACCACATCGGCCACAGTGCCAAGGGCCACCAAATCAAGAAATTCGGCCAAGTTAGGCTTTGCCCTTTCGGCGCTAAACCAGCCCCGCTGCTGCAATTCACTACGCAATGCCAGCAACACATAGAACATCACCCCTACCCCAGCCAATGATTTACCAGCAAAGGGGCAGCCGTGCTGATTGGGATTCACAATCGCGGCGGCTTGAGGCAGCGAATCACCGGGCAAGTGGTGATCGGTTACCAGCACCGGAATGCCCAGCTTTGCCGCAGCGGCAACGCCGTCGATACTGGAAATGCCGTTATCCACGGTAATAATTAAATCTGGCTGGCGCTCCGCCGCTACCGCGACAATTTCCGGGGTAAGGCCATAGCCGTATTCAAAGCGGTTGGGCACTAAATAATCGACATCCGCCGCGCCCAAGGCCCTTAAACCCAAGACTGCAAGACTGGTGCTAGTGGCGCCGTCGCAGTCAAAATCACCCACAATTAACAGACGATGCTGCTTCTCTAAGGCGTTGGCGAGCAAGGCGCAAGCATCACTCATGCCTTTCATTTCTGGCTTGGGTAAATGCTCTAAGCCAGATTCCAGATCAGCATCGCGAGACAAGCCACGGCTGGCGTAGAGTCTTTGCAGAAGGGTCGGCACTGCCGCAGAAAATTCTGCGGCGGCGGGTTCACGAAGGATTATCTTGGGAAAATCGCTCACGTAATCGAGGAACAGTTCATGCGCGAATATTCGCGGCAATCATTGCGTGCACGTCTTCCAACTTATTGTCGACGACCTCATAGCGCTCGTCCAAATCGAAGAGATCGCTCATGTGATGGGGTAGCGCTGGCGCTATGGGGTAGCCCGCCTTCATCACCGCTTCGGGGAATTTAGCTGGATGCGCGGTGGCCAAGGTGATCATTGGCGTAGCGGTATCACGACGGCATTCGCGGGCGGCCTTAACACCAATCGCTGAGTGAGGGTCGAGCAGATACTCATTGTTTTCATAAACCGAGGCGATCATAGCCACGGTTTCTTCGTCGTTAACGCCGTAGCTATCGAACAGACCACGTACTTTAGCAAACGCCGCATCAGGAATCGAAACGGTCTCGGTATTCATCTTGGTCATTAAATCATCGATGGCAGCGCCATCACGATCGTAGCAGTCGAACAACATCCGCTCGAAATTGCTCGATACCACAATGTCCATGCTCGGCGACAAGGTGTGCTGCAGCTCGTGTTTCTCGAACTTATTGCCACTAATAAAGCGATGCAGAATATCATTCTGGTTCGTCGCTACCACCAACTGCTCAATTGGCAGACCCATGCACTTTGCCAAATAACCGGCGTAGATATCGCCGAAATTACCGGTGGGCACCGAGAAACTCACCGAACGCTCTGGCGCACCAACGGCGTAAGCCGCATAAAAATAGTAAACGATCTGGGCCATAATCCGCGCCCAGTTAATCGAGTTAACTGCAACGAGTTGGCGACCTTCAGGTAAGAAGCTCTGATCGGCAAAGCTGGCCTTAACCATGGCTTGGCAGTGATCGAAGTGACCGCGCACCGCGATATTGTGGATGTTCTCGCCCACCACGGTAGTCATCTGGCGGCGCTGCACTTCTGATACCCGCTGATAAGGGTGCAGAATAAAAATATCGATATTGCTGCAACGCTTGCAGCCTTGGATCGCAGCCGAGCCAGTATCGCCCGAGGTCGCACCCATGATGACAACTTTCTGCTGACGACGCTCAAGCACGTAATCGAGCAAGCGACCCAACATTTGCAGAGCAAAATCTTTAAAGGCCAAGGTCGGTCCTTGGAATAATTCCAACACCCACTCGTTGCGATCTAACTGCACCAGCGGCGCAATCGCAGGATGACGAAAATCCACATAGGTATCGTCAATGATCGCTTTTAAATCGTCATCGGGAATGCAACCGCCGATAAAGGGCTGAATAATTTGAAACGCCAAATCGGTATACGACAAAGACGCCCACGACGCAATCTGCGCTTTGCTGTACTTGGGCAAAGACTCGGGCACATACAAACCGCCGTCCGGCGCGAGGCCAGTGAGCAGAACGTCTTCAAAATTCAGGGCGGGCGCTTTGCCGCGGGTGCTGATGTATTTCACGTGCTTTTAGCTCTCAATGTTCGTTAAATTATAGTAGTTAAACGCTTGATGGGAGACGGGAGACGCAAAAGCCGCACTGGCGTTTCCCGTCTCCCGTGCCGCGTAAAGCGGCCTTAACCCGCCAATGACTCCACTCTTATCCGAGTCACTTCACCCACAATGCTTTCCAAGCCTTCGATCTGGCTTACTGCAGCCGATAGTTTGGCTTCAATGGTGCGGTTGGTCAGGATAATCATCGGCACCAAGTTCGCGCCGTCGGCGGGTTCTTTCTGAATCAGAGCTTCAATACTGATGCCGCCGTCGCTGAGGATCTGCGCAACTTTAGACAATACACCGGGCTTATCTACTGCCGCCATGCGCAGATAGTAAGCGGTTTCTACGGCGTCGATGGGCAGAATCGGGTGAGCGCTCAGTGATTCAGTTTTGAACGACAAGTACGGTACGCGGCTGTTTTGCGAAGAGCTTAAGGTGCGCGCCACGTCGATAATGTCCGCGACCACCGCAGAAGCGGTCGGTTCGCCACCGGCGCCAGCGCCGTAATACAGGCTAGGGCCAACTGCGTCGGACTGCACCAATACTGCGTTCATTACGCCGTTTACATTGGCGATCAGACGCTTTTCAGGGATTAAGGTCGGATGAACCCGCAGCTCAATGCCTTCGCTCGTGTCACGGGCGATACCCAAGTGTTTGATGCGATAGCCAAGCTCTTCAGCATAGATCACGTCTTCTTGAGCAATACGGCTAATGCCTTCGGTGAAGACCTTGTCGAACTGCAATGGAATACCAAAGGCTAAAGAGGCAAGGATCACCAGCTTATGCGCGGCGTCGATGCCTTCTACGTCAAACGTGGGATCCGCTTCGGCATAGCCCAGCTCCTGCGCCTCTGCCAACACATCCGCAAAGTCACGGCCCTTCTCACGCATTTCAGAAAGGATAAAGTTACCAGTACCGTTGATGATCCCGGCTAGCCACTGGATTTTATTGCCCGCCAAGCCTTCACGCAGCGCCTTAATAATGGGGATACCACCAGCGACGGCAGCTTCAAAGGCCACGGTCACGCCCTTTTCTGTTGCTGCTGCGAAAATCTCATTGCCATGTTCAGCGATCAGTGCCTTATTCGCGGTGACCACGTGTTTGCCATTAGCAATCGCTTTTAAGACGAGTTCTTTGGCCACAGTGGTGCCGCCAATCAACTCCACCAGAATATCGATTTCGGGGTTTTCAGCCACGGCGAACACGTCGCGATTAATCGCCACGTCACCGGTGTCGCACTTGGGGTTGTCGCGACGCGAACCGATTTGCGCCACCACGATGTCGGCGCCAACCCGAGCAGAAATTTCTGCTGCATTGCGCTTCAATACCGCAAACGTACCGCTGCCCACGGTTCCTAAACCACATATTCCTACTTTGACCGAATCCACTATTGCTCCTTAAAAACATCAGGCAATATCTCGGGCGCTGAAAACCCGACAATACTGGGACTGGCACGGAAACTGTTACATTCCAAGCCGAAAGGAGTGCATTTTAGTCAAGCTGGGCCGCTAAGGCTATGGTCTGGGGGGATTCAGGGCGTTTTATTCTCGTGCAATGCCCTTTTAATACGGCAATACCGCTTTCTCGCCGGACAAAAACAAAAAAGGCCGCATCTGCGGCCTCTAAACTCAAAGAACTTAGATCGCGTAAATTTAGCCGTCAATACGCTCAATGATAATCGCTGGAGCCATACCGCCGGCAGCGCACATAGTCACCAGACCACGCTTAAGGCCGCGACGCTCCAATTCATCCAATAAAGTGCCGATCAAAATCGCGCCCGTTGCACCAATGGGGTGACCTAAGGCCATTGCGCCACCGTTGACGTTGACCTTGTCACGATCCAGCTTCAGATCGCGAATATACTTCTCGGCAACCACGGCAAAGGCTTCATTGATTTCAAACAAGTCGATATCGTCGATAGTCAAACCGGCTTTTTTCAGTACTTTTAGGGTTGCAGGCACGGGTGCGTTAAGCATTAAGGTTGGCGAGTCGCCCATATTGGCCATGGCCACGATTTTAGCGCGAGGCTTTAAACCGTGCGCTTTGGCGTATTCTGGCGAGGTCAGCAATAGTGCCGCTGCGCCGTCAACCACACCTGAAGAGTTACCACCGTGGTGAACGTGGCTAATTTTTAGATCTGGGTAGACCTTGTTTACAAGTCCAGCGTAGGTGGTGCCCGCTTCATCTAAGGGATAGTAAGCAAGCTCCGCAAAAGCAGGCTTAAGCTGTGCTAAACCTTCTAAGGTAGTGCTTGGACGGGGAAATTCTTCTTTATCCAAGGCCAGTGTGCCGTCTTCGCGATAAACCGGCACGAGGCTTTTATCGAAGTGACCGTTAGCGATTGCGTGGGCGGCGCGCTGCTGACTGGTAAACGCTAATTTATCCAAGTCTTCACGGCTAATGCCTTCCAGCGTCGCAATAGCATCACCACACACACCTTGATGCGGCTGGGGATGACTTTCTCGCAAACGAGTATTACCGGCATCCATAAACGGTGACATGCCCTGGCTATTCTCGCCGTAGGTAGACATCATTTCGGTGCCACCCGCAATGACCACGTCTTCCATGCCCGACATGATGCTGGCTGCGGCTAAGTTGACAACGGTGATGCCGGAACCGCAGAAGCGGTCTAGTGTTACAGCGCTTGAACGAACGTCGTAGCCCGCATCGAGTGCCGCCATACGACCTAAGTCACCACTCTGAGTACCGCGCTGGGCGCTAGTGCCCCAAATGATATCGTCAACATCGGCCGTGTTTAGATTATTGCGCTCAGCAATCGCCTTCAAAACGGTAGCGCCTAATTGCTGGGGATGAATGCCAGCTAATGAGCCCTTACCCACTTTACCAATGCCGCGAGGGGTGCGGCAGGCGTCAATTATCCATGCTTCTTTCATTTTATGACCTCATTTAGCCCCTGCGGGCAATTAGCAACCTTTCCAGTTGGGTGCGCGCTTTTCAGCGAAGGCCGTGGCGCCTTCGATTGCATCTTTACTGCTAAATACCGGATTAACAATTTCAGCTTGCTTAGGAAACATCTCGTCCTGCTGCCAATCCTGGGAGTCGATCACAACCTGCTTGCTCGCTATAACCGCCATTGGACCGTTAGCCGCAATTGTGCGTGCAAACGCTTTAGCACCTTCAAGGGCGCTACCGGCTTCCACTACCTTATTAACCAAACCTAATTCATAGGCGCGCTGGGCAGTAATAAAATCGCCAGTGAGCGCCATTTCCATCGCAATGCGCGATGGAATTTGACGCGGTAAGCGCATCAAGCCGCCAGCGGCTGCGGCCAAACCGCGCTTAGCTTCGGGAATACCAAACTTGGCGTTATCTGCAACAACAACAAGGTCACAGCTAATGGCAATTTCAAAACCGCCAGCCAATGCAAAACCTTCAACGGCAGCGATGAGCGGCTTCTTAGGCCCTTGCTCACACAAACCCGCAAATCCACGACCTTCTACAACCGGCATTTCACCGGTCACAAACGCTTTTAAATCCATACCGGCACAAAAGGTGTTATCGGCGCCAGTAATGATTGCAGCGCGAATTGCGTCGTTGCTGTCGAGTTCTTCCATTGCCGCAGCAATGCCTTTGGCAACGGCGAGGTTAACGGCATTTTTCGCTTTAGGACGATTAATTGTGACAACCATTACGCCATCTTCGACGCTTACTAATACTTCATCGCTCATTGAAAAGCCTCCAGGAGAATAAATGTTAGATTTCACTGAGAGCGCTTAGCGCCCATTAAAAACAGGACTACGTTTTGCCATGAACGCGGCAATTGCTTCGGCGGAATCCTCGCTGGCCAAGCACACATTTTGCGCCTTGGCTTCTCCAGCCACCGTTTCGTTAAATGACTGCGTAGCCGCATTACGAAGCAGTGATTTAGTTTCGCGCAAGGCAATTGGTGCACGCACGGCGAGCAGCCCTGCCCACTCTTGCGCTGTTTCCAACACTTTATCGGCATCGGCTAACTTAGTCACTAAGCCCACTTCAAGGCAGCCAGCTGCGTCGAGTTTGCCGCCTTCTGCAAGCAACTGAAAGCTGCGTTGATAACCCAAACGACGCAGCAAATTCCAGCTAGCGCCACCATCCGGCACCAAACCAACATTGCTAAACGCCATTACCATACCGGCATTATTCGCCATCACGGACAAGTCGCAATGCATGGCGATAGCCGCGCCGATACCCGCCATAACGCCGGGAATTGCGGCAATAACTGTTTGGTCCATGGTCTCAATCAAACGCAAAATTGGCCCGTACTCGTCCAGTATTTGGCGTTCTACAGTTTGCCCCGGCACAAGACCCTCGGTCAGATCCGCACCCGATGAGAAGCCCCGCCCCCTCGCCGCCAAAACCACAACCCGAATTGTAGGCATGGCGGCAACTTGGGTGAAACTGGCAAGCAACTCAGTACGCATCTGCCGATTAAATGCATTCAGCGAATCCGGCCTATTAAGATAAATAGTGGCAACATGGCCATCTACTGCAAGATCTACCACTGGCTTATCACTCATTGCCTGCTTGTCCTTTTTCGCTATCAAAACCCCGTGGCACACGGGGTCACACCTAACCTAATACTTAACGAGGCTGCATACGAATTGCGCCATCCAAGCGAATAGATTCACCGTTCATGTATTCGTTTTCAGCGATCATCACTGACAGGTGGGCAATTTCAGCTGGACGACCAAGACGCCGAGGATTTACCACGCTATTTTCCAAGGACTTGTAAGCTTCTTCTGGCAGAGTTTCAAACAAGGGCGTGTGGATCAAGCCAGGAACAATGGTGTTCACACGAATGCCGTATGAGGCCAAGTCGCGCGCCATTGGCAAGGTCATAGCAACAACACCACCTTTAGAGGCGCTATAAGCCAACTGACCGACTTGCCCCTCGTAAGCAGCCACCGACGCTGTATTTATAATGACACCGCGCGCATTTGCACCGTCATATGGCTCGTTTTTAGCCATTTGCTCGGCAGCCAAGCGCGCGACGTTAAAAGTACCAATCAAATTAACATTGATGACGTGTTTATAGGCGTCGAGTGGAAATGGCCCATTTTTACCCAGGGTTTTCACCGCATTGCCAATACCCGCATAGTTATTACAGATATGAATTGCGCCAAACTTGGCCATGACTTCAGCAATTGCTGTACTCACGGACTCTTCATCAGAGACGTTCACATTATGAAAGCTCACATTATCGGCGCCCAATTCAGCAACAATGGCGGCGCCGCGATCTGCGTTCATATCAAAAATAGCGACCTTGCCGCCTTTAGCCACGTAGGCGCGCACAGTGGCTTCACCTAAGCCTGATGCGCCACCAGTAACAATTGCAACTTTACCGTTAATGTCCATGAGTTTTCTCCTACTGTTGTGAGTGTGTAAGGTTAGGAATCAGCGCTTTTCAAAAATTGAGCGCGCTATAATTTCTTTCATGATTTCAGACGTTCCCGCCAAAATGCGACTAATACGCGCATTAGCGTAAAGATTACAAATTTCATATTCTTGCATATAACCGGCGCCACCATGTAATTGAACACCTTCATCGACCATCCGCCCTTCTACCTCTGAGCAGTATAGTTTAGCCTTAGATGCCGAGTCTGCCGTTAAGCGGCCATCGTTATGCTGGCTTACGCACTGATCAACAAACGCCTGGGCAACATCGAGCTCAGTGCGCATGGCGGCCATTTTAAAGCGGGTATTCTGCTGTTCCGACAGCGACTTCCCAAACGCTTTGCGGTCTTCCACAAATACCTTGGTTAACTCGAAGGCACTCTGTGCGGCGGCCAGTGAGATACAGGCCGTAATCAAGCGCTCTTCTGCCAAGCCCTGCATCAAGTGGTGCATACCCCGCCCCACCTCACCTAATACGTTTGCTTTGGGTATTTTAACGTCGGTGAAAAACAGCTCAGCCGTATCCTGCGCTTTCAAGCCCAATTTGTCTAAATTGCGGCCGCGCTCAAAGCCGTCCATGCCTGCCTCGACCAGAAACAAGGTCATTTCGCGGGGTTTTTCTGGATTGGTCTTGGCCGCCACGATTACCAGGTCGGCCAGAATGCCGTTGGAAATATAGACTTTAGAGCCATTTAGCACCCAATGGTCGCCTTTATCCTCAGCGCGCGACTTCATGCCAGCCAAATCACTGCCAGCGTCAGGTTCGGTCATCGCAATAGCGAGAATACAATCACCGCTAACGCAGGCAGGAATAAAGCGCTGTTGCTGCTCAGGATTACCAAAATGTTTTAAATACGGGGCAACCAAACGGCTATGGAGCGTGTGAAAAAGCCCAGCTTCGCCATAAAGGCCATCTTCTTCAATCATGATTTGTTGATAGCGAAAATCATTGATATCGAGACCGCCAAACTCCTCTGCAGCCCAAGTCAGCAAATAGCCCTGCTCACCCATTTTTTTAAATATCTCACGGGGAACAATACCCGCCTTGCGCCACGCATCCCGAAAAGGCGCAACTTCCTTATCCAAGAAGCGCCGGTATGCGTCGCGGAATTGATTCTGCTCTTCAGTAAAACAATCTCTTTGCATAGTAATCCCTGCGAATAAGCATTTAATTAAAGCGTATCGAGAAGCTCTGCCCGCAAGTCGGTAGAGATGATAGACACCCTAAAAATGTGCGGCTCATTCTGTGCCATAGCAGGCCAAGGGGACATGTCACTAGAGAACAAAAAAAATGACATTTTCTTACACTGAGGCGACAAGGCCTGCACATCTATGCGTATAAAAACCAAGGCGTACGGAGGGAGAAGAGGTGGCGGGAACTGGCTACGCCAGCCCGCCGGGCTACTACTTATGCTGCACTTGAAATAACAGGATCTTGCTCGGCGGTGTCTTCACCACCAAAGGCGTCTAATACCGCCGGAATGAATTTAGCA
The DNA here is from genome assembly GCF_001586255.1 of Zhongshania aliphaticivorans. Lineage (NCBI taxonomy): Bacteria > Pseudomonadati > Pseudomonadota > Gammaproteobacteria > Cellvibrionales > Spongiibacteraceae > Zhongshania > Zhongshania aliphaticivorans. The sequence continues at coordinate 2,322,365 of NZ_CP014544.1, forward strand.
AATTCGCCGGTCATGATGTTGAAATCCACATCGAACTGTTCGGCGGCGCTATCGGCATTGGTTTCGCCTATTTTTTCTTGGACAAGGTCGCCAAAGCTCAAACGTTTGATCGTCAACTGGTCGTCAACAATAAAATCGATATCCCCTACCCAATGCAATGCCAATTTATTAACAAACATACCCGCTTGAATGTGATTATTAATCTCGGTGGAGCAAAGGTTTTGATTTTTGCAACGAATCACTGCGCTGTCGTCGGCCTTGTCGCGTAATTCACATTCGCCACCCAGCTCAAAGCCCTTGGGTGCGCTGCCATTGGTCAACCACTCGGTCATGGCGTGCTGAGCAACATTTTTTGCCTTAATCGGAATAACCGGCAGGCTGCCCAGCGATTCGCGCAATAAAACCATTAACTCTTCAGCCTTATTGTGCGAGCCCGCATCCACAATCAACAAACCCTCTTGGGGCGCAATATAGGCAAACACACGATTCGAGCGTGTAAATGCGCGGGGCAGCAGAGAAAAAATAATTTCTTCTTTTAGGTCTGTGCGTTCTTTGCGTCCGGGCCTGCGGTCTTCCTGAGATTTAATTTCTTCTAGCTTGTCAGCCAACACTTCATTAATGACCGCCGCGGGGAGAATTTTTTCCTGCTTTTTGGCGCAGACCATAATATAGCCGTTGGCACTGTGCACATATTGGCTACCCTGACTGCCCAGCGGCATGGTCCAGCCGTAACTAGAAGGATCTTGACTATTACAGGGTGAAAAGGCCATTTCGCCTAATTTTTGATCCACCTCATCTGCGGTGAGGGTAAATGGCTTGGTAAAACGGTATATAAGAAGATTTTTAAACCACATGTATCGCATTGCCTGTGTAACGATAAAAGAAAATGTTCGCCGTCATTGTAGTGCTTTATGACAAGGGAAAAACCAAGAACACAAAATTAATGGCAAATTTATGCCCAGCACTGTCACCGGCTACTGCGCCGCGCTCGCCGCAAACTCCCCTGCCATCTTGGCGCAGGCGGATTTACTTAAATAGCTTACGCAAACGGCGGCAAGGCGAGCATCAGGACGATTTTCGCACTGCCAAACATCATTATTGAAACTCTGACCATTCAGCTCACAGCGCCGCTCCGCCTCGTCAAGGAGGAGCTTTTGGCTTTGCGCCAACCACTTATCGATGTCTGCTTTCAATTTTAACTGCATTGACGCCGGCGTTTTCTCTTGGCCTCCAGCACTATGGCGCTGCCACGTGATAATCCGCGCCCGACTTTGGCGCTGCCAGCTCTGCCATAACTCACTCAAACCTGGTACTTGGCCATCCTGGGCAATGGCCTTGTTTTCACTTAAATCTGCTAACAACGCCTCTTTTAGCGTCGCAAGCGCGTCTGCCGACAAAATACTGCTGCCCAAAACTGCCGAAAAATGCTTATTCAAGCGTGTCACTTGCCATTCATAGCGACCGTTGATGCGGTCATACAGCTCTGCGCTCGGGAGTATCTCAGCCTCAGCCCCCAACTCGCCAAAACGTATGTATTTTGGCCCCTCATCATCAACCTGAATACCAATACCAATCGGTGTGCCAAGCAGATAACGCGCATAAAACCGCAGGTCGCCATAATGCAGCTGGCTTACATCACCGTGCCGAAGCCACTGGCCTTCGTACAGAGCATCGACACTAATCTCAACTTGACTAACCTCGCCGTGGTGATACAGCGTAAAGCGGTGAAAGGCGCCACTATTATCTAAGTCCGCGGCGGCAATCGCCAATACCGACGCCGGAAAATCCTCGCTCAAGGCATAAAACACCGCCTTATCACAATCGTAGGCATAGACGCTCAACAGCGCTTGCGGCGCAGTTAAATTAGGCATTATTTTGCAGTCACCCAAGATATCGACCTCGGTAAAACTACCCGGCTCGTAATAAAAATAATGAACCGGCTCCCCTGCTATTTGAAAATTAAAATACTGGCGCTCAACAACATACTGCCTGCCCTCGCTGCTGGTCGTCGATATTTTCACTATGCCCCTAGGCAATCCAGCTTGATAGCGAAGATCAACTTCAAACGGACCGGATAAAGGGCGACGAATCTTCACAAAAGCATGGCCTACCCCGGCTGGACTGATGTCTCGACGATATTGGGTATAGGTGTTTTCGCCCGCCATCGTCATACGCTGCGGCGCCTGAAAGGGGTGAAGCTCGCCATAAGCGGCCGCCCACTGACTGTCCTCAGCGCTTGCCAATATACGCTGCTCGGCATCAAGTATGACGAAACCACCGGCAAATCTGAGCTCATTCTCTTCAGGGTCTAAACTAAAATCGCCCGTTAGTAGCAGCTGCAGCCGCCCTCCTTGGCCGTCTTGGTAGGACTGCCGGAGCTCGCCCCGCAGCGGAAAGCCCGCCTCGTTAAATTTCCCACTAAAAACTGTATTAAGCTTATCTCCGTAGGTCACCGTACCTTGCCTAAATAAGCCACCGCGATATTCACCACTAAAAACCGGTGAGGGCTGGCCTTCGGCACTAAAACGGCGCTGTTCGGCATGATGCGCGCAGCCACTTATACCAAACACGAGCAGACATCCCCATAGAATGCTGCTGAGTTGCTTAATCATTTACGTCCCCATCACCCAAAAGTGCGCCTGAATAGTCGGTTTTAGCGCTAAACCATCATAACTCAAGCAGTTTAATTTGATTTGACCCAGTTCCCAGCTTTACTTTACAGGGCTGACCATGACATCTTCAGCACCGCAAATTAACAAGGGAATTCATTTCACAATGACAACAGCCTTAGTCAGTATTTTAGTCGCCGGAATCATCTGTCAGTGGTTGGCTTGGCGCTTCCGCCTCCCCGCTATTGTGCTGCTCGCCGCCTGTGGCTTAGTACTTGGGCCGATTAGCGGCTGGATTCAACCCGCTGTCGACTTTGGCACCGGCCTCACCGCCGTTACCTCGCTGTTTGTCGCAATCATCCTCTTCGAGGGCGGACTTAATCTTCAGTTCCATGAATTACGTGAAACAGCACAGGTAACCCGGCGCTTAACCTCTATTGGCGTTATTTTAGCGTGGGCAATCGGTATCGCCATGGCCCACTGGGTCGGTGGCCTGAGTTGGGCGGTATCAGCCTTACTTGGCGCCATATTGGTGGTCACCGGGCCAACGGTCATTATGCCCCTACTAAAACACGCCAAGCTCAACCGCCGCACGGCATCCTATTTGAAGTGGGAGGGCATTATCAATGACCCCATTGGTGTGCTATTGGCGGTACTGGTTTACCAATACCTACTTTACTCAGGCGAAGGCCCTGCCCTGCAATCGATTCTCGCCAGCCTCGGCTTAGCCCTCGGAGTCTCAATCGTGCTCGGCGGTGGCGTTGCCTATAGCTTGGGCTACGCATTTCGCCAGGGCTGGATCCCTGAATACCTGAAAGCACCCTCGATCATCGCTGCAGTGCTCGCGGTTTACGCCCTATCTGACCTCGCCCAACACGAATCAGGCTTACTGGCGACGACCTTAATGGGCGTGGTGATGGGCAATATGCGCCTGCGCAGCTTAGATGAAATGCGCCGTTTTAAAGAATACATCACCATTATTTTGGTCTCATTTTTGTTCGTGGTGCTCACCGCCTCTCTCACCATGGACTCAATACGCGCCATTCACTGGCAACTCATTGCCATGGTGCTAGGCTTTGTTTTTGTGGTTCGCCCCCTCGCCGTATTTCTTGCCACCATCCGCACCGACTGTAGCTGGCAGGATCGCGTGCTAATGGGGTGGATCGCCCCGCGCGGGGTTGTCGCCGCAGCGTCCGCTGGTGCTTTTGCCCCAGCACTCATTGATGCCGGATTCAGCGACGCCGAGTATCTGGTACCGGCGGTGTTTATGCTTATTTTCACCACTATCATCGCCCACGGCTTTTCCCTTGGCCCCCTCACCAAATTATTAAAACTGGGATCGGCTGGCAAAGGCCGAATTCTCATCGTTGGCGCCTCACCGTGGACCGTTGAACTGGCTAGCGCCCTGAAAAAAATAAACCAAGATGTGGTTATTGCCGATACAGAATGGGGGCGACTGCAATCTGCCCGCCAACAGGGAATAGACACGTGGTTTGGCGAGGTGCTGTCTGACTTGGCCGAGGAAGCCATGGCCCTAGACAATATTTACACCGTGCTGGCCGCAACAGGCAACAACCATTACAACTCAATGGTATGTAACCACTTTGCGCCCCACCTTGGCCGCCACCGCGTGTTTCAGCCCTACGACAGCGGCTATGAACGCCACAATCGCGTGGTGTCAGAAACTCGACGCGGCATTACCGCTTTCTCTGCCAATATTTCCTTTGCCGAGCTGTGGACCCGAATGATTCGTGGCTGGGGTATCCGCAAAACGATTATTACCGAGACTTACACCGAAAAAGACTTTTTGGCCAAGCTACCTGAAGATGCCGTGCGGCTTGCCATTATCCCCGAAAGCGGCAAACTGGAATGGCTAAGCCAAAAACCCCGTAAACTACAGCCCGGTGATACGGTCATCAGTTTTGTACCACCGGAGTCAAACGCCGAGGCCGTCGAGCCCGCCGTTTCGACCTAAGCTAATGACCTCAACCAGCTCCGTAACCTGGCTATTCAAGCGTTAAGTTCGCAGCGCACGCGCTGTGAGCTTGCCGCGACCAAAGACAGCTAGTATTTAGAAAGGAAGCCCTGTGTTTCTCGACCGGATTTCAAATAATCTTTTTAAACCCTTGGCATCAAAGAACGCTCGGCTCTACGGTATCGGGCTTCACGCCCTCTACAAACGACTAATTGAAAGCCAGGAAAGCGGAGACGAATGCACCCCCAAGGAAGCAAAAGACTTCATTCGGCGCGAACTATTTAATCAGTCGCAAACCATAGAATGGCAAGACGAAGATGAACTTATTGCCGATACCGACACAGATCTGGCCGGCCGAATTTACAATCGACTCAGAGATACCGACTGGCTAATAGAAATGGACGAAATCGGCTATCGCCGAATTACTTCCTTTCCGCCCGACGCTGCCCAATTGCTCAATGCGCTGTCCAGCCTCGGCGAACAAGGCGAACTCGATCTCGGCAGCATCTGCTTAGGGGTTTATTCCAGCTTAAAGAATGTGCTGGAATCACCCCGCGAAAATGCGCATCTAATTAGTTTTGCCGCAAAAAGTGCAAAGACTTTTTACGCAGAAGCTTCCGCATTATCGTTTACCACCCGCGAACTGGCCTACCGCATGCTTAATCAAAGCAAGAGTTCGGAGCAACTCGACACTTTCTTTAACATCTTCATCAACCAAGTTTTTACTCGCGACTACAAAACCCTGCACAGCAAGGACAACCCCTACCGCTTTCGCGGCCGAATACTGAGCCAGTCTGCCGAAATCGCCTTTGACAGCAGTGTATTAAGCGAAGTCGTAAACGGTATTCTCAGCACCAGAAACGAAGCCAGCGCCGAATCAATACAAGATGAAGTGCGTGCTGAGCTGCAGGCCATCACCAAAGTATTCACCAATATCCCCACACTGATGGAAGGCATGGAGCGCTACCGCCGGTCTATGACTCGCCGCACCAGAGAGGCCATTCGCTACTCATATCGGTCCACACCTGATATTGGGCGGCGCTTAGACGCCGTTATCGGTAAAATTGCTAGCTGCAGTGCAGAGCAATTTCCGGCGCCCCTTGTCGGCGACACTTTCTTAGCAGCCCACCGACTCTATGAGCGACCAGGGAAAAAGGACAAAGCTGAAGCCACAGCCCTATCTCGACCACCGCCACCACTTGAGCAAATCGCACGAGACCGGGCGTTCAAGGCTTATCTCCAGCGTCGCATGGACAACCCCGTTAGGCTCAAAAACTACTTAGAAAAAAACCTCGGTGACAACGCCAAAATAACGAGCTGCGATATGCAAATCGACAATCTTGACGATCTGTTGGCCTATCTTGAGGTCAGAAAATTAATGGCGGGCTCCCAATCGAAAGGCGGCAATTACGCCGCATTAGCACAGCAATTTAATGTTCAAATCAATCCCGGCCACATTACCGAAAACGAATATGTTATCGCCCCACAACTCGTAATCCAAAGGGTAGAAGGATGCTGAGAGAATTTGAAAAAATCGTCGACACCAATTCCAACGGCATCGACGCCGCAGAGCTTAAAGCTGTTGCCGCAAGACTGCGTGAACGGCAATTTATTTTCAAAGAAAGCCGTGCACTAGGACGTACTTATGACATTCTGGTCAGCCAGCAAGACTATTTCGAAGACCTCTTTGCCGCCTTTGGCGACGAGTTCTTTGTCGACAATCACTTTGGCTACTGCGGCATTATCCCCAAGGCCAACCGTCCCGGCCTCAATCAGCTAGAGACTATTTTTCTGCTTATTTTAGCCAAAATGCACGACATGGAATGCCGTAAAGCCCGCTCTGAAAATGGCCGCAGCCAACCTAGCGAAGCCATCTTGTTAGATGAATATTGCCTTGCTACCGGCAGAGAGAAGCCCAAGCCACGCGACACTAAATCCGCATTAGACCGCCTAAGAAAAGCCGGTGTGATCGAACTTGGCAAAGTCAATGAACTGTCTGAAATGCAAGAAATTACTATCCTGCCGTCCATCATGCGCGTGGTTAGCGCCAATTACCTCACCACACTAAGCGCCTTTACCGACAGCCCCGCAAGTGACGACGATCAAGACGAGGATGAATCAGAGACCGAAGCCGAGGACAGCCAATGAAAATAATTACCCACCGCCTCATGCGAATATCACTGGTTAACTGGTATCTTTTTGAAAGCGACGACCTCGATATCAATGGCGAGTCGATCATGCTTACCGGTAGCAATGGCGCCGGAAAATCCACCATTCTCGACGCCATTCAAACCATCCTAGCCGGCGCCGACGAAAACAAGCTGATGTACAACGCAGCGTCTTCAGATGGGCGAGGTTCAGGCCGCTCAATTCGCTCATACGCCCTTGGCGAAGTTACCGAAGATAGCGGCAGCAACGAAAAATGCGAGCCCAGGCAAGTTGCCAACACCTATATAAGTCTGTGCTTCCAAAAGCCAAACGGCGCCTACTACAGTTTTGGCTGCGCATTCTATGCCCGACAAGATCGCAGCAGCATCGACAAATACCTATTTTTAATTGACGGCTACGCCCTCTCAGCAAGCGACTTTTTACAAGACCAATCGGTATTGCCCTTCAAAGACTTTCAGCAACGCTTAGCCAGTATGCCCGGCAAAGCCACCGTTAGCGCAACCTCAACCGAGTTTCGCGATCAGGCCTGCGTCATGATGTCGGCCATGGGCGCTCATGCGGCTATTTCGCCAGATGTGCTATTTCGCACTATCAGCCAGGGTTTGCGTTTTCAACCGCAAAAAAACGTAACCGAATTCATCCGCAATCACATTCTGCCGAGTAAAAATATCGATGTGGTTCGAATCGAAAACGATTACCGGCAATACAAAGATATTCTGAAGGACATCCAAAACGCCAAAGACCGTCTTGTTCGATTCAACGCTATCATCAAGCACTTTGACGCCTACAAAAGTCACTCTATAAAATCAGTGGCCTGTGAATGGGCATCGCGGGAAGCGCAAGTCTGCAAGGCCGACTTACGCTTAGAGAGCCTAGAAGAACAGCGCGACACGACGGTCACCGAACAACGGCATGAAGATACGCAATGCGCTGAATTAGAAGACAAGCTCACCAAGCTTGCGTCAACGCGCGACCAAGCACTGACAGACAAAAATGATTCCGACTTAGCGGCTAAGATCGCCCTTTATCGCGAGCGTCTTGATCGCGTCAACACCGACATCAAGCCGTTGACGACCATCTTAAATGAATGTCGGCGCAGCTTGAGTGCGATAGAGGCAATCCCGCTAAGCAACGGCATTGACGCCGCCAATCGCACTGAACTCCAAACCGTAATTAACGACATTCAAGCCTGCACAGCCTTCGCCAAAGAAGATGTTTTTAATACGTGGCCCCAGAGTAAGGCGACGCTCAAGCACACCTTTGCTGCCGTCGAAAAACTCGCTACACCGTTAACCAGCCTAACCCAAAGGGTGAGTGATTTAGACCGTAAAAACAGCGAGTACCAGAGCACAATCCAATACCTAACTGACGTTCACAAAACCCTTAAAGCGGGCCAAGCGAGTCTCAAACCACAAACCCAGGCCGTCATCCAGCTCCTCAAAGCCCATGATATTCAGGCAAGTCCAGTGTGTGATATGGCAGAGATCAGTTACGGCGAATGGCAGGAGGGAGTCGAGCGCTTTTTAGGTGTTTGGAACCGCGAGGCCTTGTTGATCGTCAATCCCGACGGCGAACCCGTCGACACGCCTACGCTTGAACGCGCACTCGCCATTTACCGCCGGGAGAAGAACACCAACCCGCGTTTGCGCGCGGTAAAATTATTAAATCCGGGAAAAATTCGTGCACCGAAAAACACCCCAAAAAGCGGTACCGCCGCAGCCCTGATCGAGTCCGACAATGTCGTTGTGCGCAATTATCTGCAAGGGCTACTGTACGATGTTGAGCTGGTTAACACCGAGGGCGAATTGCGTCAGTGCCACCGAGGCATCACCAAAGATGGTATGACCGCCGCAAACGGCACCATCAGCGGCGGCAATACCATTGAGTTTATTTTGTTTGGCCAAGCCGCGCGCCAGTCACAAGCAGAAAAGCTCCATCAAGATCTTGTTAATACCTTGCAAGAACACACTAAGGTCAAAGACCTGTTAGGCCCGCTCAAAGACATTAGCAACGAGCTAAGCCGCCACAAAACCGAACTACTAAAACAGCAAGACCAGACAATCGCGAGCTTCAGCACCCTTCAGCAGCTAAAAAAAGACGCCCAGCATTTTCAAGACTTAATAAAAGAACTGGAAGCCGACGACAGCTTTGCCGCACTTGAACGCCGCTTTATTGCAGCAGACAAGGCCTGCACAGAATGTCGCAGTGCCATGGCGACAGCCCAGCAGCGGCGCGGCGAATTGCGCATGCAACTGCAGGAAATTGAGCGAAGTATCCCGCCATTAAAAGATGAAATCGGCAAGGCTGCTACCGCCCGCGCCACCATTGAGTCACAGCCATTTTTTGACCAGCAGGCCTCCTCGGCGATGTTTGAACAATTGGCAGAAAAGTATAATGAAGACTTCGACACTATTCAGAATGACGCCTTCGCCAAGGCGAGAAATCAGGAGCGCAAGGCGACCGAAGCGAAAGAAAATGCCAACCTAGAACTCAGTGAACTTGTGCATCGTCACGACTTGGAAGACAAGACTGAGCTAGTCGCCCTACCACCGCTTGACGCACTCAGCCGCTGCAGGGAATACGCCGACGCCATTGAAAAATCTGAGATCGCCGTACACGAGCACATTGCGGCAGAAACCCGAGAGATGATGATTCAGCATTTCCGCAGCGAAATCGCCTCAAAGCTAAAAGACAATATGACCGGCTTGCAAGGCACCTTCGACACCTTAAACAGCGCACTCACCCACTTGCACTTTAACAATACCCGCTTCAAATTCACCTCTCAGCTCGTTGAGATTGACACCCTCAAAGACGTGTATGCTTACGTCACGTTACCCGACGAAAGCCATATTCCCGGCGGACTCTTTGACGACGCGCAAGATCACCCAGGTTTAACGATCATTGAGGAAGTCATTACCGATGGGCGCCTGCATGAGATTGCCGACTACCGCAATTTTTTCAGCTTTGACATCCAGACAATCGACACCGAAACCGGTGCCAAGCGCCGTTTCTCAGACCTATTGAAAACCGGATCGGGAGGCGAACAGCAATCGCCATTTTACGTGGCCTTAGGCGCGTCGTTTATGAACGCCTACAAGCTTCGCAAGCAAGGTGACAGTGGCGTTATTGGCGGCGCCTCTTTGGCTATTTTTGATGAAGCCATGTCAAAAATGGACAGTGTGAACACCGCCGCTGCTCTCCAGTTCTTTCAAAGTCTTGGCCTCCAGATTATTCTGGCCGCGCCACCTGAAGCCTCGGTAAAAATCGCCCCCCATATTGACCGCACCATCACGGTAATCAGAGCAAATTCTCAGGTGTTTCTGGATAATCACCGCCATACCGACGCAGCAAAACTGTTGCTGGAGAGTGACAATCCGATTATTCACCCCGAGCTGGCGAATACCTTTATGGCTGCCGTGGAGCAAGAATTTGGACGCTAACCCCCTCGCCCACAGCCTCTTGCTGCAATGTCTGAAACGGCTAAACAAAACGAGTGCGCTGGTGTGCGAAGGCAAAATCAATATTACGCCCAGAAGTCATAACGACTACCTCACGGCCTCAACCCCCGATCGGCTAGCCGCCCACGACTATTTAAATGCGCTCGCGAGGCAAGTTCCCCAGCTTCAGATTTGTTACCACGCCGAGGGCTTTGACGAAATACCAATACTCAAGAGTATCGTCATCGGCAATACCCGCGCCGTGCTAAAAGCCCTAAATATTGACGTCCTCGCGGAGGTCATTGAAGCTGACATACAGTTGCTGCAAACCCAGCTTCAAACGGCCCCGAGCTGGCTTCAAGACGCATTTCGCGAGCTTGCTGACACGTGGCGAAATAGCAAAAGCATTCATCGCTTTTCAAATAATCGCAAAGACGCCCTGCTTCTCGGCATTCGCTTTGCGAGCTGGCTAGCCGCGCAAGACAATTTGAATATCGATTTTCGAACCGCAAGTGTAAAGGCCTTCGGCGACTCTAAAACCTTAGAAAACAATCTCCCCGCTATCACCGACGTTTTAATATTGAGTGGCCGCCACGATCTAAGTATCGCGTACAGCCACGCTGAGATCTTGGCTGAATGGGGCGTCAGCAAATTTTCCCCGCTGTTGCGCATCCGTGGCAAGTGCCGTCTAGAGCTGCGCAATTCAGCAATTTCTACACTGGGCGCCACGCCTTATATTGCCATGCCGCTTGAGCAATTGACGGCTATATCCCTTGCCAGCCCTAGTCCTTATATTTTGTTGATTGAAAACTTAAGCAGTTTTGAACGCTATTGCCGAGAAATCGACGACGACGGCGTAATCATTTACACCTCTGGCTTCCCGCCAAGGCAATGGATCGCACCAGTGCAGCGCCTCATTGCAGCCGTTCAGTGCCCGGTATACCACTGGGGCGACATAGATCTTGGCGGCTACCAAATACTCGCCCACCTAGATCGCCAGCTTGACGGAAAAGTGATTCCCTTTCGTATGTTTAACGAGCCAGCATCAAATGAAAATAGAATAGATTTAAAGGCACTCACCGATACCATAGCGGCAGCAAGCAATTCGCATATCAGCCACCTTCACAAGCTTATTAGCGAAGCGCTCAAGCAAAATAAGGTCGTCTGCAGCGTCGAGCAGGAATCTCTTGACCCCGTGTCGCCCTTACACTTTGCATGACAGGCCATAAACCCGCATCGACATTTTCAACAATTAACGGTAAAACAAGCTACATCTAGCCAGCCTACGCATAATATAAACACGAGGAGCTCGTTATGAAATCACTTCGCACCCCCGACAATTGCTTTAGCCATTTGGCCGACTACGACTTTACGCCAAACTATATCCATGTTGACGACACCGAGGGCGGCAGTTTGCGCCTGCACTATGTTGATGAAGGCCCAAAAGATGCACCGCCGATTTTGCTGATGCACGGTGAGCCAACGTGGAGTTACCTATACCGCAAGATGATTCCAGGCTTGGCTGCAGCAGGGTTCCGAGTTATCGCCCCAGACTTAATTGGCTTTGGCCGTTCAGACAAACCAAGCGAGCGCAGTGATTACACCTACCAGCGTCACGTAGATTGGCTCCGTGCACTGTTAGATGAACTCGACTTACAAGACATCACCCTGTTCTGCCAAGATTGGGGCGGACTGATTGGACTGCGCTTACTGGCCGAAGAAAATAACCGTTTTAGCCGCTGCGTCGCCGCAAATACCATGCTGCCCACAGGCGACCACCACCCTGGCGATGCCTTTGTGCAGTGGCAGCAGTTGTCTCAGAACATTCCTATTTTCGCTACAGGTAAGATCATTGCTGGCGCCTGTGTTAAGCCCGTAACGGCCGATACGATTGCCGCCTACGATGCGCCCTTCCCTGACGAAAGCTACAAAGCGGGCGCTCGGCAATTTCCCATGTTAGTACCGATTTCCGCAGATGACCCAGCCGCGATTCCCAACCGGCGCGCATGGGAAATTTTAAGCAAAATGCAAAAGCCGTTTTTAACCGCATTCAGTGATAAAGACCCAATTACAAAAGGCGGTGACGCAATTTTCCAGAAAAGGATTCCCGGCTGTAGGGGCCAAGCCCACACAACGATTACAGATGGCGGGCATTTTTTACAAGAAGACCAAAGCGAACGCTTGGTTCAGGTAATTTTGGAATTTATTACGGCGACACCCCAAAACTAAAAAGCCGAGGGAGAATCAACTCCCTCACTTTTTACGTCTAGCTTATTAAAGCGCCATAAAATCGGGCACATTAAACACCCAACTCTTCTCTTCTTTACGCTCGCTAATACGCCAACCTGCATCGGTGCGGCGATAGCGATCAACATACCAAAGCCCAAGCATAAATACCTGAGTCTCTTCACCAAGTGGCATTTCCATCGGGTTAAAGCACATCACACGGCCACTGGCGGTATCGCCAGTTACCGTGATTTGAATATTGGCGTTCAGGTGCTGGGTGGCACTAAAGGCGGGCAGCGCCTCTTTCAGAAAGTCGATGGTACTTGATAAATCACCAACCGTGCCACCAAACGCGCTGTAATCGATATGGGCGTCAGGGGTAAAAATGTCCGTTAATTCCAGTGCCGCTTTACGATCAATAATATCGGCGTAGTGATACAGCATGTCTTGGATCTCAAATCGATCTGACATTTCCTGTAAAGATAGGGCCATGGTACATCTCCTTGTTAAGGTTTTTATTGTTGTTTTAATACTATACTGATTGACCTATAGCCCTATCGCGATCACCAAAAAATTAATCGAGTTTAAACACCCGACGAGCATTTTCGCGTAAGAACTTCGGCCATACTTCGTCTTTAAACGGCACATTCGGCATATCTTTAAAAATGCGATCCAGCGACAAGCCCATGGGGAAATAGCCCGCATACATGACTTTATCTGAGCCGCGGCTATTCGCAAATTTAACAATTTCTTCTGGGTAATGCTTTGGCGCAAAAGCGCTGGTCATGTAATACAAATTGGGGTATTTCAGCATGAGCTTCCACGCTAATTTTTCCCATGGTTCGGCACCGTGGCGCATCACTACTTTCAATTCAGGGAAAAACCAACATACCTCATCAAGCAGTTCCACTTTCTGCGGCGCCATTGGCAGACGTGGGCCGGGAACACCGACGCAAGGGCAAAATGGAATATCGAGTTCAACGCATTTGGCGTAAATCGGATACCATTTTTTATCGTCATAGGGCACTTGTGGGCACAGACCTGAGGCAAAGCCGGTTATTGCTTTAACACCAAATTCTTTGTGCAGGCGCACGATTTTTCTGACTTCGTCCATGCCGTTATTGGGATTAACTTCCAGCGAGCAAAAAAAGCGATCTGGATGGCGGCGCAGCGCTTCCTTGGCAATCTCGTTGTGATCGTCAATGCCGAGCATGGCGCGTTCAATATTATGCTTGTCCATTTGTTCAATGGTGTAAGCAATATAATCTTCTTTTTTGCCGCTCTCAGGAATGTCCTTAAACATATACTGAGCGGGCATTTTAAACATGGTGCGGCTTTCTTCATCCATCAGCAGCGGCTTCATAAACTCATACCACTGGCTATTGTCCTCGCCCGGTACGCTGAGCATTAGGTCTATTACTTTAATGTCGTTGGGCATTGCCATGGATCGGCTCCTGTTAATTATTTCATAATGGCCGGGTGCGCCAATTTAGACTTCACATTCTTCACGATATGCCCACAGCCCTCAATAACATAAGACGTCATCGGGATAGCAAAAACGGTCAGTTGGGAATTGCCGATTCAGCCTTTAGTCAAGGCCTGACGAATGTCTGCGGCAATTTCAGCTAGCGCGCTTGGCGCCGCAGGTCGACGACCATGAATGAGCTTTGGGCCGCCGTGGTGACTAGGAATAAGATGCATATGGTAATGAAAGACGGTTTGCCCCGCCGCACGCCCATTAAGCTGATGAATCGCCAATCCTTCGGCCTTACTAACACGCTTAATAATCGGCGCAAGTCGCTTTGCGTGGAGTGCAACAGCGGTCATCTCTTCACCGCTTAAGGTGAAGAGATTGTCATGGTGCTTAAGGGGAATAATAAGAGTATGGCCAGCACTGACCGGCGAAATATCTAAAAAACTCAATACTTGCTCGTCGCGATAAAGAATATGCGCTGGCGCTTTACCCGCAATGATTTTACAAAAAATACAATTTTGCGCTACTGACTCATCGCCGAATAAGCCTTGCTGCATAGTCCCAATACCCTAATTATCAATTAAAACCCCCAGCAGACCCTGGCGCTAAACCTCCATTGGCCCAGTATCGGGTTCATACACCCCGCGATAAGGGGAGCTTTGGGGGTCGACACTGCGAAAGCGATAAACGCCCTCGTCGTCGAGCTCACGCTGCATGCGCCCCTCTGCACACAAGTAATGAAGGTGGGCAATCGCTTCGCCTAGCGCCAGGCTAAGCTGGTCCATTGCCACTTCCCGCGCGAACATAATACTGAACAGTTCGATCGCTTTTTTGGGTTCAATGCAGGCTTTTTCAATAGCCTCCAAATGCCCTTCGTGATGGGCAATCAAATAATCCAGACGCGCGTGAACCCCGTAAAACGGCGCATTATGCGCAGGCATCACTAAGGTGTCGGGGTCGAGATCGGCGCGAAATCGCCGCAGCGCATCGAACCATTCTGCCAATGGGTTTGCTTCGGGCTCCAAGGGCATGACGCTAACATTTGAGGTAATGCGGGGAATAATCTGATCTCCCGACAACATCAGTTTATCTTCAGCACAATAGAGCGACACATGCTCTGGTGAGTGCCCCGCTCCCGTCATGACCCGCCAGGCGCGACCACCAACATTCAATACCTGGCCTTCGGCCAAACACCGATACGCCGTTGGCAGGGGTTCAACAACGGAGCCAAACCCCTTAAAACGGGTGGCCATTTGCTGTAAGTAGTCCCGCTCGACTCCCGCGCGGCGGTAATACTCTTCAGTAGTCCAGCTTAAGCTGCCACCGCCAATACTCGTAAACGTGCGCGCAGCATAATACTCGCGAAAGCTCATATATAAGGGCACGCGCAAATGTTCACACAGCCAACCCGCTTGACCAATATGATCGGGGTGCATATGAGTACAAATAACACCGACCACGGGCTTACCCGCCATTGGTCCGGCGAGTAGCAGCTCCCAGCGCTCGCGAGTGTCACCAAGGTTTATGCCGGTATCTATTATCCACCAACCGGCGTCATCCTCGAGCACATAGAGGTTAATGTGATCCAGCGCCATCGGCAGCAACATTTGCAGCCAGTAAACACCTTTGGCGACTTCCAGCCACTGGCCTTTTTCTGGCACATCGGCAAAAGGGTAAGAAATTCCCGTTTTCGAATCACTACTCATAATTCATCCATTTATTACTCAAGCCAAGACAATGAGTTCTTCGCCACTGCCTTGAATAATTCACCCTAAGCGCAGGGGTAATTGCCGCAAACGCTGACCAGAGGCGGCGAACACCGCATTGGCTAAAGCCGGTGCCAAGGGCGGCACACCGGGCTCGCCCACACCGGTCGGCGCGTTGGCGCTGTCGACGCGATAAACTTCAATATCAGGCGACTCATTCATTCTTAGCATTTCGTAATCATGGAAATTACTCTGCTGAACAGCACCATCTTCTACCGTAATCTCGCCTTTGAGGGCCGCAGTCAAGCCAAACACAATACCACTTTCCATCTGCATAGTGACAATGTCAGGGTTAATCGCCATGCCGCACTCTACCGCGCACACCACTTTATGGACTTTAATCTTGCCGTCCACTATCGACACATTCACCACTTGCGCAGTAACCGTCGAAAACGACTCATGCACTGCTACGCCTTGAAACTGGCCAGCAGGTGGGTTCCCCCAATTGGCTTTAGACGCGGCCAACTCCAGCACCTTGCGACGCCGCGAGTCTTTGGCTAAATGTGCCAGGCGGAAAGCCACCGGGTCTTGCGCTGTGCGATGAGCCAGCTCGTCAATAAAGCTCTCCATAAAGAAGGCATTTTGGGAATGCCCCACCGAACGCCAATAGCCGAGCGGAACAGTGGTTTTTTGCTCCACATAATCGGTGCGCATATAGGGGAACTCATAATCAGAATGTGCCAAGCCCTCTGAGGCAGCCGGGTCGGTATCGCTAGCAAGACCCCCGATTTTTTTGTGGAGCCCGTTAGGAAGCCATTGTGGCAACAAGGTATTGGTAACGTACTGCACAAAGCTGCCAATAATACTCGGCGCAACAATCTTGGCCTGCAAGCTGGTGACGGTCGCGTTATCAATCATTGCGCTCATGGCAACGGTGGAGTTCGGACGATAAAAATCGCCCCGCATATCGTCCTCGCGACTCCACACTACCCGCACTGGTTTGCCACTTAGCTGGGCAACTCGCGCCGCCTCCACCAAATAGTCGGGCATAATACGACGACCAAAACCGCCGCCGAGCATTTGATTGTGAATACGAACCTGCTCGCGTTTAAAGCCCGTAGCATCGGCGATTTCTGACATGGCGATATCGGGCGATTGATTACCCGTCCAAATTTCAACACCCGTCTTAGTGACCACGGCCAAGGCATTCATTGGCTCCATTGTCGCGTGGGCAAGATAAGGCACATCGTAAACGGCTTCAAACAACTCGCCCGTCGCGGCACTTGCTTCGCCTTTTTCTTCAACATTTTTGCCTTCTTCACTGCCGAGCAAACGATGTCGCTCGTCACGTAAGGCTTTGCTGCTGACCCCGGCGAGAGGGCCTTTATCCCAAACCACATCAACGACGTTGGCCGCTTGGCGCGCCTGCCAGTAGCTATTCGCCAGCACAGCAACTGCACCGTCTACCTCAAAAACCGACGTCACCCCCGATTTCGTCAACGCCTCGCTTGCATCAAAACGCTTCACCTTGCCACCAAATTGCGGGCAGCGCAGTAATACTGCCGTTAACGCATCTGGGTATTGAACATCTATTCCGAAGTCAGACTTACCGGTCACTTTAGCCAAGGCATCTAAGCGCTGATTATGGCGGCCAATATACTGAAAATCCTGTGGCGACTTGAGCTTCACCTCGGTTGGGGTCGGGAGGCCTCGGGCAATCGGCAGCAAGGTAGCAAATGTCACCTCGCCCCCAGCGTAAACGACGCTGCCATTTTTAAGGGTGAGCGCCGATTCCGGCAGTGATAAATGCTGGGCGGCCGCGGTTTTTAACATCGCCGCGATGGTGGCTGCCGCCTCGCGCACTATGCTGTAGCTCAATTTTATCGAGGAGCTGCCGCCAGTAATCATGACGTAAAATTCAGGGTCGCGAAAATCCGGGTAAAACTCCGCCTGCTGCACTGTAATCAGACTCGGCTCCATATTCAGCTCTTCGGCGGCCATGGTTGCCATGCCGGTGTACACGCCCTGGCCCATCTCAGATTTATGCAATTGCAAAATCACGTCGCCATTGGGGCTAATTTGCAAAAAGGCATTGGGCTGCAAATCTGTTGCCGAAAAATGCGGGTATTCTGGTTTCGCACAGCCACTAAGGTTAAAACCAATGGCCAAGCCGCCGCCCAACACCGCGCCGCTTTTAATAAAACTGCGTCTAGAGAGAGTCATTACACGTTCTCCTTAACAGTTTCAGCAGGGGTATAGTGCTGTACGGCGAGTTCTGACGCGCGGTGGATCGCTTTGCGAATCCGCGGATAGGTGCCACAGCGGCAGATATTACCCGACATGGCGGCATCTATTTCAGCGTCATTGGGTGCATTGTTATTAGCGAGTAAAGCCACGGCCGACATGATTTGGCCCGACTGGCAGTAGCCGCACTGGGGAACATTCATTTCCAACCATGCTTGCTGAACCGGATGCAAACGATCATCTGCCGCCGCAAGACCTTCAATGGTAGTAATCTCACGGCCATTGATAAATTCAGCCGGATAACTGCAGCTCCGAATTGGGCTGCCATCCAAATGCACGGTACACGCGCCGCACAGCCCCATACCGCAACCAAATTTGGTGCCGGTCATGGCCAGATGGTCACGCAACACCCACAACAGCGGCGTACCTTCATCAACACTTAAGGTCTGCTGCTGACCGTTTAAAGTAAACCTTAAATCCGCCATGTCCTCTCCGATAACATTTTTGCAATGGGCCACACTATACCGGCCTAAAGCAGCAATGTCCTGTTACAAAATGTGCATAATTAGGCCGCGCGCGCCCCTAACAATATCAACGCAGAACGCCGCTAAATACCCGCCAACATAAACAAATATCACTCGAACTAACGCAAAAATGGCAAAAAAAAAGCGGCGGCAACCCCCAGGATTGCCACCGCCTAATTGAACTTAATCGTTTAAAAACGTAAGACAAAATCCGCAGACAAAGTATTGGCCGACATATTCACCGACTCGTCATCGTCCAGCACATAATGATCGTAACCTATTTGGATATCAGCGTTACGAGCTACCGCAAAGCGCAGCCCAATACCAATATAGGGGTCTGTACCCTCTACCGAGAATTTACCCTTGCGACTAGTGTCCTCTAAGGTACCCGCAAACTCCCAAGCATAAACCCCAAACCGAGCATACGCCCCCATTGGCTCGTGAGCCGGGGTATGCACTTTTACCCCTAAAAACACGCCATCAACATCGGCGTCCATATCCACCCGCCCAGCACTATAGCCATTATTCAAAACTTGCGAACCATCAGAAACACCGCTGGCGGTTAACTTACCTAGGTCAACAAAACCCATTTCTAGCGCCAGCTCAGGGCTAAAACCAAAACCCACACCAAATCGAAGACCATTCGTTTCATTATCTATTTGCACATCCGACAGCGAGCCATCACCAAAGCTGTACCGAAAATCCGACGCTTCAAAATCGTACTCTGTCGCACTGAGTCCGCCAAACACATACATACTCGGGCCACCGCGATAAGGGCTGCCACTGTCATGCTCGGCAAGGACAAAATTAGGAAGTGCAACAAGCGTGGCAAGCGTCATAGCAGGAAGTAGTTTCATGGCAGTGCTCCTAATTAAGTATGCCCGCAGTATGCTCACCGTTAACTTAATCCTGCCTGAACAAGTCAGTGGCATAATTCACTCATTAGTGTGCCTGCGTCGTACCGTATCAATCGCGATGTATGCACCAATTTAGCGTTGCGCGCTTAAGCTTGGTGCGACAGAGCTGAAATATGCAAGCAAACGTATTTCGTGCCACACGGCGTTCGACGACATTAGCTGCCAACTATTACTCACAAAAGTGTATCGACCTCACTTAGCCCCCCACTTGAGCAAATAAATGCTGTCACACCAACTTGGCTTACTTGATGCATTGAAGTAATCAATAGCGTTAGTAATAACTTGCCACGTTGCTGTAACACTAGGGTCAAGTATTACCGTTAAGATGCTAAGGCAAAGCACTTCACGACTCGCTAATTCACCAATAAAGCACTGAACGAGGAAGCACATATGGATACCGCCAGCAGTAACGTCTCCCAGACTTTGCAACTCCTCAAAGGAAAGCACGTCTTAATTACCGGCACCACCGGCTTTGTCGGCAAGGTCATGTTGGAAAAAATTATGCGTACCGTTCCCGGTATCGGCGGTGTTTACTTAGTTATTCGCGGCAATAAAAAGCACGCCAATGCGGGTAGCCGCTTTGCCAATGAAATAGCCACATCGTCGGTCTTTGAGCATTTAAAACTCAACTCTGCCAGCTACTTTAACGACTTCTGCGACAATCGTATTCACTGCATAAGCGGTGAAATTAGCGAACCCCAATTTGGCCTGCCACGCAGCGAGTTCCGCGCACTTGCCGGTAAAATCGACGCGATAGTGAACTGCGCTGCCAGTGTCAATTTTCGTGAAGAGCTCGACCGCGCCCTCGCGATCAACACTCACAGCTTGCGCAATATTGTCGAGTTGTCAGATATCGCAGGCAATATTCCTGTTATACAAGTCTCAACCTGCTACGTTAACGGCTTCAACAAAGGCCCTATTCATGAAACCGTGGTCAAGCCAACACGCGGTGAACTCACTCAGCACAAAAGTGGCTACTTCGAGGTGTGCAGTTTAATCGAAGAACTAGAATCAAAAATTGCTGATGTACACAGCAAATACCAGGGCAAAGAACTTAAAAGCCAACTGATTGAGCTCGGTATTCGTGAAGCCAATGCCCTAGGTTGGAATGATACTTACACATTTACTAAATGGCTGGGGGAGCAAATTCTTTTAAAATCGCTAAGGGGTTACTCACTCACCCTTTTAAGACCGTCAATAGTTGAAAGCACGCTAAACGAACCGGCACCGGGTTGGATCGAAGGCGTGAAGGTTGCCGACGCGATTTTGCTCGCCTACGCCAAAGAAAAAGTAAGCTTTTTCCCCGGCAAACGCAGTGGCGTTATCGACGTTATTCCCGCCGACTTAGTGGCTAACAGCATTCTACTTTCACTCGCAGAGCAGTTTAAAACCCCGGGCAACCACCACGTTTATCAGTGCTGCAGCGGCGGAGCAAACCCACTCACCCTAGGCACGTTTATCGACCATTTGATGGCTGAGGCCAAAGAAAACCACGGGGCTTACGACAAACTGTTTGCACGGCGCCCTCGCAAACCTTTTATTGCAGTGAATAAACGCCTGTTTAATGCCATTACCTTGTGCATGAGTTTTGTACTGCTTATTGCCAGTCAAACCCTTGGCAAGCTAGGCTGGAAGCGGAGTCTTAAAGCCCGCCGCAACCTTGATGCGGCCATAAGTTTATCGACCATATTCTCGTTTTATACCGAACCAGAATATACCTTCCACAACGACAAGCTCATTAATTTAGCCAAGCGCATGGGGCCCGCAGACCAAGCGCTGTTTCCGGTAGATGCCCGCGCAATAAACTGGGAACACTACTTGCGTAAAGTTCACATGGCGGGCCTCAACTGCTACGCCTTAAAAGGCAAAAGCCAAACCGCGACAAACAGAAAAATTGTGGCTACAAGCCAAAAGCAAGCAGCTTAAACTCGCGACTGCGCGGTTCCGTCGCGCAGTCGCTCCGACTATTAATCTCGAGCCCAGGCCTCCGCCAAAGCGGCCAACTGCTCGGCCACCACCGTCCAGCCCTCAACAAACCCCATTTCCTCATGCCGCTTCATCGCGGCCTCGTTCCAATGTCGCGCACTGGCGGTATAGCGCGTACCCTGCCCTTGCGCACTAATTTCTAAAAAACCAATCATAAAGGCATCACGTGGCTGCCAATCGACGGTAAGCGCGTCCGTAAACACAAAGCGCACACCCGGTGTGAACTCAAGTACGACGCCCTCAGTAAGCTCCCGCTCGCCATCGGGGCCGCACATTGCCAGCGCAGCGCGGCCACCGGCGCGCCAATCTAAGTCGATCACCTCTGTACGCCACGGTTTAGGGCACCACCACTCTGGCAGACGCTCAATCATCACCTGCCACACCGTGTCTGGCGGGGCATCAATAAAACGACTAACACTCAGTTCAAACGGTGGCTGACTCATTAGACTACTCCCAAGCTAAATTGCAGATTCAATTAAAAGTCGTGACCAAACAACAAGCCCCTGGCGCTGAATGATCCCCCTGTTTAGTCGAAATCCGACGGCGTATTTCGACATTGCAAGGCAACATTACATAACACTCGGCAAAATCTAGCTAACAGCCTCGACGTACTGTGAGAGAATAGCCGCAATAATATGCAATTTAATTGCATTCGCTACCTCTGATGCCCTGAACTGCCAACGTCAAGGCTATGGAGCAAACGCCTAGCCAGCGTGGTATGTCTTAATTAAGCACTGCCGACGGTATCGCTAATAATTTTAGGCATATAGCGCTCGGGGTATATCAACTGAATTAATTTGGTGAACAAAATGAATAGCAAGATTGTTGTTATAACCACCGGAGGGACGATAGGCTCCATCCTGCAATCTGGCGCCGTCTCGGTAGATTTATCTGCAAACAAAATTGCCAAAGAAATAGAACTAGCAAAGCAAACACTGGGCTATGACATTGAAGTCATATCGCCAATAAATAAAAACTCCGAAGCATTGGCACCCAGTGATTGGCTAGATATCTTATTGAGCATCCAAACAGCCTGCGAAACCGATGCAAGTGGTATCGTTGTAACTCACGGTACCGACACCCTTGCTTATACAGTATCAGCAGCGGTGGCCTTAGGGCATTTATGGAATAAGAAAATTTGCTTTACCGGCGCATTTTACTCACCCGACAACCCGTCTTCAGACACCTCTTTGAGCCTTTTAGCTGCGTTAGAATTTGCCGCGTCAAGCCATCCGGCAAGTGGCGTTTTTGTCGCGTTCAGATCAAACGAAAACAATAGTGAGGCCAGAATCCTCAATGGCTTCGACGTTAAGCCCATGAGCTTTGACGACTCTTACTTTGGCGCCTTATATAATAATGTGCTTGCAAGCTACTCCCTAAAATATGGCTTATCCGACCCCATACCCAGCAAGAACATAACACACCCCAAAATTGAAACTACCAGCCTGCCTGACAAAAAAGCCATTGAAGCAGCCCAAGCCAAAATATGCTGCATAACACTCTACCCCGGCATAGATAAAAGCGTCCTCCAAGCCGTCACAATGGGCCGAGACATCGTCATTATCGAGCTATACCACAGCGGGACAGGGCCCTATGGCGCGGACTACAACGACCTTATTGAACACCTGCGCGAACACGCAGATAAAACACTCTTTCTATTGGCGTCTTTCCCGAGCGAATATATACAAACCCCCTACGATAGTAGCCGAGCCCTTATCGACGCCGGGGGCTGCATTTACAAAGATGTGCAATCGCACTTCTTATACGTTTTCTCACTGCTATCGCTTGCCCTCGGAAATACCAATGAGCAGATCAAACGCCAGCTCGCGGATTGGCAAATGGGTTAGAGCAGCAAGATGCATCAATCCGAACAGCCAAGGGTTTATAAGGCATCCGTTAATGGGCACAACCGAAAAATATTAAGGGAGGTTAAAACATAAGGTTTGGTGCCCGGGGCCGGACTTGAACCGGCACGACATTGCTGTCGGGAGATTTTAAGTCTCCTGTGTCTACCGATTTCACCACCCGGGCTAAAGGGTTCTGGCGTGAGAGCCAGTAATGATACAAAAACCTATGAACAACGGCTTTTGGGTAGCGCTAGTGCTTTAAAAGCGTTCGCAGTCTACTGATATGATTCAAAAAAATCAACGGCTTAGGGGCTTTAATTACTGCCTAATTGGCAATTACCGCCAGACGCGCCCGTTGCCGGGCACGATAGCGCAATGACAGCACTAATGCGGCCAGTAGGCCCGCCATTGTCCATAGCGGGTATTTAAGGCCATAAACCAATGGGCTCAGGCCCACCCGGGTGATTACCCGCAGCGTGGTTGAGCCTGCAATAGTCTCTGCTATTGGTGGTGAGTATTGATAATAGGTGGCC
This sequence comes from Zhongshania aliphaticivorans, assembly GCF_001586255.1. Lineage (NCBI taxonomy): Bacteria > Pseudomonadati > Pseudomonadota > Gammaproteobacteria > Cellvibrionales > Spongiibacteraceae > Zhongshania > Zhongshania aliphaticivorans. The sequence continues at coordinate 2,346,012 of NZ_CP014544.1, forward strand.
ACCAAGCTGCGCCCCCAGCTGTAGGGCAGCAATACGGTGTCGCGAAAATTGCGCAATACTTGTACATCTGGCGCCATATAACTGCCATAGGCCGCAGTGGCGATAAAGCAGGCTCCGCCGCCGCCACCGCCACTACTTCTGGCTGCCGGTGTTGCTGGCGGCGCTTGACCTACTGATATGGCAAGAGCGCTTGCCGCTGCCTCCGCATTAATTAGGCCGTCACCACTTACATCGTCGTAGCCATTGGCTGCGCGACGACCATTTACGTCGATAGCAGTATTCTTTACTGCGGCAATCAACTGCGCAGGCGTCGCTGTTGGGTAGGCTTCCTTATAAAGCGCAAAAACCGCAGCAGCATTAGGCGCAGCAGCGGAGGTTCCGTAAAAGTTGGGGAAGTTATCTGGCTCGCCATCTTCTGGCGCCACATTGGCAGACGACACCCCCAAAAAGGTGTTGTTGTTGCCGTCAACTGCAGCAAAGCTGGGTACTTCGCGATTTTCTACTTGATAATTGCCGTCTTGATCAAACTGTAAGCGATTCGTGCCGCCCCTTGAGGTAAAAGGTTCTGGGTCGATACCAATGGTATCGTAGCCTTCTGGACGAAATTCTGGCGACTCCCACCACGGCACGGCCGCGACTGACGCAACGTTGCGAGCCATTGAGTGACCCCAAACAGCAACGCCATTATAGGGGTACTCAACATTGCTAGGCGTATCGCCTGTAATCAACATCCGAAACTCTAAGCGAATACCCGCCTTTTGCGGAATGTCGTCTTGGTTGCCATCAAAATGCTCAACTGCAATATAAAAAACTTCGGTGTTAGGCCCACTCTCTAAGGTCACAAACTCAAAGGCGTCACCGCTTGGATTGCCGGTTGTTCCCTGCTCATTTTTCCCGGCATCGACGTAGTCTGGGTTAGCTTCGTTGAACGCAAGCAAACTCGGCGTACGCGTCGCGTATAAATCGAGATCTATTTGTGCGCCATTGGCAGGACTAACCGACGCATTGGGCTGGTTCCAATTCAGTACAACATAAGTTAATGAATTAGGTGCAAGGGTAATGGCCAAAAACTGATCACTGCCATTTGAGCGCCAGTTATGTAGGTCATTGCCCGTTGGCACTGCACTAACACCCGGCTCATCTATACTGGTATTTGAATCTTTAAACAGGAAGCGATAGGCCTGATCGGCGTCATTACCCGCAGCAGTTAAGTAAGGTATACCCGCCGCCACACAGCGACTGGCCGCGAGTGCGGGCAAGTCGTCTTGATACACGCTTTCGCTGAGAAACAAAATGTCATCAACGACAATATCCGCTTGCCCCGGGCTGCATAGGCGATCTATGGCCTCAGCCAATTCAACCCGGCTTCTGCCTGCCGCGTGAAATAAAAAATTGGCGCCCGGCGCAACGTCATAGGCCAACTCAGCCATGGCAGCCCCTTCGTCGGTGCGGTCTTCGACATCGTCTCTAAGCAGGCCAATTGAAGCCGGAAGGTCACCACTATCTTGAGAGCGGCTGCCCTGCAGATTACCGGCAGCATAGAGTGCAGGCACGGTGTTGTCATCGCGCATTGCACTGGTCTGGGCAAAGCTGTCTGAAATTATCCCAATGGTCTGACCATTACCATTTACGCCCAGGGTGTTGCTGATAATATCGGAACGCATCGCCCGACCTGCCCGGCTAGTAACCGAGCCAACCCGCAGTACCGAGGGTGTTTCTAAATTAAGCGAGCGGATGTTGCTGAGTTCGGCCAAGGCAAGCAGTGCAAGGGCTGAAGATGTTCTAACCGACGCATATTTGCCATTACCGCTTAAGAATAGTAGCTGAATGCCCTGCTCAGCTAAAAACTCCTGCAAACCAATGTCATTATGAAGATGTAACTCAACGACCATGCCTTTCTGCCCGCTGCTGCTGCCGCGCAGTAAAGCCTGCTCGTGGCCAATATCGAGTAAAGGCTGACGATTGCCCCCAACAGCCCGCTGCAGTTGGCTGTCCATTTTAGCGAGCGCTGGCGAGGTTTGTGCAAGCTTCTGCTTTATATTGGCTTCTGCAAAAACACCGGTGCTAAGCAGACTAATGCTAAACACCAGTATTGTTGGCCAGCTATTTTTTACGCTCATCGAATGCCTTCAGGGATAATTCCCGCTTGGGTATATCAGTGCTCACTGACACTGCTGTAACTCCTTCAATCGCGACTAGCTGCTGCAATTGCACTCGGGTTTTAACCCAAAGCCTAAGACGCTGATTAACCGGATTCATGTAGTCTAATGTATAGCCTGCGTTTTTGATATTTGCGACCATCGCGTCAACATTTTTCGACCAATAGCGAATATCTACCAATAAGCCCAATTCTGGATCAATGTGGATCGCCAGGCCTTTCGCGGTTATACGCCACAAAGACTCATCTAGATTCACCAAAGTGTCTAAAGGCGCATGCAAAACCACATTTTGAATAGTGGCCGCGTCGCGGCTCTCGCGCTGGCGATCCGCCTCTTGGTTGGTACAAGCAAACAACAAGCCGCCCACTGCAACAAGGACTAAGCACAGGTCAATGACAGCCGTAACATACTGTTTTAGCGTTAGCATTAGTTCTCCTATCCTGTGCCGATAAACAGCGCAATTTATCCATGCCCGTTAGTTTAACGGTTGCGGCCGCCGTAATAAGTAAGGGATTCACACAGGCCCAGCCACCAAATTGCACTCTTGACATCGACCGCCAACATATATGAAAATTCGAATATATTAACCAAGGTCGCGCCCACTATGCCACTACCCCAATTTTTCAAATGCCTTGCGGAGGACACTCGGCTTAAAATTTTGCTGCTACTTAAAAGCCATGCCGAGCTGTGTGTTTGCGACCTGACACTTGCTCTTGCTAGCAGCCAACCGAAAGTGTCTCGCCATCTTGCCGAACTTAAAAAGCATGGCTTAGTGAGTGACGAGCGGCGGGGAAAGTGGATTTACTACCGTTTAAACACCGCGCTAGCGCCGTGGCAGGAGTCGGTAATCGCGCTGGCATTAAGCAATACACCCGATTTTATTCACGCCGAAAACACACTACTGAACAGTCACCTAAATGAGCGCTGTTGCTAATTTGCGCGCGCCTTCACTCTACCGAGTACGATCATGACCACGCCATTTAAGATTTTATATATCTGCACCCACAATCGCTGCCGCAGCATTTTATGCGAGGCCATTAGCAACGCAGCGGGCGCAGGTGCAATTGAGGCGCGCAGTGCGGGCAGCCAACCTAGCGGCGAAGTTCACCCTTTGAGCCTGCGATATTTGGACGAGCTAGGCATTGCAACTACTGAGCTGCGCAGCCAGTCCTGGGACGAGCACCGCAATTTTGCGCCGGATTTAGTTATTACGGTTTGCGACAGTGCTGCCGGCGAAGCCTGCCCACTGTGGTTGGGCAGCGCCCAAAAAGTGCATTGGGGATTGGCCGACCCATCAAAACTCACGGGCAGCGATAGCGAGATCGCCGCAGGGTTCCACGCTTGCATCGCAGAAATTCAGCGCCGTACCGCCGCGCTTCTGGCCTTAAACCTGGGCGCATTGCCAGCCGATGAGCGACTCACGGCCCTGCGCACGCTCGGCGCACACTAAACTACTTTTACCTTTCGGAGTATTACATGGGATTATTTGAACGTTACCTGAGCGTTTGGGTGGCACTGAGCATTGTGGTCGGCGTTGCGTTGGGGCAGGTCTTTCCCGCCCTCTTCAGCCTTGTTGCCAGCCTCGAAGTAGCTCATGTTAATTTAGTGGTAGCAGTGCTTATTTGGATCATGATTTACCCAATGATGATCCACATTGATTTTGCGGCCATGAAGGATGTTGGCAAAAAGCCAAAAGGCTTAGCCCTTACGCTGGTTGTGAACTGGCTGATAAAGCCCTTCACCATGGCGCTCATCGCCTGGCTATTTTTTGACGTGCTGTTTGCCCGCTGGGTCGACCCCCAATCCGCCAGCGAATACATTGCTGGGATGATTTTACTCGGCGTAGCACCCTGCACGGCAATGGTCTTTGTTTGGAGCCAACTCTGTAATGGCGACCCAAATTACACCCTGGTCCAAGTTTCAATAAACGATATTATTATGGTGTTTGCCTTTGCGCCGATTTGCGCCCTTTTACTTGGCGTTAATGCTATTACCGTGCCGTGGCAAACTCTGCTGCTATCTGTGTTTTTATATGTGCTTATTCCCCTTGCTGCTGGTTACCTCACCCGCAAACTCATTAGTGGCAACGGCATTACCAAGCTCGGTAAAACCCTCAAACCGTGGTCTATTTGCGGCTTATTAACCACCATCGTGCTGCTCTTTGGCTTTCAGGCTGACGTTATTATTAGCAAGCCCCATATTATTGTGCTTATCGCCATTCCGCTGCTCATTCAAACCTATGGCATTTTTGCCTTGAGTTTTTTTGCCGCGCAGCGCCTGCGCCTGCCCTTTAATATTGCCGCGCCAGCCTGCATGATCGCCACGTCCAACTTCTTTGAGCTAGCGGTAGCCGTAGCCATTTCGCTGTTTGGCTTGAACTCGGGGGCAGCGCTAGCAACTGTGGTTGGCGTATTGGTTGAAGTGCCGGTGATGTTGTCGCTAGTGTATTTTGCAAATCGTAATCAGCATCGCTTTGGGTGATACCGCTCGATGCTTGACGGGAGACAGGAGCCCCAAAAGCATGTTGATAGTGTGGGATGTGGCGGGGCTGAGGCCTGATGTTTAAGGGCATTCGCTGCGCTCACATGGATCCCTGCCTGCGCAGGGATGACTTCATGTGCGGCAGGGATGACATGATCTGCGCAGGAATGGCTTCATGTGCGGCAGGGATGGCTTGATATGCGCACATACGACTTGATGCGCGCACGTGTGACAAGGTTTAGGGAGACATAATTTGATGTGCGCACGTATGACGAGGTGTCGGCAGATATAACTTAATTGGCTCGGCGTGAGCGCAAATAGGCGCGAAAAGTTCGTCACACCTGCGGAGGCAGGTGTCTATTCTAGCGACGACGCTACAATAATGTCGCCTTTACGAACGCGATAGCCGCTTTTGGTTTTAGCCTTTCCCATCCCTAAGCGCTCTTTAGAATTTTGCAGGCGCGTAACCAGTCACTTCACTAATACCCATTTCCTTACCGAGTGCGGTCAGCGGATGTACTACAACCAAGCCCCGCACCGTTTTTTTGAATTTACCCATATCGGCCTGCTCGGCTTTGGTCAAGGCTCTACTAAACCCAAGAGCCTTGAGCTCTTCCGCCTTGCCCGCATTTTGCGCCCCGCGCATACCTTTAATGCTGGCCACTTTACGGCTTAAAGTACTGAGCTCTTTTTTAAACTGCAGCACTGACTTTTGATCATCCCGCAATTTAGCCGCTTCTAATTTACGGCGATACAGATCAATTTTATTATTCAGTTGCTGGATATCTTGATTCAAATTCATGGCGTAAACCTCACTCTGGGTGCGCACACGCACACCTCTGCGCCAGTGCTTATTAGCACGGGCCTAATAATTGGCGGCAGTATAGCAAGAAGTCTCGACTCGAATTGAGTCAACTAAGCCAGTTCAACAAAATTACCTTATAAAGCGCTGACGAGACCACCCGAAACGGCGAATAGGGGCAGTGGCCTGCCCTTGGGTCACTGTTGAGCTTAAATGCTAAGCTAAATCGCTTACTTGCTTGCGCTGAGCCGCTTGCCCAGCGAGTAGATCGTCTGGCTGCTCGTTGTCGGGTTGCGATTTAGGGAAATATTTTAAGAAATAGGGTCTACGCAACACCAGAAACGCTGCAGGCACAAAAAACAGAGACAAAATCGTTGTCAGCACGGTGCCACCGGCTAGCACAATCGCAAATGGTGGCCAGAACCCGCCTCCAGATAAAATAAGAGGTAGTAAGCCCACCACCGTTGTTATTGTGGTGGAGCTGATGTGCTTAGTACATATCGCTACCGTCTCAACAATTTCAACTCGATTCCCCGACATTGCCAACGGCGAGGCTTTGAGCTCTGTCAAAATAACAATTGCCGCGTTAACCGCTAAGCCCATTAACCCCATTAAGCCGAGAATCGCTGTAAAACCGAATGGGAACTGCGCAAACCAAAGGCTCAACATGCCCATACCCGCCGACTGGATAGCCACAATAAAGACCAAGGCGGACAATCTAAAGGAATCGAAGGCCATTACCACCGTCACGACCAGTAGCACCAGAATAATTCCAACGCTCCCTAACAGTTTACCCACCGTGTTATTGCGCTCTTCAGCTTCACCGCCAATCTCTAGCTTATAGCCGTCGGGAACCACAAAGCCATCATTCTCTATGTTCGCTTTTATGCGATTAAGCACCACCGCTGGTAGCACTCCATTGCCGACATACACCTCAACGGTATTCATTCGCATACCGTCCCGGCGTGATATTTTGGCTTGCGCTGGGCGTAAACTAACATCAGCCAAGGCCGACAAGGGGCGCGAGCCCGTTGGCAGCGCCAAGGGAAACGACATCAACATATCGACGCTCAATTGCTTAACCTGTGCGCCGGATACCCGAATTGGAATTTGTTCAGTGCGGTCAAGCAAGCTACTACTGACCACACCGTCGACACTCGCCGCCAGTAACCGTGACAAATCTTTTAAGCCAACCTTGCTGCGCTGAGCCTCACTCTCATCAATATCTAACCAAACTTTTGGCACAACTTCAGCGAGCGAATCACGAGCGTGAATAACATCCTTGGTTTCTAGGACGATGCGTCTAAGCTGATCACCGAGTCGTTTTAACTGGGCTATATCATTTCCATACAAGCGCAGCTCAACCGGAGCATTAGATGGCGGCCCCTGCGCCAAGCGCTGAACCACAATTTGGTAGTCAGGAAACGCCGCATCTAGCTCAGTTTGCAATTCACCTACTAAGCGATTGGCAGCCCTAAAATCGACCATCGTGATCATCGCTTGCGCGTAATTAGATGAACCGTCGCGACTGTCTTTTAAATTGTAATAAAACGACGGCCCATTTTGCCCAACAAACCAATTTAAAGCCCTTATTTCGGGATGCGCGTTGATAAGCGTACTGACTTTCTGGGTCGCTTCTAACGTGCGATGTATGCTGGTTCCCGCGGGAAGAAATAGCTCAAAATTAATCATGTCCCGGTCTGACGGCGGGAAAAACTGTTCGGGCAAGGTGTTTATCAAAAAGAAGCCGCACAGCGGCAAGATTGACGCCAACAACATCACTCGGCGAGGTCTTAGCAAAACCCACCCGAGTACGGACCTAAAGTAATTATCTAATTTCGGATGACTCGTGCCGCTGCGTTGCTTTTTGTCCAACCACCGCCCGGCTATAGGGGCTATGATCAGCAAAGAAATGAGCCAAGAACCGGCTAGCGAAAATATAACTGCATAGGCTAACGGACCTACAAATTCGCCAGCGGGTCCTGCCATTAAAACAATGGGCATAAACGTTAAAATAGTCGTTAGTGTTGAGCCCAGCAGCGGTATCCAAAGGTGACGTAACGCTTTAGTCGACGCGGCAACAGGCGAAAAACCACTACGACGATTACGCATTACCGTATCAACAACCACAATCGCATTGTCGACCATAATACCCAGCGCAACTATTAGCCCTGTGACCGACATCTGATGGATCGGCAAGTCAAAGAAACGCATACAGGCAAGCGAAAACATCATCGTTAACGGCAATGACACGGCCACAATAACCGCCGACCTCAAGCCCAGGGTATAAAGTAAAATAATAAAAATGAAGATAAAACCGAGTAAAATATTATTTACCAATTCACTGAGCCGAACATCGTTGTAGCGCTCTTGTACGAATAGCTCTTGCACCCCGACTTCTTCGGGTAAAGTTTTCTTAAACTCGGCAACTTCCTGCTGCAGCCTTTCTGTCCAATGATCGCCCCGGCGGTCAGACAGCATCCGCGACCCCACTGCCACACCGCGCTGACCGCCAATTATTGCAAATTCAGACGGCGAGTCTGGCTCGCCGCGATATATTGCTGCAATATCTTGCAGCTGCAATGAGCCGCCGCTGGCTAACGTTAACAGCGGCGTACGACGAACCCGCTCAAGCTCATCAAAACCACCCTCTAGCTCGAGCGACAGCCGCTGCGTGGCATTACTCAATTCACCAGCCGCCGTTTTAGCGTCACTACTGCTTAATAAGGCCGCTATTTGCGGTACATCTAGCCCTACCGCAGCCGCTTTGACGAGATCAACTTTAACTTGAACCTCTTCCGCTGGGGCGCCATAGAGCTTCACTAAATCCGTTCCAGACAGACCGCGCAGTCGGCTGGCCAATTCTTCGGCATAGCGACCAAGGCGCAATTCGTCAACCTCACCTTCGCCCTGCCAAACAAGCGCGCCGATCCACGTAAAAGCGTGGCCACGCTCAGTATCAACAACAGGCGCTGACGCGCCCGCTGGCAGCAAGTGTCGCGACTGTTCAATTTTGTCGCGTATTTCTGCCCATAGCACCACATTCTCATCGCCGTAAATTTCGTCTTTCAGCTGCACTACGACGATCGACACCCCAGAGCTAGAGTGGGATGTGACATGAATAACTTCGGGAATACGGCGAATCACGTCTTCTAAGGGCTCAGATACCAGTGTTTCGATCCGTTCCGCACTTGCGCCGGGAAAAGCAGTAATCACCAGCGCATGCCGATTGGTCATCTGCGGGTCTTCCATGCGCGGCAAACTGCCAATGGCAGCAAGCCCCGCCACCAAAATAAGGGCAAACGCCAGCGCGACCATCCGCGGGTTATTAAGGAGATTTTGGCTCATTCGGTTTACTCCTGGGCCAAAATAACATGCAATTCAGGCGCCAGGCGATGAATGCCACCACTGACAACACGGTCGCCACTGCGTAGCCCGCCACTTAAATATACTTGGCCTTCATATTGATAAAGGACTTGCACCGAGCGTTTTTTTAACTGAAACCGGCCCTCTTCCCTCGACACTATCTGGTAAACGGCCCAGGTTCCACGCACGTCTTCGAGCAATGCCTGCAGTGGCACCCAAAAGCCCGCAACCTGACGTGTCTCGGGCAAAATTAAATACGCGGTATTACCGTCAACAGCAGGGGCATCAACCGGCATGCTAACGCGCACCGTGCGCGTTTGCGTGCGCCAATCAAGATTTTGCGAAACCGAAATAAGGTTCGCTTGCCATTCGCCAAAATCACCCATTACGGGTAAAGGTTGACCAACAACGAGATTGCGACCCAGCTGGTCAGATATCCCAAACACTGCCTCACTGCGACTGGATTGCACAATTTGCATCAGTGGCTGCCCGGCTGCAACCAGCACTCCCGCTTCTAATTGCATACCGGCAATTTCTCCGGCAAAGGGCGCAAGGAGCTTGGATTTTTGTATGCGTAAGGCCACACCCTGAAGTTTTGATTCAACTTGCGCTAACTGCGCAGCCGTCGCTTGGCGCTTTGATACCAGGGTCTCCAGCTGACCTTCCGACACGTACGCCTTTTCGCGCAATGCCTGCAGGCGAATGAGGTCTTTATCAACCTGCGCGAGACGAGTACTTACTTCGATCCGCGCCGAATTAAGTTCAGTTTGCTCAATCTCCAAGCCACGAGTGTCTAAGCTTGCAAGCACCTGCCCCGTCTCGACACGCTCGCCGTCTTCAACGCTCACGCTCATTACTTGCCCAGCAAGCTCGAAGCCGATCTCTGCGCGCTGGCTACCGATGACGCGCCCGGCGAATAGGCGTTGCGCCTCATAGGACGACTGCTCTTGAATAGTCAGGTAATTCACTGGATGCAGTCGTGTTTCAGCCTGCGCCCCCACCAGAAGAAAATTCGCTAAACATAGTAGCGTCGCTGCAGTATAAAAGCGTTTCATTGCCAACATTCTCAAGTGGATCCAGATTGGCACGAATATAGATAAATCAAACTGGACTGTCCAGTCTATTTTATTTAAATTAGCATTACAAAAATGCAATCACGGATACTGTAACGTGCAAGAGAAACGCGCCCGCTCCAAAAGCGAAGAAAAACGCCAGCAAATCATCCTCTCTGCAGGAATGCTGTTTGTCGAACACGGCTTTGAAAAAGTCAGTATGGAAGGCATCGCCAAGACTGCCGGGGTTTCCAAGCAAACGGTATACAGTCACTTTGGCAACAAACAGCAGCTATTCACCGCCGCAATCGAGTCCAAATGTGACGAATACGAGCTCGTCCCCGAAAAGCAAAGCAGCGCAATGGGCTGCGAGGCTTATCTCACTTATTTCTGCAGCCACCTCGCCTCGCTGCTGAGCAGCCCCGAAGCAATTGGTATTTTTCGGGTTTGCGTGCGCGAAGGCGGTAATACCGAAGTTGGCGAACTGTTTTGGGCCGCAGGGCCAGATAAAATCAGACAGCGCCTGAGTAACTATTTAAACGAGCAAAACCAGTTAGGTCATTTACGCATCGACAATATCGACTTCGCCGCAAGCCAGCTCATCGCAATGATCCACAGCGAGGCGCAATTTCGCAACTTACTGTGTATTGGCAATTCAAAGTCTGCCACTGAACTACAAAACTATGCCCAGCATTGCGTGCGCATGTTTTTAAAAGCCTACCAAACGTAATTCTGCAGCAGTCTTAGTCCTCGAGTTCTTTGTGGAGCGCTGGCGCCGCCCCCGAATCGAGCGGAGGCTTTGCCCCGTCGGTTTGCGCGGCCAACGACGAGTTTGCCGTCAATTTAATAACCGCCTTTTGCAGCATCATACTATTTGGGTAGACCACTGTGGTGCCGTCATCCCGCCGAATAAGCACATGGAACAAAGCAATTTCTAAAATTCGGCCGCTAATATCATCGTCTTTATCCACCACCCTAATGCGATCACCAATACCATAGGGGAAGGCAAAAAAGATAATCACGCCGGCAGTTAAATGACTGAGCATTGACCACTGTGCAATCAAGGCAATGCCAAGCACCGCCAAAAATGACGATATAAAAATGAATACTTGGTGGTAGCCCAGGCCTAAGAAAAAACACACGAGCACAAAGCCCAACAGCAAGGTCCCAAAATTCAAACTCTTGCGAACATAGCCCACGCGCAAGGCGGAACGCTGATTTTTCTCAGCAAAATTAATCAACATGGTGTTGAGCACACGGTTCAAATAAAACATGACACCGACGGCAAGTAACACAATCAAAAACTTATTCATTTACTGGTATATCCCATTGCACTATTACTGCGTTCTAAGTACTTTTGTGGGCGACGCCCACGTTTTAACGACTTTAAATTCTCTTGGTAAGAAACACTGTCTTCGGGTAAATAACTGCACAGGCTAAATAACCGCGTTTGCTCTCGCAACCAGGCCGCCCAACAAGCGTGCCCTGCCGCGACCCGCCGAAGGTAATCGTCCGGTGTTTCTCCTGCGCGACGCGGCACCCCCTTTCTTGCCAGCGCGGCGCAGCTAGCAAGGTAATAGCGTGCGGCCAAGTCCTCGCCAGCACGCTTAGGTAAACGCAAACTAAAGAAGGCAGCCAAGCACAGCGGTATGCCCCCAGCCAACATAATGACTAACATCAAGCGCTGGGGGTTAATATCACCAAGCACTCGCAAGAGAAAATCATTTTGGGTGCCGGAATCATAATTGAGTATCCAGCGCGCCCACGCGTAATTAATATTATCAACAAAATATCGGAAACGCTTAGCCCATTCGTACTTGCGCAGAGACAATGGCGACTCGCCCAAATACCCCTCTTGATCCCGCAGCATTGCTTCTGCGCCTAAACGAATACGATTGGGGGCCACCGTGGCGGTTGGATCTACCCGCAACCACCCCTGCCCCTCAATATACACTTCTGCCCAGGCGTGGGCGTCGGACTGATTAACCAATAGGTAGCCATCGCGATCATTAAACTCACCACCTTGGTAGCCCACCACTATCCGCGCAGGCACCCCTGCCGCGCGCATTAAATACACAAAACTACCCGCAAAATGTTCGCAAAAGCCCTGACGGCTATCAAACAAGAACTCATCGACATTACTCTCTCCGAGTAAGGGCGGTGTGAGGGTGTAAATAAACGGTGTTTGCTCAAAATACCGAATTGCCGCAGCAACCCGGTCTTGGGCGTCTGGCCACTGCGTCTGCCACTGCGCTGCCAGCGCCTCGGCTCGTGGGTTAGCCGCCCGGCCTAAGCTCAAATTTTTACGACTTAACGCCTTATTGTCGACCAGAGCTTGGCCCAAATTACTGTTCACGGTGTACTGCAAGCGGCCCGTTATTGGTCTGGCCGGTAACCATAAATGCTGATTGCTGTAATAAACATCATCGCGGCTTACCACCGCCTGAGGTAGCGTGTACAACCATTTATGGCTGCCCGGCTCCAAGGTTACGGTGTAATTCAACTGCGGCTCGGCCAATACCGGAGGAGGCATTTTATTCGACCATAACGACCAGCTACTGCGAGTCCAACGCCGACCATCAAAATCATCGAGCACCAACCCTCGCCAGTATAAATCGTGGGAGGCTGGCATGACGCCGTTAAATCGCACTCTGAAAGCCAGCGCGCCAGACTGACTTAATTTAGCAATATCGCCAAACTCCAGCGAGTCAGACATGCCCGTGGTCGCCTGCCCGCCGGGCAATGGCATGGTCCACAATGGCCCAATACGGGGGAATATCACAAACAACATCAGCATCAATGGCAGGGATTGCAAGGCCATGACGGCGACCACACGCAACATCGGCAGGGTCTTTGCACGTCTGCGCTGCAGTGCTTGCTGGGCCAATAGCAATACTGCAATCTGCAATAGCGCCATAATGAGTGCGCCAATCTGCTGAGAAAACAGGAGTCCGCAAGCAACAATGAAATAACTGAGCATTAATATAAGCCAGTGATCTCGCGCCGTTTTGAGCTCTAATAATTTAAGTACAACCGCTAAAACCAAAATGGTGACCATGGCTTCTAACGAAAACAATGATGGAAACGAGAAGTAGACGCCGCCAAGGGTGCTCAGTGCAATACACGCCTTGATCCAGCGCGCGGGAAACGACCACGCAGCGCTAACAATGCGCCAATACCAGAGAGCCACAAATGCCCACACCGCGAGTATCCACACCGGCAACACGCCGAGCTGCGGCGCCAAGGTCACCAATTGCGCCAACAGCAGCCAAATGACGGCCTGGCGCTGCGCGACAAAATTAATATTCGCGGTCGTCATTTAAAAGACCGCCAGTTCGCGCAGAACCTTGCTCAGCTGCCCGCTGCCAGAGCCTGACGCCACGGTAAGTTTTGGCAATTTTAAACCGTAAGCCAGACCTTGTTTGTCGCAGTCTAGCGCCCAGGCACAAAGTGTACTCAAGCGCTCTTCCACACTGAGGCCCTCTAAGCTATCCCAATCTAAAATCAACTCATCGGCCTGAGACTGTTCATATTGTTTTACCAGTAAACCCTGGCCCTTGGCGTAAGCCTTCCAAAAAATTCGCCGAGGTGACTGCCCCGCCTGATAACGATTAAAGCCACTGAATTCATCGCTATCATTGCTACGATCAGGAATATGTCCCTCGCCGCTGTCAGCGCTGTTTAACAAGGGACGCAAACAGCGCGGCCGCGGATAAACAAGGCAATGCCAATCTAAGGACGGTGCACTCCAGCAGCGCAAAATCCCTAAAGGGTAGCGCGACGTGACTTCCATCCGCCCCGGCCGCAAAGCGCCGCGCTTCTGTGTAGGGTATTTAATAATGACGTTAGCTGCGCCCATCTCGGCGTCGATATCGCACACTTCCATTTGTTGATTGGGAAAGCCAACATTCAAGCGATGGCGATCTCGCCGCCCAGCCTCCAAGTGCAGATGAAAACTGGCTAATTCACCGGCAAATACCGGCTCAGCCGCACCGGCGCGCAGCAACAGCCCAGATAGATTTGCGTAGGTGTGTAATATCGCCACCAGAAAAATGCTGAATAACCAAAAGCATAAGGCAAAGATTAAATTATTCTGATAATTAATGGCCAGCAGTAGCAAGCCCATCAACATGATGGCAAAGCCCAAGCCAGCACTGGAGGGAATGATAAAAATACGGCGTTGATTGAGGGTGATTTCACTACAGCGCGGACTGCGTTTGTCTAACCAGCTATTAAAACGGCGACGAAATAACGCTCTAATCCGGTTTTTCATCGCTATACCACTACCGGTACCTGTGACAATAAGCGCTTAATTAAATCCGGGCCATCACCTTGGCCGTCGGCAGCTGCCTTGAGTCGATGGGCGGCAACGGGTTCTAGCACCAATTGGATGTCGTCGGGCAACACATAGTCACGCCCTTGTAACATCGCCCAGGCCTTCGCGCATTGAATAAGTGCCAATGCGGCGCGGGTAGACAGGCCAAAAGCGTAGTGGGAATCTTGACGGGTAAAACCGATTAGACGCTGCACATACGACAGCACGCTGTCGCGAACTTCAATTGCGTCTACCGCATTTTGCAGGGCAATAATCTTTTCGGCATTGAGCAAGGCTCGCAGCTGGCTTAACACCGAGCGGGGATCACCACCCGCCAGCAAGCGCCGCTCCGAGCGCTCATCGGGGTAACCGAGTGAAATCCGCATCAAAAAGCGGTCGAGCTGGGACTCCGGCAACGGAAAGGTTCCAGACTGGAACCACGGATTTTGGGTCGCCATAACAAAATAAGGCTGGGGCAAAGGACGCGTTTCGCCTTCAATGCTGACCTGCTGTTCAGCCATTGCCTCAAGTAATGCGCTTTGCGTCTTTGGGCTGGCGCGATTGATTTCATCAACGAGTAAAAATTGAGTAAAAATTGGCCCCGGATGAAAATGAAAAGCGTTGCTGTTACGGTCGAATACCGAGACCCCTAGAATATCGGCCGGCAACAAATCGCTGGTAAATTGCATGCGCTGGTAGTCCAGCCCGGTGACTCTGGCAAAGGCCTGGGACAGGGTGGTTTTTCCAACGCCGGGCACGTCTTCAATTAGCAGATGACCCCGCGCTAATAAGCAGCACAAGGCTTGCTGTACTTGCCGGTCTTTACCTAAGACAACTCGCCCGATCTCTGCACTTACCGCCGCTAACACAGCCAATTGATCAGACGGCATCGAGGCCACGCTGTAAGTCGGCGCGCAAATCCGCAATATCTTCTAGGCCGACCGCGACGCGAATCAAATTGTCTTTAATGCCCGCCTCCGCGCGCTGTTCTGGACTTAAGCGACCATGCGTGGTCGTCGCGGGGTGCACGATGGTGGTTTTAGCGTCGCCGAGATTAGCCGTAATCGACACCAACCGCGTGGCATCAATAAATCGCCACGCCGCCGCCTGATCCCCGCGCACTTCAAACGACATCACCCCGCCAAAGGCCTTTTGCTGAGCTGCAGCTAAAGCGTGTTGGGGGTGATCTTCTAAACCTGAATAATGAACTTTGTCGATATTCGGCTGCGTTTGCAGCCACTGCGCCAAGGCCAGCGCACTGGCCGAGTGCGCCATCATCCGCAGGCGCAAGGTTTCTAGCCCCTTGAGGAAAACCCAGGCATTAAAGGGGCTCATACTCGGACCCGCAGTGCGAATAAAGCCTAAGACTTCATCCATATGCTCGCGACGGCCTACGACCGCGCCACCCACACAGCGACCTTGGCCGTCTAAATATTTAGTCGCCGAGTGCACCACAATATCGGCGCCCAAGGCTAAAGGCAACTGCAAGGCGGGTGTGCAAAAACAGTTATCTACCACCAACAAGCAATTGTGCTTATGGGCAATATCCGCTAGGGCGCGAATGTCCGCCACTTCCGACAATGGATTAGACGGCGTTTCGAGAAACAGCAGCCGGGTATCGGCACATATCGCAGCTTGCCACGCCTCGGGGTCGACCAAGTCGACAAACGTAGTGCGTATACCAACTTTGCCCAAAAATTTAGTGAGTAATACCGTGGTAGTACCAAACACGCTGCGGGAGCAGACGATATGGTCTCCGGTCTTAAGCAGGGCCATACACGTACTGAGAATAGCCGCCATACCCGAGGCCGTCGCCACCCCCATTTCGGCGCCTTCTAGGGCCGCGATGCGTTCTTCAAACGTGCGCACGGTAGGGTTGGTATAGCGCGAGTACACATTGCCGGGCTGCTCGCCAGAAAACCGCGCTGCGGCTTCAGCGGCTGAGGCAAACACATAACTTGAGGTCGTAAATATTGGCTCTGAATGCTCGCCTTCCGCGGTACGGCGCTGACCACCGCGCACCGCGCGAGTATCAAGTGCAGCGGCGTCGAGAACCGCCACGCGCTGAGCTAAATATTCCTGTTCAGTCATGTTTTCTACCTAGACCAATCTACTTTTATGATACGTCATTATGCAAGCCAATCAGCGCGCCGTCACCACTGCTGGCATTACGCTCATTTTGACTATTGTCATTGCGATCTGCTGCCAATTTATCGAGGTATGCTTGATCGACATCACCGGTAATATAGTCGCCATTAAACACCGAGCACTCAAAGTCATTGATCTTAGGGTTACCTTCCGAGGAGCAATGCACTAAGTCATCAAGGTCTTGATATATAAGCCAGTCTGCGCCTATTTCAGTGCGAATCTCTTCCACTGTGCGACCGTGGGCAATGAGTTCATCGACTGACGGCATATCAATACCGTAGACATTGGGGTAGCGAACTGGGGGCGCTGCCGAGGCAAAATACACCTTGCGCGCACCGGCATCCCGTGCCATTTCAATGATCTGCTGACAGGTCGTGCCCCGGACGATGGAGTCATCCACTAGCATGACGTTTTTGTCTTTAAACTCAAGACCGATGGCATTGAGCTTTTGTTTTACCGATTTTTTCCGGGCGCTCTGCCCAGGCATAATAAAAGTACGGCCGATATAGCGGTTTTTTACCAAACCTTCGCGGAATTTAACGCCTAATTTTGCCGCCATTGACTGTGCAGCAATACGGCTAGAGTCCGGAATGGGCACAATAACGTCGATATCGTGGCCGGGGTGATCTCGCAGAATCTTTTCTGCCAAACGCTCGCCCTGACGCAGCCGAGATTTATAAACCGAAATGCCGTCCATAATCGAATCGGGCCGCGCAAAATACACATGCTCAAAAATACAGGGCCGGTAATCCGCCGCGTCGGCACATTTGCGTACGTGAATTTCGCCAGAGGTTTGGATATAGACCGCTTCACCCGGCGCAACATCGGCGACTAATTTATAACCCAGCGCGTCTAAGGCCACGCTTTCTGAGGCCAGCATATATTCTTTGCCGCCAGCAGATTCACGCACGCCATACACTAAAGGACGGATACCGTTTGGATCGCGGAAACCAATAACACCGTAATTGGCGATCATCGCCACCACGGCATAGCCGCCCTTGCAGCGATTATGAACACCGCTAACCGCTGAAAAAACATCATCGGCTTCAGGCACTAATTTACCCAGTTTCTGTAATTCGTGTGCGAAAACGTTAAGAAGAACCTCAGAATCTGAATCTGTATTGAGGTGGCGTAGATCAGACTGGAATAGCTCTTGGGACAGTTCAGCGGCATTGGTTAAATTGCCATTGTGCGCAAGACTAATACCGTAGGGTGAATTGACGTAAAACGGCTGCGCCAATGCGGGGCTTGAGCTACCCGCTGTTGGGTAGCGAACGTGGCCGATGCCGATATTGCCAGTTAAGCGCTGCATGTGTCTGGTGTGAAACACATCCTTTACTAGACCATTGCCTTTGCGCTGATTTAGCTTGCCATCGGCAAAGGTCACAATACCGGCGGCGTCCTGGCCGCGGTGTTGCAATACCGTTAAAGCATCATATAAATCTTGATTTACGTTGGACTTGGCGACTATGCCTGCAATGCCACACATGCAGTACTACCTCAATTAAGGTGAAGATCAATGCGTTTATACGGAGTTGTTCGACATTAACGTCGACACCCAGTTAACCACATCGTTGAAGCTCTGCTCTGACCAGTCCTTCATCAACAGAAACTCGGGTATCAGCTGCGATTCCTTCCACCACTGATCATTTTCTATACCCGTCAATAACGACGGAAGTAAAACTAAAGCGGCCAACACCACAATCAAACCACGGGTGGTGCCAAATATCATACCCAATAAGCGATCTGTGCCGCTAAGACCGGTGCGTTTAACCACCATGGCAATAAAGTGGGTTAGCAAACTACCCAGTACCAAGGTGCCGCCAAACAGCAGTACGTACGCCAAAATTTCTCGCAGGTAAATTTTATCAACCAGATTTTCAAGTAGGCCTACGGCTTGGCTATGGAAAGCAACACTGACAAAAAATGCCACCGCCCATGAGGCCAGTGACAGTGCTTCTTTGACAAAACCACGAATCAAACTAATTAGTGCAGACAGGGTGACAACGCCAATAATGGCCCAATCTACCCAAACTAAGGTGCTTAGCACTCTAAACAGCTCCCGTGGAATTTCGAGACGCGAATTCTAGCAAGCTCGCGCCCCCAGCCCAAGTAAGATTTCACTCCGGGCATTAAATTGACATTGCTATGGCTCAAAGCGATTAACGATAGACTTAACATTGAATCGCGTATTAATTGCGCCTTGCTGAGCAACAGCCTTGTCTTCGCTCAACACCGGCCCTACCAAGACTCTGTGCAAACGCTTGCCACCACGTTCTATTTGATCTGTAAACGCTTTATAGCCCGCGCCTTGTAGTGACTTTTTAAGGGCGGCCGCATTGTCGGCATTGCCAAACACCCCCACTTGCACCACCCAGGCTAATGGCAGGCCGTGCTTATCCAACCCGGGCTTCTTCGGCGCCTCGCTGCTTGGCTGCTGCACCGCGGGTTTTGCCGCCGGAGCAGTGCTTGGCTTTGGGGCCGCCGCAACCACCGGAGGACGCGATTTGCTTTGCACCGGCGCGGAGGACACCTCATCGTCTATACGAGGAACAGGCTGCGGCGGCACAAGCTCAGTGTCAGCCGATGTAATACCTTCAGGTCGCTCTGGCTCCGCCTCAAGCAAGGGTTCAAATTGTGGCGCCGCCGGAATTTGACTATGGCGATCAAGCTTAGAGGCCGCCGGACCGGTAAACAGCAAGGACCACAAAATGACGCCGCCGCAGAGTAACACCAAGGCACCAATTAAGCGCTGTCTCATCACAATGTATTCCCCTTGGCGGTTATGACCGAACTCACGTCGACCCCGCCACGCTCGGACAAAAACAACATGGCTTCTGCCACGGTGAAAAAAGAGCCAAAAACCACTACACGGTCACCGCTCGCTGATTGCGCTATAGCCTGCTGAATACTTGCCGCCACGCTGCCACCGTACTCGACTCCGCTGACTTGCTGAGCCATTAACATACCGGCTACGTCACTCGCTCCAGCGGCACGGCTATTTCCATCTAAATCTGCCAACCACCAGTTCTCGAAACATGGCTGTAAAATACTGAGTATTTCCGCAATAGCCTTATCAGCCATAACCGCAAAAACGCAACGACTACGACCGCTAACGGGATATTGCTGCAAATGTTGGCGCAGTGTAACAACTGCAGCGGGGTTATGCGCGA
The DNA here is from genome assembly GCF_001586255.1 of Zhongshania aliphaticivorans. Taxonomy (NCBI): domain Bacteria; kingdom Pseudomonadati; phylum Pseudomonadota; class Gammaproteobacteria; order Cellvibrionales; family Spongiibacteraceae; genus Zhongshania; species Zhongshania aliphaticivorans. Next base: position 2,365,508 of record NZ_CP014544.1, read on the forward strand.
CATCTAAAACAATATCAACGCCATCTAAGGCAATATGTTGGCAGCGACCCGACAGCTCGACAAGCGACAAGCCGCTTCTCACCGCAGCGTCAGAAACATTCAAATCCAGATACTGCAAGGCTTGCAGAACGGTTGCGGCATTGTCGAGCAGTACGCTGGGTAGCGGTAAGCCATGGTATTCGAGCTTATCGCCCTGTGCATCCACGCCCTGCCAATCCCACTGGCTTGTTGATTCGCTATAAGAAAAGTCGCGATCTCGGCATAAAACAACTGCGCCAATATCACGCCCGTAGCTCAACACCGACTGCGGCGGGTTCACATCCCCCACCACCGCAATTCGACCTTGGCGAAAAACCCCAGCTTTCTCGCGGCCAATGACCTCGCGGTCGCGCCCTAACCAAGCCTCATGGTCAATCGCAATAGAGCTAACAATGGCAATATCGGCGTCGACAATATTCACCGCGTCTAAACGACCGCCAAGCCCCACCTCAAGGATGACAACATCGAGCTCCGCACGCTGAAAAAGCCATAAGGCAGCCAGCGTGCCAAACTCAAAATAGGTCAATGACGTGGCGCCGCGAGCTTCATCGATTGCACTGAATGCGGCGAGCAACTCATCGTCGCTCACATACCGGCCGGCAATGACAATACGCTCGTTGTAATGAACAAGATGGGGCGAGGTGTACGTGCCAACCCGATAGCCTTCAGCACCGAGAATGGCGCTACTTAGCGCAACACAACTGCCTTTGCCGTTTGTACCCGCCACCGTGATAACAGGCATAGCTAGGGCAATATTAAGGGCCTTGGCTACAACGGAAACCCGTTCAAGACCCAAATCAATCGCACGGGGGTGCTGACATTCCAGCCATTGCAGCCACTCTTCAAGCGTCGTAAAGCGCATCGCCTTTATCGTGCTTAATGGGTGTAATGCGTAAGGCTAGACAGTATTCGACTAAGGGTGTCACGCATATCAGCTCGACGCACAATCATATCGATTGCGCCGTGGGCCAATAAAAACTCGCTGAGCTGAAAGCCTGGCGGTAATTTTTGACGAATGGTTTGCTCAATAATATTAGGACCTGCAAAACCGGCCCGCGCGCCCGGCTCGGCAACATTAATATCACCAAGTAAAGCCAAGCTCGCCGACACGCCACCGTAGATAGGGTCGGTCATTACCGACACATAGGGCACGCTGTTCTGCTTCATGCGTTCAAGTACTGCACTGGTCTTGGCCATTTGCATTAAGGAAATAAGCGCTTCTTGCATGCGCGCACCGCCAGAAGCCGAGAAACAAATCAATGGCCAGCCTTCTTTCATGGCGACATTGGCAGCTTGGGTGAATTTTTCACCTACAGCAGAACCCATTGAACCGCCGTGGAAGTTAAATTCAAAAGCCACAACCACAACAGGCAGACCTTTAACCTTACCGGTATAGGCGACAAGTGCGTCTTTTTCACCCGTCGACTTTTGCGCTGCGGTCAAACGGTCGCGGTATTTCTTTTTGTCTTTAAATTTGAGGCGATCAACAGGCTCGATATGGGCAAGAATTTCCTCTCGGCCAGCCTCATCGAGAAACAAAGCAATACGCCGACGTGCACCAATGCGCATGTGGTGGTCACATTTAGGACAAACGTCCATATTGCTTTCCAACTCGGGACGATACAAAACCGCCTCGCACTTCACGCACTTTTTCCATAGACCTTCCGGCACCACACCTTTAGCGCTGCGCTTTTCCGACTCTACCCGACGCACTCCCGAAGGAAGAATTTTGTCTACCCAACTCATAATCCGTTCCTGTTAGTTATCCAGCCGTTGGCTGAATGTACAAAACCACTACACAAATATTCTATAAAAAACAGCTCAGTCCGGGCGCCACTTTAGCGTATTCACACGAAAAATGGCAGCATCACACCGACCTTTAAATCACGTAATACGCAGTCACTATGCGTCTATCGCGGCGCGCATTTCACCGATCAACGAAAGTACTGAGGGAATCCAAACGCTATCTCCCTGACTCCGATCGGCACTGGCCAAGCGCTCGATCAAGGCGCTACCGACAACAACGCCAGCACACAGCGGCGCCAAGGCAGCAGCAGAGGCACCGTCTTTAATGCCAAAACCGACCGTAATCGGCAGATCTGTGTGCGCCTTAATATTATTTAATAGCTGAGTGACCGCTGAAATATCAAGGTTACCAGCACCCGTCACCCCTTTTAAGGCAACGCAATAAAGGTAGCCGCTTGCCAATGCAGCAATTTTGGCGATACGGGTATTGTCCGTGGTCGGCGCGAGCAGGAAGATATTATCAACACCGGCCGCTTTCAGTATCCGGCTCGGCTCTTCGGCCTCCTCTGGTGGCATATCAACGGTCAACAAACCGTCTACCCCCGCCGCCGCTGCGCGCTCAGCGAACACCTCATAGCCCATGCGCTCGATCGGATTCGCATAACCCATTAATACCACAGCGGTTTTGCTGTCAGTCTGACGGAACTCGGCAACCATCGCCAAGGCCATCGTCAATGATACCTTGTGAGCCAAGGCGCGCTCGTGGGCTAACTGAATAACTGGACCTTCCGCCATGGGGTCGGAAAACGGCACCCCCAATTCAATAATATCGGCGCCTTGGCGAACCAGCTCATGCATTAAGCTCACAGTTACCGAAGGCTCAGGGTCGCCGGCAACAATATACGGTACCAAGGCCTTGCGGCCCTGGGTTTTTAAACTTGTAAATAAAGCAGCTAAACGACTCAAAATACTTCCCCGTTATTCAATCCCAATACCGTCGAGTGTTGCGACGGTATGAATGTCTTTATCACCACGGCCAGACAGATTCACTACGATATGCTGCTCCGGACTCATGGTTTTAGCCAATTTTTCGGCATACGCGACGGCGTGAGCAGACTCTAGCGCGGGCATAATACCTTCAACTAAAGTGAGTTTGCGGAATGCCGCCAAGGCCTCATCGTCGTCGATTGCAACATAGTTCACGCGCCCCATGTCCTTCAACCACGAATGCTCAGGACCAACACCGGGGTAATCAAGGCCCGCTGAGACCGAGTGGGTTTCAATAATTTGCCCCGCTTCGTCCTGCATTAGGTAGGTGCGGTTACCGTGCAATATTCCCGGAATACCGTCGTTTAAAGGCGCAGCGTGTTCACCGCTCGCGACGCCGTGCCCGCCAGCTTCAACCCCGTACATGGCCACGCCTTCGTCGTTAAGAAAGGGGTGAAATAAGCCGATAGCGTTAGAGCCACCGCCAACACAGGCAACCAAGGCGTCTGGTAGGCGGCCATTCTGAGCCAAACACTGTTCCCGCGCTTCGCGGCCAATAACCGATTGAAAGTCTCGAACTAACATCGGGTATGGGTGCGGGCCCGCCGCAGTGCCAATAATGTAAAACGTGTCGTCTACATTGGTTACCCAGTTGCGCATGGCTTCGTTCATGGCATCTTTCAGCGTGCGCGAACCGGATTTAACCGAAATCACCTCAGCGCCGAGTAATTTCATGCGATAGACATTTAGGGCCTGACGCTGAATATCCTCTTCGCCCATAAATACCTGGCAGCTCATGCCCAAACGCGCAGCAACGGTTGCCGTCGCAACGCCGTGCTGGCCCGCACCGGTTTCCGCGATCACATGTTTTTTACCCATGTATTTGGCCAACAACGCTTGGCCAACCGTGTTATTTACTTTGTGCGCACCGGTGTGATTAAGATCTTCACGCTTAAGGAAAATCCGCGCACCACCCACTTCTTCTGACCAACGTTTGGCGTAATAGAGTGGTGATGGACGCCCCACATAGTGGGCCAGGTCATGGTCAAATTCCGCTTGAAACCCAGGGTCTTTGCGCAAGCGCTGGTAGGCCGCAGCCAATTCGTCTAGCGCAAAAATTAAGGTTTCGGAGACAAAGCGACCGCCATAGGGGCCAAAATGGCCGCTGGCGTCTGGAAACTGGCTAAAATCAGGTGTTACTACCTTACTACTCACTCAATCCTCCCGTCGGTCAGCTTGGCTGACCGCTTCAATAAAACGTGTCATGGCGTGGGCACATTTAATACCCGGCGCAGATTCAACGCCGCCACTGACATCCAAGGCATAGGGTTTACAGCTCGCAATTGCAGCCCCGGCATTATCTGGTCGCAAACCGCCAGCAAGAAGCAAGGGCCGTTCACTATTGGTGGGAAGCCGCGCCCAGTCGAAAGATTCCCCCGTGCCGCCCGGCACACCCGGTTTATAGCTGTCGAGCAATATTGCCGAGGCACTGGCATAGGCCTGCATCGCCTCTGCCACATCGACGCCATCACGCATCCGTATCGCTTTCATATAGGGTTTAGCAAAAGACGCACAATACGCTGGGGTTTCATCGCCGTGAAACTGCAACAAATCCAGTTCACACACGGCTAATACCTGCCTGACTTCTTCGGCGTCGGCATTAACAAATAGCCCCACCTTACTAACAAAGACCGGTAGCCCCGCCATGAGTTCGGCTGCCTGTGCAGCACTCACACTGCGCGGGCTTTTTGCGTAAAAAACAAAGCCCAGGGCATCCGCACCGGCACGTATCGCTGCCGCAGCGTCTTCAGCTCGGGTAATACCACAGATTTTTACGCGGGTACGGGACACTTAGATGAACAGCCAGGCAATTAATTGGAGCGAATATTAACAAATAAGCTAGGGACGTGTCTGTAAAAGGCCACCTCAGGACACAAGAAAATCAGGACCTAAGTGGGTTTTGGGCAAATTAAAGTGTTCGGGGTAAGTTACATCAACCAAATACAATCCATCGGGCTTGGCGGTAACCCCGCCCTTGCTGCGATCGCGCCCCTCTAAAACTTGACGTGTCCAGCCCGCTGGCATTTCACCACTGCCGACTGCAATAAGCACGCCTGCGATATTCCTCACCATATGATGCAAAAACGCGTTGCCAGCGATATCAATGACGACATAGCGACCACGACGACTCACATTGGCAAAATGGATGTTGCGCATTGCGGTATTTGACTGGCAAGACGCCGCCCGAAATCCGCTAAAATCCTGCTCACCCAACAATACCTGCGCTTCTTCATGCATCAGTTTTTCATCTAATTCGGCGTCGACCAAGGTCACGCCATGCACAAGATGCGCTGAGCGTCGGGGTTGATTGAGAATAACGTAGCGATAGCGCCGGGCTGTTGCCGAAAAACGCGCGTGAAAATCATCCCGCACCTGTTGCGCCCATAGCACCGCGATGTCTTTTGGTAGCTTGGCATTCACCCCGGCAACCCAAGACCGCAAAGAGCGACTTGCTGGCGCGTCAAAATGAACAATTTGATGAGTGGCATGCACGCCTGCGTCTGTTCGACCGGCGCACATCACGGTTACCGGCGCAGCAGCGATTGCAGAAATGGCTTTTTCGAGCCGCTCCTGAATAGTCGCCACCTGCGGTTTTAACTGACTCTGCCAGCCGCGATAAGCACTCCCTTGGTATTCAAAGGCAAGTGCTATGCGACTTCCTAAGGGTAATAGCTCATCGGCAAAGCGATCGAAGCTCGTCATGCCAACTGCCACATCTGATGATTAACCAATAATATCCAACAATGCCTGCGCATCACTTTGCTGCTGTATATCGCCTTCTACGAGTACTTCTTCAAGCATTTCGCGAGCGCCGTCACTATCACCCATATCTACGTAAGCGCGAGCGAGATCAAGCTTAGTGGCCACAGATTCGGTATCGAGTAAATTATCAAACTCGCCCTCACCCTCATCAGCATCAAACTCGTCGAAACTCAAATCTTCTACGGCGATACCCTCGCCCTCATTTGCTTTATTCGTCGTTTCCGCGCTCGCTAATTCACCGCTCTCTAACCCGGCGTCAGCGGCATCGACAAAAAACTCATCGTCCGCCGCGACCGCAGCAGTTTCACTGCTCTCGGTAGACAAATCTAAATCCGCGACTGGACTTAGCGGCGCGTCGAAATCTGTCAAATCAAGGTCTAAATCAGCATCAGAGCCCTCAAATGAGAGTAACTCGTCGTCGTTTTCCACATCGAAGCTAGAGAGATCTAAATCAAGATCCAAATCGCTATCCGCTGCTAATGACGACAATGTATCCCCATTCGCGCTACTGCTTGGTGGCAGGGTATCTGGCTCAGAGCCGTTTGCGGCACTTGCTTCAGCTTCTTCCGCCTCATCTAGCGCGGCAAAATCAAATTCGAAATCATCTTCATCAGAAAGCGCGCTGTCATCTTTGCTATCTAAACCCGCGTCTTCCGCAGTAGCAGCCAGGTCCGCATCGCCCTTACCCAAATCGACGTCGTCGAAATCCGCAAAATCAAAAGACGCTTTTTCGCTCTCTCCCGCCGAGTCACTGACGGCGGCATTAGGCTCAAAATCAAAATCGAGGTCGGCTAAATCGACATCCAGCGAGGCAAGAGCATCGGCCTCAGCATTTCGGACTGAATCGTCAAGGGATTTGCTATCAGAGGCCACGTCATCACCTAGCTCCCCTTTATCACCCTGTTCACCACCTGCAGCCTCGGGTGCGCGAGTATTCGCAAAATCGACACCGAGTTCATCACTGCCAGTCTCGTCTAATTCTAGCGACGCGAGGTCATCGCTAGCAGAATCCGCTTTATCCGCATCCAAATCACTGAGTTCAAAGTCCAGATCGTCACCAAGCTCAAAATCCAATTCTGATTCAACAAGCTCAGCGGTCGAATTGCCAGCGACAGTCAAGTCATCAAACTCATTTTCGGCATCGAGCCAGTCACTTACGCCATCAATAGCTGACATTGATTCTTTAACACGGGCAATCGCAGCGGCATCACCCAAGCTGCGCAATCCAGCAAATGCCTCGGTAAAGTTTTCACGGTCGCGGGTATCCAAATAAATATCCACTAACTTAACGTGTAAATCTGCGTTGTCTGGGTCCTGGGCAATCGCTGTTTTTAATAAGCTGGCGGCTTGATCGTAACGCCCATAGGCAACATAAATATCTGCCTCCGCAACAATATCGCCGGTTTGAGGCTGGACTGACTCAGTTTCAACGGCGCTGACAGTAATTTCGCCCTCATCCATACCGAGGTCGTCAGTCGCGTCAGTGGCAGCATCAAGTTTGTCAAAATCGAAATCATCGGCATTAAAAGACGGCTCACTATCTTCGCCAGCAATATCGCTCAACTCTGTCGCTTCAGTATTGCCTATATCAAAATCAAAGTTATCGCGTTTAGCCGAAAACACATCGGCATCTGCCACATCACTTGACGCCAAGCTAGCTTCAAAGGCGGCCAGATCGGCCTCACTATCAGCCTCATTGCCACGGCGGCGCAGAATCAAAATAAGCAAGGCCAAAATTGCCACGCCTAAACCGATTAATTTCACAAAACCATTGCTAAGCCAGGCCTGCGCAGTGGCCATTAAACTGGTGTCTGATGACGCCGTGCTAGTCTCGATGGGAGACTCTGCTTCAGGAGCGCTTGGCGTATTCGCCACCGCCGGACCAGCATCTGGTTCGGAGCCTGCCACTAATGCGCCGCCGTCATTGTCTGCTAACGGAGCCATTGCCTCTTGTTCGTCGTCTTGACTAATTGCTTCGTTTTCAGCAAGTGCCGCCACCGCAGCGTCGCCATCGCCTTTCGCCAAACCGGTTTGCAAGGCGGCTAACTGGGTATTTTTCAGTGTAATTAAATTTTGCAGCGTGCGAATCTGCTTTTCCATTTCGAGGACGCGCGCTTGCATAGCGCCATTCTCTAACACTGATTTATCGAGATTCTCCTGCTCTTCCCGCACCTTTTGACGGAGAGCTTCAACTTCATTGCCTGCGGCGGTATCACTGCCAGCGCTACCGACTGAAAATTTAACCGCCTGCTCCTCAACGGCAGGCGCCTCCCGACCGGTCTTATCTGTCGCATCTAGCTGGGGCGCGCGCGCTGGAACAGCGTTCGATGACGCCGTGCTTAAAGTGGCTTTTTTATCGGCAGCAACGCGATTGACTTTTTCGCCACGCCACTCTCTGGCTTGGTTGCGAATTTCGTCAACGGCTTGGTCGTGGTTAATTTCGTGAACTTCAGCCTCGCTAGGGATCCGTAATATATAACCAGATTTAATCCGATTCACATTGCCGGCAACAAAAGCTTTTGGATTCTTTTTAAGCAGGGCCAGCATAGTTTGCTGAGTGGTCACATAAGAGCTCGGACGCAGATTTTCCGCAATTTTCCACATGGTATCGTGGTGCTGAACCCGGTATTCAGTGGGATCTGCAGCTGCGGGCAAACGCTGTTGCTGGTCAACGTCACGCACCAAAGGTGCAGTACGATTAGCCACGCCGATACTGCCACCCGGCTCGCGATTAGGAGCAGTATCTTGAACGACAGCAGCTTTAACCGCTGGCGCACTCGGCGCAACACTACGCGCCACATTGACTGTCGGCGCCGGTGACGCTTTGGCAAATACCGGTAAATCTAATAAAACCGTATATTCTCGGTTCATTTTACCGTTGGGCCAACGCACTTCCACAATGAAGTCTAAGTAAGGTTCTTGAACGGTATTCGTAGTGGTAACGATGATGCGACCATTGCCGCCGCCCTGCAATTCCACTTGGAATTCAAGGGAACTCAGAAACTGGCTGCGTTCTACGCCAGCATTTTCAAAAGCGGTATCGTCAGCAAGTGCGATTCTAATTTGCTCAACATCAAGCTCACCAACATCTCGCAGGGGAATTTCTGCACGAAAAGGCTGATTTAGCGCAGAGCTAAGCGTCAGCTCACCTAAGCCGAGTGCGCTCGCTAATCCGCTATGCAGGGCACTCGTTACCAGTACCGCAGTCGCAAGCCTCTTCCTAACCATATTATCACCGTCTGTGTCTTAGCACTCAGCTCTCAGCGGCTACACTGAAATACTGCTTTTTATATTAAGTAAATCTACCTTGCGGAATCCACGCAATGCGAAGACCAGCTGCATCTCCAAATCACATGCGTAGATATTAGCTAGATGTTGATTTTAATCAAGTTTTTAAGCAGCTCAATAATGTTAAACACCGCACCTTTACGGAGATTATCACCGACAACAGTACAACGAAAGGCCGTTTCGTCACGTCTGTCGTAATAAAGTTGGTCTATATCGATACAATCACTGCCTTGCAAGCACACTGGCGAAGCTTGTTCTGCGTCTTCATTTGGAAATAAACGGAAGCGTGAATCCTCGTTTAACCGACCGCGCAGTGCCGACAAATCAGGCCGCTCCTCACAGGCCACCCGCAACATAATTGTGTGACCATAAAAGACCGGCACCATCATGACATTGGCAATAACTGTAATATTGTCACCCAGCAAGCGACTTAAATTATGCTCTAACTCAGCCGCTGCGCGATCGGCAGACTGCGGCAGTACATTAAAGGCAATCTGCTGACCAAGCGCCGTGGTGTCAGGGGTTTGCCCGCCGAGCAGGCGCGCAGTCTCAGCCGCTAGCGCTTCGATACCATCGCGCCCCGCCACCGATACCGCTTGCGCAACACTAATATCAACCCGCTTAATGGTCGTCGGCGCCAATTGCTGAAGCAACGCCGCGACATGACTAGTGGCGGCATCCGCGATTGCGAATAGCTTGCCCGCCGCAACCTCAGCACCCTCGCAAAACATGGCCACATCATCGCGCTGCGCCAAGGTATCGGTGGCGTCTAACACTACAATACCGGCGTCACAAGCGGCGTCCACCAAGGCGGCATCGCTGCCGACCTCGGGGAGAAATATAGCCAGATCTAAGGCGCTAAAGTCAGCGGTGTCCGGCGCCTTTACCGCAACCGGACGACCGCGAAACATAGCAGTTTCGCCCTCGGCATCTGCCGCAAACACGCTCGCAGTTTCAATGCCAAGCTCCATTCCAGACAAGGCTTCCAGCAGTGACTCGCCTTCAAGTCCGGTGGCACCAAAAATCGCAACGCGTTTAAAGGCCATTACTTGATATCTCCAAGCAAAATTCGCAGCATCCGGCGCAGCGGCTCGGCAGCGCCCCACAACAACTGGTCACCTACAGTAAAGGCCGACAGATACTGCTCGCCCATATTCAATTTGCGCAAACGACCAACGGGCACATGAAGCTTGCCGGTGACGGCGGTCGGCGTGAGTTTGGCGAGAGTTTCGGCGCGATCATTAGGCACAACTTGCACCCAGTCATTGGCACTGGCCAAGATGCTTTCCACTTCGTTAATCGCAACGTTTTTGTTGAGCTTAATTGTCAATGCCTGGCTATGGCAGCGCATAGCGCCAATACGCACGCAGTTGCCGTCAATGGCGATAGGCGACTGTTCGCGGCCAAGAATTTTATTGGTCTCGGCTTGGCCCTTCCACTCTTCGCGGCTCTGACCATTTTCCAGCTGAGTATCAATCCACGGCAGTAAGCTGCCCGCCAAGGCGTGACCAAACTGTTCTTTAGGAAAGGCATCGCTGCGCATCATCTCGGCGACTTTACGGTCAATATCGAGAATATTAGAGCGAGGATCGGCCAATTCGTCGGCAACGCAGTCCCGTACAGTGCCCATCTGGTTAATCAATTCACGCATATTTTGTGCACCGGCGCCGCTAGCCGCCTGATATGTTTGAGCGCTAACCCACTCAACCAAGCCTTCACGGAATAAACCGCCAACAGCCATCAGCATTAAGCTCACGGTACAGTTGCCGCCGATAAAGTTTTTAACGCCGCGGCTCAAACCGTCTTTAATCACGTCGAGGTTAACGGGGTCGAGGGTGATGATCGCCGAGTCATCCATACGCAGTGAAGAGGCCGCATCAATCCAGTAGCCATCCCAACCGCCCTCGCGCAAGGCGGGAAACACTGACTTGGTATAGTCGCCACCCTGGCAGGAAATAATAATGTCCATTTGCCGCAATTCAGCCACATCATTGGCGTCTTTTAAGGCCTCGATATCACGACCAATCGTAGGGCCCTGTCCACCGACATTAGAGGTGGTGAAAAATACCGGCTCAATACTGTCAAAGTCTTTTTCATCTAGCATCCGACCCATCAATACTGAGCCAACCATACCGCGCCAACCTACAAATCCTACTTTTTTCATAATGACTCCTAAAGCTGTTTTGCGACCAGCGACACCGCCAGCGCTAATATCTACCGCGAAAAGTCTTGTGCGCCTTAGAGCGCAGCGATAACGGCATCGCCCATTTCTACGGTGTTCACGAGGGTGCTGCCCGGCGAGAAGATATCACCAGTACGCAGCCCCTTGTCCAGTACTTTGCTTACGGCGTCTTCAATCGCTTGCGCCGCATCCGGCTCTGCCAGCGAATAACGCAACATCATCGCCACCGACAAAATCGTCGCCAATGGGTTTGCTTTGTTTTGTCCTGCAATATCAGGCGCCGAACCGTGACAAGGCTCGTACATACCCCGGCCATTCACATCCAGCGAGGCGGACGGCAGCATGCCAATTGAACCCGTGAGCATGGCGGCGGCGTCAGACAAAATATCACCAAACATATTACCAGTAACCACTACATCAAACTGCTTGGGTTCGCGAATCAGCTGCATGGCGGCATTGTCGACATACATATGACTCAGCTCAACATCGGGGTAGTCCTTGGCCATGTCGTCCATCACTTCTCGCCACAGCATGGTTACTTCCAAGACATTGGCTTTATCGACAGAGCACAGGCGACCACCGCGCTTTTGCGCCGCCTCAAAAGCGACTTTACCGATGCGCCGAATCTGGGACTCGTTGTACACGTAGGTGTTATAGCCTTCGCGCTCGCCATTTTCTAAAACTCGAATACCGCGAGGCTGGCCAAAATAAATACCGCCGGTCAGCTCCCGCACGATCAGAATATCCAAACCCGCAACCAACTCGGGCTTCAGCGACGAGGCATTTGCCAACTGCGGATACAAAATCGCGGGACGTAAATTACCAAACAAATCCAAACGCCGACGAATTTCTAATAAACCTGCCTTCTCAGGGCGCTCTGCAACCGGCAGTTTATCCCACTTAGGACCACCCACTGCACCCAGTAGAATTGCATCAGCCCGGGCGCACAGTTCAAAGGTCGCCTCGGGCAACGCACTACCGTGGGCATCAATAGCAGAACCGCCCACTAAGGCATGCTCTAAATTTAAACCCAAGCCAAAACGGGTATTGATGTTTTCTAAGACCTTCACCGCTTCGGCCATGATTTCATGACCAATCCCGTCGCCAGGTAATACTGCAATCGTTCTTTGTGTAGACACCTTATATTCCTTTTAAAATAGCTTTTACTGTTGCTAAACCAATTTATTAAGCGATGTGCTCACGAAACAGCCACGGCGACTTCGTCATCAACTTACTCTCATAGGCGCGAATGTCATCGGCGTCTTGCAGCGTTAAACCAATATCGTCCAAGCCGTTAACGAGGCAGTGCTTGCGGAATTCATCTACCTCAAAGGGGATCGACTCGCCTGCTGGAGTAATTACCGTCTGCGCGGGCAAGTCTATTTTGAGCTTATAGCCTTCATCGGCATACATTGCAGCAAACAGCTCAGCCACTTTGGCCGCTGGCAAAACAATCGGCAAAATGCCATTTTTAAAGCAGTTATTGAAGAAAATATCGGCAAAGCTCGGCGCAATCACGCAGCTAAAGCCGTAATCTTCTAATGCCCAGGGCGCGTGCTCGCGACTTGAGCCGCAACCAAAATTTTCTCGTGCCAACAAAATTTCGGCGCCTTGATAACGCGGCTGGTTTAAGGGGAAGTCTGGGTTTAGCGGGCGCTGACTATTGTCGCGACCCGGCTGCCCTTCATCAAGATAACGCAGCTCATCAAACAAATTAGGACCAAAGCCGCTGCGCTTGATCGACTTTAAAAACTGCTTGGGAATAATCATATCGGTATCTACATTTGCGCGATCCATTGGCGCCACAATACCGTCTAACACTGTAAATGCTTTCATAGCCAATTCCTCAAATCCAGTCTCGAACATCAACAAAATGACCTGCTATCGCCGCTGCCGCTGCCATCGCGGGGCTCACCAAATGGGTGCGACCACCAAAGCCCTGACGGCCTTCAAAATTGCGGTTAGAGGTCGAGGCGCAGTGCTCGCCCGCGCCGAGCTTATCGGCATTCATGGCAAGGCACATTGAGCAGCCTGGCTCGCGCCACAACAAACCCGCTTCGATAAAAATTTTATCTAAACCTTCGGCCTCGGCCTGCTTCTTAACCAAGCCAGAACCAGGCACAACCAAAGCCTCTTTCACATTGGCAGCCACTGTTTTGCCGCGTACAACAGCGGCTGCTTCGCGCAGATCTTCAATTCGTGAATTGGTACAAGAGCCAATAAATACGCGATCTAATTTAATATCGGTAATCGCCTGGCCCGCTTTCAAGCCCATATACTCCAGCGCCCGCTCACAGCCGCTGCGCTTGGCAGGGTCAGTGTAATCATTGGGGCTAGGTACAATGCCATTGATCGGCAACACCATCTCGGGGCTAGTACCCCAGGTGACTTGGGGCAGAATATCGGCGCCATTAAGCACGACCGTGGCATCAAATACCGCGTCATCGTCGCTGTGCAGGGTGCGCCAGTACTTAACCGCTTCATCCCACTCTGCAGCGCTGGGCGCAAAGGGACGACCGTTAACGTAGTCGAGGGTAATATCGTCTACCGCAACCATACCGACACGAGCGCCGCCTTCAATCGCCATATTACAGATGGTCATACGACCTTCCATAGACAGCTTGCGAATCACCTCGCCACCAAACTCAATTGCGTAGCCAGTGCCACCCGCCGTACCGATTTTGCCAATAATGGCCAGCACCACGTCTTTTGCGGTTACGCCGGGACCCAGTTCACCGTCGACCCGCACCAGCATGTTTTTGCTTTTCTTTTGTATCAGGCACTGGGTGGCAAGGACGTGCTCAACCTCAGAGGTGCCAATACCGTGGGCCAATGCCCCTAGGGCGCCATGAGTAGCCGTGTGGGAATCACCACACACCACGGTCATGCCTGGCAGAGTTGCGCCCTGCTCTGGACCAACCACGTGCACAATGCCTTGGCGCACATCATTTATTGAAAATTCGGTAATACCAAATTCGCTGCAATTCTCGTCTAAGGTGCGCACTTGAATACGCGACACCTCGTCGGCAATGGCCTCTACCCCGCCGCTGCGCTCAACCGCTTCGGTGGGCACATTGTGGTCTGGCGTTGCCAAATTTGCCGTTACCCGCCAGGGGCTGCGCCCCGCCAAACGCAGGCCTTCAAAAGCCTGTGGCGAGGTGACTTCGTGTACCAAATGACGGTCGATATACAGCAGCGCCGTGCCATCGTCGCGCTCTTTGACCAAGTGAGCCGCCCACAATTTGTCGTAAAGTGTTTGTCCTTTCATATCTTGACCAGCCATATCCTGTTCCGCCGTACTGACTAAAAAGAGTAATTTTCAGAGCTGCAATATTACGCAGGCACATCAAATAACACAAATTCATATTTTTCATTATTTGCATTCCATATAAGAATACAAATACAATTCGGCATGGATACCGAATCTTTAAAAGCTTTTCTCGCCGTCGCCGAACAACAATCCTTTTCGCTGGCAGCAGAACAACTGCATATTACCCAACCCGCGGTGAGCAAACGCATAGCCGCCTTGGAGCGGCAATTAAGCTGCAAATTATTTGACCGCATTGGCCGCAACATCCATTTAACCGAGGCCGGTCGCGCGCTCATGCCCCAGAGTCGGCGCATACTGCAAGACATTAAGGAGGCCGTGCGCAGCATTCACGACCTGCGCGGCTCGGTTAGTGGCCGCCTGTCGATGGGCATAAGCCACCACATAGGCTTACACCGCCTGCCGCCAGTATTGCGCGAGTTCAGCCAGCGCTATCCCGAGGTAAAACTCGATATCGACTTTATGGATTCAGAACTTGCCCACCAGCGCATTTTGCATGGCGAGATGGATTTAGCGGTGATCACCCTATCACCCAGCGACGATCAACAACTGCTATCGATCCCGATCTGGGAAGACCCACTGTCCGTCACCGTGGCCAAAGACCACCCTCTGGCCAAGTTCAACACCGTGAGCGCCGACATGCTCAGCCAACACACCGCGCTACCGCCTGGCTTAAACACCTACACAGGGCAAATCATTAAGGAGTTATTCGACCGGCAGGGCCTGAGCATGAACATTGGCATGTCGACCAACTATTTGGAAACCATCAAGGTGATGGTCAGTATTGGCTTAGGTTGGAGTATTTTGCCGCTCACCCTACTCGACGACACAGTAGTGGCGCTGCAATGGCAGGGCCAGGCCTTGTCGCGCACCCTGGGCTGCGTACACCACCGCAGCCGCAGCTTATCAAATGCCGCCGACGCATTTATCGAGTTACTGCTGGCAGAGCGCGCGCCAAAATAAACTTACTCCGGCCGCAGGCGCGGTTTCAGCCTGAGTAATAGTTCCGCCATTTGCGCTGGGGTATCCGCGTCTTGGTAAATCCCTTTGTCGCCCACAACCACTTCTTCAACAAATTTAGCCTGACTTGTTAATACCGACTTTGCGCCAACATCGCCACGCAACTCGCACAATTGCGGCCAGAAGTTGCGACCAAACCCAACTGGGTGGCCCCGTCGCCCCGCACACACCGGCATCACAATAGTGTCTGGCTTAAGAATTTTTGCGACTGCAAGCAGCGATTCTATTCGCAACAGCGGCAAATCCACCGGCAGAATCAATACCCCCTGCGCCGACGACTTTAAGCCTAAATGCGCGACCCCATCAGCTATGCTATGCCCCATACCCAAGCTAGCGTTGGCCGACAAAATGCACGGCGCATCGATACGAGCAGAAACATCGTCACCCGCGTCAATGACCACCGAAACATTAAGACCCGCTTTGCGCGACCGCCGCACCAAGGCATTCACCAATACCCCACCGTGAGGTAGTGGTGCAAAACGTTTATCTGCCTCGCCAAAGCGCCGGCTTTTTCCCGCCGCCAATATCAGTATGGGCAAACTCATTAGTTTGCTGGCACCTCATTGTCTGCTCGCCGCTTTCCTGCCCGCAATTGCGTTAACTGCGCCATAATCGCCACGGCGATTTCCATGGCAGATTTACTGCCAATCGGCAGCCCAACCGGGGCGTGCAATTGTTGTAACTGCTGATCGCTAATATCGAGCTCCCTCAAACGGACACGACGCTTATCGGATGTTCGCTGAGAACCAAGCGCCCCCACATAAAACAAGCTTTGGGTTAGGGCCTGCATTAATGCCATATCATCGATCCGTGGATCGTGGGTCAAGGTCACCACCGCCGTAAACGTATCGCCGTGCTCACTCACCGCATCATCGGGCATGTCCGCCAATAGCTCAGCACCATTAACCGACCACTGTTTACGGCGATCTTCTCGTGGATCACAAACCAAAACCCGATAATCCATAGCGAGCGCTATTTCGGCAATGCAACGCGCCAATTCATTCGCGCCGATGAGTAACAATTGGAAGCGCGGACCAAAATCTTGCTGCAGCCTTTTGTCATCAATGTGTAGGGCCTGACAACTACTCACGGCGCTAAGCTGCCAATCACCTGTTGCCAAACCCACAGTGCGACGTATGGGCTGGCGCGCCGCCAGTGCACTACTTAATTCCTCGAGCAAATCACAGCGAATTTTATTGGGTGACAAAGGCTCAAGCAAAATATGCATGCGTCCGCCACAGGGCAGACCAAAACGCTCATTCTCCTCTGGGCTCACCCCGTATTCCAATAATACTGGCTCAGCGACAGCAAGCTCTCCGCCTTGTAATTTGGCGAGCAGCTCATCTTCTATACAACCGCCAGACAAGGAGCCATGCACATTACCCTGCTCATCTAAGGCCATTATAGAACCCAATGGCCGAGGCGAGGCGCCAAAGGTTTTTACTACGGTACACAGCCAGCCGGATTCACCCCGCTGCAAAAATGCTAAGGCCGCTGCCAGCACTAATTGATCTATTGTTTTCACTCGATATGACCTTGCACTTAAATTTCAGCCAAAAAAAACGCCGCTGACGCGGCGTTATATTCGTTTATCCCTTAGGACAAAATCAATACCAGCGGTAAGTGGCCTGCAGCGCGATGGTGCGTGGCGCCTCTACGAAACCGTAGTGACCTGCCGCGCCAAAGATGCTATTCGCTAATGGCGTATCATTTGAGTAAGAGATTGTTGTTTCATCAGTCGCATTCTTAACCAACAGAGCGGCTTCCCAACCAGCGGTCACATCAGCTAAAGAGAAGCGTAAGTTAGTTTTAATATACGCATCCTGCTCCTGACTTGGATCAAGGTTCTGCGAAGAGTTGTAAGCACCAGTGAAGACAAAGTCAGCACCGCCGCGGAACTCTAAATCCTTGCTCACCATCGTGGTGTAAACAAAGGTCATATTACCTGAGTAGTCTGCCACATACTGGTTAGTCTTACCCTTGTAATCACAGTAAGGATTGCCTTCAACCATATAATCTGGCGTCTGCCCCTGGTAACACTGGCCATTTTCAAAGTCAGTAAACTCAAAGTCTAAGAATGCCAAGGCACCAGTCATCATCAAGTTTTCTGTCAGGGCCATACGACCGTCTAGCTCAATACCCATGGTAGTTGCTGCGCCAGCGTTACCGACGTTAAAGCCCAAGGTACCATCAAAAATACTAACCTGAAGATCATCATACTGGGTGTAGAAAGCTGCAATATTCAACTCAGCCGCGCCATCTAGCAAAGTTGTTTTAGCACCCGCCTCCAAGCTAGTGGCCTGCTCTTCATCATATTCGAAGCTACCAACTAAAATGATTGGATCAGAATCAGGGTTTTGCAATGGACGGATCACATTAGCCTCGGGAGAGGCATTTGAGCGCGCGTCGTAACCACCAGACTTATAACCAATGCTTGCCGTTGCATACAGCATCACATCGTTGCTCCAGTCGTGCTGGATATTCAACGACGGCGCTAAATTCCCGCCCTTACGCGAGCCGCTAAGGTTATGTCTTTCTGCAGAAAAGTTCTTCGCAACAACTGTGTCAATTTCACCTTCAGCGCGAATTTCACCAGTACTGATATCGCTGAAGTTTAGGCTGCGGCTACCTTCCTTCTCTTCATAAGAATAACGCAGACCAAGGGTCGCGCGAGTCAGATCGGTTACATTCCACGTGGCTTGCACGAAACCTGAGATCAAGTCTGTAGTAGAACTAAAGTCGCGAGGCGTACCAAGATTTACTATTTCATCACCAGCGTCACCTATGCCACCAAGCTCTAACACACCCGCATCAAATAGCGGCTGGAATAGCGGTGCCAACGGCGTACCTGCAACCTGGGCCTGGGTGACGTTATCGAATGGACCACCCGTAGCATCGAACGGAGGACGTTCTCCGCGAGCACCGGCTTCCTGGATATCTGCGGCATTCAACAACTGCGGAAGAATATCGCTTTCGACACGAATACTGTCGAAGAAATCTAACTCACTGTGTTGAAAGAACGCACCAGCAATAAACTCAAAGGTTTCGCCAACGGGCGACACCCAGCGAAACTCCTGGCTAAACTGATTGTATTCTTCTTCTGCCGCAACACTGAATACTGAAGCGCCGGTAAAATCACAGTCGCACAATTCAGAGGTTTTATAACCAAGTACACCCGTAATAAAGGTAAAGGTATGATCGCCCCAAACGTAATCCACGTTCAGTGTTACGTTATGGGTATCGTTGTAGCTGTAATCACCATTAGATGAACGCTTATAGTCTTGATAGTTGTTCAAAACCGACGAGTCCGCATCTACGGTTACGAGATTTACTGGACCAACATTAATCTCAGTAAAATCTAATATTTGACCATAGGTACGACCATTAAACGCATCTGTATCAGAGGTCGACGCTTGGTCATTAATAATTTCGATTTGACGACCATTTACATCGAATTGGCCAATTTCAAATTTTAATGCCGCTGTTAAATCTGCGGTCGCATCCCACACGAACATAGCGCGTATTGTCTGCTCGTCACGCTGAGGCTCATCACGGTTAAGCGTCAAGTTCTCCATATGGCCGTCGATTTCACGTTTGCGAATCGCCAAACGACCACCAATATTGTCTGTCAGCGGACCAGAAACAACAAAGTCCAAAACTCGCTCGTTGGTTTCCGCTTCAAAAGTACCAGACACCAAGCCTTCAAACTCTTGACCAGGCCGCGCTGAGATCAGACTCAAGGCCCCGGCAATACTGTTTTTACCAAAAAGTATATTTTGCGGACCACGCAAAACCTCGACCCGCGCCAAATCCAAGAACGGTGCACGTGTTAATTGCGCGCGACCGTAGCTAACGCCGTCGAAATACATACCAACTGACTGTTCGAAGCCAGGGTTAATACCCGAGCCAATACCGCGAATGTAAATATTAGTACCGATACCGGTTTCTGACATGGTCAGGTTGGGGACGTAAGCTTGCAGGTCTTCTACCTTGCTAATGCCCGCCTCCATCATTTTATCACCAGATACCGCGTTGACTGATACTGGAACGTCTTGAAGACTTTCGGCACGTAAAGTGGCCGTAACGATAACTTCCTCGAGTACGCCGGCTGCTTGACTGTGTGCTGAACACAACAGAAGACCAGCGGCTAAAGCAGATAAGCGAAAGTCGGAAATGGTTCTTTTCAAGGTCATATGACCTCCAGATGCAGTTAATTTTTATATGCTGCCACCTGACTGAGTCAGCTGGACTAGCGGCCTATATAAAGTCGTCGTTATTATACGTTGCTAGCAAAATGTTTGCATCGAAAACATATAGCATTTTTACTAATGGTTCAATGAAATGGCATTTTTAATAAGCATAGCGACTATAGCCACCTAAAATAATCGTCTGTTTTATGTAGTTAAGGCTGAGCGATATAGAACAACTCGTTTAAAGACTAACATGATAGACCAGCCCTCATTGAGAGCTGGTCGTCATTTTTTTACCAGCGATAACTCGCCTGCACCGCTACGCTGCGGGGACGCTCAACGAACGCGTAGTGACCGATACTACCGAAACTACTGTTCGCTAATGGCACGTCATTTGAGTAAGAAATAACGTCTTCATCAGTTAAGTTCTTACCGATTAAAGCAAGCTCCCAACCTGATTTCACGTCTGCTATTGCTAGGCGTGCATTCACTTTCACGTAGCCATCTTGCTCTTGGCTAGGATCTAAGTTTTGCGAAGAGTTGTAATCATCAGTAAAGACAAAGTCTGTACCTGCGCGCAACTCTAAGGCATCACCGAACTCGCGAGTGTAGGTAAAGGTAACATTACCGGAGTAATCGGCTACGTACTGGTTGGTCTTACCTTTGTAATCACAATATCTCGCAGTTGGTGTAATCTGATCTGGTGTTTGTCCTTGGTAGCACTGACCTTTTTCAAAATCGGTGAATTCAAAGTCCAAAAAGGCCAAAGCAGCGCCCATCATCAAATTATCGGTCAGCGCAAAACGACCATCCAATTCGATACCCTTAGTCTCTGCGGCACCAGCATTACCCACATTAAAGCCGAGGGTTCCGTCAAAAATGCTCACCTGAAGATCATCATATTTAGTAAAGAAAGCCGCAATATTTAGCTCGCCACGACCATCCATAAAGCTGGTCTTAGCACCAATTTCAAAGCTGGTTGCTTTCTCTTCATCATACTCAAAGGAACCATCAATCGATCCGCCCGGCGAAGCGTTTGAACGCGCGTCAAAACCACCCGACTTATGACCAATACTCGCTGTTGCATAAGCCATTACGTCGTTATTGACGTCGTATTGAACATTTAATGACGGCGCCAAATTACCGCCTTTTTGAGTGCCTTCTAAGTCATGACGCTCGACCTTAAAGACGCCGGCAAGTACAGCGTCGACTGTGCCAAGCGGACGCTCATTACCATCAAGATCTGCTACCGTCAGGTCTCGAGTACCCTCCTTCTCCTCGTATGAATACCGTAAGCCCAAGGTCGCGCGCAAACGATCTGAGGCATTCCAAGTGGTTTGCCAGAACACCGACCACAATTCAGCATCGCTGGTAAAGTTTCGCGGTGTTGTGGTATTTGAAATCGAAGCCCCGGCAGCGGGCGAGCTTAATGCATTTCCTACAACATTCGGCAGAATCAAGCTGTCGATGCGGATCTCATCATAAAAATCCAACTTACTTTTTTGGTAGTACGCGCCGCCAATATGTTCAAAGGTCCCACCTGCGGCCGACACCCAGCGCGCTTCCTGGCTGTATTGGTCATACTCTTCTTCAAAGGGCACGCTAAAGACCGGTGCGCCAGTAAAATCGCAATCACACAGCTCAGCAAATTCATAATGCATCAAACCGGTAATAAACGTTAAGGTGCTTTCACCCAAGGCGTAATCCACATTTAAGGTGAGGTTCTTGGTGCGGTTATTACTGTAGTCACCGTTTGATGAACGCTTGTAGTCTTGAGTTGTATTCAAAACTGACGGTCCCGCGCCCAAAGCAGTTAACATTTGCGAATACTTTAAGCCCGCAAATGGGAAGGGAGCAGCAAAAGTAGTGACTTGGTCATCAACTATCTCCACCTGGCGACCCAATACATCAAACTTACCAAGCTCAAACTTAAGCATTGCGGTTAAATTCTCTGTGGCGTCCCAGTCGAGAATGGCGCGAATGGTACTTTCATCGCGCTGTGGCTCATCACGATTCAAGGTGATGTTTTCGATATAGCCGTCCATCTCGCGCTTACGTAAAGCAATACGACCACCTAGGGTGTCGGTGATCGGACCTGACACCATAAAGTCTACGACTTTTTCGCCATGATCTGGTTCGTACAAGCCTGAGATCATGCCCTCATTTTCTTGCCCTGGACGGGCAGATATCAAACTCAGTGCACCGGCGATACTGTTCTTACCATAAAGAATATTTTGCGGACCGCGCAAGACCTCAACGCGGGCAAGATCGAGAAACGGCGCGCGGGTCAGCTGGCCACGGCCATAGGATATGCCGTCAAAATACATTCCCACCGACTGCTCAAAACCGGGGTTAATACCGGAGCCGATACCGCGAATATAAATATTGGTTCCTATAGCTGTCTCAGACATTGATAAATTGGGAACATAGGCTTGAAGATCTTCTATTTTATCAATGCCCGCCTCAGCCATTTTTTCACCAGACACTGCATTTACCGACACCGGCACGTCTTGCAAACTTTCGGTACGCAAGGTGGCCGTAACCAGCACTTCTTCGAGTGCAGGTGCGGCAAATACTGCAGTATTTGTACAAAGCCCCACAGCAATGGCCAAAGGCACTAAATGGCGGTTTGATTTTGAGTGCTTTTTCATCAACGTCTCTCCCAAAGAGATTTATTGTAATTATTTCCGCTCCATTAGCGGTGCACCATCAGCGCACATATAGGGGCTAATACACAGTCTAGTCGGGAATCCGGTAATGTAAAATGTGAATAACCCCTATAAGCGCCACTGAATGGCACAAGACATGCTATGAATAGTAGTAGCGCTTAGATCAGGGATATCGGCAGGAAATTGGCTAAAAAACACCGAGTGCGAGACCAGCAGCAAAGCCCGCCCCCAATTCTTCAGCTTGCTGAAAGGCCTCCGCGTTAGGCTCGCCGTGGCAGATAATCGCTTCAGTGACACTGCGCCACGCATAACCTTTTGCTATCCGCTGCCATTGTCGCAAGGCATTGCTGCCGTCGTTGCCACTGCAAATAAATACGCCGTATGGCCGGATAAGCTCCCGCGCCAGTACCGGGTAAAAGCTTCGGTCAAAAAAATCCTTCATTCCGCCGGCTAGCGCACCAAAGTTTTCCGGCATAAATAATAAAAGACCGTCGCACCACATGATGTCGCGAGTGCCAGCCTCGGCAGCGCGGAGTAGCCGAGTTTCAAGCTCAGGCTCTGCCCTTATGGCCGCGTCATGGGCGGCATAAGCCAGGCGCTCATTCCTACCCGACTGGCTGTGATATACAATCAACAGGTGTTTGGATCTGGCATCAGCCACAAGCAATCCCTTAAATACAAGCTAAGCATTAATGAAAAAAGCGCGACAAACGCCAATGTAAAACCAAGGAAATAACGCCATGAAATTTTTACACACAATGATTCGGGTGAAAAATCTCGACGCGTCATTGCATTTTTATTGTGAGCTACTCGGCCTCAAAGAGGTTCGCCGCTACGATAATGAAAAAGGGCGTTTCAGCCTCATATTTCTCGCGGCACCTAATGATTTTGAAACGGCGCAGAAAACCCAGGCACCGACTATCGAGCTTACTTATAACTGGGACCCAGAGGATTATCAAGGTGGCCGCAATTTTGGTCACCTCGCTTTTCTCGTCGATAATATCTACGAAAGCTGCAAGACCCTGCAGGACGGCGGCGTCACCATAAACCGCCCGCCAAGAGATGGCCACATGGCTTTTGTACGCTCACCGGACAACATCTCCATTGAATTATTACAGCGCGGCGACGCACTGCCACCCCAGGAACCGTGGCTATCGCTAGCAAATTGCGGCGAATGGTGAGCACTTAAAAAATCCCAAAAAACCAGCCACCGCTCTTCAAATCTTTTTCACAGCGAGCCAATTGCGCAGTGTAGGTCTGGGAGCGGGAAGTGACTTTGCTCGCAACTCGCTTCAGCCAAGGCTTACTATTGTAGCTGCGTCGTTTAAAACCGCCGTGCCCCTCATGGTAGGCCATATAGAGACTGTAGGTGTCGGTGGGGCTAATACCGACCATGCGGTTGCTGACATTATTATACCAACCGATAAAATCGATAGCGTCGGCAAAATCGTCGCGATCTGCCCCCCAATTTCCAGATTTATCAACATACCATGCCCAGGTTGAGTCCTTGGCCTGAGCGTAACCGTAGGCATCAGACATACGACCTGCCGGAATAAAACCCAGCCAGTACTTTTTTGGTGGCTTAGCCTTGGCCACAAAGGCCGACTCTTGATACATAATCGACATCATAACGGGAATGGGTGAATTCCATTTTTTAGATGCCGACTTCGCGTCGCCGTACCAATCGTCCTTTTCACGAAAAATCGAGCAAATATCACCGGGGTTGCGCGGCGGCGACGTGGTGCAACCACCAATCGTCAACAACAGTATGACAAACCAAAGCATCCTCATACATTACTGCCATGTTCAGTAAAAAACTGCAGTAACTCTTGTTCGTTAATCACTTTTACCCCTAGCGCTTCGGCTTTAGCTAACTTTGAGCCGGCGCTAGCACCTGCGGCAACACAATCGGTTTTTGCTGATACACTGCCCGCCACTTTTGCGCCCAGTGCCTGTAGTTTTTCTTTAGCGTCACCACGCGTCATCGACTCTAGATTGCCGGTCAGCACCCAAGTCTGTCCCGCTAAGGGCTGTTCACCTCCCGCCTGTCGCGGTGCTGGCCAATGAACCCCCCGCTCCAGCAATAAATTGATAACCTCTCGATTATAGTCGCTGCTGAGAAACGCGTGGATATGGCTCGCCACTATTGGACCGACATCGGCAACGCTAAGCAATTCTTCTTCGCTAGCGGCGATTAACGCCGGTAATTCGCCAAAGTGATTTGCCAAGTTCAGCGCGGTAGCTTCACCCACTTCGCGAATGCCGAGCGAGTACAGAAATCGCGGCAAGGTGGTCGTTCGCGATTTTTCCAGGGCAGCCAGTACATTTTCCGCAGACTTTTGCCCCATACGATCAAGCCCCGCAAGCGCATCAAGCGTGAGCACAAATAAATCTGCCACGGTTTCGATCAAGCCCGCGTCAACTAATTGCTCGACGAGCTTATCGCCCAAGCCCTCAATATCCATGGCCTTACGGCTGGCGAAATGTTTGATTGCCTCTTTGCGCTGCGCCCCGCACACCAAGCCACCGGTACAGCGTAAGACCGCCTCACCCGGCGCCCGCTCCAAAGCGCTGTCGCAAACTGGGCATCGCACCGGCGCGACAATAGCGCGCGCCTCCGCGGGACGGCGCTCGGCGACCACCTGCACAATCTGCGGAATGACATCACCGGCGCGGCGTACCACCACATAGTCGCCGATCATGACATTGAGGCGGGCGACCTCATCAAAATTATGCAAGGATGCATTACTGACGGTTACCCCACCCACAAACACCGGCTCTAATTTTGCGACCGGCGTGACTGCACCAGTGCGCCCAACTTGAAACTCAACATCGCGGAGCTGGGTAATTTCTTCTTGGGCCGGAAATTTATGGGCAATAGCCCAGCGTGGCGCCCGCGACACAAATCCCAGCTTGTCTTGAAGGGCCAAGGAATCAACTTTAAAAACAATGCCGTCAATGTCATAGGCCAGGCTATCTCGGCGAGCGAGAAGATCTTGGTAATATTCAAGACAGCCATCAATGGAGTCCACCACCCGCAACTCTGGGCTTACTAAAAAACCCCAATCGCGAAGTCGCGCGAGCCCCTCACTGTGACTGTGAAACCACGCTTCACCGTCGCCTTGCGCAATGCCATAGCAACTCATTTCCAGTGGACGGCTTGCCGTGATCTTACTATCTAATTGCCGTAAACTCCCAGCAGCCGCGTTGCGCGGATTAACAAATACTTTACCCTCACTATTGCGGGCTAATTCATTTATCCGCGCAAAGCCCGACCGCGGCATATAAATTTCACCCCGCACTTCCAGTTCGTCTGGCCAACCGCTGCCCCTCAACTTCAACGGGATGGATGCGATAGTTTTAACATTTTGGGTAATATCTTCACCCACTCGACCATCGCCACGGGTAGCCCCCCTGACTAAAACACCGTCAACGTACAATAAGCTCGCGGCAATGCCATCTAACTTTGGCTCACAGGCATAGCGGAGTTCAGCGCTGTCGTTTAAGCGAGATTTAATGCGCTGATCAAAATCTAAAAGCGCCTGCTCAGAAAAAACATTATCAAGGGAAAGCATCGGCGTTTCATGACGCACCTGACTAAACGCCGCCAACGGCGCCGCGCCAACTCGTTGACTTGGGGAGTCTGGGCTATGCCACTCTGGATGCGCGGCTTCTATTTCTTGTAGCTCTGCAAATAAGCGGTCGTACTCCGCATCTGGAATACTCGACTCATTGAGAACGTAATAGTGGTAGCTATAGCTATGAAGTTGTTCGCGAAGCATTTCTAGGCG
Organism: Zhongshania aliphaticivorans; assembly: GCF_001586255.1. Lineage (NCBI taxonomy): Bacteria > Pseudomonadati > Pseudomonadota > Gammaproteobacteria > Cellvibrionales > Spongiibacteraceae > Zhongshania > Zhongshania aliphaticivorans. Next base: position 2,391,571 of record NZ_CP014544.1, read on the forward strand.
CTCGCGTAGAGAAGGTTCAGCCATTCATGACGCCGTTGTTATAGTAGACTGCGCATCAGCCACCCTTACATAAGGGTAAGCTGACGGCGCTCAAAATCGCGAATTCGCTGTTTATAATGTTCAAGAGTCTGCTTGGTTGCGACACTGTGGGTCTGATCGCGCAGCTCCCCTTCTAGATTTTTTACCAGGCAGCGGGCAGTTTCAACCATTGCCTCATAGGCTTTCATGCTATCTGCCGGGCCGGGAAGATGCATAAAAAAGACCACACCTGGAGTGCTGAACTCATCTATTTCATCCAAATCAAAATTGCCGGGTTCTACCAAATTTGCCACGCTAAATTGAATTTGGCCACTGCCATCGGCATTTTCATAGCGGTGAAAAATATTCATTTTGCCGTAGCGAACATCACAGGCCATCAAAATCTGCAACAAATCATTGCCTTTAAAGGGCTTACCCGTCGGCGACATGACATTGAGCACAATCAACTCTTGATGCGCTGACGGCGCTGCCTGCGCCGACTTTAACGATGCAGCTTCTTTCTCTGGCCGACGCTCAGCACTTGCCGCCAGCGGCTTGGCTTCGCTGCGCTCAGGCTGGACTAATTCTTCGTCATCACCTAGCTCACCACGCCAACCCGCATCTACATCGTGAAGATCGTCGCCGTCATCGACAACATTCCTCGCGTATTCCTCGGCGGGGTCGCGAAATAAAATATCATCGTCGTCATCTGCTGCCGCACTTACAGGCGGCTCTTTACGCGCTGCCGCTGTGCTCGTCGTCGGCGCCCGTTTTACATGCAAGCTTGGCTGTTCGCGAACCGCGATAACACGTGCTGAGCCGCCGGGCAGTTCCGGGTTGACCAAATCGTCATCCACTTCACTGCGCGCCTTTGGCGTTAAGCGTATGGTATCACTGCGGTCTTTGTGCATCCGCCGATAGCCATCTAGCAATACTGCCAGCGCGAGCAGTGAGCCAATTATAATTAACCAATCTCTGACACTGAGGTCCATTATCTAGCCCTTTTTGGCCATTACGACCGCATCCCCAATAATTCACTGTGGCCTTGGATAAAATTCTGACGCTATTGTTCCACGCGTTTTGCTAAATTTCCATGTTTTCGCAATTAACGCGGCACTATCGCATCCAAGCTTATCTTACATTGCCGCCATTTCCGCTGCTTTTTCCAAATCAACTGAAACCAAGCGCGAAACGCCGGGCTCGTGCATGGTCACGCCCATGAGTTGATGCGCCATTTCCATGGCAATTTTATTGTGGCTAATATAAATAAATTGCACTTCCGAGGACATCTCTTTCACCATCCGCGAATAGCGACCAACGTTGGCATCATCGAGTGGCGCATCAACTTCGTCCAGCATACAAAACGGTGCAGGATTTAAGCGGAAAATCGAAAATACGAGCGCGATTGCCGTCAGTGCTTTTTCACCACCTGAAAGCAAATGAATGGTGCTATTACGCTTACCCGGTGGCCGCGCCATGATCGAAATCCCGGTGTTGAGCAAGTCATCCCCGGTCATTTCCAGCGAGGCACTACCACCGCCAAAAACCTTGGGAAACAGATCTTGTAAGCCAGCATTAACGCGGTCGAAGGTTTCTTTAAAACGATTGCGGGTTTCTTTGTCGATACGGCGAATAGCCGCCTCCAAGGTTTCCAGCGCCTGCTCCAAATCTGCATTTTGCGCATCGAGGTAGTTTTTACGCTCCGACTGCTGCTTATACTCTTCTATCGCCGCGAGATTGATTGGCCCCAGACGGGCAATACGCCTGCCGACCTGCTCCAGCGACTCCAGCCATTCCGCCTCGTTAGCGTTTTCTGGCAAGCTGTCGAGTACCGACTGCAAATTAAATTGCGCTTCCTGCAACTGATCTTGCAAACCCTTGCGGCGCACTTGCAGACCTTGATTATCGACCCGCGCCTGCTCTAAGCGGCTGCGCACTGTTTGCAAGCGCTGCTCGATCCCATGGCGCTTTTGCTCGTTTTCGCGCAGCTGATGATCAACAACTTCTAGGGCTCTGCGCGCTTGCGCCAACTCCTCTTCGACAGCAAGGCGCTGCTCTAAGCGTGACTCAAGCTCAATTTTTAAATCATCAATGGGCGCATCGTTGTCTTCTAAGGTCAGCGCTAATTGCTCGCGGCGCTCCTGCAATTGCGCCAGCTGTTCTTCGGTGCGGCCAATGTTCTGCAACACCGAGTCACGTTGAGTGCGCAGCGATTGATAACGCATCGCCAACTGATGGGAGTGGTCTTTGGATTGCCGCGCCGTTTGACGAGCGGCATCCAATACGGTGCGGTTATTATCGCGTTCGCCCAATAGGGCTTCGCGCTTACCGGAGTCTTGCTCCATTGCCTCAATCGCTTCTTGAAGCGTCATCCGCGCCTCGGCAACCGACTCCTGCTCCATCGCAAATTGATTACGCAGCTCCTTGCCGTCATTTTCTAACTGCAAGCGCCGAGCACTCAGCTGCTCTACTTTGGCCTGCTGGGCACTTAACTTGGCTCGTAGCTCACTTAATTTGCGATTGAACTGCTGCACATCGCGGTTGAAATTCTCGCGATCTTGCTCCTGCTTCTTCAATAATTCGCGATCCGTATCCAGCGCCGCAACAATGGCCTCGATACGGGCTTCGCTGTTGGCTATGCCTTCGCGCAAGTCTTGGAGATCTTGCTGGCGCTGCAGCACCCCGCCCTGGGCAGTATCACCACGACTAACCCGCAACCAATTACCCCCAAGCCACAAGCCCTCGGGAGTGATTACCGACTCGTGAGCCGCTAAATTGCCGCGCATCGCCAGCGCCGAACCAAGGTCGTCGGCGAGCTTAACCGTAGCCAAAATACCGGACAGCGCCGCATTGCCAGTGACTTTATCGGCCAGCGAGGCCCCAGAGCTAGCCTGCGCAGCTTTGTGCGGTTCAACAAAGGCCACACTGCCCTCGGCGAATCCCGCCAATAACTCGGCAACGCCATCAAGCGAATCAACACACAGTGCCTGCAACTGGTCGGCCAACACTGTTTCGACCGCCTGCTGCCACCGCTCGTCAACGTGCAATTGTTCGGCGAGCCGCGCTTGCTTATCGAGCCCGTGACTGGCCAACCACTGGCTGGTCGCCTTGTCGCCCTGCCCCAATGCCGCCTGCTGCAGCGCTTCCAGCGAGGCCATACGACCGCGCATACCCTGCAAATCGCTGCGGCGGCGATCTAATTCATCATTCGCCTGCTTAATGCGCTCTCGACATTCACTGATTTGCGGCAACAGCGCGGCGTGGCGCTCTTGAGCCGTCATTTCTTCCAGCTCACTCTCAGCCACTTCCTGCTGCAGTAGCTCAATGTCCTCGTCAACATCGGCAAGACTCAGCCCTTTGCGCTCGTGGTCAAGTTTTTCAACCCGCTCCTGTATGCGCTGCAAACTCAATTCAAGATGCTGAATACGCGACTGTTCAACCTCGGCGCGCTGACGTGGCCCAGCCGCTGCGTGGTTAAACTCATCCCAACGCTGCTGCCACGACTGCATGGCCTCCTCTGCGGCTGCCAGCGCCTCACTAGCGCCCTCTTCGCTGGCCTCGGTAAGCTCCAGCTCTGGCTCTATTTCTGCTATTTCTTCTTCCCATAGCGCAATTTTTTCTTTGTCGCTATTGAGATGGCGAGTGGTTTCGGCAACGTTGCCAGCGACCTGCTGCAAATCTGCATCGAGCTGGCGACGGCGTTCTTGCTGATGCTGAATAGCTTGCTCGGCCCGCGCGATTTCAGCGCCGATGCTGTAAAACCGGCCCTGAACTTCGTTGAAGGTGTCGTTTAACTGGCTGTGCTGATCTCGCGCCTGCTCAATACCGGTATTTAAGCCCACCTGCTCAGTCACGATCGCTTCGCGGTCGAGCTCTAGCTGGTTTATATCTTTTTCTTTGAGACTGGCTTGCTCATCAAGGGTCTTCCACTGCAAAACCTGAACTTGGGCCTTGAGTAGTCGCTCCTCTTTTTTGAACTCAGTGTATTTTTCTGCCGAGGCCGCCTGACGCTGCAAATGCTGCAGCTGGCGCTCTAGCTCATCGCGCAAGTCGGTAAGCCGTTCGAGGTTTTCTTGGGTGCGACGCATGCGGCTTTCGGTTTCGCGGCGGCGTTCTTTGTATTTGGAAATACCCGCGGCTTCTTCAATAAACACCCGCAATTCTTCCGGCTTAGACTCAATAAGCCGCGAAATCATACCCTGCTCAATAATGGCGTAGCTGCGTGGCCCTAAACCCGTGCCTAAGAAGATATCGGTAATATCACGGCGACGGCATTTACTGCCGTTTAAATAATACTCAGACAGTCCTTCGCGGGTGACTTTACGGCGAATGGCTATTTCATTGTACGCTGCGTACTCGCCGCCCAATTTTTTATCGGTGTTATCAAAAACCAACTCGATAGTAGCTTGGCCGACCGGCTTGCGATTGACCGAGCCGTTAAAGATAACGTCCGTCATAGACTCGCCACGGAGGTTTTTAGCCGAGCTTTCGCCCATCACCCAGCGCACTGCGTCGATGATATTTGATTTGCCACAGCCATTTGGGCCGACAACGGCCGACAAATTAGTCGGAAAATGAACCGTTGTGGGGTCTACAAAAGATTTAAACCCAGCCAACTTAATACTTTTTAGACGCATAAACCAATAACCAAAATATGAAGCCCTTGCCTGCCGCTGAGTTTTTATCGTTTTCGGGGCAAACGCGGAATAAATTTGCGCAAAGCGCGATTATAGCGGTCATAGCGAGGACTAACAGTAGAAATTCCGACTTTGCGGGAATTTCTACTTGGCGGCCTGTATTGCGTTGATCGTCAAGGCGATCGCGCTCGCCTCCGCGTCGGCCTTAAGGCTTACCGGCTCGGCGAGCCAGTCGCCAGCACGCCGAATGGCGGTGCCCGCTAAACTGATGTGGGCGGACACCACTAATTCAGGAAAATCGGCCAATACCTTACCTTGGCGAATAACATCACTGTCGGTCAAATACACTGTTACCGGCCATTTTTGCTCTGATGCAGCAGAAAGCGGCAAGCGCATTGCCGCCACCGGCATGGGCGAGCCATCTGCACTTTTAGCCACCACAAACAACACCCCAGCAGGTGTCGGCCCCAAGTCGGCATTCACCGTCACGATCACCGCCAGCCCCTCTAATTCACCATCCGCCATGGCGAGACGTTTGGACTCGGCAATACCACCGGCGATCACCCCAGCTTCGGCAGAGTTTGGCGGCAATACCTGCAACAAGCTCTGCCAATATTTTAATGCCTCGCTATAGCGCCCAGCCGCGAAGGCGTCAATTCCCAAGACTCCCAATGCCGTTGCCTGCTGGGGGTTAATCGCGAATGCCCTATTGAGCAAGGCTTGGGTTTGCTCGTCTACTTGACGTCCATTAAGCAAATAACGCGCCTGCGCCAACTGCGCCAGCACATCGGCATCATTCGGATACAAAGCCTCAAGCCGCTGATAGTAAGGCAGTGCACCGGCAAAATCGCCTTGCTGGCGAAACAAGGTCGCCATCATCACCAAATGTTCACCACTCTCTGGGCGACGTGCCAATATATCGGCAACAAGGTCTTGATAGCGCTGCCACCGCGCCTCATCGATACCTTGCTCAACAATCTCGCGCTGCAAGCTCCGCAACTGCAAATCTAAGTGATAACCTAACTGACCATAAAGCAGTATCGCCAGCAGCGGCAGTGCCATGGCCAATATTACGATCAATGAACGCTGTCCCACGCGCTGCTTGCTAGGCACCTCGGTAGCGGACTCCACCACCAACTGCCGATCCAGCTCACGAACAAGCTCTTGGTATTGATTGTCTTCGATCAAACCAGCATCGCGGTCGGCAGCTAATTCCGCTTGGCGCTGGCGATAAAAGCTACGCTGGGCGCTGCGATGCAATTGATTATCGGCATCGGCAGGTGCATGACGGCGAATCGCCAGCAACACAAAAAAGGCGGCAACCACCAGTAGCAATGCTATTCCTAAATACAGCGCGATCACTTATTGTCCCCATCTTTGCTCGCCGAGTTTTCCTCATCCAGCAAATCCTTTAGCTGCTGTTGCTCTGTTACCGACAGCGCCTCATCACTTGATAACTTAGGCTTAGCCCGCGTCGCCGCCATGCGCCACCACACAAACAAACCAAGCAACAATAAACCGAGTGGCGTCAACCACAAGACTGCCGTAGCGGCGTTAAACTGGGGCCGGTAAAGGATAAAATCGCCGTAACGTGCCACCATATACTGGGTGATTTCAATATCAGATTTATCGTCCATAATCATCTGATGAATCTGACGACGTAAGTCTTTGGAAATAGCCGAGTCTGAACCCGATAAATTTTGATTCTGGCATTTTGGGCAGCGCAACTCCTCAATAAAATGGTGGTAACGAGCGCGCTGCACATCAGTGTCAAATTGATACGTTTCAATGACCCCATGCGCACTAAAGCTCAGCAAAATGAGCCAGCCTGCCAAGAGTAAACTCCTCATTGCTTAAGCTCCGCCGACGGCGCCGCCAAGCCTGCAATAAGTGGGGCAAACTCGCGACCCCATATAGCTTGATCTAGCGCACCCTGATAGCGAAAGCGAACGATGCCCGCCGCGTCTACCAAATAGGTTTCTGGCGCGCCGGTAACACCGAGATCCAAACCAAAATCACCGGCCTCATCAAAGAGCGTCGCCACATACGGATTGCCCTTCTCTGCCAGCCAACGCTGCGCCGCCTCGGCGTTATCTTTGTAATCGACGCTGACAATTTTGACACCCTGATCGGCAAGCGCAACGAGGAATGGATGCTCATAGTGACAAGTAGGGCACCACGTCGCCCACACATTCAGTAAAAACCACTCACCTTGAATATCGCTGTTGGTGAGAGTTCGACCGTCCTCCAACGCAGGTAGGGAAAACGCGGGCAACGGTCGATTGACCAATGCCGACGGCAAATCGGTCGGCGCGTATTCACCGCGCTGCACGCGGCGTTCAACACCAAAAAACATTGCCGCTAGCGCAACAAACACCAACAGGGGAATAAAGAGTTTAAGCCTTTGCATGGTTTTCCCCTTTTTGAACGCGCGGTGAAGCGCTTCGGTAGCGCTTATCACAAATTGCCAACAAGGCCCCTAGCGCCATCAAGATTGCGCCCAGCCAAATAAAACGGATGAAGGGCTTTACGTGGATACGCACCGCCCAGGCATTTTCACCCACCGGCTCGCCCAGCGCGATATAGACATCACGCAGCAAACTGGCGTCAATGGCGGCCTCAGTCATCACCTGACCGCTGCGCGCATGGTAGCGACGCTTTTCTGGGTGCAGGTCGGCAACAAAGTCGCCCGCTTGCCACAGCGTAAAGCTGCCGCGCTGGCCCTGGTAATTTGGGCCGGTAATCGATTGTACGCCGTCAAAACGAACCTCGTAGCCAGACACGTCATCCATGCGATCGCCGACTTCCATCCGAATATCGCGCTCATCATTAAAACTGGTGACCATCGCCACGCCAAGCACGCTGGCAGCAAAACCGATATGCGCGAGCAACATGCCATAATACGACGGCGTCAAGCGGCGCAGCCCCGAGAACAGCGATGCTGCATTGCGGGTTTTGCTGCGCAAATTTACCGCACTGCTGAGCACTATCCATGATGCAAGTAACACACCCACGGTAGCGCCAAGCTGGAATTCATCAGCGAAGGCATTAGGGAGGATTAACGCGATAACAGCACTGGCGATAAACGCACCAAGTAATGCGCGCCACCAACGCTGAGCCCCAGTGCGCTTCCACTGCGAAGAAGGCCCAATACCAACAAGCAAGGCCAATAAACACATTAGCGGGACAAAAATCGCATTAAAATACGGCGGCCCCACGGAGTATTTGCCTAGACCGGCGAAATCCATAATAAGCGGAAACAAGGTGCCGAGCAGCACCGTCATGGCGGCAACCACCAGCACAATATTATTGGCCAGCAACAGCGCTTCTCGAGACAGCCAGCCAAAGCTCGGCGCTGTCTTTGCTGCCGGTGCTTTAAAGGCATACAGGGTCAAGGAGCCACCCACTACCAAAAACAAAAATGCCAGTATAAACATGCCGCGAGTTGGGTCCGCTGCAAAAGCGTGCACCGAGGTGAGAACCCCGGAGCGCACCAAAAATGTACCTAGCAAACTCAACGAGAACGCAAATATCGCCAGTAATAAAGTCCAGCTTTTAAAGACACCACGTTTCTCTGTCACCGCTAAGGAGTGAATTAACGCGGTGCCGACCAACCACGGCATAAATGAGGCGTTTTCTACCGGGTCCCAAAACCACCAACCGCCCCAGCCCAGCTCGTAGTAGGCCCACCAACTACCCAGCGCAATGCCGACGGTTAAAAACAACCACGCCGTATTGGTCCAGGGCCGAGACCAACGCGCCCAACTGGCGTCCATGCGACCACTGAGCAGCGCAGCAATGGCAAAGGCGAAGGCCACAGAAAAGCCAACATAACCGATATAGAGCATTGGCGGATGAATCACCATGCCGGGATCTTGCAATAGCGGGTTTAAGTCCTGACCATCGCTTGGCACGTTTAGCAAATGCCGCGCAAAGGGATTTGAGGTAAACAGCGAAAAACTAAAAAAGCCTACCGCGATCATGCCCATGACGGCCAATACTCGGGCGAGAATATCGCGGGGCAATTGCCGAGAAAAAATGGCAACGGCGACCGTCCACAAGGTCAATATTTCTAACCATAGCAAGAGGGAACCTTCATGGCCGCCCCACATAGCGCTGAATTTATAGGCATTGGGGAGCAGTGAGTTGGACTGTGCCGCCACAATATCGACAGAAAAATCGTCGGTCATAAATGCATAGACAAGACAAGCAGTGGCAATAGTGGTAAATAAAAACTGCGCAAAACTCAAATAGCGCGCCGCGGCCATCGCCATTTGGTCGCCACGCTGCACACCCCACAAGGGCAAAACCGCTAGGACTAAGGCGAAGCAAAAACCAAGAATTAAGGCGAAGTGGCCAAGTTCTACAATCACAGGGAACCCTTCTCTTCTAGCTCAGCACGCTTGGCGGCTGATTTAGTTAAGGCATCACTAACTTCCGGAGGCATATAAGTTTCGTCGTGTTTTGCCAACACCTCGCTCGCGTAAAAAACACCGTCCTCGGCAAGCTTACCCGAAACGACCACGCCCTCTCCTTCCGCAAACAAATCCGGCAAAATGCCTTCGTACTCAACGGTGACAACCGCGCTGTAATCAGTCACCACAAAACGTATTTTCAAACTGTCAGTAGCGCGCTGCACGCTACCCTCTTGCACCATTCCACCGGCGCGAATCGCTTTACCTACTGGCGCCTTACCCGACACAATTTCGGCGGGGGGATAAAACAAATTAATATTTTCCTTTAAGGCGTAACCCAACAAGCCAGCGGCCAAGGACGCTACACACAAAATAAAAACAACAATCATTAAGCGCTGTTTGCGCTGGGGATGCATAGCCATAATTCTTTACTCTTTGCCTTTCACTTTATTAGCGCTTGCTTGTTTGCGGCGAACCACCCCACGCACCCGCTGCTCAGCACCAAGACGGCGACGACGGGCTTCAAATAAAATAACGCACAACACCAGTGCTGTTATACCGTAACAGAACCACACATAAGGGCCGTGGCCATCCATTGCGAACAACTCACCAATCGAATCAAAGTACACTGTTACTCTCCGCGTTTTTGTCATCACCGCAGACAATGTCTTGGACCCAGCGGGTATTGCGCTCACGATCAAGAATTTCATTGCGAGTAAACAACAACATTGCCCAGGCGAAAAACAAATACATGCCCGCCATGGTCGCCATCAAGGGCCTCAGCATACTGGGATGAATAGAGGATTCACCGATAAAACGAATACTGGCTGGCTGATGCAGGCTGTACCACCATTCCACAGACCAATAAATAATGGGGATATTAACTGCGCCCACGATCACCAGTACCGCACAGGCCTTGGCCGCTGCTTCGCGATTTTCAAAGGCTTGATGCAGGGCAATAACCCCAAGATACAAAAAGAACAAAATCAACACTGAGGTGATACGAGCATCCCATACCCACCAGGTACCCCAGGTTGGCTTACCCCACACGGCGCCGGTCAACAGCGCAAGAAATGTAAGCGAGGCACCGATCGGCGCAATCGCTTTCATGACCATTGCCGCCAACTTCATTCGCCAAATCAAGTGAATCGCGCCAGCTATGGCCATGGTCATATACGCGCCCATGGCCACCGCCGACGCAGGTACATGCACATAAATAATACGAAAACTATTGCCCTGTTTATAGTCGGGCGGCACCAGCGCTAAGCCCCACACCGCGCCACCAATGAGCAGCAATAGCGACAAGCCCCCCAGCCACGGCAGCAAGCGGCCACTGAACTGATAAAACCAGCGCGGCGAGCCCCATTTATGAAACGTAGTCCAAATAGACAAAACTCTTCTCTCTTTTACTAAAGCCTAATGCCGCTCTGGCAAATAATTACCGCGCCGAAGTATACCAGATACCCCGCACCACTACTGATCCACACTAATTCGCAAAGCGCCCGCTATCGCCAGCGGTGCCAGCGCCAAGGCAACCAGAAAAAACACGCCCAGCATCGCCAGTTGCGGTAGAAATGGGCCGCCGTCGACCGCCGTTTTAACGGCACTACTGCCAAAGATCAGCACGGGAATATACAGGGGTAAGATGATCAGTGACAACAATAAGCCGCCCTTTCGCAAGCCTACGGTTAACGCCGCGCCAATAGCACCAATAAAGCTTAATACGGCGCTACCAAGCGCCAAGCTCGCCATCAAAGCCAGCATCCCCGCCGTCGGTAAATGCAGCAAAACACCTAATAAAGGTGAAAGTAGACTAAGAGGCAAACCGCTTAACAACCAGTGCGCCAAGGTTTTAGCGATCACTTGCGGATATAAGGCTTGGTGGCTAAGCAGCATTTGCTCGAGGGTAGCGTCGTCGTAATCACTGCGAAATACCGTATCGCTGGCGAGTAAGGACGCTAATAAAGCCACCACCCACAATATTCCGGGCGCCAACTCCGCCAATCGCTGGGGTTCAGGCCCAATCCCGAGCGGAAACAGCGCACAGACCATGACAAAAAACACGAGGGGATTTGACCATTCACTGCCCCGGCGCGCAGCGGCGAGCAAATCCCTACGCAATACGGCCAACGCCAAGCTAAATAACGTCATTAATGCTCCCCCAATTCAATAATGCGGAGGGGGCGGTTAATCGCGAGTCGATGATGCGTGGTTAACAAGACCGCGCCACCGGCATTGGCAAATTCGCTAATCCATTGTTCAATTTCAGCGACACCGCCTTGATCAATAGCGGTAAAGGGTTCGTCTAAAATCCACAGCTGGGCCGGAATACAAAATAATCTAGCGAGATTAACGCGGCGCTGCTGCCCTGCAGACAAGCTGTAACAGGCTTGCTCTTCAAAGCCCCGCAAACCTACTTTGGCCAGGGCCGAGAGGATAGGATTGTCGTCTGCAGGTAGACCACGCAAGGCGCAAGACCACCGCAGGTTTTCCAGTGGACTTAATGCCGCTTTGATACCAGCGCCATGACCGATATACAGCAATTGCTGGAGATAGTCAGCGCGCTGCTGTTCCAAAGAGTGGTTGTGCCAAAGGATATCGCCTTGGTAGCGACTGGATAAACCCGCCAAAATTCGCAGCAGACTGGTCTTGCCACTGCCATTAGGACCGGCAATTTGCAGCACATCTCCGGCATTTAGCGTAAAACACAGATCAGCAAACAGCACGCGATCATCGCGCTCACTGTAGAGTTGCCTTACCTCCAGCCCTGTTTGTGCCAAAATCACTCCCGTAGCAGACCAGCATCACGCAGGCCTCAGCATCTGTCAAAACGCTGCAAGTATATACGAAGCAGAGTGGAATTTAGTCCCTAAACAGGATTGTCGTCGAGTAAATCTATTGCTTGGCCGCAAAACTGACACTGGTAATGCACACCGCGCTACCGGCGCTTCGCCCGGCTCTGCAGCCAGGCTTCCATATCCCGGGTGACTAAGTCCAGATAAGCTAGCGCCTTATCTAGCTCTGTCTTTTGTTCAAGCCCCTGAAAGCGGATTAAGCGATTGCGCACCCAGCTCAACTCTTGAACCAAATGGCCTATACCGCTGTCGCCCGTCGTCACGTCAGTAACCAAAGCTGCTTGCGGCCTGACCATTGTCTCGGTAGCACTAGCTCCGCCAGCTTCACCGCCTCGGACAGCAACTTTGCGCGACGTTGGCCCCCTACCTTTGCCGTAGAGGCTATCGAGTAAGTTTTCAAATTCATCATCAGTTATTTGATTTGCAGCAACCGACGGCAAGATGCCACCGGAACTTAGATTCAAGGGAGTGCTAGGTTTACGTGATGTTAGGCGACCATCGAAAAACAAGCCCATGGGGTCGCTGTCGGTGTGTGGTGACACAATGGTATTCGCCGATTTATCGCTGCCATCTGCCGCTTGAACCAGACGCTGTTTTAACTCCCGGCTTAGCGTTTCAGGCTCCTGATGATTTATACGGCGGGCAAGCATTACCTGAACACTTTCCACTGCGCTTAAAATCAGCGACACCGCGGCCGGACTCAAGGCCATTCGCCGTGTACGCAAGCGCTCCATGAGTCGTTCAGAAAGTTGCGCGCACTCCACCAATTCAGCCAAGCCCAACACAGCAGCGCCGCCATAAAGGGTGTGAAAACCACGATGAATATCATCGAGGATACGCTGACCGTCGTAGCCATATTGCAGCTCGGCCAACTGTTCAGATAGGCGCTGGACAATTTCTTCGGCTTCCGCCAAAAAAATCGCCATAATCCCTTCGTGTTCAGTTTTATTCACGCATAATCCAATTAAATCTCACGGTTCAACAAGCGCAGCAAGCACACATATTATGATTATGACCAAATTATTCTCTGGCTACTGTAAGACCGATCACAATCCAGCAACTTGCCCACTGCATAGCGTCATTAACCGTCAACTCTAGCAAAAATGCGCATTATTTTGCTTTCCAGCATTGCCGCAGTGAAGGGTTTGACAATATACCCGTTCACACCCGCTTCAGCGGCTTCAATAATTTGCTCGCGGTGAGCATCTGCGGTAATCATTAACACTGGAATATGGCGAAGTCGGCGATCAGCACGAATAGCCCGCAACAACTCAAGACCCGACATATGCGGCATTAACAAATCGGTAATAACAAAATCAAAATGCTGATTATGCAGCATAGGCAGTGCCGCTAAGCCGTCGTCTGCCTCACTAATGTAGCGATATCCCAAGTCGCCAAGGAGATTGCGAATTATCCGTCGCATTGTCGAAAAATCCTCAACGACCAAAATACGCATCTCGCTACGCAGGCCCGAGGCCGACGACACCGGATCACTGCTCTCCTGGTTGTGCTCAAAGGGATTCGGCGAGGAATTATCACCCATCGCGACGCTCCCCAATGCCCCGTCGCTGAGAGTCCACCGCCGTTAATTGTTCAATAAAAAACAATAAGCGCCCCTCCATGCGGCTAGGCAAGGGCCACATTTGTATCTTTTTGCTAACGTCACGCAAAGCTCTGGCTGAAACGCTGCTTGGCGCATGTAATATCACCGGATGGCGCTGGCGCACCGCATCGCGTAAGTGCTGATCAAAAGGAATTGCACCCGTGTAAATCAAAGCGACCTCAATAAACTGCTGACACACGTTATTTAAAGTCTCAAAGACCTGCCGCCCCTCCGCTTCGTCTGCCACCATATTAGCCAGTATCCGAAATCGGCTGCGACCAAAATCCCTATTTAATAATTTAATCATGGCGTAAGCGTCAGTTATCGAGCTCGGCTCATTACAGACCACCAATAACACCTCGTGGGCTGCGCTGACAAAATTTACCACCGAGTCAGAAATCCCCGCCGCAGTATCAACAATTAAAACATCCAGCTGCTCGGCGATCTCGCTGAACGCCCGAATCAAGCCCACATGTTCAAGGCTAGACAGCATGGTTAAACGCCGTGTGCCGGACGAAGCAGGAATAATTTTAATGCCCGCCGGCCCCGTTAACATTACCTCTTGCAGCGAGCAGCGCCCATCGAGAACATCCTCGATGGTTTTGGTACTACGCAAACCCAACAATACGTCGATATTCGCCAAACCAAAGTCGGCATCAAGTATTACCACTCGCTTACCCGCCTCAGCGAGCGCGACACTGAGATTAATAGCGACATTGGTTTTACCTACCCCGCCCTTGCCGCCACTGACGGCAATCACCTGCACCGGCCGGGAATTCACCCGTTCACCTGCGCAGCGCTAATACTATGCTCGCGCCAAGGCATACCGGGCAGACGCCGAGAATAATCACCAATTTGCTCTACATTACACATTGCCATAATCTTTTTAAGCAAACGCAGATCAACACTGTGCACATCAACTAAAAGCACGAGGCGGCCTGAATCAACATAGGACTGAAAATGTGCCAAATCTGGATTGTTTTCGGTCAAGCCAACAAAGCCACCTTCCCACGCGCCAAAACACAAAAAGCTCAGCGGTAGCGAATAAAAAAGTATTTCGCGCGCTAAACCGTCGTTCAAATTAAAGGCGGACACAAAGATCATTACCAATAGACAGCCAAGCAGAAACCCCCAGAATCCACCACGCCAAGCTCGACCATAAAGATTGCTGAGTAGCAGTTCGGAGGCCACTGGCACGCCCATACGCTGCACATCGGCGACGTGCTTACTGACCACACACCAACGCCAGCCAGACAAATGAGGCTGATCCAGCATATCGGCAACTTCCCTAAGTTTGGCCGGGGTTTTACTTAAGAATATGAGGCGGTGCTTCATTAAATCGTCCTGATCTCATCGCAAAGATTGTAAGCGTTCAGCGGGGCTAACGACTTCTGTCAATCGTATGCCAAGCTTATCTTCTACCACCACAACTTCCCCTCTGGCGACCAAGGTACCGTTAACCAGAACATCGAGCGGCTCACCCGCCTGGCGATCCAACTCTACAATAGCACCCTGATGCAACTGTAATAACTCTCGGATTGGCATATCCGCGCCGCCCACTTCGAGGGTAATGCGCACCGGAATATCGAGCACCATTTCCAGATCTGGAGCAGCTGGCTTGCGGTCTTGCAGCCGCGCTCCCGCATGTTGAAACGCGCTGGTCGTCTGAAACCCCTCGCGGGCTTGATCATTACCCGACGCGCCCGCCCCGCCCCGATCGGCGGCTTCAATCTCTTCTTTGAGGGCCCGGCGCTGCCTGCGCAGCTCATCTTGATTATCCACGAGCAATATCTCTAAGCAGGTTTATCATTTTAACTACGCCCTTCGGTCAATAATTTTGAGGGCTAGTTGGCCATTAGCCACGCCCAAGCTTGCCGTGGCCATTTCAACGCCACTGGCCTTTAATACTGAACGTTGACCAGCGCCCAGTGGAATAATATCGCCCACTTTCATGCTTGCCACTTCTCGTAAACTCAATATCGGCTCCGCAATCGTACATCGAGTGGCAACGCGTAAATCCAGCAAGGAGTCACGCAGAGCGGCTTGCCAATAGGGGTCTTCTACCGCTTGGTCAGCACTTTCTTTCTTACTCAGCTGATCTCGTACCGGCTCCAGCATTAATTGCGGCAATGTAATATGAAATTCACCGCCACCGCCGCCTTCGAGTTCAATTTGAAACCGACACAAAACCACGGTTTCGGACTGCCCGGCAATGGCCGCCATAGCGGGATTCACTTCCATGGCAAGCCCTTCGCACTGCACGTCTTTGAACAAAGCCCAAGCCTGCTGGTAATCGCCGAGCGCACGCCGCACCAAACGCGCAAGCACTCGGCGCTCAACCGGACTAAAGTCGCGACCATCGGCGCTGCCCTGGCCACCGCTGCCACCAAAAAATATATCAACCAATCTAAAGACTAAGCGCGCGTCAAACACCAACATTGCCGCCCCTTTCAGCGGGTGGACACGCATCAAGTTTAAACTGGTCGGCACATAGAGCGAATGCAAATACTCGCTGTACGGTAGAAATTGCAGATCGAGGGCGACAACATCCACCCCTTGACCCAAAACATCAGAAATACTGTCGCGAAAGCGCTCCGCAAACCGTTTATTAAGCTGCTCCAGACCGGGCAAGCGGCGCTTTTTCGGCTGCCGTCGACTGGCCAAATCAAACGACCGCGGTGGCGTCGCAGCATCTTCTGCGCGAACATCTTGGGCCTGCACATTGGCCAGCAGGGCATCAATCTCTGCCTGCGATAGCAAGTCTTTAACCATATAAAAACACAACCGTTAGCGCTGAACATGAATCATCAACACCAATGAATGCAAGGGACGAGCCAATTATTTTTATATAAAATCAATCACTTAGAAAAGTCATTACTGTCAACTAATTGACAGTAGCACTGAATTAGCCAGTAAATTGCTCAATATTAAACGTGAGCAAGCCATTTATTAAGCGAGGCCATAGCCTCTTCAAAACTGCGCTGGGTATTGCCAAAATCTTGCTCTATACCACTGAAACTCGCATCGCGACCACGCAATTCTAAACCGCGAAACTGCTGCGATAGCCCCACCGCCCCCAGTGTGGCCGCGCCACCTTTTAAACTATGAGCTGTCTGGCGCAGCGTTTCTGCATCGCGCCGCTCTATCGCTTGCGCTACTTGCAGTAAACGCTCACGAGTATCTTCCTCAAATTCACTAATTAGAATATGAAGGTCGGCGTCCATAAACTCGCGCAATTCATCTAATAAACTCAAATCCAAGGCATTCATATTTGCATCATCCATGTTGTTTATTGCCCAGTTGCGCACTAATTTCTGCGTCTACAAGCTCAGAATACATCTATTTTACGCGCATCAAGTATTATTTCACCCACTGCCGCCATCTGCTTCGCAATGCTAACTATCTCGGCTCGCGCCGATTCAATTTCTGTGGGGCTAAAGCGCGAGCCAAGGGCGGCGATCGCCGCCACCTTATCCGCTGACAAACTTCCAAGCAGTTGCTTGCGCAACTCAGCACCAGTGCCTCGCAAGGCCGGGGCCAAAACTTCGGGGGCGAGCTGAGCAAGGAGTATTGTTAAATCTCGCGGCGCCATATTAGCAATTTGGGCAAAGCCAAACATGAGTTCCTCAACCCTCGCGGCACTTTCCGGCTGGGCATAACGAAGTCCGTTTAACAGCGTACTTTCCGTCCCAACATCCATTTCATTGAGCAATTTCGCCGCCATCGAGTCGCCTTGCAAGGCTCTGCCAACAGGGCGACCGAGGTCGCTGAAATACTGCTCCAACAACCACTCCAACTCTTCCAAAGCAGCGGGAGTAAGTGACTTAAGAGCCGATAAGCGCGCTAAAACATCAACGCGCTTTGCCTCGTCAAAGGCAAGCAACACCTCACTCGCCAAGCGAGGTTCCAAGCAGGCAACAACCACCGTCTGAATCTGGGGGTGCTCGCGGCGAATAATACCCGCGATAGTAGTGGCGTCTAACCACTTCAATTTTGCGATATGCTTTGCCTGACCATGAAAGGCCAGCCTATCGCTCATCAACTTAGCCCGCTCCTCCCCCAGCGCCTCCTTAAGCAGACTCGATACCGCGTCACTAACACCCACTTTAACGCCAGAAAAATCGGTCACATCCCGATGAAAACGACGCAAAATAGTCAAGAAATCGGCATTGTTTGGCGCAGACATCATTGTCATGGCCTCGACCACTCTATGTAAATCGCGAGGCACCATAGCGCGCATAACCGCAGCCGCATCAGCCTTATCTAAGGACATCAACAGTGCGGCCGCCTGCTCTGTACTCGATAGCGTCACACTTGCGGAATTTACCATGCGCGCACAAACCTCGCAGAACACGCTAGTGACATTACGCCCCCTTGCCAGGCCATATTATTGCCGCTCATCATTTAGCCACGCACTTAACACCCCAGCAACACGCCCCGGCTCCTGCTTAGCAATCGCCTTCAAAGCCGACAGTTGCTCTTGATAATCATCGGCATCTTGCGTTTTCAGCAACTCACGGCTGCGCTGGCGACGCCAAAGCCACAAAACCAATAGCACAAAGGAAACGGCTACCACCCCTACAACTACTCGCCAAGCAAATACCTTATCACCTATTCGTAAACCGCTAACGCCCCTAGCACCGGTTGGCGCGAAGCTATGAAACTGAACTACAATTTTGTCACCCCGCGCTGAGTTTAGCGCGAGCCCGGACCACAATATTTCCCGCAAACTTTGCGCTAAGGCACTATCCATTTCAGGGCGATTAATCAATAACGTGACCTGCCTAGCACCCGGTCTAACATCATTTATATTAACGATAAGGCGAAAATCCGCCTCTGCCACAAAGGGCTCTATTAGTTGCTGGGATTGGCGCTGAAGCTGAATTTCACGCAGACTTACCTCGTCGGCAAGCTTATTTTGATCGACATACTGTAGCTGCCCTGCACTGAGCAACTGCGGCCAAACCGTCTGCGCAATCAAGCCACAGCCAATAAGCAGCAAGGCAATGAGCATTGCCTTCATTAAGTTGCCCACTAAACCCTTTTCAAACACAGTGCACTCCACCTCACCCCGCAAAGCCATAGTCAAATATTTGACGGATCGATAAATCCGATCAATTAGCAGCCTAAATTCGTCATATTATTGACAGCTGCGCAGGAGTAGCAAGCAAAACCCGCCACGCCAAACGTATGATGTTGAAAACAATGCAGAAAGCGGGCCAGCAGCTGAGTGCGACCCGTAAGTGATGAAAAAATCTAAATGGCAGGCGTAAACAACTGGCCTCAGAGCTGCGTGATCTCGATATAGTCACTTCGTGATGACAGCGGCACGCCACCAGAATCGATGGTTTGACTAGAGTCGAAACCATATTCTTTGCGTTCACCCGTACGGTCGATGGTGAGGTTGGCAAAATCAAATAACTCGGTATCGGCCATTTGCGAGGGCGCAATATTTTGCATAGACGAGAAAATTTTCTCTATGCGACTGCCGTCCTGTTTTTCCCAATCCAGCAGCATTTTACGAATATTCTGGCGCTGCAAATTCTCCTGTGAGCCACAGAGATTACAGGGAATAATGGGAAACTCTTTGTACTGCGAGAACGCTTCAATATCTGACTCGCGGCAGTAAGCTAGCGGCCGAATCACAATATTGCGCTTGTCGTCTGACAGCAGTTTGGGGGGCATACCCGACAGCCGCGAGCCATAGAACATATTCAAAAACAGGGTTTGCACGATATCGTCTTTGTGATGTCCCAGTGCGATTTTAGTCGCGCCGATTTCTTCCGCAAAGGCATACAGGGTGCCACGGCGCAGACGCGAACACAGCCCACAGGTGGTTTTACCTTCAGGGATCTTTTGCTTAACAATCGAGTAGGTGTCTTTATTGACGATGTAATACTCAATACCCAAGGCGTCAAGATACTCAGGCAGAATATGCTCGGGATAGAACGGCTGTTTCTGATCCATATTGACCGCCACCAGCTCAAACTTTACCGGCGCGCTCTTTTGCAAATTCATTAAGATATCCAGCATGGTATAGCTGTCTTTGCCACCAGACAGGCACACCATCACCCGATCGCCCTCTTCGATCATTTTATAGTCTTCAATCGCTTGCCCCGCATGGCGACGCAGGCGTTTTTGCAATTTATTGAACTCTAGCTTTGGCAAACTGGACATAGCACTTAAAATCAATCGGGGCTGGGGCTGCGCATTATATAGAAACCATGGATATGCGGCTACAAAGTAGCCAATGGAAAGACCAAGAAACCATAAGTAGCACTCATATCGGCAATCTAAATCAGCGAAAATCCGGCGTTTTTAGCACTCGCAACGGCTCAGCACTGGCAATCCTAGGCCGAGATGACTATCATTAGGCCGCCAAAATCTGCTGGCACGAGGTGTATTGGACACGGCCAGACCCCGGCACGGGTGCATGTCGGACTGTGTAATCCACATCCGATCGCACCCGCTCACAAATCAGCCACTCATTCAGAAAGGGAATCGCCCAATGAAACAACCAGTTCGCGTCACCGTTACCGGTGCAGCCGGCCAAATTGGCTACGCTTTACTTTTCCGCATCGCCTCTGGCGCTATGCTGGGCGACGATCAGCCCGTTATTTTACACCTACTCGACATCACTCCAGCCATGGACGCCCTGCAAGGCGTGCGCATGGAACTGGAAGATTGCGCCTTCCCATTATTGGCTGGCGTAGTTTGCACCGACGATCCAAATGTTGGCTTTAAAGATGCCGACTACGCCCTGCTGGTTGGCGCACGTCCACGTGGCCCAGGCATGGAGCGTAAAGACTTGCTTGAAGCTAACGCGGCAATCTTCTCTGTTCAAGGTAAAGCCATTGACCAGAATGCCAGCAAGAACATCAAAGTATTGGTTGTTGGCAACCCCGCTAACACCAACGCCCTGATCGCCCAGCGCAACGCGCCGTCTATCAGCCCACGCAACTTCACTGCCATGACGCGCTTGGATCACAACCGCGCCATGACTCAGATTGCCATCAAAACCGGCAAAACTGTGAACGACGTGACCAACATGACCATTTGGGGCAACCACTCTGCTACTCAGTACCCAGACCTGTTCAACGCCAAGGTCTCTGGCCAGACTGCAAGTGACTTGGTTGACCAAGCGTGGCTCGAAGGCGATTTCATCCCGACTGTTCAGCAGCGCGGTGCAGCAATCATCAAAGCCCGTGGCGCTTCTTCTGCTGCTTCTGCGGCTAACGCTGCAATCGGTCACGTGCGCAGCTGGGCACTGGGCACCGAAGGCGACGACTGGGTTTCTATGGGTGTTTACAGTGACGGCAGCTACGGCATTGCCGAAGGCCTGATCTACTCATTCCCTTGCCGCTGCAAAGATGGCGAGTGGGAAATTGTTCAAGGTCTTGAAGTTAACGACTTCAGCCGCGCAAAAATGCAAGCTTCTGAGCAAGAACTGGCCGAAGAGCGCGACGGCGTAAAACACTTACTTCCTTAATATTTAAGGTAGTTAAGTTTAAAAAAACCGCGACATTGTTCGCGGTTTTTTTATGTAACACGTAAACCAGCCCGCCGCTTGGCATTCAAGCCAGTCAGCTTAGCCAGCCCCGCTCAGCCTTCATCAGCCAAAGACAGCAATTTAGCCGCTTTAGGCTTTTCTAGCGAACTTGCCGGACCCGGCTTTGTTGGCGATGCATCTGCAGACCGCCCAGCAATACGCTCAAGCTGCTCGCCCAAGTTAGCTGGCAGGGACCACCGCGGTATGCGGCCTTCTATTGGCGTACCGGAAGTCATGTCCATTTCAAAAGCTTTGCCGTCTTTGAGGTAGGCCTCCACCACGATCGCCGAACTATTGGGACGATAACCCTGCTGCAATGCATCAGGCAGGGCAGACATTGACGGATACACTTTATTAACGACCAGCTCAAATTGCGAACCATCTGCGCGCGACACTGAAATCACCATATCCTTCTTTAGTTTCTCCTGGGCTGCAGGTGGAAAATAGAGGTAGGCTCGCAGCTGATTTTTATCTACGATTTCAACGGCTGGCTCGCCCGCCCGCAACACATCGCCCTGGGACACCGGCACTCGCGCCACAGTGCCTGCCTTGGGCGCACGCAATTCCAATGCCGCCAGCTGGTCCTCAATAGAGGTCCGCAATTGGGTCAATGCCGCGAGGCGTTCCGACAATTCCGGCGCGTCACTTGGCCCGCGACTATTGCGCAAACCAGCAAGCTGGCTTCGGGTGGATGCCAATTCCGCCTCAACTCGGCGATATTCCGCCCACGTTTTATTGTGCTGATTCTGGAGCTGATCGAGATTACCCCGCTGGGATGCCCCCGCATCAACCAGTTCACGCAGCGCATTCAGCTGCTGGGTTTCTTGGAAATATTGTGACTCCAAATATTCCATTTCTGCCTGCAAAGAAGAAAGTTGCGCGGTTAGCTGCGACTCATTGCCCGAGCTCGTTACCGAGCGTTGCTCTAAATCACTTTGCAAACGCGCTATATCTGCTTCGTTTTTCGCGAGCGATTGTACTAAAGCAGGTGAACTAAGCGTGGCCAGCAACTGCCCCTCTTCGACTGTATCCGAGGGCGACACCAGTATTTCTTTAATCGACACCGTATCTGAGGGTGCAACATTATATTGCGTACCATTGATCACACCATCAGCCGAAAACCAAAAGAAATTTAGGTACACAAAGCGCATGGCGATATAGGCAATGCCCAGCAAAATAGCGAAATACATCCAACGCCCCCACTGAGGTTTGCGCGGCTGCGCCACCTCAAGTGCGGCCGTGGTCTGGGTGCTGGCGGCAGTGTGCCACTGGCGCCAAGGACGTGCCTGCACCGAGCTGCCCGGTTGCTGCCCATAAATAGTGGGCTCCCTTCTCTCCGGAACAATTTTACTTGGATAACGCTTGTTATCGGCGTCATCATTAAATTCGTTATTAATCAGTTTATTTACCATGGATCGTACATCCTTGATTGTTTCTGAATATGTTCTGGCACATAAGACTCGCGATATGAGGTGCGCAAAAAATACTCATCGGCGTACGCGATAAGCCGCACAACTCTCAAATAAAAGCCCATAAAAAGACCATACAAGGGAATGTATGGAAACATTTTTAAATCGAGCCAAGGTCGCTCACTTAATGCCAACGCAACAAAGAAATGCAGGTAATTAATTGCCGTATACAGCATTAAAACAACCAGCATCAACGGATAAAAAATGTCATTGTGATTTAGGTATAACCAGCCAAGATAAATAGGAAACGTAATACTTAGCGCCAGCTGATAGAGCACCGTATCGATATTTGCGATTAAGTTACGCACATCAAACGGCCGCCGAAACGGGTTAAACAACCAGCCGTATTTGCGCACATGAAAACGAATCATGCTGCGATTCCAGCGCAGTTGTTGCCGATAGTAAGGCCACCACGCATCCGGCGCATCTGTCATGCACATGGCCTCTGGGGCAAAGGCAACATCGCCACCCGCAACTCGGGCTTTTACCGTTACATCGCCATCCTCACCCGGACCCGTTTCCCAACCGCCCGTCGCGATCAGCGTTGAACGCCGCAACGCGCCAAATGCACCAGAAACAATAAATAAAATACCCAGCATGGCCGACACCCGGCGCCCCACACCGATTCCGAACACGTACTGCATAGCTTGTAGACGGGTAAGTAGATTGGCGTCAGCATTGCGCACCCGCAAATTACCCGCCACG
This sequence comes from Zhongshania aliphaticivorans, assembly GCF_001586255.1. NCBI lineage: Bacteria > Pseudomonadati > Pseudomonadota > Gammaproteobacteria > Cellvibrionales > Spongiibacteraceae > Zhongshania > Zhongshania aliphaticivorans. The sequence continues at coordinate 2,414,822 of NZ_CP014544.1, forward strand.
GCAGCCACCTCGGGGCGATAGAACTCCACCAGTAAATGCCAAATGGAATCGCTGTCAAAGGTGGAGTCGGCATCACAAATCACCACATACTCACCCCGCGCCGCATTTAGTGCGAAGTTCGCCGCCGAGGATTTACCACCGCGCATTCGGTGTTCGAAATAGCGCACCCAACCGCGATTGGCCAACATGCGCCCTACCTCACCCATACCATCAGTGGAACCATCATTGACCACCACAATTTCCATATTGGGGTAGCTTTGCTCTCGCAGCGACAACACCGTCGTTTCCAAGGTGTCTCGTTCGTTGTAGCCCGGTAGTAATACCGTCACCAGCGGCGGATTAATTTGTAAGCGCTGACGAAATTGCCTTTTTGCCTCGGGCTCCGGCCGCAACGCCTGGTAGAGAGCAAACACTTCGGTCAGCACAAAACGCGGTACCGACAGCAGCAGAAAAGGCCATAACAACATAACTAAATGCAGGGGCGACAAACTAAATAGCATAGCCAAACTGGCTTCCACGTAGCCGACAATACTATTAATTAAATCGTACATAGCGGACCCTCCCAGCATAACGTTTCAAGCTTAGGCATAATGCTTTCACCCTCACTTGCACGCCGCGCGGCCCAGCGGTTTAGCGCCGCTGACAGTAATGATCTCGACCTTTAGGCCCGCGCGAAGGTATACGTAGTCTTTTATTTTATTGGGAGAAGGTAGAACTTCAGAATCGCTGGCCGGCAGTAGAATTAAAAACTCAGCGTCACTGGTATTCACCACAACGTCTGACTCCCGCAATACTTCTCGTAATACATCCCGTGTTTGAGTGAGCAAGTCCTGTAAGCTCTGGGCAGAAATATCTTTGTCGTGAAGTAAATTGGCTTTGTAGATTGTCATGGCGCGTCCGTCTTGCTGAGCCAGCTCAACAACCTTCAGTGCCAGTGCTTTGCTGTAGTCCTTGTCTAAATCCTCTCCGTTTGAGGATAAATCTAAGTCATCTTCGCTATCGCCTGCCAAAACGGGCACCGGCCCCCAGCGGCCATTCCGAGCAACATTGACGCCGCTTTGGGCGATGACATAAGTATTGATATTGACCGGAACTAAATCTGCAGGCGAATGATATTGATCGCAGTTGGAACACCACGCTGCCAAATCAGGGTCCGCCGCCCAAAAATTGCACTGACGGCAAATTGAGAATCGGCCGGGGCGGTTATATTCCACACCGATATGGCGAATTGCAGAGAAGCACTTAGGGCACTGTTTGGCACCGTCTACGTTAAAGTCAGACTCTGGCCCAACATGGCCGCAACGAAAATGATGAATAGACTCCTCAACACCGAGATGGGTAGATTTACACTCCGGGCACAACTCCTTTACCGGCACCTGATAGCCGCGACATGAAGGACAGGTGAACAGCCGGTCGACGTGCCGCGCATCCAGTAAGCCTCGCGCACTGAGATCCTGCAATACCGATTGGGTCTCCAATACATCGCAATGTAGCAAGCCTTCCGCCAGCGGGAAGCCATAGGCAATCGGACTTTGTGCATCTACCCCAGACTCAATATCACGCCCACGGGTATACATAAATTGCAGCATGGTGAGGGCTGTGTCACGAGGTGAGCGCGGCAAGCGCTCAATATGTGCAGCTAAGGTTGCGAGCGTTGCTGCCGTGCTGCTTAAATCATCTTCACGCGGGTGTGGCGGCAGCACAATATCCGCCAGCTGCATAATATTCGCGCTTAATTTAGAACCTTCCAATCCGACCACAGCTATAGGTCGCAGTGCGGTAAAGCCTTCGCGCTGCTCAATCAACAAACGCTCTATTTTGCGATGATCGTAGCCCACAATCACCAGTGGCAGCTGCGCGACATCCTTGTCACCCAAGGCTGCCAAAGGCTCCCCTAATACCGACTTAATTGCTACTGCTTCGTCAGTACCTCGCTCAAATTCCTTGAGTTCCAGTATCTGGTAATGCTTAAGCCGACCCTCGCTTTGGCCGCGCGTCGTTCGCTTGCTTAGAGAAAGATCCATGACAAAATACCTTGTTCTGGTTCAAATTTCACAGGCCTGCGATATCGTCGCAAGCTCCATAGGGCGCACACAGGGTGTAGCTGCTTTCAGCGTCAGCCTCACGACCGTAATTGCGTAAAAACTCCGGGTCTAATAGCCCCCACGCGAGCGCATTTTGAATCCACTGCCCGCGCTTTTCCCACACATCGGCAACTGCATTCCAAAATACCGTCTCTTGCATGTCGACTTCCCACGGCTCCGGTGCCCGACCAGAACCCGGCGATTTAGCCCGGCGCTTAAGCTGCGAGAGCAAGGTCGCTTGCTGGCGCATAAATTCCTGAGACTGATTAAGTCGGGCCACTGACGCTGCCCACTGATCACGAAGTTTCACGAGGGCACGCTGACTATTTCGAATTGCCGCATTCGCCGCCAAACTTGCGGCATGGGATTGATACTCAGCAGCACGGCGCTGATGATACTGACGGCTACCAAGAGGAATGTTCAATTGAACACCATACTGAGGCCCGCTATCCGTCGACGCTGCGTCGCTGTTAAGCCCACTCCTACTGCGCTCCTGTTCAACATAACCGCCGAATACCGTCAGGGCCATGCCGTTGCCCCGCAGCGACTGCGCTTCCTCACCGTAGGCCAGCGACTCTGAGCGCAGCATCTGCGCTTGAAGATCTTGGTTTGCTAATTTATCAATGTCGCCAGCGCTCGGCGGTGCCAGTGGCAACACCGAAAAGTCCCCCGGCGGACTAGGTATATTGGGAATAAGTCGTGAGATCGCATCGAGTTTATTTTTCACTTCACTGTGTAAAATAATGGCCTCAGCCACTTTCACAGGCGTCGCCTTGGTGATTTCAGGCATCGCGGCGCTTTCTGACAGCTTCAGTTTTCGCTTGGCATTTTCCACTCCGGCCAGCGCATTACTCAAGGCCTCGCGACGATAACGAGAAGTCCATGCCGTTACCGCATCTTCCATAAAATTCACTGTCGCTTGATTGGCTTTAATTTCCAATTCGTACTCCGCGCTTTTAACTCTGGCCTCAGCACCATCAACCGCCGAGCCGCGGCGAGCCAGCAAACGCATTAAGTCCAGCGACACCCGCGCGTCAGAATATGCTTCCAATGCACTCGCACCACTCTCCAGCTCAGAACCAGCGCTGTCTGAAAAGCGGGTATGACTGATACTTAAATTCAGGCCAATATCGCCTTTTTCGGCGTAATAAAGCTCACGCTCAGCTTCAACCAAAGATGACTGTGCCACCATCTCTGGGGAAGACTTGGCGATCTCGCTAAGTTTATTAAGAAACACCGCCCATTGTGCTGCCGTCTGGGGCTCACTCATTGACTGTTGCGGCGCCACTTCCTGCGCTGTTGCTGCACTGATAACAGTGCTCAATGTAGCGGCCACCAAGAGTGATCGGCTTCCAGTTACTTTCTTCATCTAATACCGCTCCCTTTGCTAAAATTGTTTTGTCTAACCTCGGCGCTACAGATGCCTCCCTTCTATCGGGGAAACTAATCTGGTAGCAAGGCGGCACCGGAAATTCATTTTCCTTTGGAATAATTTTCCACCTCTAATCTCCAACACGGCGCGATACCTAGGGCAGGATCAACAAATGCCACCCAGATGCCATCGCGCTGCCCCTACGATGGCAAGCACTATGCCAAAACGCTGAAAGGCTTATGCCCCGTGGAGCCTTGCGCGTATCACTCAAAACCCCAGACACGACCACCCCCACAATCGTTGCTAATGTGTTACAGAAAACGCCAATAAAACACCTAAGGCATTGTTTTTATTTATAAATATGCTGTCGCCTAATAACGACACACGCCTAGTAGCAGCTTATTTATACGGGGAATTCAAAACGCAAACGCGATCTTTTCGGCAACTAGAATCGTCGACGCTGACTATAAAGTGAGCCCGATTTTTGCATTACTTTTGCAATGCACACTGAATTGCATCACTGCGTCATCAGCAATGAAAATCCATCCACGTTTAATCAAAATACAAAGAGCTGACCGTGAAACTACAACGCCGACAACTTTCATATGACACATCACAATCCTTAGAACAGCAGGCTGCCTGGCAAGTACCACTGAGTGAGCTAATTCAGGCTCTCGATGCAGAAATTCATTTTTTTCGACATCAAACAGAATTACTAACGCGGCACCCACCCCCGCGACCGCGAGCTAACTTTCCCTGCAAAAGCCCCTCGCAAGTTTTGTCGGCAGGCGACTGGGCAAGACTAAACCCACTGGCGCAACAACGACTTTATCTGGCTGAAAAGCAAATGGCCTTTGCGAGGGCGAAACTGGCCCGCGTTATCGCCGACATCAATACCTACAACGCTAAGACCGATGCCGATGGCTTAGTGTCGAGCCTATTGACGTTTCGGCGCATGCGACAGCACGCCGACGAATTGATACAGCGCCAAGTACGAGCCAGTCGCCACTTAGATATCACCCAGCGGCATCTCGAAGCAGAGCTTGTGTGGATCCGGCGACACGGGATTCAACAAACGGAAAGTACTGCAGATTATGGCGTTGAAAATGCGGCGCTATTACAAGTTTCAAAAGATCGACAGCACGCAATTTTAAAAAATTTTAAACAAACAGAACTAGCGCTGCGCGAGGATATCCGCGGCCAAATAGAAAATATCGACCGCAATATTACTGTTCGGGTGAATCACCGCAACCTGGACGACGCAATTAGTGACCGTCAATTTAAAGCCCAAATTCGGCGTTTAAAAAAACAATTCAACACAAACTAAAGTGCCGCCCGAGCTTAAACACGTACTTTACCGTTGCTATTCGGCAACAAAATCCTGCCCTTACCTGGCTTATTCAGTCAGCCGATTTCTGCAACACCGCGGCCACGGGGAATTTGCAGAGATTGGCATATCACTTGCCACACACCGCACCGTCATCCCAATAACGCATTGACTCAACTGCAGCTAATGCAACAACAACGTCAACAGCAAACTGAGAGGTTTATTTATGTGTGGACTGGTAGGTGCGATCGCTAATCGCGATGTTATACCCGTTTTAGTCGACGGCTTACGCAATCTTGAGTATCGAGGTTACGACTCCGCAGGGGTCGCTACCCTCAACGGTGACGTGCTAAACAAACAGCGCGCTGTCGGCAAGGTCGAAATATTGGCGGGCCAACTCGCCGCCTCCGGCATGTCAGGTAGCATGGGCATAGGCCATACCCGCTGGGCCACCCATGGCTCGCCAGTCGAGCACAATGCCCACCCCCATGTTTCCACCGAAATGGTTGCGGTAGTACACAATGGCATAATTGAAAACTATCAGGCGCTGCGCACAGAACTAAGTAACTTGGGCTATGCCTTTGAGTCCCAAACCGATACCGAAGTCATTGCCCACCGCATTCACTTCCACCTAATGCAAAAGGGATCTTTGCTCGCCGCCGTGCAGGCCACCGTCCCGGAACTTGAGGGCGCATTTGCGATAGCAGCCATCAGCAGTGAAGAGCCAAGCCGGATGATCGCAGCTAGACTGGGTAGCCCACTCGTGGTGGGTATTGGCGACAAAGAAAATTTTGTCGCCTCAGATGTCACCGCCTTGCTTTCGGAAACGCGTCAATTCATTTACCTCGAAGAGGGCGACGTTGCCGACATTCGCAGTGATTCAGTTACGGTGTACAACCGCTACAATCGCCGTGCCGAGCGACCAATACAAACATCTACACTGGAGAAGCACGCTGCCAGCAAGGGTGATTACCCCCACTACATGCTTAAAGAAATTCATGAGCAAAGCACAGCGTTACGGCAAACACTGAGCACGGCATTATTTGAGGAGTCACTAAACGAGCGTTGTTTCGGCGACAATGCGGCAAGCTTACTCACCGGAATTGAGGCCGTGCAAATTTGCGCTTGTGGCACTAGTTATCACGCCGGCTTGGTAGGACGTCATCTAATAGAAACCGTGGCCAAGCGTTCGTGTTGGGTCGAACACGCCAGTGAATTTCGTTATCGCGACCCGGTAGTCCCTGCCAACACCTTGTTTGTAGTGTTATCTCAGTCTGGCGAAACCGCCGACACCCTCGCCGCACTGCGCTATGCCCGCACTGCAGGCTACGCCGCAAGCCTCGCGATCTGCAATGTAGCCAGTAGCTCACTGGTACGGGAAAGCGACCTCCATTTTCTTACCCAGGCTGGACCAGAAATTGGCGTCGCCTCTACCAAAGCCTTCACCACGCAATTATTGGCGCTCAACATCTTGGCCCTACTACTGGCTCGCCGCAATGGTATGGACGCCATTACCGAAGCAGCAATCACGGCCCACTCGCTGAAAAAAGCCTGCTTTGCAGTGGAATCGGTGCTGTCGCTGGACGACCAAATTCGCGATGTTGCCACGCAAATTGTGGACAAACATCACGCTTTATTTTTAGGCCGCGGTGCCATGTACCCCATCGCTTTAGAAGGCGCGCTCAAGCTCAAGGAAATTTCCTATATACATGCTGAAGCCTATCCCGGCGGCGAGCTTAAACACGGACCTCTGGCCCTTGTTGACCATGAAATGCCTGTTATTGCCGCCGCCCCTGGCAACAAGCTGTTTGCCAAAATTCAAGCAAATCTACAAGAAGTAGAAGCTCGCGGCGGCCAACTCTTTGTGTTTACCGACAAACCAGACAGTTTCACCTCTAATGATCGCTGCCAAGTTATTACTATGCCCAGTGTGGACGAAATCCTTGCGCCGCTGGTGTACACCATTCCCCTACAGCTACTGGCCTACCATGTGGCCGTAATACGGGGCAACAACGTAGATCAACCACGTAATTTAGCTAAGTCGGTCACCGTCGAATAGGAGGTCAACATGGTGAAGACTAAGACCTGCGCGGCACTGTTAAGCATTACGCTAAACTTCAACGTTGCTGTATTTGCTAGCGCGCCAAGTAACGCCGTCTCAGGGCCTGATTTTAGCGGCCACGCTGCCTGGGTCTACGATAGCCTCAATGTGCCGGGCCAAGCTCGGCAACTGCAAGCCGGGTTTTTCATTGATGCCATCAACGACTACAACACCCAGGCCGATCGCAAGCACCAGATTAGTAGCATTTACAGCTACCACGCCAGCATGGAGATGTACTGTAGAGGTGGCGCCCACAACTGCAGCCCGGCCAATCTTAAACTCAGTTTTGCCAGCCCTCAGCACCCCCTTGGCAAGCACGCTGAGAAAAGCAGCGTCGCCCGCTACCGCCACGGCGTAAAAGCCCGCGACGGCCATCAGCCCGTGAAAGCAGTCGCAATTATTGACGGCGTCGTTAACGGTCAATACCAAGGCAGTTTAAAAGGCCTTAACGAACTACCTCAACGATTGGCCGAGGGGTTTGCCGACAAGGTCAGCGCAGCAATATGCGCTGACGCTAACATAGATGGCGTGCAATTTGACCTTGAACCCCTGAACCTAGAAAGCCATAACGGTCAGTACTTTTTCTACCGCCGTATTGCGGAAAATTTCGCCGGTAAGCGCGACATGGGCGGCATTAATTGCGTCACCAGTAGCCACCCGGCGGGCCGGTTCTTCTCCGTGTTCGCACCGACGCGAGCACTGCGTCCCGGCAGTGGCAGTGCCGCCAATATGCATCAGATTACTAACAGCCACCGCAATGGCTATATGATTGCGCCAATTTACGACCTGGACGGCAGTCCGCTGGGACACGCCACCCCCGTCGCAGATTACCAACAAATGGCCCGACGGCAGTTACAGCAGCTTAACAGCTGGGCAACACAAGCGCGGGTGCCTTTTAAAATAGGGGTTCCCGCCGCGGCATCGGTGCACGAATATGTACGCTGCGCGGGCCCGCCCTGCAAAAACCAGGGCGCCGCACCCGACTCCCAGTTAGCGTATGTGCAAGCCCTTATGACGGCGCTGAGTGCGACCGGGGTGCGTGACAACACCCTATTTCACGGCAACGTTATCTGGGCTTGGAGCCGTGGTATTAGTCACGGTGGCGCCAGCTTCATGCCCGAGGCTCCCCCCACTGAGGTGCTCAGCTATCTCATCAAAAACCTGTGAGATAGCGCCGCAAAAGTATGTCGCTATCGAACCAGTTGGCCATTTCAGAGTCATAACCACATTGGCGAGCTTAGCCACTGGCCTGCCCTAACGGCGAACAATTGGAATGAGGTTGCAAAAACTCCGAATCAAAAGGCGCCGTTATGACAATATTTTTTGTTCACGAATCAACCGATCAGCCAACATCAAAGGGGAGCGATGTGGCCACATTCTCTTTGCCATTACGCAGTGCACTGACGCGCTGGCGGCCCACACCTTACTTCTCTTTCTACCCCCGGTCGCTAACCCAGCTCATGTCGGCGGGACTCCTTGGCTTAGTTCTCCTGCTGGTTGCCGCATTGGCCATTGCTGGGCTTTATGTTGAAAAAGCGACGTCTAAGGGCCAGCAGGCCGTAATATTTTCCACTGAGGCAGTACGGCACAGCCTAACACTATCGGAACTACTAAAAGACATGGAGCGCAGCGCCCGCATCTATCAGGTGTTAGGGAATGAAAGTCTATTGGCAAATTATGCGCAGCTTCGTCAAAAACTAAACGACACCGCTGCTGAACTGGTCACATTAGAGTTTGATTCCAAAATAAAAAACACCATCAGCATGCTTCTGCAAAAAGAAAAGCAGGTTTTTGCTGAGCTTGCCACCAATGGCCCCGGCGCCGATCAAGCCGCCAACACTGTCGAGATCTTTGCAGAACTTCGCGACATTGCGGCAACCTTAATCGCCCATAACAGCCTGTCGATTGAAACCCGCGTTAAGGAGATGAAAGACACGGCAGCCAAAACTCGGCGAACACTTTTCTGGGAGGCCGGAGTCGCCTTAGCACTGGTGATTGCTACCGCGCTTTGGATTATTCCCCCCCTGTCGCGCTATATCCGCGACCTCGACCAAAGTCTTGTACAAATTGGTAATGGCAATCTCGATAAGCATATTTCATTAAAAGGACCAAAAGATATTCGCGAGCTCGGCGCACGCCTAGAGTGGCTGCGCCAACAACTACAGCAACTTGAAAGTCGAAAGCAGCACTTCTTGCAACATTTCTCTCACGAACTAAAAACGCCCCTCGCCAGCCTGCGCGAAGGTACGAGTCTGCTTTCTGAGGGTGTCATGGGCGAACTCAATAATGACCAGCGAGAAATCGCCGTCATCCTCCAGCGCAACTGTCTAAATTTACAGCAACAGATCGACGACTTACTCACATACAGCGTGTCAATGCAGCCATTCCAAAGCTTCAATTACCAAAAACTGCAGCTCGATGAACAAATTTTAGGGGTCACTAGGGAACAACAACTGCAAATTCGTGCCAAAGACATATCGCTAATAACAGCACTCGACAAAGTTTCGATCTACGCAGATACCGCGCAGATCACCACAGTGCTAGATAATTTGATATCCAATGCGGTGAAGTTTTCGCCAAGCGGCGGCCGCATTAACATCGAGTTACGCACAGACGGGCAGTGGGCAGTTATAGATGTCGCCGACGAAGGCCCCGGAATTTCAGATTCAGAGCACGACCGCATTTTTGAGGCGTTTTACAAATCGCCATCGACAATGAACGAGAACGCCGAAGGCTCTGGACTGGGACTATCCATAGCGAAACAATATAGCAACGCACACGGTGGAAACATTGAAGTCATCAATACTCATAAAGGGGCTAGATTGCGTCTTACACTACCTCGCGAGCCGCAGCACGGCTAAACGCTGGCCTGTGTTAGCACCGCTGCTTGCCATCGCACTGCTGGGTTCAGGCTGTGCCATGAACGGCACATCCGCCTTCAACCTTGGCATGACAAACACCGCTGGTGGTAAGGCCTTCCCTCGCACTGAACTCGGCTTACTCGCCTTTTCCAACTATATTAGCAATGTCTCCGGCAGCCAATTAGACGCCGAACTCAATCTGGCCGAAAAAAATTATCGCGCCAAGCGCGATGACTACAACATGCTGTGGCTAGCCATTGTATTGATGCAACCTCATGCCGCGCCGGCCAGCAATCAAATGGCCGTGCGGCTGCTGCGGGACTATGTGAACCGCAGTAAAACCGCCGCAGATTATCGGTTTGACCGCCTAATAGACGAAACCGGCAGCTACGATACCTTGGCAGAATTTCTGTTAAATAGCACCGCTCAGCGCCAGCGTCTCCTTGCTGACAATGCGACTTTACGTCAGAAAATTGAAAAGCTAATGCTAATCGAAAGCAGCCTAAACTACCCCCAAGTACAAACTCACATCGGCGCTAAATAACGCGCGGGGAAAACACCATGGTATTCATTTCAAAATAGTAACGGAGATATTATGTCGAGAATAATGGTAGTTGATGACAATGCGGATATTCTCCACCTGCTCAAGCTCCGCTTACAATCAGCGGGCCATCAGGTCGAAACCGCCGAAAGCGGCGAACATGCTCTCGCGTATATTCCGAACTTTCAACCCCAGTTAGTGATTACCGATTTGTGCATGGACGGGATGGATGGCATGGCGCTATTTGAAAAGCTCAAATTCAATCAGCCTTCGCTGCCAGTCATCGTTATCACCGCTCACGGCTCCATACCTCATGCGATCAAAGCGACTAAACAAGGCGTGTTCAGTTATGTTACAAAGCCTTTCGACAGCAATGCCTTACTCGCAGAAGTTAGCCGTGCACTCGCCTTGTCTTGCAGCGACGAAAGCGAGACCGAGGGTAATAGCTCACCTTTTGCTGAAATTGTCACCCGCAACTCAAGCGTATTGGAAACCCTGCAGCAGGCCAAAATGGTTGCCGCGAGCGAAGCCAGTGTCTTAATTCAAAGTGAAAGCGGCACCGGCAAGGAGCTATTAGCGCGCGCCATACACCGCGCGAGTCCTCGAGCAAACAAACCTTTTATCGCCCTGAATTGCTGTTCGGTACCCAGCTCCCTTTTGGAGTCCGAGCTGTTCGGTCACGTTAAGGGCGCGTTTACCGGCGCCACCCGCGATCATCAAGGCCTTGTACTCGCCGCAGACGGCGGCACTTTGTTCCTCGATGAAATAGGCGATATGCCACTGGATTTTCAAGCAAAGCTCTTACGTGTGTTACAAGAGCGAGAAGTTCGCCCTGTTGGTGCTACCGCCTCTATTCCATTTAATGTTCGAATAATTTGCGCAACGCACCACGACCTGGAAAAGTTGGTAGAAGACGGTACATTCCGTCAGGATTTATATTACCGTTTACATGTTGTGCAATTAGAACTACCGCCACTGCGCAGCCGCCGTGATGATATTCCTTTGCTCTCTCAATACTTTCTTGAACAACTTTCGAATGAGCGCCGTAAAAAGCATTTTTCCTCTGAGGCCATGGAAACACTGGCCTCGGCATCTTGGCCGGGCAATATTCGCCAACTGCGCAATGTTGTGGAACAAACCATGGTGCTTTCTCACACCGCCGTCATTCCAGTCTCGCTAGTTAAAAAGGCCCTAAAACAAGACGAGAGTAATATCGTGTCCTTCGTCGACGCTCGAGATCATTTTGAACGCGACTATTTAGTTGAGGTACTGCAAGTCACCGGTGGCAACGTTACTCAAGCCGCCCAGTTAGCCAAACGCAACCGTACCGAGTTTTACCGCCTACTTCGGCGCCATCACCTCGACCCGCATAGCTTTAGAGGCCAAGCGGGGGATTTTACGCCCAGCGGCCAAAGTGCAGCAGACAAATCAATTCAGCCTAAGCAGCTATAACTCCAAAAGCATTCGCCAAGTTGAAATCGGGCGCCCACTCATCTCGATCTGAGGGGCACTAACTGTGCCCCTGATCACCTACGTGGTGAATGCTATTCGCGCCAAACGCACAACACTCACAACAAGCGCCATGCCAAATGCGTAAGCACTCCCCACTAGAGCAGAGTAACTGCGCCCCAGTGTCGCTTATCTAGAACAACAGCGAATCGGTAAACTCTGGGAATTAAAATCCTGCGCGCCATGCCACCAAGCACTCCCAAGGCCGTTATCTTTAGGGGCTTCCCCGCAGGTTTCATCAAGCCCCATTGGCCCTCGACCGATTTCCCCCCAATGCTCGCCCTGTTCGGACTAGGTATAAGTGTTGGATTTCAGCAACAAAATCACCTCTCTCTACTTGGCGCCTGCTAACAACAACTCATAAGCAATTGATTTTAAATAATTTATTTTATGGCACAGCAATTGCGCTAGTCCTCCTCATCAACCCCGCTGAGCTGAAGATGTGCAAATCATTAAGCCTGCCAGTGACAGATACAACGACACGGAGGAGCAACAATGGAAGAAAAAAACAATGCCCCAATAATCGTTCTTGGTGGCGACGGTTACTTAGGATGGCCCCTAGCCCTTAGACTGGCGCGGCAGCACCGTGATCGAAAAATCATCATCGCCGACAATCTGTCGAGACGACGCCTCGTAAAAAGTCTTGGCGCTGATAGCCTAATTCCAATTTCCAGCCCCAGCTCACGCTTAGCGGCCAGCCGCAGTATATATGGCGTAACCAACCTGGAATTTTTACATTTAGATGTTAATAGCGAAGCACTTACGACGCTGATTCGAGCGCGCCAACCTGTCGCAATTTACCACCTCGCCCAACAGTGTTCCGCTCCCCTGTCTATGCGTAGTCGCGAAGACGCCCTCATGACGCTAAGAAATAATGAAGAAGGCAATATGCGCTTGCTCTGGGCGGTCAAAGACCATGTACCTAACTGCCATATCATCAAGCTGGGCACGTTTGGCGAATACGCCAAATCTGGCTTAGATATCGCCGAAGGGTATTTTCGGCCAAGTTACAACGGTAAAACGGCACAGCGCCCGGTGCCTTACCCTCGGCAGTCCGACGATATTTATCACGCGTCTAAAATCAACGACACCAATTATATTTCCATTGCCTGCCGGATTTGGGGACTGCGTATAACCGACGTAATGCAATCAACCATATTTGGCGCATGGACAAGCGACATCGCCGAGCATGCATCCCTTTATACGCGCTTAGACTACGACGAATTTTATGGCACCGTGGTGAATCGTTTCCTTACACAGGCACTGTGTGGCCAAGCACTTACGGTATACGGCAGCGGCCACCAGCGCACCGGGCTGATGTCGCTTAACGATTCCGTAAGCTCCATGGCCGAGCTTTGGCAGCAGACGCCAGACAAAAACGAACACCGAGTAATTAATCACCTCACCGAAGAATCCTTTTCGATTAACGAGCTGGCCGACACCATCAGAGATTTAGTGAAAGATGAAGGTTTTCCGGTTGAAATTCAGCGTGGCCGCTTTGACCCACGGGGGGAAAATGAACCCAGTAAACTTGACTATACGGTAGAGCGTCGCCACGTCGAACGTCGCGGGCAGCAAGAAGGTCTCGCCGAGGTCGTCGCCAAAACCTTAGGGATGCTGCTGCCCTATAAAAATAATATCAATACCACGCAATTACAGCCCAGCCACCGCTGGCAGCAACAGGCAAAAGCGGCCAAGACTGCCTCTGGTGACGTAGTACCACTCATCACCACACCCCAGAGCGATGATGATGAAGGGCGCTGGCAGCGCTTTCAACAAACGGAATTCGCCTATGACCACATTAATTTAAACCCTGGCACCCTCGGTAGCCCTGCGGCCTCAGTACTACGCGCCCAGCGCGAATTCGAAACCAGTGACATTATGGCTTTCCCGGTAGGCCAATACGGCGAAGGTCGCAAAGCCTTATTAGCGGCAGTGACAAGCGCCAACGACTTGTGGCCAAACCGCGAACACCAATTACAGATTAGTGCCGGTGCCTCCCAGTGCTCTAACATACTGGCCTTGAATTTGGTTCGTATGTGCAATGCCAAGCAACGCAAACTAAAAGTGCTTACCACACCCCACGAACATATTGGCGGCACCGGCGCTTTTGAGCGGCTCCCCGAGTTCGAGGTCACCTACCTCAGCCCAGATCAACTGAATCACTACGATCAGTTTATCGAGGCCGTGGACACGCTGCGGCCAGACGTGGCGTTCTTTTCGCATATTGCCTACGACAACGCGCATATATTCCCGGTGTGCGATTGGGGGCGCGCCGTAAAAGAGCGTATACCGACGTGTTGGGTACTTTACGATGTCTCCCAGTCCTTGGGGCTCATGGCGCCCCCATTAGATTACGCAGACGTGGTGTTTGGCAGCTGTCACAAATGGCTATTTGGCCCTCGCGGCAGCGGCCTAATGTGGACAAGCCCAGCGTTTCGCGAGCAGTCCGGCGGTTTAAACTGGTCAGGCCTGCCGCTAATCGACGATGCGAGCTCAGTGGGCTTTTCTCCCGCCGGCGGCATGGACTTCTCAATTTTCGCCGGTGTCGGCGCCGCGCTGGATCTGCACCGCAAAATCGGCGAAGCCAATATTCGTCAGCGCTGCCGCTATCTGGCCAGCAAGCTGCGACAAGGACTAGACGCCTTATTGTTAAGCTACAATATTGAGCATCGCTTTCTGAACAAGCAATACGCCCTCAGCTGTGAAGCCGGCGTACTTACCGTGGCGTTCAAGGACTACGACCCCTATCCGCTATATCACGCAATGAATCAACGCGGGGTGCACTGCAAGTGTATAAAAGACACCTGCAAACGAGGCGAGGCGCGCCAGCTATTGCGTTTTGGCGTCCCGTTTTACGAAACCGAAGCGCGGCTTGAATACGCATTATCGGTCATGGACGAGTGCATTCGCTGGGTCAACCTAGCGGGGGGGCGCGTAGTTGCAGGCCAGCGCAGCCCTGCTGGTTAATACAAACCGGTGCCGCTCCGTTCGCCACCATAGTCCCGAGCAGCCCCCTAAGGGGCTGCAGCCGCAGGTATGCCAACACAATGGATTGCTTCCCCCGTGTTTTTCGGCAACAAAAACTGGGGGACGCTATCGTTACCTGCGCTCACGTCAGGACTTTGACCACCGCTGTTTCGGCCGTCACCGGCAACAGTGACCGTGTATAATGCCCCCACTTACAACGGTGACACGAACGCCCAAATAGCTTATCTTGGCGCACGTGTTTTCACCGAAACCTTTCAGTATTTCTCGCGAACGTAGGATAAAAAAGCATGAATGTCTCAGATGCCATCGCGGCACGTCGCTCAATTCGCGGCTTTAAACCAGACCCGGTTGCCCCAGAGTTACTCGAAAAAATCTTTGCCACCGCCAGTTTGGCGCCATCCAACTGCAATACCCAGCCCTGGCACACCGTCGTTGTATCTGGGCAGGCAAGAAAAGACCTTCAAGCCGCGATTTTTGCTGAAATCGGCGCAGGTAAAACACCCTCTCCAACCTTTATTCCCGGCGACCAGAATTTAGCGGGTGTGTACAAAGAGCGTCAATACGAGTGCGCTTTTGGCTACTACGGAACCATGGGTATTGAGCGTCACGAAAAAGACAAGCGCTTTGCGCTGATGATGAAAAACTGGGAGTTTTTTGACGCCCCCCACGCGGCCTTTATTTCTATGCCCAGCACAATGGGTCCGGTCAATGCGGTGGATATTGGCATTTACCTGCAAACCCTAATGCTGGTATTAGTTGAACACGGTTTAGCGAGCTGCCCCCAGGGCGCACTGGCGCTCTACCCCGATGAAGTGCATAAAATAGCCAACATACCTGAAGGCAACGCAATTATCTGTGGTTTGTCCTTTGGCTATGAAGACGTTGGTGCCCGTATCAATGACGTTATCATGGACCGCGCTCCGCTTGCCGAGACAGTAGAGTTTATTAGCTAAACTTACATAGCGTAACGCAGCCGCGACTACGCCTTGGTCGACACCCGGGTAAATCCCCCCGTATATTCACGCCCGGGTTTAATCGACTGGCCGCGCTGCAAGCTGCGAATACCAGCTTGCAGGCGCACCCTTAACTCCTCGCGCCACGCTGGCTTAGCAATAAAGTCATCCGCGCCGGAGTCCATTGCTGCAATCAAATCAGCACCTGCACTCTGGCCGGTTAACATAATAAAGTATGGCCGCCCTAAGTCAGGATCAGCAGCCAAGCGTTGGCACAGATCCAGACCATTTACCCCGGGCATACGCCAGTCGCTTAGAACAATATCGACTGGATGCTTTTTAAGAAAACGTAGGGCCTCAGCGGCATTTTCAGCTGCGATCACCGCCAAGCCCATACTCTGCAATACCGCTTGCAGACGCATGCGCTCTACTCGGCTGTCTTCTACAACCAAGACTTTCACCTCGCGGCCACCAAGATGCATTTCCGTTTTTTCAAAAAATTCCATACATCACCTATCCCATCAAATCTACGTTCTTCACTTAATCAGGATAGAGCAAGCTTTAAGCCACACAATGTAAACAGTGTAAGCACTTGAATTAAAAGCCAAATTAAAAGATCAACAAACCCAGCAAGCTCGGCCTCCCGGCATCTCGCGCTTTATGATTAGCAAAATGCGATGCTTTTTACGTAAATCATGCTTAATAATGCCAACTGTTTACGTTAGGTCCTTGAACATTGGCGCATAACATCTAACGGTGGCGTATTCAGCGACCCACCTCGGGCACCGATACTATCAAGAGCGGTACTACCCGAATATCACAGGAACGACGCGATCATTGCAGTAAAGCATGTATCCAATTTCCAGAAAAACTGGTGGCCGCAGCGCTCTGGGCTTAACACCGCTGTCACTGCGATAAAATGCTAAACCACGGGGCCGTCCGGCGGCATATCGCCACCGGAATCCGTTTCTGAGCTCGCTAGGGCATCTTCGTCCATACGGGGGTCGAGTTCAAAAATTACCGGCGAGGTCACCGATACGGGGCGGAAAGGTTCAGTTTCATCGACAATCGGCATCTCATGGGATTTGCGCCGAATAGCAATACCCAAGGTAAAGCCAAGCAAACTCAAGGCTGAAAATACAAACAAACCCTGTGGGCCAAGCAGCGACATTAATAGCGAGGCCAGTGGCGCGCCCAGCGCCGAGCTCACGCCAAAGATAAACAATATGCCACTGCCGATTAGCACAAAATCACTAGGCTCGGCGTTGTCAGAGGTATGGGCCAAACAGATCGAATACATGGTCATCGCAGACGCGCCCCACAGCACCGCGAGCAACAATAGGAAATCGCCACTGGCCGGAATAAAGGCCAAAATCAGCGACACCACGGCGCCAAAAATACTGGTAAAAAACAAAACCAGCCGCCGGTCGTAGTGATCAGATAAACGCCCCAGTGGTAACTGAAAAAGTGCGCCACCCAATACCGCGCCGCTCATAAACAAGGTCAGTTGCGCAGTATCTAAGCCGAGGCCCCGTGCATACACCGGCCCCAAGGCCCAAAATGCGCCGGTGATTAAACCACTGCATACCGCGCCTTCCATGCCCACATGGGATAGCTGCCACAGCCGCTTAAAATCGAGCTTAACTACCTGCATTGGCGCAGGCGCCAGGGTCAGCGTGAGTGACACCGGCACAATCGCCAGCGACAACAACACCCCGGCAAGGCCAAACAACACTGGCCCCGACGGCTCGGCAAAGTTAATCATTTGCTGACCTAAAATAATCATACTTAAATTGATTACGGTGTAGGTCGACAGCAAGGTGCCTCGGGTTTCCCGCGTGGCGCGGTCATTCAGCCAGCTCTCGATCACCATGTATAAACCAGAGATACAAAAGCCCAATACAAAGCGCAGCACCAGCCAGACTTCAAATACGGGCAGTGCGTGGAATAAAAACACAATGGCGGAAAAAACCGAACCCAAGACCGCAAAGCTACGAATATGGCCAACCCGTCGCACAATATGTGGCGTCATTAGGCTGCTAACCACAAAGCCAACAAAATAGCAGGAAGCGGTAAAACCGATTTCTGTTGGGCTAAATTGCTCAATTTCAGCCCGCAGCGGCAGCAGTGTTAGCATCATGCCGTGGGCGAGTAATAATAAGGCGTCAGACAATAGCAACGCCGTCAGGGGCAGTAATAAACGTCTCATGAATCGTCCATTTTAGGAGCTACAACCGCAATGCTATATGGCGGCCCTGAGTTTCTATATGCTATAGCATGTGTATGTATCTTATTGTACTAAACTAGTCACTGTTAAATCTAAACACTAAGTCATACGTATCACAAACACTGTTGGCCAGCTAAAATGCACTCCGCGTGTTATACGCCATTCACCCCATAAAACACCCCGCTACATTCGGGCAGCAACTTTACGAAAACTACTTGGATTTATGCTTAGAGCGTTATTTTTCTCAGCAACTTCAGCCCAGAGGCGAAGCAGCAGCGCTGCCATGGCGGTATTCTGCGCCCTACTCTGGACACTACCCGCTTGGGCTGAGGATTCCGCTAGCCTAGAAATTGATGGTGGCAAAAGCGAACTGCAAAAGAATATTCGCGCTCACCTCGATCTTGACGACATTCCGTGCAATACCACTGAAGCGCGACTACGCAGTCGCTTACGGGGCAGCGACGACAATATTTCCAAAGCCCTGCGCGCCCTCGGCTACTACCATGGCAGCTGGGTTTTACGCCGCGAACACGCACGCATCAAGCCTAAGCTCATTAACAACAACCCAATCACCAAGGTCGTGAAAAAGATTGGCAGCGCTAAGTCAGCTAAATCCACACCAGAGGCTGAGGCCTGCTGGCTGCTAACGCTGGAATTAACACCGGGCCCCCAAACCCTGATCAAGCAATTGGATGTGAGGGTTATTGGCCCGGGCGCCAGTGACCCGCTGTTCAGCAAATACCTGAGCAAGCTCCCTATTGCCATCAATGACCCGGTTCAACACGAGCTCTACGAAGAAACAAAAAAGGCTATTAATCAACGCGCGCGCAGCGCTGGTTACCTTGACGGCAAGTTTGTGGAACACCGTTTGGAAGTGGATGTCGACCGGCATAGCGCCGCCATTATCTTAGTATTTGATAGCGGCACCGCGTATACCTTCGGAGAGATAGACTTTGGCCCCTCGCTGCTCAAAACCAGTTTCCTTGAACGCTATCTCCCTTTTAAGCCTGGCGACGCCTTCGAGCCGAATAAAATTGTGCAACTACAAAACAATTTAATCAGCAGCAATTATTTTTCCTCAGTCAATATTGACCAACAAAGCCCCGACCCAGAGAGTCACAGTGTTGACCTGAGCATAACGAGCACGGATAAACCAAAATACGAAACCACCGCCGGCATTGGCGCCTCAACGGACACTGGTCCACGCGTGAGCTATGGGCTGCGCAATAGGCGGGTGAATGACGACGGCCACACCTATCAAGTTGCGAGTCAGTACTCACCGGTTTTGTCCAACCTCAGCTTTCAATACACCTTACCCGGCGCCAAACCGCTGACCGACAAAATACAGCTGGCAACCGGCGTTGAGCGCAAGAAAACCGATACCTCAGACAGCACCAGCTACCGCGCTGAAGTGGCACAAATTTCCCTGCAAAATCACAACTGGATTCAAACCTTAAGCCTCAAGTTTCTCCGCGAGAGCTACGATATCGCCGAAACGAGCAACACATCTACCCTGCTTATGCCAGGTATCGGCTGGTCGCGTAGCGAAGCCAATGACCGCCGCTACCCCAGCCGAGGCTGGCGAATCAATACGGCTGTGCGCGGCGCGCTGAAAGGCGTGGTATCTGATGTCAGCCTTGCCCAAGCTGAACTCGACGCCAAATTGATATTCCCGCTTTGGGGCGGCCGTGTTATTAGTCGCGGTGGACTCGGTGTTACCGCCCTCGATGATTTTTCAGAATTACCCGCCTCCCTGCGTTTTTTTGCCGGTGGCGACAACAGTGTGCGCGGCTACGGTTATGAAACCCTAGGCCCGGAAGACGCCGCAGGCGAAGTGGTCGGCGGCAGTCACCGCCTCACCGGCAGCATTGAATACGATCACCGCGTCTGGGGCGACTTCGCGCTTGCCACCTTCTATGACGCTGGCAACGCCTTTGATACCAGCGATTTCACTTTTTATGAAAGTGCTGGCTTTGGTCTGCGCTGGTTGTCGCCTATTGGCCCGGTCAGAGTCGATTTTGCATTCCCGCTGAAAGACGGTGGTTTTCACTTTCATTTATCCATGGGGCCGGATCTATGATCGCTACCTTCGGGCGCTATTTATTCCGCACACTACTGGCCTTGTTTGCCCTGGCCTTTTTATGTGTGGCCAGTGTTTACCTCATATTAGATACTCAGCGCGGCAGCGACTGGCTCTTACACCGTGGTCTGGCGCTAGTCTCGCCAGAAGCCGAGTTCACCTCTTATAGCGGCAGCTTAGCGCGGGGCATACAGCTCGAAGGCCTGCATATTCCCTTAGATGGGATAGACATCCAGCTCGGGCAGTTAGACAGCAGCTGGAATTTATGGGGTGTACTCAGTGGCAGCTTAGCCATCAATAAACTGCACCTCGACGAGCTGCGTATAAAAATTGACGCTAGCGCTACACCCACTGCAGAGCCGAGCGCGACATCTCCCGGCCCCTGGCCCAGTTTAAGCCTGCCCATTGCTATTGCTATCGACGACCTAAAAATCGCCCAGCTGCAGCTTATTCAAGGAAGCGATATTCAAAACATTGAACAGATAAACCTCAGCGCGGCGCTCGGTTTAACACGCAGTAAAATTAAAGCCCTAAAGATTCAAACCGCCACTCAGCGGCTGAACATGCACGGTCGAATCAACAATACACCGCCCTACCCAATGGACATTAATGTGGATTGGGAAACAAGCACCGAGGAGTTTGGCGCCCTCAGCGGCAAGGCTCAACTCAGCGGTGATTTACGCGAACTACAACTGAGCCACCGCTTAAACCAACCCGCCCTGCTCGACTCTAAGGCCAAAGTTCGTCTGCCCTATCGTGCCGAGCATATGGTCATCGACTACCGAGAAATTCAACTTAGTCTTAATAACCAGTGGCACAATTTCAAAACCTCGGCGTTAACGTCCTCTGAGCTGGCATTGCAGAGCACGGGTAGTTTGACCATTGAAGGGAGCTGGCAGGATTACCAGTTAAACCTAGACACCACCATCAGCGCAGACGGCCAGCATCATCCCCAGAAAACGACTCCGGCGCCAGCAAGTACCGCGCAAATTTCCGCCAGTACCGCTCCAGACATGGCGAGCATACTGAACGCGGTATTCAAAGAACCCGGTCAGTTCGCCGCCAAGCTCAATGGCAATCAACTCAGTATTGCCATTGCCAAGCTTGATGCGCAAACCGCAGTCGGTGAGCTAGCCGTAAACGGTAAGGTCAATGCCAATAATTTTCTCAATAATACAGCTGCCAGCGCTAAGCAAGCGCTGCAGTGGCAGCTCGCCATAACGGCCAAGAACTTGGATAGCCGCAGCCTCACCCCCCAATGGCCCGCGCACTTGTCAGCCAAACTCAACAGCAATGGTCATTGGCAGGGCGATCGCTACCAGCTCAGCGTCGACATTGAATCCCTTAATGGCGATTTTTTGGCACGGACCGCCCAGGGCAGCGGCCAAATACGGCTTAGCGAACGCGGCCAAGAATTTAAGCAGCTCAAGCTGCAACTCGGCGATAACCACCTGCAATTGCACGGCAAGCTTGCTGAAACCAGTTCCCTAGACTGGCAGCTTGACGCACAAAACCTCGGGCAAATTTTGCCTGAACTCAGTGGCGCATTGACTAGCGAAGGCAGCCTACGCGGTGGCCCGCTGGCCACACTGCTTGGCCCACTAAGCAGTGCCACCAAAAACACACCGCAGATCAATGCCACCGCGAGTGCCACCAAACTCCAGTATTTGGCTTATTCGATAGCCCAGGCCGATCTAGACGCAAAATTAAGCGCAGACCAAAGCCTGACACTGAAGGTCAACGCCACAGAACTCAATGTCGGCCCACTCACTAAGGCTGATATGGAGTTGAACGGCACCGGCAGCTTAGAAAATCATAAACTCGCCTTTAAAGTCGCGGATCGCAATCAGCAAATTGAATTAAGCCTGTCAGGTGGCTTAGGCACTGCGTCAACATCTGCCAAGACTAAAGCGCAAACCGCAAGCGCCACATGGCACGGACATATTGAACACCTCGCCGCAAACCACCCAATGTTAGGCCCCTGGTTTTCTAAGGCGCCAAACTCCCTGCGTGCATCAGCGACCGAGATACAGCTAGGCGAGCTCTGCTTAGTTCAAGAACAAGACTCCGCACCCGCCAGCCTCTGCGTTGCATTGAACTTCAATGACGACACCATAAAGCTCAATGGCGATATTCAGGGTCTGTCACTCAATCGCTTCAGTGCCGGTCTACCGCCGGGATCCTCTCTGCAAGGCAAAGTCGACAGCGAATTTAATGTGGCCGGTAAGCTAGACCAACTCACTGGCCAGTTCGCGCTAACAGCAGCACCGATTCTCATCCGCTACCAGGCCGGTGTTGACGAAGCAGCCCTTGAACACCACGCCAGCTTAAGCGCCAACGCCAGCCTCAAAGACAATCAAATACGCAGCGAAATGGCATTTGTGATCGCCGAAGTGGGTAGTATGAACGGCACGCTGAACACCCGTGGTCTTGACCCCGGCAGCGCAATTGAGGGCTCAGTGAGCAGCCAATTTGACAACCTACTTTGGCTCGGCGGTTTCTTTCCTGAACTTGAAAAACTCGACGGTAGCCTAAATGCCGATCTTGCCATTAATGGCAGCGTCGCGGCACCCGCGCTGGTCGGCGCCGTGGGCCTAGACAATCTTCATATGCAATTGCCCGCCATTGGTCTCGCGCTTAATTCTGGCAGCGCCAGCCTTCACTTGGCCAATGCTGGCGACTGGCAGCTAGACGCCGGCATCAGCTCCGGTGCAGGCCGCATCAATCTCATCGGCCAAGGTGTTTTTGAACCGAGCAACGGCCCCACCGGCAATATCGCCATCAGCGGCGAAAACTTCACTGCCGTTGATCTTGCAGATGCCAAGGTGCTTATTTCGCCGGATATTAATATCAGCCTTGCCGCCGAACTCATTAAGATTCGAGGCAGCCTCGCGATCCCCCAAGGTAATTTCACCTTAAAATCTCTGCCCGCACAGGCCAGTTCGGTGTCCGCAGACGAGGTGATAATCAGCAGTAAAAGCGCGCCTACCATCGCCGCCACGAGAGCAATTGACACCCAGGTCACCATCTCCCTAGACGACAGTTTTCAGTTTACCGGCTACGGCCTGAGCACCCGCTTTGGCGGCAAGCTCAAAATAGTGCAAAAGTCCCAAGCTGCAGTACAGGCTTTTGGCAGCCTCTCGCTCTACGACGGGGTGTATAAAGCCTACGGACAAGACTTAAGTATTCAGCGCGGCTTACTGCTATTCCAAGGGCCGGTAGACAATCCCGGTTTGAATATTACCGCCGTGCGCGAGGTGGAACCCTACCGTGTCGGTATCAATATTGGCGGCTTCGCGCAGGATATACGCAGTGATTTATTCTCTGACCCCACTATGCCGCCCACAGACGTGATTTCAATGCTCATCACCGGCAAAGCGCCCGGTGCAATGAGTCAGTCTGATGCGAATCAAGTCATGAATGCCGCAACGTCACTGGGTATATCCCAGAGCAAGGGCATAACCAGTACCTTGCAAAGTACCTTTGGCATGGATGTGTTAAATTTTCAGGGCGGCGACAGCTATGAGGAAAGCTCACTGGTGGTGGGCAAGTACTTAACGCCAAGTATTTTCATCAGTTATGTACAAAACCTATTCACCCCTGCAGGCAGTGTTCAATTGGACTACACCCTGAGCAAATCGCTGGGCTTAAAAGCCCAGTCTGGCGAAACGCAAAGCATTGACCTCTTGTACCGGGTAGAACACGGTAAAGATTAAGTGCGCCGTTTACCCGGCCACTACCAGACCGTTTTCATTGTGCCGCCATCCACCACCAAGCTAGCGCCGGTAATATAGCTCGCGGCCGGTGACAGTAGAAAAGCCCCCGCCTTACCAAACTCAGCAGGCTCGCCATAGCGACCAAGGGGAATAGTCTGCTCATTGGCACGGCGTTGATCGCTAATACTAAGGTGCTTAGCCTGCGCTTGGAGTTTGTCTAAATTCTGCATGCGATCAGTGGCAATCAAGCCCGGTATCAAATTATTGACGCGGATATTTTCGGCCGCTAACTGTTTTGACAAACTTTTGGCCAAGCTCGTCACGCCAGCCCGCATTACATTGGATAGCAGCAAAAAATCGATGGGTTCTTTAACTGAGGATGACGTTAGGGTCAATATGGCACCGCCACCGGCACTACGTAAATGCGGTAGCGCCGCGCGTACCATCCGCACTGCACTCATCAGCGTTAAATTAAACGCCGCCAGCCAATCCTCATCATCAAAGCTATCAAACTGACCAACCGGCGGCCCACCGGCATTCACTACTAAGCCATCGATTCGCCCGAAATCGCTATGCGCATCGGTTACCCACCGCTGAATACTGGCGCCGTCGCTCGCGTCCATCACATAGGCCTTTACCGGATTTCCGCTGCGACCGGCCAATTCAATGGCGCTAGCCTCAATAGTTTGCGCGCTGCGACTCGCAATGGCCACCGACGCACCGTTTAAAGACAGCTGTTCGGCTATTGCCAAGCCTAAGCCTTTGCTCGCCCCCGCAAGCAAAAACACTTTACCCTTAACCTGCAAATCCATATTGCTCACTCCTCGCTCTATTATATTAAGGATTAAACCCTACTAGCGGGTCTATTAACCCTAGGCCTATCATCACTAGCAATGGCCACCAAACTTAATCAACCGAGACGGCTAGGTGGGAATTGGGTAGAATAGCCCCCAAAATAGGTCGGTCCGAATTTTGCTTTACTTAAAGCGTATTGTTGCTGACTCAAGAAAACCTAAAAAACACATGACATCAGATATAATCGCTGTCAACATTACCGCACGATGACGGGCGAATACATTATGACAACTGACACCAACACAAGCACAAGTTATCACCACGGCAATCTCCGCCAGGAATTGATGGAGCTCGCCGAAAAGCACCTCGTTACTGGTGGCATTGGCGAGCTGAGCCTGCGCGCGCTCGCTCGAGAGATCGGCGTTTCACAAACTGCGCCTTATCGGCACTTTAAAGACAAAAATGCCTTGCTTGCAGCGCTGGCCACCGAAGGTTTTCGCCGCTTCTTTGCATTGTGTGAAGCAAGCGAAAATGAACCAAGGGCTGACCTGAGCTTATTAATGTTTGGCTTGAGCTATGTACAATTCGCCAAACTCCATACCGAAATGTTCCATCTCATGTTTGGCCCGGTATTACAGCCTCGCAATGACTACCCAGAACTGTTTGCCGCTGGCCGTGAAGCAATTTACAAAGTCCGCGCCGGTGTTGAACGCGGCTTTAAAACCAATGTTATTCGTCAACTCGACGATGTTGCATCAATGGCACACACCGTTTGGGCCGCCGTACACGGCGTTGCGACGCTAATGCTTGACCACGGCGACACCTATGGTTATCACCGCGACCTCGACCTTCAAGCAGAAAAATCGCTGCGCATGATGATCGCGGGGCTTTGCACTGACCCCACCGATATTTCTAAATTACCAGCAACGCCGAGCCCAGCAGCCGAATAAATCCTTCGGCTGTAACTCATCGTTATAAGCGGCCCAAAACCAATAATGGCGGCGTAGTAAGTACGGCTCGGCAATAAAACCACCCCGTTGCAGCCATTGTCACCGCGCCCAGTAATGGCACCACCAAAAACACCTCGCCATGCCAAACGCCGTCCATATCCAACACCCAACGCTGCACGCCATAAAGCGCAATATTACTGCCTAGGGCGGCCAACAAACCGGCTAGCAGTCCTACTGCAGAAAACTCTAACAGCAAGCCGCTGGCGACAAGTTTTCTGCTCGCCCCCAAGGTACGCAATATGGCATTTTCGTGTAGGCGACTGTCTAGGCTTGCCTGCACATTCGCCACGCTCACTAGCAAGGCGCAAACCACAACCAATAGCAGAACCAAGCCAATGGCGGCACTCACCTGCGCGACTACGGTATTCATTTGCTTAATCACGGCATCAATTTCAATCAAGGTCACCGTGGGAAATGCCCGCAACAACGCGGTAAGCAACGGCTTGTCGCCCTCCGCCAAATAAAAACTGGTGATATAACTCCCGGCGTATTTCTCTAAGCTGCCCGGCGGAAACATAAAGTAGAAATTGGGACGCATACTGCTCCAGTCCAAGCTGCGAATACTGCCAACCTCCGCCTGCAAAGTCTGCCCGCCAATATTAAAGTTAAGCACTGAACCAAGCTTAAGATGCAATTGCTCGGCAAGCTCCTGCTCTACTGAAACAGCAATATTGTCAGCGCCTTTAACGCTCACCTCGGGCCACCAAGCCCCCGCCTCTAGACGGTTATCTTCAGGTAAGTCACTGGCCCAGCTCAAATTTATTTCTCGATTAACATTGCCGCGCTCGGCATCAATACCCTCAATGTCCTTAAGTAGCATTTCGTTAATATGCGTCAAACGGCCCCTGACCATGGGGTATAAACCGGCATCCGCAATTTGATGCTCAGCGAAAAAGGCATTCAAGGGCGAAATTTCATTTGGCTGAATATTAATTAAAAAATGATTAGGCGCACCCTCGCTCAATTGCATTTGCCAATCGGCCAATAATGTTGATCGCAACACGCCCAAGGTAGTTAGCGCCATTAACGCCAGGGCAAAACTTGCCACCTGAAAAGCATTGCCAAAGCGTCGCCGGTAGATAGCCGCAAGCGCTAGACGCAGTGCGCCCTGTGAGCGACTCGCCGTTGCGCGCCGAGCCAGAGAAATCAAAAGCAGCACCAAGCCCGCGGCCAACAAACCTAAACTCAGACTTGCCAGTAACAGCGCACCACTAAGCTGAATGTCCTTGCTATACCACCACATTAATAGTCCAACGCCGAGCAAGCCAATCAAACCACTGCTCAGCAAGTCATCACTATTGTCAGCAAGGTCTCGGCGCAATACCCGCAACGGCGCCACTTTGCTCAGGCGCCACAGCGGCGGCAAGGCAAATACCGCGGTGGATACCACGGCGGTAATTGCCCCGACCATAAAGGGCCGCCAGCTAGGCGGCGGAATTTCAATATCAATTAAGCCTTGCAAGCTACTGAACAGAATTTCTTGCAAGCCAAAGCCCAATAAGCCGCCCAGTGTAATCGCACCGCTGCACAACAGGAGCAATTGGCCAAGATAGCGGTATAAAATCTGCCGACGCTGGGCACCCAGCGCCTTCATTACGGCAACATTATCGGTATTGCGGTCGCCGTAGCGCCGCGCCGCCAAGGCAATTGCGGCGCCCGCAAGGGCCACGCCCAAACTCGCCGCGAGCAATAAATAGCCCTCGGCCCGCTTTAAGGTGTTCGCTAGCGCCGGCTGCCCATCGCGCAGGTCTTCCCAGCGTTGCCCTTCAATTAAATGCGGTGCAAGCCACGCCCC
This sequence comes from Zhongshania aliphaticivorans, assembly GCF_001586255.1. NCBI lineage: Bacteria > Pseudomonadati > Pseudomonadota > Gammaproteobacteria > Cellvibrionales > Spongiibacteraceae > Zhongshania > Zhongshania aliphaticivorans. The sequence continues at coordinate 2,442,184 of NZ_CP014544.1, forward strand.
GTAGGCATCAAGCTGTTCAGTATTACCCGCAAATAAATAGCGGTAGCGCACCAAACTACCCGGCTGCACAACCTCGGTGGCCGCCAAATCGCGGATATTGATCATTGCCCGTGGTGCTAGCATGTCATTCATGCCACCACGATCAGGCTCACTGAGCAGCGCCCGACTAAGCCTGAAATTCGCCTCACCTAAGCTGACTTCATCGCCAAGCGCTAAATTCAGCAATGCCATTAAGCGGGAGTCCAACCAAATCTCCCCTGTTTGGGGGCCGCGATTGACAAGCTCTACCTCACCAAAGGCCGTGTCGCTCACGCCTAACTCGCCAATTAATGGGTAGGCTTCTGACACCCCGCGCACCGAGGCCAATTGCATGTTGTCATCCGCAGCGACCATCGAGCGAAAGCTCACCACACTGGCAGTGCGCAAGCCCTGTGCCTGGGCCTCAGTTAACCAGCTCTCAGGAATACTGCGGGCAGTTTTCAGCACCCGATCTGCGGCTAAAAAATGATGACTCTGTTGCGTCATGGCGCCGCTGAGCCGCTCCGAGAACCCCGCGATGCCGGTAACAATCAATACCGCCAAACACAGAGAAAAACCCAATAAGCCCAGCTCGCCGCCCCGCCAAGCGCGGCTAAAATTGCGCAGTGCCGCCACAATATTCATAGCGCGTCCAGCGCAGAATCACTTGGTGTCGCAACGCCGCCATTATCAAATTCTTCACTCAAAACACCGTCGTGCATCACAAATTGTCGTTCGCAGCGTCGCGCGAGGGGTAACTCATGGGTGACCAGTACAAGGGTGGTATCGCTCTCGCTATTTAACGCAAACAATAACTCTATAATGCGCTGACCAGTGTGCTCGTCTAAATTCCCGGTGGGTTCGTCGGCAAACAGAATATCTGGCTCCACCGCAAACGCCCGCGCCAGAGCAACCCGCTGCTGCTCACCACCAGAGAGTTGACGGGGGTAATGATGGCCGCGTTCGGCCAAGCCGACCTTATCAAGAAACACTTTTGCCTTAGCGGCAGCGCCAGAGCGGCCGCTCAGCTCTAGTGGCAACATCACATTTTCTAATGCGGTTAAACCCGGCAATAACTGGAAGGACTGGAACACAAAACCGACATGCTTGGCCCTGAGACTAGCGCGCTGATCTTCCGTCATCACGCTGATATTTTGACCGTGCAGAAATACCGCGCCGCTACTGGCATTGTCCAAGCCAGCCAGCAAACCTAGTAAGGTCGACTTGCCCGCCCCAGACACGCCAATAATGGCCGCGCTCTCCCCCGCCTTGATTTCGAGGTTAATCCCTCGCAATATGGCAAGTTCCTGGGCACCGCTGGTGACCGTTTTACAGAGATCTTGTACTCGAATCATGTTGAAACCTGTGTTTTCATTTTATTCACGCCTTCGTCGCCGTGCCGGATTACTTTTACTCTTGAGCTTAATATCGCTAGGCACAACGTCTGTAGCCTATGCGAGCGCCGCTGATAAAACAGCCAATATACTGGTGCTTGGCGACAGCATCAGCGCAGGCTACGGCTTTGACCCCGCACTGGGCTGGGTGACTCTGCTCAGCAAGCAAATCCCCGAAACGTATACCGTGGTCAATGCCAGCGTCAGCGGCGAAACCAGTGCCGGAGGCTTAAACCGTCTGCCCGCGCTATTGGCGGAGCACCAGCCGAGCATCGTCATCATCGAACTCGGCGGCAATGACGGCCTGCGCGGTTACCCCGTGAATACCTTACGTAAGAACCTGCAAGCCTTGATCAATTTAAGTATTGAGGCCGGCGCTCAACCGCTGCTCCTCGGCATGAAAATTCCGCCTAACTACGGAAAGCGCTATACCGAGGCCTTTGCCGCCAGCTATGCAAAAATCGCAAAGGCCAATAATCTGCCTTGGATAGACTTTTTCCTCGACAATATCGCCACTAATAGCAGCCTAATGCAAAGCGACGGCATACACCCCAACGCCGACGCCCAAGCATTGATAGTACAGAAGGTATTGCCAGCACTGACACCCCTGCTGAATTAAGTTTTGGTAAGAGAAGGTATTAGCAAAGACAGAGGAAGCACTATGGGTGGCAATTTTGAGCAAGCGAACCCGCCGCCGCCCGGATTCTTAGGCCCCGACGATAAACTCGTGGTGTTCGACGGGGTCTGCAAGTTCTGTCATTTTTGGAGCCGCTTCATCATTCGCTTTGACAGCCACCAGCACATCAAACTTGCCACCGTGCAATCGCCCGTCGGGATCGCGTTATTTGAGCATTACCGTTTAGCAAGCAGCGATATTGAATCCGTCTATTTTTTTACCGGTGGTCGCGTATTTGAAAAAAGCACGGCGATTTTCCAAATTATTAAGCAGTTGCCCTGGCCCTGGCGGCCACTGCTCTTATTTTCACTGATCCCTCGCCCCATTCGCGATCTACTCTACGATCTTATTGCCCGCCATCGCTACCGTTTGTTTGGCCGCTACGAGCAATGCCCCCTGCCAACCGCTGAGCAAGAAGGCCGATATTACTAACCTAGCTAGCCCCACACCCCGCGTAGGATTAGCTATGCGGCAGCGCTGCAAAATCACATTGCTAGCGTCTCATTACTCACGCGCTCTCTTCGGCCAGCTGCTTCAAAATACGGGTGTAATTCTCAATTCCTTGGGCACCGGTCACAAGGTGACGGCGATTAAATACTACCGCGGGCACCCCTTGAATACCTTGGTCTAACCAGAATTCTTGAGCCACTCGCACGTCGTTGGCAAAACGCTGATCGGTCAATACAGCTAAAGCTTCGCTGCGTTCGAGTCCGATATTGGCAGCGACGTCCGCTAGAACATTGATGTCCGACAGGTTCTTGCCGTCGGTGAAGTGAGCCGTAAAAAGCGCTTGTTTTAGCTCGTGCATACGCCCGAACTGATCTGCCCAATGTAATAACTGGTGCACGTTAAACGTGTTATGCATTCGCATATCGTCACTAAAATTCATTTCAAATCCGACTTGCGCAGCAGCCTCAGTCATCTGGATTCGGCTGTCTTGCGACTGCTGTTTGCTCGTGCCATATTTTTCGGCAATATGCTCACGGAGATTTTGGCCCTGAGTAGGCATATTGGGATTCAGCTCAAAGGGATGCCAATGAATTTCATGTGGCGTGCCACTTGCTTCCAACGCCGCTGCGAGCTGCCTGTAGCCAATGACGCACCATGGACAGACAACGTCAGATACGATATCAATGTGCATAATATTTAAACTACTGCTCATGTTTGTCTCCTTTAATTAATTACAACGGGCTAGGCGCCAATGGTTTATTGCTGTGCGCGCAGAGTATCTCCATCCTGACGACATACAATACGCCACTAGTAAGCATAAAAAGCGTCAGTTGCTGGGCAAATTTCACATCCACGCTATACAGAGTTATAACAGGTAATTGGCTCAGCTGAGGCAGTGAAAAGCAATGATGTATTCGCGGCATAAGCCTAGGAACTCATCATTGCCTTATTAGACTTAGCTCCCAGCGTCCTTGAGTGCTACGTGGATAATCACTTCTTTTCCCACGAAAATTGCGTGAACGCTTTATCGACCGGAGTCTGGGCCAAATGATTTGTATAGTTGCTCATTATTTTTTGGCTAAGCCCCAAAATCACTTCTAATACGTTTTGCTGGGTAAAACCGGCTGAATAAAAATCTTGTACTTGTTTCTCTTCCAGCGCACCACGTTGACGTACCACGGCCAAGGTAAAGTCGCGCAGGACTTCGAGCTTGGCACTTGGCAGCGGCGTCTCGTCGCGCAAGGCATTACTGATCTCATCTGAAACTTTCATGGACTTTGCGATACCCGTGTGAGCCGGCACACAATAATGACAGGCATGCTCCACATTGATTGTTTGCCAAACCACAGTTTTCTCGTCGGCGTTTAAAGTGCTGTTAACAAACAGGCGGTGCAAGGTTTGGTAAGCCTCAAGTAAGCCGGGGGCTTCAGCCATCACGGCATGCAAGCCGGGAATCATACCAAAGGCTTTCAACGAGCCTTCTAGGAACGGCTTAGCTTCAGTCGGTGCGCTGTTTATGTCGTGCAAAGTAAATGTACTCATTGATCTCGCCTTTTTTTGAGTGATCATTCAAATAAAGAAATGATCTTATATTGCGTTATGAGCAGTGGTCAAGCTAAAATTGAGCGATCATTCAATATTAACCCGGCCGACACCATTTAGGCCTATTCATAAAGAGACCGTCATGGCCCGCACAGCCCGCTTTGATCGCCAAGTTGCGCTGGATAGCGCCGTTGAACTGTTCTGGTCAAGAGGCTATTACGCCACCTCAATGAAACATATTGAGAAGGCCTTAGACATGCGCCCCGGCAGCCTTTACGCGACCTTCGGCAGTAAAAGCGGTTTGTTTGCCGAGGCCTTAGATGCCTATGCCAGCCGCAGCAGTGATGACTTTAAGCAAATAAGCGACAACGCCGAGAGCGTTGTAGACGGCTTACAACGCTACCTCCGTTCATTTGCCCAGCCCTGTAATGCGGATGCACAAATGCCCGCACAGGCATGCATGCTAATTAAGACCTTGCTTGAGGTGAATGCCGAAGATGCCGCGCTGCGGGCTCAGGTTGACGCCATACTTGCAACCGTCGAAAAGCGGCTTTGCCAAGCGCTTGAGCAGGCGAAGGCGATGGGAGAATTGCGCGCGGAAGTTGATTGCCCGCGATTGGCACGCTTATTACAAACCCAGATCATTGGCTTGCGATCATTTGCCGAACGCAATGTACCCAGCGATCAGTTAACCGCGCTTGCTGATGATATGGCCGCCATACTCGATGCCTACCGCGTTCGCTGAATAAAACTAAAACCTGATGCTATTAATGGACGTCTTAATTTGCGGTCACTAAAAGCAGCATTACACTCAGAGCGTCATAAAAAATCACACCAAGCTCGCTGGATCCAACAACACCGCCAATTCATCCCGACTTAAATCGGTCATTTCCACGGCCACGTCCAGTACCGGCCGTTGCTCGGCATAGGCTTTTTTAGCTATTTTTGCCGCCGCTAAATAGCCGATAACAGGGTTGAGCGCGGTCACTAATATTGGGTTGCGAGCGAGGCTGTCCGCCATTACCGCCTCGTCGATGGTGAAGTCAGCGATGGCTTTATCGGCCAGCGCCCGACAGGCAGTACTCAGCATATCGATACTTTGCAGTAGGTTGTAGGCAATGACCGGCAGCATGACATTCAACTGAAAATTACCTGACTGCCCGGCGACGGTTATGCAGGCGTCGTTGCCAATTACCTGCGCGGCAGCCATCGCCACCGCCTCGGGTATCACTGGGTTTACTTTGCCCGGCATAATACTGCTGCCGGGCTGCAGCGCTGGCAGGCGGATTTCGCCCAAGCCCGCTAGCGGGCCGCTGTTCATCCAGCGCAGATCATTACTGATCTTCATTAACGCCACCGCCAAGGCCTTTAATTGACCAGAGGCGGCCACCGCCGTGTCTTGGCTAGATAGCGCCTCAAACAGCGAGCTGTTGGGTTTAAAACTCAAGCCGGTGTCGATACTAATCGCCAAGCAAAACTTCTCAGAAAATAAATCGGGCGAATTCACCCCGGTGCCAACGGCTGTTGCACCTTGCGCCAACTGACAAAGTTGCTTTTGGGTATCCAGAAGACGTTTGCGGGCCTTATGAATTTGTTCTGCCCAGGCCGAAATTTCTTGAGACAACTTAATCGGCATCGCATCCATAAGATGGGTTCGACCGGTTTTGAGAACACCGTCAAGCTGGCTAGCCTTGCGTTTAAGTACAGCCTCTAAATGTTCTAGCGCTGGCAATAATTGCTTGTGTAAGGCCAGCGCCGCGCTGACATGGATCGCGCTAGGAATAACATCATTACTACTTTGACTCATATTGACGTGGTCATTGGCGCTGACCTCAAGACCGCTACTCTCGCTGGCAAGGTTAGCCAATACCTCGTTTACGTTCATATTTGTGCTAGTGCCCGAACCGGTTTGAAATACATCAATCGGGAATTGGTCGCTATAGGCGCCATCCAAAACCTTATCTGCAGCACTAACAATCGCCTGAAATAGATCTTCCGACAGCAGCTCCTCTTCGCGATTGACCATAGCCGCACAGCGCTTGATACGCACCACTGCGTGAATAAACTGCTCGGGCAGAACCAAACCGCTAATTGCAAAATTATCGAGGGCGCGCTGAGTTTGCGCCCCATATTTAGCCGAACTAGCAACCTTCACCTCGCCCATACTGTCGCGCTCGAGCCGAAACGTATTCATGGTATCTCCTCCCTAGCCAGCAAATTTACGCTTAAACGCCGTCATAACATAAAGCGCTTAGCTCTATGGCAATGATAATTCGTGTTATGTCCCCATAAGCCCTAAAATATATCAGCCTTAACATGGAGACCAATATGCCCACAGACTACCAAAACACTAGCACAGATCAGTGGCTACAATGGGACAAAGACCATATTTGGCACCCATACTCCTCAGTACTGAACCCGCCAGCGATGGTTCCGGTGGTATCCGCCAAAGGCGTGCGACTCACGCTAGCCGATGGTCGTGAACTTATTGATGGTATGTCATCTTGGTGGTCAGCTATACACGGCTATAATCATCCGGCCTTAAACGCGGCGGCAAAAGCCCAGCTCGATGATATGTCTCATGTTATGTTTGGCGGGCTTACTCACCCCGCCGCCGCCACCCTAGGCAAACGCTTGGTAGATATTACCCCAGCGCCACTCACCCGCGTATTCATCTCTGATTCTGGCTCTGTTGCTGTAGAGGTCGCCATTAAAATGGCACTGCAATACTGGCATTCTATCGGCCAGCCCCAAAAAACCCGCTTGCTCGCCCTGCGCAACGGCTACCACGGTGACACTTTTGGCGCGATGGCGACCTGCGATCCCGTCACCGGCATGCACCATTTATTTAATAAGGTTTTGCCAGAACACCTATTTGCCGAGGCGCCCAAAACTGCCTTTGGCGAACCCGCCACCGAAGCGGATTTAGCGAACATCAAATCACTTGTACAAAACCATCATCAGGAGTTAGCTGCAGTTATCCTTGAGCCCGTTGTACAAGGTGCCGGGGGCATGCGCTTTTACGGCGGCGACTACTTAAAACAACTGCGTACACTCTGTGATGACTACGATGTATTACTCATTCACGACGAAATTGCCACCGGCTTTGGCCGCAGCGGCAAGCTCTTTGCCTGCGAGCACGCGGGTATTAGTCCCGATATTATGTGTGTCGGCAAGGCATTAACCGGCGGATACTTATCCTTAGCGGCAACCCTGTGTAGCGAAAAAATTGCCCACGGCATATGCGAAGGCGAAGCTGGCGTTTTCATGCACGGCCCCACCTTCATGGGCAACCCACTGGCATGCAGCATTGCCAATGCCAGTATCGACTTGCTTTTGGCCAGCGACTGGCAAACTAATATTCAACGAATCGAGGCAGGTCTGAAGACTGGCCTAGCCGCCGCGGCCGAGTTAAGCAGCGTCGAGACCGTACGTTGTCTTGGCGCGATTGGCGTGATCGAGATGAAGACACCGGTCAATATGGCCAGTTTGCAAGCCAAGTTTATAGACAGAGGAATCTGGATTCGACCTTTTGGCAAGCTGGTGTACACCATGCCTCCCTATATTATCAGCAACGCCGATCTCGCCCTGCTTTGCCAGCAGATGGTCGCCGCCTTGGCCGCAGAGGAATAAACCCAAATGAGTAATGCCAATTTTAAAACCTGGCTCCATGAGATTATTTTTGGCACCGAACCTGGTCCCGGTCGCAACTTCGATATTTTTTTGATTGTGGTCATACTGAGTAGCGTCGCCGCTTTGTTTGTAGATTCGGTAGCATCTATCCACCAGCGCTACGGCGATTTCTTATTTGGCATAGAAGTTTTTTTTACCATTTTATTCACGCTGGAGTATGGCGCGCGAATTTATTGTTCACCTAATCGACGCGCCTATATATTCAGTTTTTACGGCTTAATTGATCTACTCGCGACAATACCCACGTATCTTTCCATTTTCATTCCCGGCGCCCAGCACTTATTGGTCATCCGAGTATTCAGAGTGCTGCGAGTTTTTAGGGTATTTAAGCTTTTTCACTATATGAGCGAAGCCAATGTGCTGCTGCGTTCGCTGCTTGCATCACGGCGCAAAATATCTGTTTTCCTCGTTTCTGTGCTGACGGTAATCGTGGTTTTTGGCGCCTTGATGTATTTAATAGAAGGCCCTGAGAATGGCTTTACCAGTTTACCCAGAAGCATGTACTGGGCGATTGTGACCGTGACCACCGTCGGTTATGGCGACATCGCACCCCACACCCCACTGGGCCAACTCGTTGCTGCTATGGCGATGATAACGAGCTACGCCATTATCGCCATTCCCACCGGCATTCTCAGTGCAGAATTAATTCAAGAAAGTCAGCGTATGATCACCAACCGCCAGTGTGTTAACTGTGCAAAATTTGGCCACGACAAAGAAGCCAATTACTGCAAGCACTGCGGCGAAAAAATGCCGCCGCCTCAATAAGCACAATGGGCATCAAATAAAAAAGCCAGTCGCGACAAATGAGGGGGAAACCGCGACTGGCTGAGGGAAACTTCACTCTATATAAATTGCTGTATCACTCAATCTTACTTGCAATAAGCAAAGTAACGCCGAGCAAGAAAACCAGACTTATTAAACCCTATGTCTTAATAAGTCTGGTTTGCATTTTAAAATACAAACCTAGCGCCCAGCTTCACGGTGTCCATATCCCCTTCCCAGTTTGAGGCTGGCGCGGGAAAGGTCGAGTCATCAAGGTCAATTTTGTAGCGATCGTACTCTAGCGCCACAACAATATGCTCACTTACCTTCAAGTCGGCACCGACACCGAAAAAAGGCTCATCGCCATCATAGCTTTGCTTAAATCCTGCGGCGCGGAGATCCGCATCCCAAAATAGCTGCCCTGCTTTTGCATAGAGGCCCATTTGCTCGGTTAAGGGCAAGCGACCGACTACCGCCAAACCGTAGCCATCAACACTGGCTTTACCGACATCACCACCAAATGAACCGAAATCAATATAGCTAGCTTCAAAGCCTAAAAATTGATTGAGTTGTGCGCCCACTATGGCTTCTTTAAAATCATCGTCTTCATCAAAATCGCCACCGCGATCCTTATAACCACCGTAATTGGCCCCGACGTATGCGTGTGGTCCTACCGTTGGATTTGCAAACGCGGTAGATGCTAAGGTTGTTGTGCCAATAACAGCGGCAAGCAAGGCCAAGCTATGTGAATATAATGTGCGCATAAAATTTTCCTCTATGAATTGAATTCAAATTTGGAGAATCGATAAATGCGGGCCAATGGCCCGCACACAAGCGGATTACTCAGCTTCTTCTTCATTCTCTTGAATCGCTTTCCAGCGACCAAGATACTCGTCACGACTTACCGTGCCATCTGAATCAGTATCGATTGCAGAGAAATATTGGCTTAATGAGTTCTCTGATTTCGCTTCACTTTCGTCGAGTGCGCCGTCACCGTTCTGGTCCAGCGCAGTAAAAATTGCGCCGCTCGCCTCATCAGTGCCCTGCATAGCGCCCTCGCCCTGCATAGATCCTTGGCCACCCAAGCTGCCCGAGCCCATGCCGCTGCCCTGCTGAATGTCAGTATTCACACCACCTTGGCCACTACCTTGAATCGCGCCCGATACCGGCTCTGCCAAACAAAATGAACTTAATGCTAAACCTGCGAAAACTGCTGCTATCTTTTTCATGGTTTTCTCCTTAATCATTACCAATTTTAAATAATCGGAATAATTTCTGATTTATCAAATTCACCAGTGACACCTAAATTTTCCTTGCCTGTTAAAGCGTTTCTGCGGCGTCGTCTAGACAATAGCAATGGCTGTGCCAAAATTTATTTTACAATAAAAACAATAACTTATGATTTTGTCGCGAACTAAGCCACCAGGGTCGCGGTCAAATCGTTGGCATTTGGCAACACATTGCCAACATTAAATAATTTAATTAATTATTTCAGTAACTTAGCTAGTCTTTAATTTGCAACATGCTAAATTTTTATAAAATGGAAAGGGGTAATAGCGATTTTTATTAGTAAAAAACTCAGCCTTACCCAGCAATGGATAGGGACAACCGTGCTGTCGATGTTGCCGCTTATTATTGCGGTAACCTACGCCGCTTTAGAAATGAGCAGCCAAGCGCGTGCCCAACAACGCTTGGTCATGGACCAAGCGCAAATATCTCAGCTTAGTATTACCGTTCAAGAACTCAATAAGGAAATCGAGCGATCAGCACGGCAGTACCAGCTACTGCAAGACCAAAGCCTATTAGAAATACTAAAAATCAAGCAGCATCAGCTTAGTGAAAGTCTCAGCAAAATTGAGCGTCAATTACCCGAACTTAAAAACAGCAGCACATTAACGAAAATCGAGCAAATTACTGCAGATGTCAACAAGGCATCACGTAGCGACGACCCCAAACAAAAACGACAATTAGCTACGCTTTACGCAGATTTAAAGAGCGCCAGTAACGACTTACACAATCAACTAAGCAAGGCAGTTCAAAGCAATTTAAACAATGCCGAACAAGCCTTAAATAATGTTTTATGGCGCATGCTAATTACTGGCTTACTGGCGCTACCTGCAAGTTTGCTGCTACTGGGCGCAAGCTCCATCATCGTTACCCGATCCATACGCCGCTTATCTCTCGCCATTAACCATCTTGGCGAACGCAGCTGGGACACACCGATTGACATTGACGGCCCATCCGATTTAATCGAGCTCGGCCACCGATTGGAGTGGATGCGGGTTCAGCTACTAGGTGCCGAGCAATACAAGGCGCAATTCACCCAACACATCACCCACGAACTAAAAAGCCCGCTCGCTGCCATAATGGACGCACAAGCTCTTCTCGCCGATCAAATTCCGGGGCAACTCAATGACAAGCAGATGGCGGTACTCACTATTTTGCGAAATCAAGCCGAGAACCTTCAAGAGCTAATTCAACAGCTACTCAACTTCAATGCGGTATCTCAGGGTATAGCCGCCCACAAGGAGCAAATAGACTTATCTCTTATGTGCAAAAATTTAATTGCTCGTTACCGCAGTTTTTTACCGGATACCGCGCTCAACATTAAAACCCCTAGTAATGGCCAACTCGTTACCGGCAATGCCCAGCTGATCGAAATGATTTTGAGTAACTTACTGTCTAATGCCATTCACTTTTGTCGCACCGGCGGTGAAATCGCGATTAATTGGGGACATTGCAATATTAAGCAACACAGCCACGACGTTAACGCCCCCCCAGAAGATTGCAGTCATTGGTGGCTACAGGTCAGCGACAATGGCCCCGGCATTGATATTGACGAACAAGAAGCCGTATTCCGGCCCTTTTATCAAGGCAAGAACAAACGACACGGTGCCTTGAAAGGCAGTGGCATTGGACTGGCCATTGTTAAAGCCTGCGCCGAACAGGCCCAGGCGACACTGACATTAAAATCACAAAAAGACCAAGGCGCAGAATTTACGCTCTGCTTTCCCAAGCAACGATGAAACGGACTATGAAAAAAATTCTATTACTGCTCAATATTTCACTACTCGGCGCGTGTTCCTTAGTTGCTCCTGTCCCAAAACACGAGTCGGCTGCCGTCAACGACACAGCGCCGGAGGTAGTGGCAATCCACGTACCAGCGCCCGTGATCGCGTTGCTTGCAAAACGCCAGGCCTGGTGTCTACTGCCAGAAGACGAACGCTTACAGGTGCAAGGAATTTTGCAAACGCGAAACAATAGTACCAGTCAATTTCAGCAATTAATTTTGGCCACATGCGCACCTGAGCACAACGCAAAACAGAGTCGCGCATTAATCACCACGCTTAGTGCTCAGTCACTAAGTGAAGCCGAGCGGGCCTTATTGAGCCTCATCGACGATACCAACCGCGCCTTACTGCAAACCCAGCAAGAGCGTGACGTATTACAGGCCAAGCTGCGCCACACCATTGACGGTATTAGCGATATCGAAGCCCAAATCAATAGTAATGAAACCCAGCAGTTAAGAGGTCAACAATGAATACACAGTCGCGTATAAAAATACTACTAGTAGACGACGATCCCGGCGTATTGCAGTTGCTCTCAATGCGCTTAGAGGCATTAGACTTTGAGGTAGTCTGTGCCGATGGTGGCAAAAGTGCACTGGCAACGCTGCAAAAAGAGTGCGCAAATATTGTTATTTCAGATTTACGCATGGACGGTATGGATGGCATTGAGCTTTTTGAAAAAATTCAACAACAATATGCTGGCCTACCGGTCATTGTACTTACCGCCCATGGTTCTATTAAAGAAGCCGTGAGTGCGACCCAAAAAGGCGTATTCAGCTTTCTAACAAAACCTGTCGACAAAGATGAACTACTCAGCAGTATTCAGCAGGCGCTAAGTTTTAGTGTCGACAGACCATCCGGCCACGGTGTTGGAAGCAATATTATTACCTGTTGCGCGAAGATGCAGCAGCTACTAGAGCAGGCAAAATTACTGGCTAAAAGTGATATTAATATTATGATTCGCGGTGAAAGTGGCACCGGCAAAGAACTCTTAGCCAGTGCGATACAAGCTGCTAGCGATCGAGCCGACCAGCCATTTATTGCGATTAACTGCAGCGCAATTCCCGCCGACTTACTCGAGTCTGAATTGTTCGGCCACGTTAAAGGCGCGTTTACTGGCGCCAGCCGCGACAATAAGGGATTGTTCGCCAGCGCCGACGGCGGCACGGTATTCTTAGATGAGATTGGCGACATGCCTGCCCCCCTGCAAGTAAAACTACTCCGGGTGCTGCAGGAACAAAAAATCAGACCTGTTGGCAGCCAACAAGACATCAGCATCAATGTTAGAGTGCTTTCTGCCACCCACCAACACCTTGAAGACGCCATTGCTGATGGGCGATTCCGCGAGGACTTATATTACCGTCTCAATGTCGCATCGCTCAGTTTACCGGCCCTGCGCGACCGCCGCGCCGATATTCAACTTTTAGCAAAACACTTTTTACACAATATTAGTGTGCGGACAAATAGCGAGGCCAAGCGTTTTTCACCCGCCGCGCTGTGTGCGCTAATGGCCTATGATTGGCCCGGCAATATACGCCAGTTAAGCAATATTATTGAACAGCTTGCGGCGCTTTCGCCCACCGCGATTATTGGCGAGGCCCAAACCATCGCCGCCCTGCCCCAATCAAAAAATCCCGCCAGCGAGCTCCCACCGCTCGCCGAAGCTCGAAAGAAATTTGAACGCGAATATCTAGAGCAGGTGCTGGCCTCGACCAAGGGAAATGTTACCGACGCGGCGCGACAGGCCGGCCGAAATCGTTCAGATTTCCATAAGCTCATCAAAAAGCACCAGCTAAACCCCGATATTCTGCGCAATGCTAAAACCTAAACTGCCTATGACGCACGCCGCTAGCGCGCACAGATCACCTTGCGCGGCTCGCCGCACTCAGTCTTGGTCCCGATTAGCCTGACTTGGGGCGCGCCGCGTTTAAGGGAAATTGCCTCGCAATAGCTCGCAAGTAAGCATAAGCACTTTTGTTCTTTGACGTTGAGAACATAGCGATAACCACATCGCGAGAGGGTGAAACATACAGCGCCTGGCCGTCAAACCCAGATTTAAACAGATCGCCATCACTGAACAGCGCATCCCACTGCGAAAGGGCATTAACCGGCCGCTCGCCTAATTTACTTAAGGCATTCTCAGCCGCTTCTGGCGCATTTTGATAGTGTTGATTGCTTTTGAGATCTGTAATTTTATTCAGTACAGCCCCAGGTAGCGTCGCTTCATCACCTCCCGCCGGCGTATACAGCAAGCCAAAGCGGCCGAGATCACGAAGTCGGGATGCAAACATACCGTGCGCTATTGCGCGGCCATCGGGGCTTAGACCCAGCAAAGCGTCAGCTTCTGCGCCTATTTTGGACCACACTCGCTCTTGAACAACATCGGCATATCGCTTATTGCTAAGAGCTTCAATGAGTAATGCCAATATATTGGTGTTTGCCGACGAATACTCGTAGCGCAAACCGGGCTCGGCATGTGAATGCATTAGTTTTAATGCCTGATTGTGCCCAATTGCTGTTTGGCCAGCAGTGGACGCCAAGATACCTTCCGCGCTGATAAGCCTACCAATACCTGATGTAGGGTCGATATAATCTTTAGCGGTATCTACTGCGTCAATACCGCTGGCCATATCAAGAATATTCTGGACCGAAATCTCCGCCCATACACTTGCAGAAAATTCGGGCACATAGTGTGCAATTTTCTGGGTCGGGTCTAATTTATTTTCATGAATAAGCTGCTCAACAATGAGTCCGGTGATGACTTTCGCCAAGGACCACCAAAGGTGACTATCACTTGCACGCATACCGGGATACGATTCAAAAACGATATTCCCTTGGTGTAAAACAATAATGCCCTGCACCCGGCTTTTCGGATGAGCAATCACTTCTTGGAAGCTCAAATTTCCGAGCTCCGTCACTACCCTTACCTTTCCAAGTTTAGGCCGCAACTTCTTCACTAGGGACTTAACTTCTCCCGTGCGAGAAACCTGCTGATGCGGAAAAAATTGCGCCATATTTAAATAGGTATAAAGTGCCTGATTTTCGCCTAGGGCAAGTTTTATCGGTGCAAAGTCAGCTAAAATCGCGTCGCACTGACTTAGCGAAAAGCCATTTTTAGCGACAGTAACTGGCCATATTTCATTATCAGGCTGATCAGCGTATGCACCTGGTGTATTAGCAATCAGTATTACGATAACTACAAGCCACCGCACAAATGCATAATTCATTGGCGCTATTATTTCCATATATGGATATTCTCCCTGCCATTTAAAGGCTCCCATAAGTAATTATCCGCATCTCTATTACCCGGCATTGTTTTGCGAAGAAAACCATAAATATTCTGCACAATTTCGCTATGCAATGCTTCGCGCTGCTTCTTATTCTCTTCTGTCCAGGCAAAGCGCATATAAATTTTATGGTCGTCAATAAAATTGCCAAATATAAACGGAATATCTAAGCCATGAAACGCTCCCATTTCAGAGCGCCAGGGCTCCGGGTAGTTAGCCCAGGCAAACTGGTATAGGTAAACAGCGGGAAGCTGCTTTGCATATTGTTTGCTGTATTTCTTCAATCGCTTTTTTACAAATAGATTAGCGAAGTCAACCCGAACATCCCGCACAAGCCCTGAAAAAAAGCCCAATTGTTGATTAATCGTTTTGTCGCGGGGCTCGCCGTTCACCAGAGGCCAGATTTTCTCGGCACTCCGGCCAAAACCTTTTATCGGTGTGAGCGTGGTCATCTCATCCTTGGTACCGCCGATCATTAAGGGAACGCGGCTTAGGGCCTTAGCGACGGGTTTATCTGGCGTCTCGAGGCTCGCCAGCACCGTGCCATCTGCCACTATAGCTGGTGACAGTCCAAAGCCAGAGGCATTAAGCAAATCCCCTGTCGAGAGCTGATATAAATAATCTCGCATTTGCGTAGTCGCATTCGCCGCAAAGAGATCGACGCCCTCGCCGTCAACGGCAAACGCCAGATTCTGTGACGCGAGATGACTAAGTAATTTCTCGGTTCGCTTTAGAGCCGTGTCCGTAGAAGCTGAAAATGGCAAGCCCGAAAAGCTTATTGCCCCCTGAAATTTTCCCTTTGCCAGCGGTGACCGCAGTAGCGCAAGCACCGAGACCGCACCAGCAGATTGCCCTGATATCGTGATCGCCTTGCTATCGCAGCCGAACGCCAAGCAGTTTTCACTAAGCCAGTCGAGCACGCGAATCATATCTAGCAGAAAATAGCTGCCGGAATCTTCTGCTGGATCGCCAGTGTGGAGAGCGGGGCTTTGTAATGAGCCAAAAACGCCAAGGCGATAATTAGCCGTAACAACAACCGCATTTGCCTCCTCTGCCAAGCGCTGACCGTTATATAAAGGATGTGCGGAGTCGCCAACGATTCCTGAGCCGCCGTGGAAAAATACCAATACCGGTAGTAATTCCTTTGGCGAGGCCGGCGCCCAGACGTTTAGATACAAGCAATCTTCTGAGCCATATGGCTTATCGAAGCTCGCTTCGTTGTCGGTGCTATAAAAGGAGCCTATTTGCGCGCAGGGACTGGCAGGCGCCAATGCCGGCCTAATACCCGGCCACGATGCCACTGGCTGTGGCGCGCGCCAGCGTAATTCACCAATAGGCGGCGCGGCGTAGGGCACCCCTAAGTATTGGTCTATATGTCCTTTGCGCATACCGGCAATGCCACCCGAGCTAATCTCTACCGTCGTAGCACTGGCGAGCTGAGCGCAGGCAACAACTATCAGCGCAATGAATATTCGCTTTATCATTTTAATTTTTCTCTGGCTTACGAAGATCAGCCATTGGGGTAGCTGCGAGTGTTAGTGTCATTTCAGTGAAGGCAATCGTTTCGCGAAACAAGCGCTGATAATTAACTTTGTCTGCAGTACTGATACCCCAATTAAATAAGTAGTTGGGACCAGCAATATAATTTGCGGTGGGAATGCGACTACGCCCCCAAAAGACCTGCCCTTCTCCCGGCCACACATGGTCATGGAACAGGCCCTTGCCTTCCGGCCGTGTTGGCGGCCGAATAAAAGCGGGAGCTGCGTCGGCACGCTTTAAGGCGACTTCTGCGGCGGCGATCAACGGCGGAATATTTGGCATAAAGAACCAGTACGGTTCTGGGCGTCCCGTTGGCGCCCAGCGACCACCCGGCCCAGCCACCCATTCCTCGGCCCCTAAATGCTCCAGACATAGCACCGCAGCAATACGTTCTAGGGTGCCATCGTGTAGGTGCTGATCAATGAAGCTCTGCCCCCCTTGCGCACCGGCAAAGTGGCCTGAGCTTAGCAAAATCATAATGCTGCGCGGTAACGCGGCCCTCGGCAGTCGCGCAAGGTATTGCGCCATGCCAACAATCACGTTTGGACCATTATCTTCAATGCCGTTAGGCCCATCGGTATGACTATTGAGCACCACGAGCTCGTCAGATTGACCCGGTATAATGCCAATTAAATTACTACTGTTAACCTTGGCAATGCGTGCCTCTAAAGTGAGACGAAGCTCAACATCCCCATTGGCCATATTGGCTAGGTACTTAGCCGTGTCTTGGTCAACATATAGTGCAGGCACATTTCGATTGATAGCATCGTAGGGCGCATACATCCCTAGCGCATTATTGCTAGGCTCATCGAGACCGATGATAGCCGCGCTGGCCCCAGCGCGGTGGAGCATATCTAGTTTCTTAGCGAGAGTGCTCAATGCAAAATAGCTGCGCTGATATGGCGTGTCAGCGTGAACACTGGCCGCAGGATCATAACGACGCCACGCGGCACTCTCGAAAACCGCCAAGGTAGATTCTGGCTTTTTGAGTGATAGCAGTACAATCTTCCCGACGAGCTCACCCTCACCATAGCGTGCATCTGCGCTAATGAGTTTGAGCTTACCAACGACGCCGCTGGCGGACGTCGATCCTGAATACGGGAGATAAGCTGCAGTTGGTAATGACACCGCGCCTTGCGCACCCATTAGCTCCAAGCCCCAGCTGTCGGCCAACCATTGATTGAGTTCGACTGGTTCGCGATAAATGCGATCTACCCCGGCGCGCTGTAAGCGCTTTTGCAACTCATCAATATACGCCTCATGGGCCACGCTGCCTGCGGCGCGTAGGCCGCGAGCATCGAGATCTAGTTGCCAGTCTCGGTGCTGATCTATCGACACAAATTGCGCAGGATCAAGTGCGCTTGCCGCAGAAGCAGGCAAAGCCTCCATTGGCCACGCTATATCGGCATTAGCGAAGTTCATTAACGTCACATAAACCAACAGCATTGTGATGCATTTGAAACGCAGGACCATGACTAGAACTCCAAGCTAAAGCGGGCGCTAATGGTTCGCGGCGCATTAAGAATCGCAAAATCGTTCGCTGAAGGTGTGTTTATCAAGCTAACCGCGGCTGTTTCATCGGTGATATTCAGGACATTCAGCGCGAGTTTGGGATTTCCCGTAAGCGATGGCAGGGAGAGATTTAAGCTGAAATTATAGGTACCGTAATCGTTAACAATATCGTCGTTGGCAATGTCATTATATGTTTCACCCACATAGGTATAGCCAATCAATCCAGAAACATTGACCAGCCAATCTGGCGAGCCAAAGAAAGCGAGATTGCCACTGTACTGATAGTCCGCGGACCCAGGCAAGGGTTTACCTGCAGGCACAGTGTCTCGTCCCGCTTGAAAGTCTTCAGTAGTTTTAGCATCGACGGTGCCGCCGCTCACTGTTAGTACAACCCCAGGAATTGGCGTTAACCAACGTAAATTCGCTTCAAATCCGTCACTTTCGGCGGTGCCAACATTGTCGTAATAATTAATTTGGATGGCGTTTTTCAATACCACTAAGGCGTCTGTGTAATCGATATGGAAAGCCGTTACGTCAAACTCCAAACGATTGTCAAACCAGCTTGAGCGCGCGCCTAATTCATAATTCCAAATATAATCTGATTTATAGGTGCCCGGCACATTTTCCAATTCGCTCTCCGGAATATTCTGAATGCCGCCAAACCTAAAACCCTTGTTTGCCAAGAAATAAACTGAATGGTCATCGCTAAAGCGGTAGGTTACAGAGAACTTAGGGTTGATGCCCTCCTCCTCAATAGTGGTTGTTAAGTTAGCAGGAGACATACCGTTATTCACTGCGCGGGCACCAACGCCCTGGCCGACAAACCCTCCCGCGACCGTGGTTTGGTAAACTCGTGCGCCTGCCGAAATTTCCAAAAATTGCCATGGATACCACGTTAAGTCGAAAAACAGCGCTTGCTCCTTAGCTAAGGCGTTGGTTTCGGCACACAATACCGCGAGTTCACAAGCCACATTACCGGCATCAAGCCCTAAAGACGCTAAGGTTTCTGCCGTTATCGCGCCTAATCCGAAGGCATTCGCGGTCGCATTAACGGCATTCGTTAATTCTTCGTAGCTACCCGAAGCCATATTAAGCGCCTGTGAATTTAGCACTAAGGCATAGCGAATTGGCGAGCGGAGGTAATACGCTCCCAAGAGCCATTCTAATTTCTCGCCACCCACTGATTGAATTCTAAGCTCTTGTTGAAAAGAGGTTGATTCTTGGTCTGTTTCAAAAGGGATAGCCAGCGCATCTGGCGCCCCCGCAGGTGGAATTCCAGCAATGCCACCATAGGAATCAATAATATTAAAACGCTCTTTTTCTGTTCTTGAGGTCGATGAGATCACCTCAAATTTTTCAGCGGTGTACTGTATACCAAGATTATAAAGTGCAAACCGATGCTTGTTGGGCCACGGAATAAGTGAGCCCTCGGTTTCTCGCGGGCCTTCCCGTGAATCGGCGATGATCAATCCATTTTCAGCATTATAATCTTGATCAAGATAGGTAAATTTTAATTGCCATTCTTCACTAGGCTCCCAGGTCACACCAACACGAATTTGTTCGCCCTCGCCGCTATTAACATCTTTCTGCGCTTGTTCAGGGCGAATATCGTCGGTGACACCAGGATACTCTCTCGTAATATAGGTCAATCTAATACCGAGATCGCCATCTTCACCAAGCAGCGGCGCGTTGACGACAATACCTTGGGTTAACGCCTCGGAACCGTCCTTTGGTGAGATATATTGTGCGAAATAACGCGCTTGAAATTCATTAGGCAGCGCGTCATTCAAGCGATAGCGCAAGACCCCAGATAATGCCGCGCCACCAAAAAGCGTCCCTTGGGGGCCTTTAAGTACTTCTACTGCCGCGAGATCAAAGGCAGATAAGTCCGGTGTAATACTGGCCGCATAGGGCTCATTGAGCGCTGTGTCACCGATAAATATACCTACCGGGTAAGGCACGGTGCTATTGGGCGACGAGCTTGTGGAGATCCCCCGCATGACAATTCGCTGATCGCCCGGCCGCGCGGCATTCGCTGTGACACCGGGGGTTTGTTCGAGCATATCATTAATACTGAGAATCCCCTGGGACTCCATATTTTCACCGCTAATCGCGGCCATCGACGCGGGCAAATCGCGCATGGACTTCTCGCGCTTAGTGGCGGTTACGATAACCTCTTCTAGCACTCGATGATTCTTACTTTTAGCAGCATGCGTAGACGACTTCTGCACTTCGTCTGCCGCGCTAGCAGTCGCACTTACAAGCATGCTGCTCGTAAGCAAGGCAATTATTTTCCTTCTAGGAAAGCTTTTCATAATGGTGTCACTCTTTTATTTTTTTGGGTTTACATCTAGCTTTATTCACTTACTAGGGCTTGCATTGAAATTAGCAGCTCGTCATCGATTGGCGGTAAATGGGGAATTAGGCAGCTAATTAAATAGTCGAGCCGATGAACAAATGACGAGATGCGCAATGAATATTTGCCATTTTGTACCAGCGGCCTAAAAAGTGGTTCAAACTCATCCCGTGGCAACGCGGCAATTGCCTCGATATCGGCCTGAATTGGCACTGTACGGCCAGTGGTACGGGTCCGTTCCGCATTAGTCGCAATCAAACCAATTAGGGCGTTATAGGCGATGGCGACATCTTCTAGCTGCTCATCATTTTCGCAACACGCTTGCTGCACTCGCACGAGGCAACGCATGTGTATTTTCCAAGCCGAGGTGCCCGCCGGTGCGTGACAAAATTTGGGGTAGACAATCTGAGTTTTCCGCACCGCGAGTAAATGTTCAATAAGCTGCTGACGAAGTGGCTGAGGATTGTTTTTATCAGGAACGGGGATTCGCGTCATTAATGCACTTAAAGCATCCCGCTCGACGGCCTCAATATTGTCAACATAGTTATACAAGGTTGCGTGATTGATGCCGAGTTGCCGCGCTAACGCGCGCAAACTCAAACTTTTAAAACCTTCTTGCTCCATCGTCAAAAGCGCCGCATCGACAATTTGCTGATGCGTGACTTTTTTCGGTCTACCCGCAACTTTCGTAGGCGGCTTTTTTGACGCGTTCATAGGCCCAACTAATGATATTATAGTATTTATAACCACATGGTTATTTATAATTTATGACCTCGTTTACTTATTGTCAAGCACCGAATAGTGCTGCTGCCGCGGGCTAAATGGCGCTAAAGCTCATTATTTTCTTATAGAACATCGGTTTAAGCTCGATATACTGCCCACAGCGACACGGCAAAAAAGCGAAAAAAGGCGCAGCGAAATTATGATTGAACATCTCTCCTTTTCAGTTACGGGCCAAGGCCTACACAGTATTACTTCGGTTGTAAGCCAGAGCATCGCGCGACGCTTCCAGGGACAAGATGGCTTATGCACACTGTTTATTCAGCACACCTCGGCAAGCTTGCTCATTCAAGAGAACTACGACGACAGCGCGCGCATTGATTTAGAGCGCTGGCTTAATCGACTGGTGCCAGAGAACGACCCTCTTTACACCCACACCCTTGAAGGCCCCGACGATATGCCCGCCCATATTAAAGCGGCATTGACTGCAAGCTCCCTCGCCATTCCAATCATTGACGGTCAACTTGCCCTCGGCAGTTGGCAGGGCATTTACCTTTGGGAGCATCGTCGCGCCGCGGGTAAACGCACACTTGTCATGCACTTAAGCAATTAGTTTCCGCAATTGTTCAGTGGGGGTTAATGTCTGTGGCCTAGACTATGAACTAAGCGTCATCATTCTTTTGAGATCGCTATGCTATTCTTGGCAAAATTTCAGCCTTACAAACACCACAGGAAACCCTAAATGTTGCGTTTAAAAAAATACTTATTAGGATTGGCGCTTCTTGGCAGTATTAACAGCTACGGTCTTGAGCTAGGCGGCACACTCACCGATGTCAGCATTCCCTCAAAAGGCGAACTGGTCTTAAATAAATCGAAAGTCGATTACAAAAGCTGGTCTACCGCCAGCATTCAACGTGGCTCGCCAGCTTTAATTTTCCATCTTGCCGCGCGAATGTCCTCCGACAACATCATTGCACCACTGCGCACGCGCTTAGAGGAGCAAGATTTCGCTCCTGGCAGTTTTCAGTCCATCAGCGTGGTCAACATCGACGACGCCATGTGGGGTACCTCTGGTATGGTCAGTAGCGAAATGGAGAAAAACAAACGCGCCCACCCTGAAGCCGTGCTGGTCGCCGATGACGCTAGCCGTGGACGTAAAGCTTGGCAATTAAAGGAAAGCAGCGTGGCGGTCATACTGCTTGATGCGAACGGAAAAATTCGCTACTTAAAAGAAGGTAAGCTTGGCCGCAAAGATATAGACACCATTATGGCCTTACTCAATACAGAAATTTCTCGGGTCGCCAGCAAATAACGCTGGCGCGGCAACCGCACAATAGCTATTTTTTAGGGCTGCCGAAGCACTGGCGGCCTTCCACTAATTTAGCAAATTTACGCAGCATTAATTTCACGCCAATGTGCATAACCGGACTGAAAACCGGCAAAAAATATCGACTGAAGCCTTTTGGACGCATAGCCATTGTCCATTTAACCTTACAGCTGCTGCTATCCAGTTCTTCGACCTGATAGCGCTCGGCAAAAGATTCAATATTGTCTTCACTGGCATGCGTGAAGCAAAATGCCATTTCCCGACCACGCTCCCACGCGATAAACTCTTCGTAGCCAACTAGATTGCCCACCATCGTCACTGTGCGTGTTGTGCCAATGCCAAACGGCTGCGGTGCGGTCCACTCCACGTTGAGTATCGGCATCGCCCAGCGCGGCCAGTCGTCGGCATTTTCAAAGGAAGAAAACACATCAGCAGCACTAGCACGAACCACAACCTCCGCCACATAGCGGAATGGGGCCGTATCGAAAAAAGTCATGTCGACTGTTTTACACGGGTATTTCTTTGCCACGCAACGTCTCCAAGTGAAAATGGATCTAAGTCTGGTCCAAAAACCAGACACCAGCAGCAGATCTGAACAATGACTGATCAACTGCTAGGCCGAAATCTAACACCGCGAGTAAAACTCAAACAAGCAATGATGATGAATATGACAAAGTCTTCATCTACGGCCACAAGGTAAAGTAATGAGCCCATCCTCCGAAACATTGTCGATTTTGTACCAAGATGAAAACATCATCGCCATCAATAAGCCCACGGGCCTACTGGTTCACCGCAGCCCTATTGATCGCCACGAAACGCGCTTTGCCATCCAATTACTTAGGGATCAGATCGGCCAGTATGTCTACCCAGCACATCGCTTGGACAAGCCCACCTCAGGAGTATTACTGTTTGCGTTAAACTCAGACATCGCAAGCCAACTCGCCCAAGCGTTCCAGGCTCACAAGGTCGAGAAATCCTACCTCGCGGTGCTGCGTGGCTACTGCCCCGATGCGGGCCACATCGACCACCCCCTAACGGAAGAACCCGATAAGCGCATTGCCCGCAGCAAACCAGCCGCACCGCAAGACGCGATCACCAACTTCCGCCGCCTAGCGACATACGAGCTCGACGCCCACATTGAAACCTACCCCCAGTCCCGCTACTCCCTCGTCCTCGCTCAGCCTATGACCGGCCGCCGTCACCAGCTACGTCGCCACTTCAAACATATATCGCACCCAATTATTGGCGACGCCAAACACGGCCGTGGACGTCATAATCGCTACTTCGCTGATCAGCTCGCCTGCCCGCGCCTACTACTTCACGCATTGCAAATGCGCTTTATTCACCCGCTAAGTAAGCAGGAAATACGCTTGCAAGCGCCGCTAGATCAGCATTTCACCGAACTCATTAAGCGCTTTAGTTGGGAGGACAGCTTCACCAATGAATGGCAAGTCGAAAAGGTTACTAAATTATAACTTACATGCATGAAACTTTCGCCGTAAGGTAGGCCTATGGGAACAATATCGCTTACCGCCCCGCGTACCGAGCCATGACTCCCACGCAATAAGGGCAAGACAGGTGCAAGCTTAATGAGCATAACGAATTATTACGATTACATCATTGTGGGTGCAGGCTCGGCCGGTTGCGCCCTAGCCAATCGATTATCAGAAAACCCAAAACACAAAGTCTTATTACTCGAGGCGGGAGGCAAGGACACTCACCCAATGGTGCACATCCCCCTCGGCTTTGCCTTCACCATGAAAAATCCCGATTTTAGCTGGTGTTATCGAAGTGAGGCCGAGCCTCATATGAATCAACGCTGCATTGATCAGCCTAGGGGTAAATTGCTTGGCGGCTCCAGCTCTATTAACGGCATGGTGTATATTCGCGGCCAGCGGGAAGACTACGATCACTGGGCTGAGCTTGGCAATCGCGGCTGGGGCTACGACGATTTGTTACCGATTTTTAAGCGCTGCGAACACAATAATAATGGCGAGGACGATTATCACGGCAAAGACGGCCAGCTCTGGGTCGACAATGTCGCTAACAAATACGACTTGGCCGAAATGTATATCCAGGCGGCGGTAGAGTCGGGGATACCCCACAACACTGATTTTAATGGCGCCAGTCAGGAAGGTGCGGGGTATTTTCAGGTTAATATTCGCAATGGCCTGCGCCAAAGTTGCGCCAAAACCTATTTAAAACCCATATTGAAACGCCCGAATTTGCAGGTTGAAACCCGCGCCCTCGCGAGCCGCATTGAGTTTCAAGGCAACAAAGCCACTGCTTTGCGTTATCTGCAAAACAATAAAGAAATTACCGCCCGCTGCCGCGCCGAAATTATTCTCTGCGGTGGTGCAATCAATTCACCACAATTATTAGAACTGTCGGGGATTGGCAACCCTGAATTACTGCAGCAACGCAGTATCAAAGTCGCTGTCGCTCTGCCTGGGGTTGGCGAGAATTTGCAAGACCACCTCACCGTTAATACCCAGCGCGCCTTTGTTGGCTTGAAGACATTCTACGAAGACAGCCGCCCACTGGCGATGATAAAAACCTTCGCTAAACTGATTTTTAAACGCAGTGGCATGCTGACTCACCCGGCCTCTCAAGTCGGTGTGTTTTTCAAGACGGATCCCGCCTTAACGCGGCCAGACGCCCAGATTCATTTCACCCCGGCTGCGGGCACCCAAGATGAAAAAGGTCGAATGATCACTGTGCCAGGCACCACTGCCACCGTATGCTATTTGCGGCCCAAAAGCCGTGGTTGGGTACATATTCGCAGTAACGACGCCCGCGACGCCCCAGCGCTATTGCATAATTACTTGGCCGAAGAGGAAGACCGCCAGAAAATGATCGCCGCCGTGCGTAAAACCCGAGCGATTTTTGAAGCGCCGGTGTTTGCCGCAAACCGGAGGGACGAGCTCATTCCTGGACCAGAGGTACAAAGCGATGAAGAGATATTAGAATTCATTCGCAATACGGGTGAGTCGGTCTACCACCCCGTTGGTACCTGTAAAATGGGCAGCGACCCCATGGCGGTCGTCGACGACCGCCTAAAAGTACATGGCGTAAGGGGCTTGCGGGTTGCCGATGCGTCTATTATGCCAACCTTGATCTCCGGCAACACCAATGCCACTGCCGTGCTGATTGGCGAGCGTTGCGCAGACTTTATTTTAAGTGGGGATTAGTATGGTCTGTTGGCTTTAATTCTGCCGGTAGGGTATCTGGCAATATTCGATACCTCGCGCCGGCCGAATACCGTGCTTGGCTAAACACATTTTCATGGAGTTCATCGACAAGCTTATATTCGGCGTTGGACCGAGAAAAACATGATCGAGCGCAACCGGCTCATGGTCTTCCAGCGCCAAGGCGAAACTCATATACGGCACTAACATGCTCCGGCCCTCACGAAAGCTAACCGCCGCCTGACGATAATCGGGAACAACTGGCGACACCAGACGCCACTCTTGCTCCTCTTCAAATGAAGGGTGTTTAAGAATGGCCGCCAACCGCAGCAAATCGCTTTCTAAATGCTCAAACAGTTCGTGATATACATCGCGTTCCACACCATCATCAATCTCTATCGCCAACACCTCAACGGCATCGAGCACTTGGGCAATAAGCTTTTGTTGGGTGTGGCGATCATAAATACAGCGCCCCATGCGAAATTCTTGCATCTGGGCACAGCGGCTTACGGTTTCAGCGTTAAAGCCGAGGCTCGCCCCCTTGCCGATGGCGCTATAGCCGCGCCACTGACTCAGCAAATTGCCATTAGCCCGAAACGAGGCGCCAAACAAAATATGGCCGTTAGTAATGCGATTTTTTACCCAGTCTAAAAAACTCGTGAGCAAATGCGGGCGACTGTGGCCACTGTTAATTCGCTCAGCCACTTCACGCCCCACCAAATCGGCGGTATGGCGCAGTTCCGCCGAGTCATTCATATAGCGGATATCACTGGCCCACAGCGTACGACTGCCGACTATACCCAAAACGCCACTCAAGGAAGTGTAGTGATAGAGTGTTTCCTGAGGCTGTTCCGAAAATAGCGCCTCGGTTATCCGGCTAATCATAGCCCTCCCCCGTTATTAACCGCGTGTTTACGTGTAAGTATAGACTGCCAGCACTAGATTAAAGGTGCTTTACACCTGGGCATTGTCCGCAGCCAAAAAGTCGGCGACCATGGCATTAAAAATCTGCGGATACTCAGCGTGAAGCCAATGCCCTGCCCCAGCGATGGTAAGCAAGGCCATTTGCGAAAATTGGCGCTGCATCGGCACGCGATTCTCGTCGCGAATATACTTAGACAATTCACCCCGTATAAACAGTGTGGGGCCTGTAAAGGGTTCAGCACTCGGTGCGTCACGTAAGTTGTCGTAACAGTCGGCAATAACCGGCAGATTCATCCGCCACGCCCACGCATCTTTGCCGTCACGCACTATATTTTTTAAGAGAAACTGCCTAATAGCCAGCTCTGGAACAGCTTTCTGCAATAAATTATCGGCCTGTTCGCGACTGCGCAGGGCCCGCAAATCCATCCCTAATAGGGCTGTAATGATTTCGTCATGCCCACGCCCGTAGCGCACGGGGGCAATATCGGCAACAACCAGGCGACTGACTCTATCCGGCGCCGTTACCGCCACTTGCATCGCAACTTTACCGCCGAGAGAATGACCGAGAATATGGGCTTGCTGGACGCCTAAGGTGTCCATAGTGGCCAGCACGTCTTCAGCCATGGTCGGTATATCCATAATATCGCTGTGCGGCGACTTACCGTGATTGCGCAAATCCATGCGAATAACTTTATAGTCCGCCGCTAAACTGCGAGCAACAGCCATTAAATTACTGGCCGAACCAAATAAACCGTGCAGTAAAATTACGGGGAAAGCGCCGTCACCGCTCACTTCAGTGTGTAAACTAAGAACCCTGGGCATATGTTCGCTTCTCTTCATCTATAGCGGTTGCTAGAATGCACAGGCTTTCAAATAAAAAGGTGTTACTGTGCGATTAACTTTTCTCATTTTAGTATTGGTCGGTGCTGTCGTCAGCACAGGCTGTAGTTCAACAGATTACAACCCGACGACCTACGATTATTTTATCAGTCGCGATGATCTCAAACAAAAGCCCCTAAAAAAAGTCATACTGGCAACGGTCAATGTTAGTGGCGAACCCACGCGCTCGATCTTGCGTGACAGCGTAGATAAAGTCGACAATCACGTTGTCGACTATCTTGAGAGCAATGGCTACAGCTTTGCACCTAGCCACTTATTTGATAATGCCTGGCGTCAGGCCCTGCTCAGCTTCGGCAACTTTTATGATCCAACCACAGGCAAGGTTGATCGGGTTGCTTGGCAGCAAGTTATGGCTGCGACGCTGCAAAGCCTAAAAGAACACAAAGACATTGACGCCGTTATCTTCACCGACCTGCTTGAACACGATATTCAGCACAGCCCCGGCATGAAGCACTATGCGCGCTGGTACGGCGTAAGCCGGGAACCGGCAACAGAGGGTCCGACCTCAAGCGTGCCCACCGACTTCAATTGGACACAAATCATTAAAGGCGCCACGCTTATGGTGACTATTTACACCACCGATGGCAAACCCTTGTTTTCTAGCCGCGGCGGTATAGACACCCTACACAGCATCGACTCCCGCAAGTCACAAAAAAGCTTTGTACGCCGCAAGAAAATATTGAGCCGGTCAAGCAATATTGAAGAAGGCATTGAGCTCGCTTTTCACCCCTTAATCAAAATGAAGCGCTACCCAGGAAAGGCGCGACCAGCCGCAGAAGAAGCGAACACAACCGCTACAGCTCAGTAGAGTCTAATATTCAAAGCGGCGTCGACAGCAGCGACGCCGCGCTCCACTAACCAGAAAACTGACACCGAGCCCATCGCGTATATTGCCGCCCAGCGTAACCCGCCTATCCACTGTGACCGCAGACAACGGCGCAATACCCACATCACGCCCAGAACACCAACAATAAATAACAGCTGCCCAAGCTCTATGCCTAAATTAAAACCCAGCAATGCGGGTACAAGGCCCACCCCGCCGTCAAGCAGTTCATTCAAGACCCCGGCAAAACCCAAACCATGCAATAAGCCAAAGCCAGCCACTAATATATTCATACTCAGGTGAGATCGCTGGCGCTGCCGCCGCCCGGCCAAATAACACGCCATGAGCAGCACACTCAGTGCAATAAGACTTTCCGCTAAGATCGGCGAATACGGAATAATACCCAAGCTCACCAAGGCTAAACTAATACTGTGTCCAAACGTAAAGCTAGTAACCAATAGCAACAAAGGCCTGAAACCACTGGCCAACATCAGTAAACCAAGCACAAACAGCAAATGATCACTGCCAAGCAAAATATGATGAAAGCCTAGAGCGGTAAACTGCAGTAAACCCTGCGTCCAAGCAACATCAGATCGCGGAATAAAATAGTCGTCATCGCTACGCAACAACACCTGCTGCTGACCACCACTAACGCTATACCACCGCAATAAAGCCGCCGTTTTCGATTCACTTAGACCAGCAATTGAAATGCCGGCGCTGTGCTTGAGCGCTCCACACACAATGGAATATCTATATTCAGTAGCGCTACCGCGAATACCTTGTTCCACACCACCGAGCGATCGGCAATCAGCTGGCAGGACAGGCATTGGCTGCTTAAGCGATTGTAGCGGCGTGCGCCACAGTAACTCGACTACCCCGCCGGGCTGCTCACGTAATTCCAATAATGAGGGAGCGAAATTATGCGCCTGCGCAAAACTGCTAAGGCAGATTAGGATGCAAAAAAACTTAAACCTCGTCATTACACAACACCCGATACTGCCCGCGCAATTCTGTTACATAGGCCTGCCAGCCGCCACGCTGCTGCTCACGCCGCCACATTAAATTCAATTCTGGACGCACTGTGGCAAAATCCTTAGCCACCCCAGGGAAATACGCTTGCCACTTAATGAGGTGCCAGCCATAGACCGACTTCACTGGGCCAAACCACTGACCTAAGCTCATGGTCCGGTTCGTCTCAGACCAAAATCCTGCACCGAATATTTCATTAATTTCGCGAGCAGTTAATTGATTAAACAACTCGCCGCTCAGAAATACATCTGCGCTTGCGGGCGATTCCTCGCCATTAAGATTACGCAGCGCCTGCTCTGCACGCATTTTCGCTGCCGCCGTGTCACCGGCGTAAAATCGCTGCTGAAAACTGTAGCGCGGAGGCTCGTCACTGATCGCGGGATTATCGTCATACAATCGCCTTAAGTCTTGGTCGTTCGGCACTTGCCCTTGGATATCCGCGATGACGCGATGCTCCAACAACTGAATTAAGCGTCGACGAATGACTTCATCGCTGTCGAGTAAACCCATTGCCAATACTGTTTCGATTTGATCCCCACGATCCCCCTCAACGCCGAGAAATTCCGCGTCGCGCAGCAAACGCTGAACAATAACGTCATCACGTTTGTGCAGGCTCTTAATCAGAGCTTCGCGAAAAAGCATTTGCTCGTCCAGTGCGCTCTGTCTAAGTGCCTGCCGTAATTTATCGGTCATTGGCTGACGATTTTGCTGAGCCCACTTTGCCGCCATCGAATCGATTTCAAATTTCGATGGACAAACTAACTCCCGCTGCTGGTACCGCGAGTAATATCCATCAACACCGTATAGCAGAATGCCAAGGAGCATAAAGTGGAATATTTTGGCGCGAAACAAGCGAGTCAAGGTTGGCCAGGCTCTGGAGTTTGCGCATCCATCTGCGCAGCTGCCGGGGCGTACCATATTGGCGAACTCCAAGCGCGCTCCTGAATGATTGGCCGATGTTCGACACTGCAACAAGACTCATAACCCGGCTTAATCGTCGCTGGCCGCTGGCAATCAACCGCTGCGGCAACACACAACTGCTGACTCCATCGGCAAGTCGGGTTTTCCAAAACCCGGGTATAATAATATGCGCGCTGGGCGGGATTAAAATTGGGGTCCTGCCAATGAGCACAGAGTTGTGGCGCGCCTTTGCCATAGGTTTTACACGTTGCGAGATCAACACCCACCTCAGCAGCAGCACCGCTGCTGGCAACATCAATCACCTGCTCGCTGCTCTCACCGTCTGGGCCAACACTAACCTTAATAATTTGAACTGCTTTTAATGGCATGCCTGGCTGGCTCGCGGTGCCTGGATCCATGCGAGCAAATACTGAAAATACCGGCGCGTCGTTCCTGTGCGCAGGCTGTGGTAGTAAATCACCGCCCATGGCAACGCCGTGCTCGTAACCACTCGCAACGTAATCTTGCTGTTCACACATATCAGCAGGCAATTGCCAGCCACCAAAGAACCGTAATTCAATACGAGGGCCACTGGTGGCGTAAGTTTCTCTGCGTTGCATGGCAGCAAAAATACTATCTCGACTGTTCTCTGTCGCCCACACTGCAGCTAAGCCACCGGGATTAAACTCCAAATCATCAGGCAAGCCCTCGGGCAGCTGCGCGCCAGCCGGCACACCGGCGCCGCCGTGGCCTAAAAATCCTTTCTCATTGACCGCGCCTGGCGCACTGATATGAGTATCTGAGCTGGCAATAAAACCCAATTTAAATGGGTTCACCCCTAAGCGCTGCTCTTGGGCCATACCCTCCTTTAATACATCGCGAACAAAGCCCGACTTTTCTGTGGCCTCTTCGCGGAGAAATGGCACAAACTTACCAGAAAAGCGGTTGTACGGTAGTTGCTCAAAGCCGCACAACTCATCGGCACTGCTCAGCGGGTTATAAAAGCACTCTGAACTGCCCTTGTGCTGCATAATTTCAACTAGGCGTTCAAGGCGCTGGCGTTGCGTTGCGTCGGCCGCTGTTATCGCCGAGCCATCATCCCTGACTGTGCTAAACATATAGCCGTCACTTAAATTCGAGTTATGGGGAATGACTAACACCTCGCAGCCAGTACCGGCGTTAACGCAATCGCGATCCAGCCCATCCCAAAGCAGTGGTGCCGATGGCGTATCAATAAAGCTTAATGGCAGCACCGGCACTTGTTCGTTCTTAAAAATAATATTGCGATGTAAGTTGGCGAGATTCGCCGAGGCGCCAGTCCACTCATAGGCAACAAAGCTCGTAAACTCACAATCGCTGCTGCGATCGTAAGCATCTTCAGCAGCCTGCTGGATCTCTTGCCATGGGCGCAATCCTGCCTGCCGACAGCGCTCGCCATCCTTGCCGCAAAAGCCTAAACGGCCAGCAAGGGAGGACTGGGTATTAAATATAAAAAACGCGGCACGAGGATAGTGACGAAAAAGCTTACACTGCCAACTGCCGTGGCCGGGCAACGCTGGGTCGCTACAAATTTCCACTTCACCAAATAGCTCGGCGTGATCGGTTACCACGGCAAAATCGAGGGGACGATCTAATTGCAAGGTACGTAATGGTTGGCCATCTGCGGTCCACGGCTGAACACCAATTGGCGCTCCACGGGCAAAATGATAGGCATCTGCCGGCGAGGTCCTAGTACCCTGGGTACTGGCATCTAGCGAATACTTGGTGTGCACATGGGTATCACCAAAAAGGGCCTTACCTAAGGGGTATTGCTGAGTGCAGGGCTCACGTTGCTCTTGATATGGCTCTGCATCGAGCACCTGCGTGGTCAGTGCTTGGCCACTGACCACGCTAGCAGATAACAGTGTGCTTAGGGCAATTAGCGTTTGTTTACAGTTCCACAGCCGCAGAAGTGCTGGCATTAAAACTCGCATGGGCAATAATTCCATTTTCATGAGTTCAGGCATTATCCCCACGACGACACGATGAAGCCATGATCCTTTCGCAGTAGCAGTGCTCACCCAGTTTGATGCGGTTCAGCCATGGTTCAGATTCGCTATGCCACTCTATAGCTGTTCTTCAGCCTAGGAGTCATCATCATGAATTTACGTATTAGCCTCGCTTTTATTATTGGGCTGGCGTTCGCCGTAAACAGCTATGCCGACCACCGGCACAGTAACAGCGAGTTTGAGGCCCGCTATCAGTATAGTAACGGCAAGGGGCACGACCGCCACGCCTATAAGCACCATCACGATCATGATGTTTATTACGTGCGCGACGATCACCATGACTATCATGACAGATACCATGACCGTTACTATGTTCGCCATGTTCACAGCCGCCATTGCGGCCATCACTACGAACCCGCGTTCAATACCCGCGTTAAAGTATTTCTAGGGATTTGACCCCCAAGGCCGCTGGGCACAATCCAGCGGCCTTGGTACCCTACTCACCGAAGCGCGTTTTCATACCGCTAAACCAGTTTTGTAGTACTGGACAATTGTCTGGAATTTGGCGTTTAACCCAGCCAGAAAAGCCCAAGGTTACATAGAGATCAATATCTGCCTGACTCAGGTTATTGCCAACTAAGAAATCTCGACCGGTAAGCTCTTCATTCATCGTCTCGTAAAAAGCGCCTATACGAAGATTACCCCGGTCAATTAACGCCGGAATTTGTGGCATTTTTAACGGGCCCGGCAACGGCCGATCCTTAAAGGCCTCACCCTTATTGCGCAGCACTTCCGCCACTGCGGAGAAGCCTTCAAAAAATATCTGGTGGCAGCGACCAATAACCTGAGCCCGCTCTAAATCGTTGCGACCAAACAAGGGCTTCTCTGGGTGTAAGCCATCGAGGTACAGACAGATCGCAATGGTATCGGTCAACACAGTGTCGTCGTCGAGTACCAAGGTTGGCAGGGTAGACCGCGGATTGATGGCGCAAAAGCTGTCAGAAAACTGCTCCTTCGTCATCATATCAATCGCTTGGGTATCGATACTAATACCCTTGTGCTTAATAAACAGCCCGAGGCGCCGCGGATTTGGTGCCGGTTCATAGGTATATAATTTCACTTATCTCTCCCCTGTTTTATTTACTTACAAAATCAATGCAATATTCAGCTCAAGTTAAGGCTCGGCAGACTAGGCTATCTGCTAACTGACCACTGGAGTATATGCCATGTTGAAGTACTCTGTAATTCCCCTGCTCGCGCTCTGTTCTGCAGTAGCGCAAGCTGACCATCGCCATTACAGCCACAGCACAACCCGCCTCGCTTGGGTAACTCAGGTAAGCCCAATTTACGAGCGTATTAGCTACTCAGTGCCTCGCGAGCAATGCTGGCAAGAAAGCGTTTCTTACGAACACCGCAGCAATACCGCACCAATTCTGGGCGCCATCATAGGCGGCGCCTTAGGTAATGAACTTGGTCATCACAAAAGTAATAAACGAGTAGGCACTGTGGTTGGTGCGGTGCTCGGTGCCAGTGTCGGCAGCGATATCTCGCGACGGCATCAAGGCCATCATTACGAAACGGTTGACCGCTGCGAAATTCAAAACCGCTACGAATGGCGAGAAGAAATAGTTGGCTACAATGTCAGCTACCGCTATCAAGGTGAGATTTATCACACCCGTTTACCCTATAATCCGGGTAAGCAGATTGAGATTGAAGTTAATGTTACTCCCCGTGGATAAGGGCTGATGCCCGGGAATGTTATGAGCAAATTAAAGTGGTGCAATGTTCTAGTATTCGTCAGCGCTACCGCACTGGCCACCACCGCCAACAGTGACCCGCTGCGCGGCGCCAGCGGCGGTCGCTTCGGCTTACCTGAGCGACCTCAACTTGAACAGCGTTTAGACGCCTCCAGAGTTCGCGACTCAATGACAGCCAACGAGGCAATTAATATTGCAGAGCAACGTTACGGCGGGCGAGCTGTTGGCGCAAAAAAGGTCGGTTCAGCCTATCGAGTCCGAATTCTACAAGACAACGGCAAAATCAAGAATGTCACGATTGATTGAGCCCTGACGAGAACTATCTATGCGCATACTACTTGTAGAAGATGAGCAGCTACTATTGGATCAACTCCGCCGCCAATTTGAGCAAGCTGGCTATGCCTGCGATTGTGCCAGCGACGGCAGCGAAGGCTTGTTTTTAGGGCAAGAAAACCCCTACGACCTAGCTGTAGTAGACCTCGGACTACCAAAGCTTGACGGAATTAGCGTCATAAAGCAGTGGCGTAGCAAAGGCCGAAAATTCCCCGTACTTATATTAACCGCCCGTGATCGCTGGCAAGACAAAGTAGAAGGCCTTGAATCAGGGGCCGATGACTATGTTGCCAAGCCCTTTCAAATAGAAGAGGTCATGGCAAGAGCCAATGCCCTGATTCGACGCTCGGCCGGGTTCGCAAGTCCGAAAATGGAATTTGGCTGTATTACGATCGACACCGGCGCCAAACGCGCATTGTTGAATAACCAGGCCCTAGAGTTAACCGCTTACGAGTACAATGCCTTGGAGTATATGGCCATGCGCAGCGGACAGGTGGTCTCCAAAACGGACTTAACCGAACACCTGTACGATCAGGACTTTGACCGCGACAGCAATGTTATTGAAGTGTTTATTGCCCGCCTACGTAAAAAAATTGACCCCGACAACACCTTAAAGCCGATCTCGACGCTTCGTGGCCGAGGCTACCGCTTTGAACTTGGCGAAACCCAACACTGAACATGCCGCGCACCCGCCCCAGTTCCATCACACGCCGTTTAATCATTGCCAGCCTTACCCTGATGCCAATATTACTGGGGGTAACCGGCATCGCAATAGACCGCGCCCACACCAATAGTTTAATGAGTGCGGAGCAGGAGCAATTGCGCCTACAATTTTTTGGTTTACTTGGCGCCTTAGAATGGCAAGACGGCGAATTTGAGATGGGCGACCGACTTAAGGAGCCCCGTTTTTGGCAGTTCCGCTCAGGCCTTTACGCTGAAATTCGTCGACGCGATAACTCAATAGTTTGGCGCTCAGTATCAAGTGACACGCTAAATCTGCCAGCACCGCAAAATATGCCACGCTCCGGTCAGGAATTTTTTGGCGAAGCGAAAATAAACCAAGAATCTTATTTTACATTTCACTACCATGCTATTTGGGAAACAGACAATGAAAATGAGGTTCCTCTCCTTTTCTCCCTTTACTCACAACAAAGCACACTGCTCAACGAGCTAAATAATTTTCGTCGTCAGATTAGCCTATGGCTTGGCCTCGTATTAATCATTTCGTCGGTCGTGAGCGCTGTTATTCTGTATTGGGGGCTACGCCCACTTCGACGACTTGCGAAAGACCTTCTCCGTCTAGAACAAGGTGACACTGTCCAGCTCAGCGACAATTACCCAAGAGAGCTGCAAGGCATTACTCACAATCTTAATCAACTACTCAATAAAGAAAAGAAGCAGAGAGAGCGTTACCGCAACACCCTCGCGGATCTCGCTCACAGCCTTAAAACTCCACTAGCCGTACTTAAATCTGGCAGTAGCGACAGCAATGCGGTGAATGAACAAATTACCCGCATGGACAATATAATTAACTACCAGCTTAAGCGCGCAGTAAGCAGCGGCAAACAGAAATTGAGCAGTAAAACCCGTGTTCAATCACTAGTAAATCGCCTTAATCAATCTCTTGAAAAAGTCTATCGCGACAAATCAATACAATTTCAAAACTTATTAAAACTCGATTTAACGCTGGCCATAGATGAGCAAGATGCCATGGAATTATTTGGCAACCTTTTGGACAATGCCTGCAAGGCCTGCCAACACAAGATCGTAATTAGCGCCGCTGAAACACCTCTGCTATGCCATATATACATAGACGATGATGGCCTTGGCATGAGCGAACTGCAGCGCGAGACTCTCATACAAAGAGGGCTGCGTGGGGATCAATACGGACAAGGACACGGTCTAGGCCTTGCTATTGTTAGAGACAT
This sequence comes from Zhongshania aliphaticivorans, assembly GCF_001586255.1. Taxonomy (NCBI): domain Bacteria; kingdom Pseudomonadati; phylum Pseudomonadota; class Gammaproteobacteria; order Cellvibrionales; family Spongiibacteraceae; genus Zhongshania; species Zhongshania aliphaticivorans. Next base: position 2,478,298 of record NZ_CP014544.1, read on the forward strand.
CATTGACAGCTATGAAGGCGAACTGAGCTTTGAGCAATCTACACTCGGCGGCTTGCAAACTAAGATCACCTTAGCAAAATCATAAACGCCTACCACAAACCAAAAGGGCCGCTTATTACCAGCGGCCCTTTTATCATACGCAATCACCTTAAATAGCAGATGACTGAGCCCCCTTAGATAGGCAGCAGCGCAAGTGGGTCAACAGGCAGGCCGGGCAAACCAGGCAAGCTAGGAACGCCAGGCAATCCACCGCCAAGCAATGCCAGTGGGTCTACTGGCAAACCAGGAAGACCGGGCAGGCTTGGCAAGCCACCACCCAATAGCGACAGTGGATCTACTGGCAGGCCAGGAAGACCAGGCAAACTTGGTAAACCGCCACCCAATAGCGACAGCGGATCTACTGGCAGGCCAGGAAGACCAGGCAAACTTGGTAAACCGCCACCCAATAGCGACAGCGGATCTACTGGCAAGCCAGGAACACCAGGCAGACTTGGTAAACCGCCGCCAACCAGTGACAGCGGATCTACTGGCAGACCAGGAAGCGCTGGCAAGCCTGGTAGGCCGCCTAATTGCGCGTCAACTGTGCTCAAAACATCAATCACTGGCGCAAGTGGGCCAGCAAGGCCAAGGCTGCTACCAGAGACCAATGTCACAGCAATCGCTAATTTCTTGAATTTCGTGATTTCCATAATTTCCCCTAAAAATAAACAGTTAAGCAAAAATACTTATTATTTAAGCGACACTATTTCACTTATTACTAAAAGTTAATAGGCCGCGACCGCACATTGATAGTACGTATTAACACCTACGTCTAGGCGTGACTTAGATCACAAAAAAAGCGGGAGAAAATCAAATAACAGCGCTCTACGACACGGAGCTATGGGACTGCGCACTATTGATATGTGCATATTAAAATCAGAGGTCCACAGCGCTCGTTTATCGGCGTGAAGCACTTAAAGGGGAATATGTCAGAAGAAAGGCATCTCAGCGACTTGAGATGCCCTTATCGCGATTAAAAGCTCAGTTTTAGTCGCCAAAAAAAGTCCACTTCCAATGCCGATAGCGACTTTTCGTCTAGATTGTCATCGTACATTGGTGTTGCCGCGATCAGCTCAGTTTCAAAGGTTTTGCCAAGTTCCAGTTTCACACTAAACCCGGCATCCGCAATCGCGCGCACGTCGCCTGCACTCCCGGCAGCATCCTCGTACCAAGCTTGCCCGTACTCCACAAAAACGACGGGCGTAAAATTCAGCCCCGCAAAGGGAAGCCCATTACTCTCTAGCGCAAGCTTCGTGTACAAACCTGAATCACCGACCAAGACACCCGGTAAATAGGCACTAAGGCCACTGCCGCCACCCAAAAAGAACTGCTGCTGCAGCGGCAACTGCTTATTATCAGAGTATTGACTAATAACATCCCACTTTACACTGGCCCAGTCGGCAACGGCCATTTTCAAGCCACCACGGGGTTTAAAGATAAGAAACTCGCCAGTCCGCCGCCCGGTGGCGACAACGCCTTCCCGACTATCAGTTCCCAGTGTTCCGGCGTCTGCCTCTAACCCCGCCTCAAGCAAGCCCTGTGCAGTTAATTGGGTGCCGAAGCCGAACAAGCGCATCACCTTGGTGTACTTCACCCCCAACTCTAAGCTTGTGTGGGGCTCATCTAAGGCAAGGCCATAATCCTTTACCTCAATATAGCTATCAATTTTCTCTAAGCGCTGGGATGTCGTCAGACGTTGAAAACTGTCGCTGGAGATTACCTGCTCGCCACTGAAGGCAATCGATTTTGTTTCAGAATATAAATTAAGGGTTGTATTCGTTCCGTCCGGTGAAGGAAAAAGTGGTGTGCCGCTACCAAGCCCGTTTAAATCCAAGCCCAGCAGCGCCTCACTGACATCGCAAATTAGCGCTAAAGTACATAGTCCCGTCGAGTTTCCGCCAGCATCTCCGCCCACATCACCCGTCAAAGAAACATCTGCATCTCTAGCGTACTCGATATACCGCGCCTCTAAACCATAGAGGCCGAAACTGCTCGGGTAGTTCAAGCGAAAGGTATAACCGTCGTAATAATCACCACCATTGACCTCCCCCAATTCTGTTAGCGCCCGATCATAGGAAAATAAGGCCTCAACACCGGATTTAAAGTCATGTTTGAGGCTCGCATTGCCAAAGTAGCGGCCAAGAAACCGATTACCAAAATTATTCACGCTAAAATCAAGGTCGGTGCTGTCATAGTCGGCTTTGGGCTTTTCGGTGAACACGAGAGTATAGGCTTCCGGATCCCCCCCCACTTGGTAGCTAACGGCGTAATCCAAACCAGCGCGATCACTCTTCAAATTTGCCAGCACCTGCTTACTGCCAAACTCCGATTTTTGTAAGTCTTTGTCACCAATCAAAGTCGAAAAATACGGGTAAATATTATCAGGCGCCTTCACCGCCGCTAATTTCCCGTTAATAACATGAGCAAAGATTGTGTTTTCGCGTTGCGCAAAATAGACCGTCACCAATAAATGACCTAGTTGGTAATAAGCTTGATTTAGTGCACTCACCGCCTGCGCGGGCGACTGCGCGGCGCTCATAATCATGTCCAGCTGTTCACGACTTAGGTAGCGATTACCTGAAATTTTTAAGGTGTAATCGCCTATATTAACGTCGACAATATTTTCAGAATGCAGAGCGGCGTATTGCTCTATGCGCTCCGCTGTTGACGCCTGCGGCGGTATTACTGGCGGTAAATCAATAGCCATAATGTCTCCATTCCTATTTTACTCAGTACTGAGCTTTATTCTTTATTACAACGAGCTCTACTCGCCTATTCCGCGCTCGGGCATCTGCCAAGGCCTGGCCAGCAAGCCCATCAACACTTATTAGCGGGCGACTTTCGCCATATCCTGTAACAACAAGCATCCCTACGGGAACGCCTTCGGCGAGAAAATAGTTTTTTACGGCATCAGCACGACGTTCTGACAGGCGCTGATTATAGCGCTCACTTCCCAGATCATCAGTATGGCCGGAGATTTCAAACTTAAGTTTTGGATTTTCTTTAAGGATTCGTGCCGCCTGGCGGAGTGTCGCAACAGACGATGTTGTCAACAACGCGGTATCCACAGCGAATGTCACGCCGTGCAACTCTAAAGGAGCTGTCATATCAAGATGGCAGCCCGAGGGCAACACCATTACATTAGCGGGGGAGTTAGGGCACTGGTCTTGGCTATCGCAAACGCTGTCATGATCTTTATCGATGCAGCGATAAGCACCAGCTTTAGAAACTCCACCCAAAGAATCCGTTTTTGAGCTTGGCACTCTGTCTTTACTATTATCAAAACTGCTTCCCGAACCGTCGCTGGCACCGGGCAACTCAATGGTTAAAACAGTGGGATCAACATTACCGCCGCTCGCTGTATCTTGTAAAAACTCAAGAACAGCGCCTTGAGAGTCGCCTATACCCAATAATGGCGCTAACGCACCACCCGCCGGATCGTCGGCAACCGGAGCGCCCAGTAACAAGATATCTTGACCGCTAATACTCACACCAAGAAGCGCACTGTCGCCGAGCACTTCAACACCCAATAAATTATTAAAGCCGTCGCCCCCACCACTAAGCAAATCCACATCCGACAAGGCACCATTAACTGGCGCAGTGAGTGAGCTTCCTAATAATTCAACATTAACTAGTTGCGCACGTAAAAACGGCGACATCGCGACAACGCTAATCATTAATAAAAGTAACCGCGCTAATCGAGCCAAAAGAGGGATTCACTCCGCATTAAAAGCAAATAAGGCACCATAAAACCAAGCTGAGCTCTGTTCCCGCATCACGCATGGCAAGTTATTCACAGTATATCTCTAGTGTGGCATAACATCACGGCTTTACCAAACAGCAAAAAGCCAGCCTTTAACAGAAAAGGCTGGCTTAAAACACACTATTTTCAATCAATCACAATTCCCAAAATACCCTATAAATATAGAGATTCGTGCAATTAAAGCGGACTATCACCGCCGGACAAAGCCATTAAATTGGCTTGCAAATTGGCCGCTGTGGTTTCGATTGTTGGCAGAATAGCTTCAATACTTGCCTGGGCTGCAGCTGGATCGGTTACCAATACATCAACAACATCCGTCACTGTGTCAAACAAGCCATCGCGACCACTGATATCGTCAGCGAACTGGTCAACTGTGAAAGTGAGCTGTGTTACGTAGCCTGCAAGAGGATTGCCACCCCCACCACCTGCCAAAGACGCTGGATCAATTGGCAGAGCGTCTAAACCAGGTAAGCCACCGTCGGCTAAACTGGCAGGGTCAATTGGCAATGCATCTAAACTCGGAGCACCGCCGCCATCACCACCAGCCAAAGACGCTGGATCAATTGGCAGGGCGTCTAAACCAGGTAAACCACCATCGGCCAAAGCGGTAGGGTCAATTGGCAATGCATCCAAACTCGGAGCGCCGCCGCCGTCGCCGCCAGTCAAAGACGCCGGATCAATTGGCAGGGCGTCTAAACCAGGTAAACCACCATCGGCCAAAGCGGTAGGGTCAATTGGCAATGCATCCAAACTCGGAGCGCCGCCGCCGTCGCCGCCAGTCAAAGACGCGGGGTCAACTGGAAGCGCGTCTAAACCGGGTAAATCACCACCGGCTAAAGCAGCGGGATCAAAAGGCAGCGAAGAAGAATCGCCGCCAGCACCGGACAAGGCCATTAAATTTGCCTGCAAATCGGTAAGCGCCGTCACTAATGTAGCGGGCACTACTTGGATGCTGTCTGGCAGCATTGCCGGATCCAGCACCAGGGTATCAACAACATCCGTCACCGCATCGACGGTGCTGTCATCGCTCCCGAGATCCACCGCAAGCTCATCAGCAGCGAAAGTAAGTTGAGTAACATAGCCGGCCAGAGGGTTAGCGCCCCCACCACCGCCACCCAAGGAAGTCGGGTCAATAGGCAGCGCATCTAAACTAGGCAAGCCGCCGCCTGGCAAAGAAGCTGGATCAACCGGCAGTGCGTCCAAACCAGGCAAGCCGCCACCAGCAAGCGCCGCAGGATCAACGGGTAAGGCATCTAAACCGGGCAAGTCACCAGCAGACAGGGCTTCTAGCTGTGCATCCAAGCTGCTAAGTTGATCAGTCAGCATCGATAAGGGTGTTCCCGCCACCGCACCTGCGATCGGGTCAACTACCGGCGCTATCGGCCCCGCAAGTGAAACAGAAGTAATTGACGCTATAGCTGCCGCTAAGGTTAATTTTTTCATTGATGGTGTTTTCATGATTATGTACCCCAGATAATGTCCATATTTCATTTCAGCACTGCCAAGTCACAATATTGACCACAGCGCAAAATAGCGTTGCTGTCAGCCATGGTACATGAAAGTACTGATTGACTTTAGTGACTCGCGTCACAGGGATCGCAGGCTAACAAACAAACTTATAGGCGTTAAAATCAGATAAAATCAGACGAAAAGCCGCCACGCATGACGATGGGACCACTTTCACAGACTCAAGTTCACATATAATTATTATGAGCAATAGTGCTTGTATAGCAGTTCCACACGCAATATACGGAACTGCTGCATTTAACGAGGCACAATAAATTATTTAACTTGACATTAATTTTTCCTGAACCGCGTCAAAATCCCAATACGCTTTAAGAGAAGAAATTTTTCCATCATTATCTGCCTTATAAACAACAACCATATCCATTTCCATTTTTAGATTATCTGGCAAATTATTAACCAAATGTACTAAGTTGGCACATTCGTCTCCGGCAGGAAATGATGACAATATAGTGAATTCTATTTTGCCCGGCGCAATAATCAAATCCCAAAATCCCGCAATCGCCTCCTTGCCACAGTGGCCTTCACCACTTGGGTCGAGTGGCGATTTTCCAACCGGATCTTGGACCACCGCCAAGTCTGAGAACAACGCCAACCACGCTTCCTTATTCCCCTGCTCTACGTACTTGCCTGACAAACGACTCGCCGCCAACGCAGCCTGAGCATTTCCCATTGTCTTTCTCCTAAATAACTAAATATAAATATGCCGCTTAATCGCGCGCCCTAAAAACTCGGTGCTGGAAACAACAGCCACGCTAGCCTGCCATGAGGTGCCCGGCAATAATTGGTCATTAGCAATACGCATGGCATACTGTCAGCTGAAGTCATAACAGGCACTTAGCATCGAGACCTCATTAAAAGCCCCTGATGGTCGCAATAAAGTGCCCTTCTGGAACATCGCCCATTCGACGTAGCACAGACGATATACAACCGCATATTCATCAGGATTTATCATGAATGATTTTGCCCCTAATGGGCTTTTGAGAAACCCCCACGCCCAATCTATTCTGGCGTCGACCAAATTGCGAAAATTACGCAGCTATCCCCGTTCGCGAGCGATGCTAAATGCCAGCAAGACCGTTGTATTAGATTGCGGTGCAGGCCAACAACTATTGGGCGAGCACGCCGCTCATGCGGTTCGCAGCAAGGGCTTAATCACACTCATTCACGGCTGGGAAGGCAGCTCCCAATCAACTTACATGCTTTCCGCTGGCGGCAGCCTGTTTTCAGCAGGTTACGACGTATTTAGGCTTAACCTCCGCGACCACGGCCCTAGCCATCACCTTAACCGCGAATTATTTAACTCTGCACGACTCGATGAGGTGGTGGGCGCAATTCAAGCAATCCATAAAACCTACCCACAGCAGTGGCAATTTTTAGCGGGCTTTTCCTTAGGCGGAAATTTCGCGCTACGGGTCGCCGCAGAGGCGGCAAAAGCTGATCTCCAAATCAACCAAACCGTGGCTATTTGCCCGGTAGTTGATCCGGCGAAAACGATGATTGCCCTAGAAAAAGGCTGGTGGGTTTACGAAAAGTATTTTGTTCGGAAATGGCAAAAATCCCTGCGCAAAAAAATCAATTTATACCCAGAGCTTGGTTACCAAGACAGCTTATTTAAGCTAAAAACATTGCGCGACATGAACAACTACTTTATTCCAAACCACACCGAGTTTGGCGATGCCGCTGATTATTTTCAGGCTTACTCTATCGCCGAAGATGCTCTGGTAAACTTAAACGCCCCGGCCCACATCATCGCCGCGCAAGACGACCCTATTATTTTGGCGGAGGATTTCGCGCGGCTGGCCGAAAACAAATACCTAAGCATCGAAACCAAACGCTACGGCGGTCACTGCGGTTTTGTAAAAAACTATCAGCTCGACAGCTGGTTAGATGAACGCTTACTCGAGCTGATCAACCTAAGGCGCTACCCAACGGGTGATCCCGCCAAAAGTAATCAGCAATCGTAGCTAGATTCACTTCATGGCGATTTGTTCGGCAATCGCCAGTAAACGCACGGCCTCCTCAACGTGCAAGGCTTCAACTAGACGGCCGTCAACCAACACGACCGCTTTACCCTCTGCCATCGCTTGCTGCCAAGCTACTTGAATCTTTTCCGCACGCGCCAAAGCCTCTGCTGACGGCGAGAACAAGTGATTGGTAATGGCAATTTGCTTGGGGTGAATCAAAGTTTTACCATCAAAACCGAGTTCGACGCCCTGCTCGCACGCCAAGCGCAAGCCATCTTCATCGTCCAGATCCAAATGCACACCGTCGAAAACATCAATGCCGTTCGCGCGAGCTGCCAAAACACACAAACCCAGCGCGGTCAGCATCCCAAGCCGCTGAGGGGTGTGAGGCACCCGCAGATCTTTGGCGAGGTCTGAGGTGCCTAGCACAATGGCACCCATGCGTTCGTGAGCACCGGCAATTTCATTAACCGCCAATATCCCTCGTGGCGTTTCTGCCATCGCCCACAGTTTTAAGTCGGCGCGGGCGCCAGCCTGCTTCAAGACCTGAACCACGGCGTGAATTTCTGCCGCCGACTCAACCTTTGGCAGGCACAGCGCGGCAATCGGCGCGGTAGCAAAAGCCTCAATATCCTTGCGCCCCCACTCCGTATCGAAGCCATTTACCCGCACCACTAATTCGCGGCGGCCGTAGCCACCAGCCATCACCGCCGCCAGTACCTGCTCACGTGCCAAGGCCTTTTGCGCTGGTGACACTGCATCTTCCAGATCCAAGATCAAAACATCGGCGTCTAGACTGCGCGCCTTCTCTAAAGCTCTGGCATTGGAACCGGGCATATACAGCACCGAGCGACGCGGATTAACGGCCATAAAACACTCTCTATAATTTGGAAAGGCGGTGAGTTTACCACAGCTGAGCCGTTGACTTACCCAACGCTAGCGCACTGAAATCAAGCATTAATTGCGAATCATTATCAATTAGCGATAGAATATCTACCCCGCTTCTCTAGAGAAGCCAGTTTTCATTGCGGAGTCTGTTAATGTCAGCGCTGTTTCGCCACGCTTTTGTCCTTATTGCCTGTCTTGTTCTCTCTTGCTTCGCCCAGGCTGAAGCCCAGCCTGAGACAAAGGTCAATGCGCTAGCAGTCGTTAAGCATTATGCCGACCTCGGCCACGCAATCTATAGTGACGCGGAAAGCAGCGCTCGCCAATTGCAAATTCAGATCGACGCCTTTTTGCAAGCGCCTGATCAAAAAGGCTTAATAGCAGCGCAAAAAGCATGGCAAACCGCGCGTATTCCCTACCAGCAAAGCGAAGCGTTTCGCTTTGGCAACCCGGTGGTAGATGACTGGGAGCACCAACTTAATAGCTGGCCACTCGACGAGGGGCTAATAGACTATGTCGCAGAAGATTATTTTGCCGCTCTGGGCAATATTGGCGGTGACCTCAATATTATCGCCAATGCTCGCATTAATCTGGGCGGCGAGATTATTGACGCCAGTACGATTAACGCTGAGTTACTGCGTGGCCTTCATGAACTGGGCGGCTCCGCAGCCAATGTTGCGACGGGCTACCACGCTATTGAATTTTTACTGTGGGGACAAGATCTTAACGGTCACGAACTCGGCGCGGGTGAGCGTCCCTACACCGATTACAGCCAAGGCGCGCAATGCACCCACGGCAATTGCGACCGTCGCGCCGCGTATTTGCGCACGGCGGTCAGCATCCTAGTAGAAGACCTCAGTTATATGAGCAAACAGTGGGCGCCAAACCAAGCGGGCAATTACCGCAGTCAGTTGCTTGCTCTGAACAATCAAATTGTCTTAGCGAGAATATTCAACGGCATGGGGTCGCTATCCTTAGGTGAGCTGGGTGGTGAAAGAATAAAGGTATCGCTCGAAGCCAACTCAACAGAAGATGAACACGACTGTTTTAGCGACAACACTCATTGGTCGCACTACTACAACGGATTGGGTATTGAAAATGTGTATCTCGGTCGCTACCAGCGACTCAATGGTGACATTTTACGTGGCCCGTCGCTAAGTGATTTAGTTCGACAGGCAAATCCAGACATCGACAAGAAAACTCGGCAGGCCCTGAGCGCAACCATGGCAAGTTTAAAAGTATTAAGCGATACCGCCGAAGCCAAGGAAAAGCCGATGAAATTTGACATGCTTATCGCCGAGGGAAATCAACGAGGCGAGGATATTCTCAGTGCCATTTTGAAAGACTTAGTCGCACAAACCCGCGCCTTTGAGGCCGCCGCGGCTGCCATCAATATCGACCCAACAGCCACAGGCTTATAAGCCTTGCCGCGGCCGCGCATGATATTGCCGTCGCTACTGCTACTGTGCGCCCTCATTGCAGTGTCAGCGTGCAAAAGCTACCCGCCGCTCCCCTTAGACAGTGGCGCCAGCTATAGCCTTGCCTCAGACTCGCCCCGCATTCTTGAGCAGGCCCAGCCTCAACTCAGCATGGAGCAGAAACTCGATTGGGCTGTAGGGAAAAGCTTTGCTAATCAAGCGTGGGTCAGCGCACCCGCCAGTACTCGGGCGCGCGACGGCCTCGGGCCACTGTTTAACGCCAATAGCTGTGTCGCCTGCCACCAGCACAATGGCCAAGGCCAATTACCCGAACACGGCCCAGGCTTGATCCTACGCATCGCCGCCAGCGGCGCAAACCATCATGCCTACGGCGAGCAACTCCAAGATCACGCGCTACTCGGCAGCCAAGCTGAAGGACAGATTGGATGGCGCGACATTGCCTCACCCGACCTCGCAAGCAGTCAACAAGCAAATTTAAGTCACCGCCAGTATTTTATAGAGCAAGCTCGCTATGGCGACACAAATAGTATGGCGTTTTCAGCGCGGCTTGCCCCCGCCCTGATCGGCATGGGTTTATTAGACCGTATTTCCGACGAGCTACTCATTAAGCGCAGCGATCCTGAGGATCGCGACCGCAACGGTATTTCTGGTCGCGCGGCCCTGCGCTGGGACGAACAACAACAAAAGCTGCGGCCCGGCCGCTTTGGCTGGAAGGCCAGCCAAGCCAGTCTTAAGCAACAAGTCGCCTTGGCCTTTAGCCAAGATTTGGGCATTCGCTCGACTATTTATTCGGCGCCAAACTGCCCACCCAGTGTGCCACGCTGCGACCACGAGCTTGCACTAAGCCAAAACCCAGAACCGGAAATAAGTGCCAAGTTGCTAAATGCCGTTACTCACTATATTGCCAATCTCGCAGTGCCAAGCATCCAAAATACGCCGGATCTGCAAGCGGGCTACCAACTCTTTATAAAGCTTGGTTGCGCTAACTGCCACATTCCAGCAACCGAAATCAACACCGCTGCTGTTGGCTTGCAAGCATCACTTACTAGCGTGACTATGCAAAAAGAAACCATTTACCCCTTTAGCGATCTATTGCTGCACGACATGGGTCCAGGGCTTGCCGACAGCGCCGCTACCGACAACACCCCGGCCGCAGAATGGCGCACCGCGCCGCTTTGGGGACTAGGAATGCGCAGCCGAGACGACACTCAAACTCGCCTGCTTCACGATGGTCGCGCGAAATCGATCAAAGAGGCCATACACTGGCATGGCGGTGAGGCTGAGGGTAGCCTTCAGAATTACCAACAGCTCGATTCTCACTCACAAACGACTCTGCTAAATTTTCTTAAGGCACTGTAATGAAATTACCAACACTGAGTACCCGTAAATTAAAGGGCACGACACAAAGACTGCTACTTGCTGTTGCCATGGCTTCAACCGCTGCGTGCAGCCCCCCTCCATCAGAAAAAGTCTTGGTAAACACCAGCAAACTGGCTGTTTTACCAGCATACGAACGCTTTTCACTTAGCAGCCAAGCGCTGGCCCTCGCCGCCGATAGTTTTTGTAGCGCGCCAAGCAGCGAAGGCCTCGACCTCACCCGCACGCACTGGCGAACAACTGTGGACAGCTGGTCTGGGGTACAAAATCTGCAATTTGGCCCACTACTCATCGACAATCAAGCCTGGAAAATCCAATTTTGGCCTGACAAAAAGAACTTGATTGCCCGCAAAGTTGAAGCACTTATACGCAGTGACGAAGATTTAAGTGAAAAGCGCATCGACGACGCCAGCGTCGTCGTACAAGGCCTGTCGTCCCTAGAATACTTGCTTTTTGACCATAAGGTCGGCTCATTAAATAGCTATGTGAATACTGACGCCAGCACACGTCGCTGCGCGCTATTAGTCGCGGTGAGCGGTCATTTATACGGCGTTGCTAAGGGCCTATACGATGCATGGCGTCCAGAGTCAGGTAACTACCTCCAAGCATTTACTAAAACGGGTCCCGACAATGCAGAGTACCCCGACGACAATGTGGCACTTGCGAATTTACTAGACACCCTCGTGGCCGGTGTTGAACTCATTAAGCGGGACAAATTTGAGCGCCCACTAGGCCTTACTAGCAGCGACGGCCAAGCACAAATTTATCTGCTCGAATGGTGGCGGAGTCAATATTCCCGGGAGGCGATCACCGCCAATCTCATGGCATTAAAAACGGTGTTTACTGCCGCAAGCGGCTACGGTTTAGACGACTACTTAAGCGACGTTAAGCAACGCAGCGATTTAAGCGCGCAAATCCAGCAGCACTTTGACAGCAGTCTCAGCGCCGCCAACGCCATACCCAATAGTTTGTTTAGTAGCGCAGAGCCCCGCAAGCAAGCTGAGCTTATTGCCTTTCAAAACGAAATTACCACGCTACTTTCGTTGTTGAAATCTGACTTGCCCACGGCCTTAGGTATCAGCCTTGGGTTTAACGCCAAAGACGGCGACTAAATTAGCAGTCTCTGGGCCACTAACAACCAGAATATTTGAGGAGCATCATGCAGCGTCGCCGCTTTATTCTCGCCTCGGGCGCCCTCCTATCTATGCCGTGGATGGGAGTGTCGCCAGCACTGGCCAAAACAGAAAAATTCACACCGGTTATTAGTGCCGCCAGCGATGGCGAGGGCAAGCATATTGGCGTATGGCGCGACGATCACTGGCAGGTTTTCCAAACTATCGCCCACCGTGGCCACGACAGCTTATACCATCGTCAGCGTCGGGAACTGGTTTTTTTCTCCCGCCGCCCCGGCCGTGAAATGTATATTGTCGACTCGAAACACGGCGGCTTACTGCACACCATAAGCAGTGAAAATGGCTACCACTACTACGGTCACGGCTGTCTAAGTGCCGATGGCCGTTACTTATATACCACTGAAAATCATATAGCCGGTGGTGGCGCGGGCAGCATCGGCGTTTACGACTGCCAGCAAGATTATCAGTGTGTTGGCCATTTGGACTGCGACGGTATTGGCCCTCACGAACTGGCACTGATGCCCGATGGCAAGACCTTGGCCATTGCCATCGGCGGCATTAAAACCTTGCCCGCTAGCGGCAGAAAAACGCTGAACCCCGATACCATGACGCCCGCGCTGCACTACCTAGATATTGCCTCCGGGCGAGTCATAGAACGCCACGCAGCCCCACATTTCCAATTGAGTCTCCGCCACTTGGACGTTAGCTCAAGTGGGCAAGTTATTATCGGCGCCCAATTCCAAGGTAGCCTGCCATCGCGGCTGCCATTGGTATACAGCCACCAGCGTGGTGGCGCCCTCACCGCAATGAGCTATGGCGAACTGCCTTTGCAATTTAAACAGGACTATATTGCCAGCATTAGTATAGACACACAGGGCATACACGCTGTAACTAGCTGCCCCCGCGACAACCTCGTCTGCCTGTGGGATCTCCGCAGCCTGCGATTACAAGGGGTATACCCCTTGCGAGACAGCGCCGGCGCAATTTACGACGCCGCTTATCAGCAGTTTATTTTAAGCAACGGCAATGGTCAGCTAATGGCGCTAAAGCCCGAGCAGGCTAAATTAATACCCCTTGCCTACGCCCCAGGAACCCATTGGGATAACCACCTAACACTATTGCGCTGAACACGATTAAGGAAGCAATATGAAACGCAGAACCCTGATCAAAAGCAGCGCCACCGCGCTGCTCGCCAGCTCACTGCCAAAGTTAAGTTTGGCCATGGCCTCAGCAGATAAGAGTGGCAAGACCCGCTACGACTATACTCTTACTGCGGAACCCGCCACCGCGCGCCTAGCAAAAGACGGCGACAGCCAAATTCTCGGGTTTAATGGCCAATTTCCAGCGCCAGTGATTCGCGCCAAACAGGGCCAGCCCCTGCGCGTGAAATTCATTAACAAATTGGATGAGCCCAGTACCATCCACTGGCATGGCATACGGCTCGATATCGCCATGGACGGGGTTCCCTATTTAACCCAAGCCCCAGTACCAGCCGGCGGCAGCTTTATTTATGAATTCATCTGCCCCGACGCGGGCACCTTTTGGTACCACCCCCACATGAATAGCGTTGAACAATTGGGTAAAGGCTTGGTCGGCGCACTGATTGTTGAAGAGCGCGATCTCCCCGATTATCACGACGTAATTATTGGCATGAAAGACTGGCGCCTAAAACCCGATGGCAGCTATTTGCCCTTGTCCATTCCTAGAGAAGCGGCACGGGCGGGAACACTCGGTACTTTAGCGACGATCAACGGCACAGAAAAGCCTGTTATCGACGTGCCCGCCGGAGAACGGCTGCGCTTACGCTTTTTGAACCTAGACAACACTCGAGTTTACAACCTCAGTTTACGGAATGACCAGGCTAAGGTGATTGCCATTGACGGCAGCCCAGTAACTAAGCCCTATGCTTTAGACGTTCACCCGACCGGCGCCGGTATGCGCCTAGACGTCGGCTTAATCAGCCCCAACAAACTCGGTGTCGAGATTCCGATTTACGATATGAAGGGGCGCTTTGGCGTCGAGATTTGTCGTTTAAAAACAGTAGCTGGCGATAAGTCTAAAAACGTAAAAACCGGGATACCCGCGCTGCCTGCCAACCCAATAGCACCACCACAACTGGCGACCGCCGAAACCCTCAGTTTTGTGTTCGAATGGGCCGGCGCGCTGTCGCCAAGCGACCACAATGGCCAAGTTGACCACAGTTTTTGGCTAATCAATCGCCGCGCTTGGAACGACCACAGCCACCAAGACTTACCCGCGCCCCTCGCCACACTAAAACTAGGGCAAAGCTATGTATTCGAATTGCACAATGCCACGCCACATCACCACCCTATTCATCTCCATGGTTTAATCTTTACCGTGTTGGAGTCTGACAAGCGGGAGCTCACGCCCTACCACACCGATACCATTCTATTGGAGAAAAACGAGCGCGCCAAAATCGCCTTTGTGGCCGACAACCCTGGCCGCTGGATGTTTCACTGCCATGTGATCGAACACATGCAGACGGGACTCATGGGCTATATCACTATTGCCTAAAGGGCTACGCAGCAGATAACTAGCCGCTTAACGCGCAAGCCCTGGCTAGGCTTACGCATTAAGCGCAACAACTTAACTCTGGGTCTGACTAATGGGCACTACTTTACCATTAGCGGAAGAAGCTGCCGACTGCTTCGCTTTAACCGTTCCGGATTTGGCCGGACTGCTACTCGCAGAGGAGCGCGCCTTTTTCGCAACCGGCTTTTGCACACTGGCTGTCGCACTACTACTGGCTTTGCTTTTTCGCGCGGGTTTTGCGCTCGCCTTTTTAGGTGCCGTAGCCGCTGCACCCTCTTTCAGACTCGCCTTTGCCGCCGCGAATAATTCGGCGAATGACTTTTCAATACACTCACGATAAAACGCCGGATCGGGCATGGAATCGCGATCACCGATTATCGACAGGGTCACAATGCCATTTGAACTAAAGATTAAATGGAATAAACCTACCCCAGGCGTAAGCAAGCCTAGACCGTAATACCTGACCATCTGTGCGCCAGCTGAATACAGCGGAAAGGTGGGACCTGCCACATTAGACACTACCGACGTAATTCCCAGCGGCAAATGGCGAGTCAGCTCATTATTCACATAAGCATTAACCAGAGGCCGCGTGAGCGCGGGTGACATTACACCGGCAAGGCGCAAGACATCGACTAAAGGTGAGTTTTCACCGTAAATTTTTGCTTCTTGCGAGCTTTTATAAACCCCAGCCAAGCGTTTTAGTGGATCAGCAACATTCGTATGTAATTCGACAAAAACCGAACCTACCTGGTTATTTTCGTCCGTCATTCCCCGCCGCGTTCGCATATCCAGTGGTATTGACACCGCCAAGCTCTCGTCTGGTAACTCTTTGTGGTGCATTAAATAATGGCGTAAACCTCCGGCGATGATGGCCAAAATGACGTCATTAATTTTCACCTCACAAAGGTCTTTCAGGGCTTTGATATCCGCTAGCGGAAACTCCGCAGCCTCAAATACACGATGGGGACCAACTGGGGTATTAAATCGCGTGCGCGGCGACGTAATAGAAGGAACAGGAATTTTCTTCTGCGCCATTCCTATCGCCATTTTCCCTAAATCGCGCAGCACCCCCGCGCCACCCGTTACCATTTTAACGGTGTTTCTAACATTATTTACCGCTGCCGAACTCGCAAGATACAAGGCATTCGGCATCACATCCGCCGTTACTACCGCCTCAGCTTGGGGCACAGCCGCGGGATCCGGTTCCAAGTCGTGGATAACCGACATGATTGACGAGCCACCAGCGCCATCCACAAGTGAGTGATGCATTTTGGTATAGATGGCGAAGCCGCCACTGGGAACACCCGGAATATTGTCCAAACCTTCAATGATATAGGCCTCCCAGAGGGGGCGATTCATGTCGAGTGGCCGCGCGTGCAATCTCGCAACTAAAATGCATAACTGACGCCAGTCGCCAGGCTGGGGTAAAGCAATATGACGAATATGAAATTCGACATCAAAATTAGCGTCTTGAACCCAATAAGGGCGGTCAACATTACCTGGCACCTTAACGAGACGCGAACGAAAAATAGTGTGTTTGTGTAGTCGGCGCTCAAAATTGGCAATAACACCTTTAAAACGCACCGCGCCACCAGGTGCTGTTGATGGGTCGTATATCCCTAAGCCACCAACATGCTGGGGTGTATTGGCATGTTCGAGATTAATAAATGCGGTATCAAGTACACCTAACTGCTTCATGCAAACTAACCTCTTATTTTAATATTCCCCCCTGCCAAGGAGGCGATAATCTAGATAGCGGCCAGCACGTGCGCGCGCGATAAGGCCTAGCATAGCCATAGTACATTAATTTTTCGGTTTGCTAAGTGCATAAGTAGCGAAAATGAGTGCTAAGTGAATATCTAGTCTAGAAGGACGATGTCATCTTATTGAGCCCTTTCCCGCCACGTATAAGCAGACTAGCAAGCTATTTTAGATCGGCATAGCGCATAGACTTACCGGTTTTTGCGCTGTCTCGCCGGTGGTGGTGCGCCAACATGGCTCTCATTGCGCTGGCGGGCGAGTTCCACTTGCTTTTGTCGATCCCGAAAGCGCTTCTTTTGGTCGTCGCTTATGTGATTAAAACAAGCTGGGCAGGTCACCCCTTCCTCAAACATAGCACTGAGTTTATCGCTTGCGGTAATAGGTCGCCGACAACCGTGGCAAAGCTCGTGAGTTCCAGTGAGCAAACCGTGGGTGACAGCCACCCGATTATCGAATACAAAGCATTCACCCTGCCACTGGCTCTGGGCTTCGTCCACCTCTTCCAAATACTTTAGAATGCCGCCTTCAAGGTGATAAACCTCATCAAATCCCTCATGCTTCATGAAGGCTGAGGCTTTCTCGCAACGAATGCCGCCGGTGCAAAACATCGCCACTTTTTTGTGTTTAGCTGGGTCGTAATTGGCTCGTATATATTCAGGGAATTCCCTAAAACTCGTCGTTTTTGGGTCAATAGCGCCCTTGAAGCTACCAATTTCCACCTCGTAGTCGTTACGGGTATCAATAAGCAATACTTCGGGATCAGCAATTAAGGCATTCCAGTCCCGTGGCTTAACATAGGTGCCAACAATATCCTTGGGATCGATGCCATCGACACCCATGGTTACAATTTCTTTCTTAAGCTTAACCTTCATCCGATAGAAGGGCTGTTCAGTATCATAGGACTCTTTATGTCCGACATCGGCGAATCGGGGGTCTGAATGCAAATAGGCTAACACCTGGTCTATGCCCCTGCGGGAGCCAGCAATGGTGCCGTTAATGCCTTCTTCGGCAAGGAGTAAGGTGCCCTTCACCTCCGCAGCCAAACACTGCGCTAGCAGCGGCTCGCGCAAGGATTCAAAATCGGGAAGACTTACAAATTTATACAGCGCAGCAACAACAAACTGATTCATACTATTTCGCGCCCTGCTCCTTTTTACTACCACCTAAGCAGTCTGGCGACGCAGGCACAGCCCCCGCCCGAAGTTGCCACTCTGCGGGGCTATAAGTATGCATAGCCAAGGCATGAACTGGGCCTGCCAGCTCCTCGGCCAAGAGCTGGTAAACCCGCTGCTGACGAGCGACTTTGCGTAAACTCGAAAAAGCCTCGGCAACGAGGACTAGCTTAAAATGGGTTTCTGAATTGGCCGGCACACTGTGCATATGACTTTCGTTAATCACTTCAAGATGACTGGGCATCAGCGCCGCCGTTAATTTAGCGTGTATTGTTTCTTGTATCGACATCAGCTATCTCTCGCAATCACCACAACGGCGCATATTATACACTGACTGTGACCACATCGCGCCCAAACACTTCAGCCACGTTTAAGACCACCTTTAGCCGCCGCAGCCCGCATTGCCGCAGCGTAGGCGCGATTTGCCCAGTCAATCAACAGGTCCCTATCGTCTAAGGCCTCGTCTGGCGCTTGGAAGTAAGAAAGCGCAATATCTCGACCATTACGCTGATAGCTAAAAGGCGGTAACCCTAGGGCATCAAAGTCGCCGCGAGTGGCAGTATCGGCTTTCAAATACAGCGTATTCTCAACAATCAGTGCGAACATCAATCCCTCTAGGAACAGTCCGGTACCGCCAAACATCCGCCGCGACGTCACTGGACCGAGCCACTGCATTTGATCAACTAAGAACACCGTAAAGGCACTGGCCTTTGCCAAGGCATTGAGCTCCCGTCGTTTAGCCAGCGACCCAATCAGCTGCTATGCAGCCAAATCGCTTAGACAAAGTGACTTCAAGCGCTGTGCCAGCAGCGTCTGATCGGACGCCAGCCCCCAGCGCATATAAGCCACATCGCCACCGCTATATACCCGCACTGACAAGCCTTGCACGTAACACCGCTGCTGAAGTACAGCTGCTTGCGCCGCGGGTATGGTCATTGTAATAAATAAGGGGGTCACTACGATCTGCTGAAAATAAGCACGGAACACGCTTTTTAACAGCTCGCCTTGACGCCTTGCTGTCACCATCAGCTGGTGCTGCATATCATCTTGCCACTGACGATCAAGCAGCGCTTTACGGCCTATCCACTGAGCGCTGCCACACACCGCCCAAGGCCCCAAATGCTTATCTAGCTCAGCCAATAGCCACGGCTCCGCTATTACAAACCCTAGGCGCAGCCCTGGCAAACCAAAAAACTTGCCCACCGAGCGCAACAGCACAATTCCGGATTCCGCGGCCAAAGCTCGTAAATCACTGTTTGGCATGGCATCGGCAAAGGCCTGATCGATGACCACCAAACCATCAGCAGGCAGCAATGAACGCCAGTAGCGAACGTCTTCTTCACTAACGACATCCCCCGTTGGGTTATTGGGGCTAATTATCAATAAATAGTGAATTTGTTCGGCCACAATCCGTTGCGCAATTTCTTCGCGCCCATAACGACTAAAATACTGAACTTCGTGACCCGCAAGCAACCAGCGATAGCGATGTTCTTCGTAGGCGACCTCTGCCAATAAAACGCGCCCTGGCGCGACGATACGGGGTAGCACTTGAATGGCGGGCTGACTGCCAGCCGTCGCTAAAATGCGCTGCTCCGCCACGCCGTAATAACGGGCGGCGGCACTCTGTAATTCGGGACAAAAATAAGGCAGTACCTTATAGCAATTTGCTGGCGGCGGCGGCACTGGCCAGCTCCAGGGATTCACCCCAGTCGCCAAGTCCATCATCGGCAAGCCATCGGGGGCTGGCGGCAGATCGCGAGGATCACCGCCGTGTCGCGGTGGCTGAGAGCGTGTACCAGTCATAGACATAACCCCAGTATGAGACCAAGACCAAGCCATACCGCGAGCTGTCTATTCACCAATTTAATACTTTTCTCCAAATCGGCAACGACTGGCGCCCGGCCCCAACCAAGCGACGATCGATTCGAAACCGTGCCATGGTAGCTCGCCGCGCCACCCAAGCTTAGCCCTAAGGCCGCTGCGCCACTGGCCATCACTGATCCCGCATT
Organism: Zhongshania aliphaticivorans; assembly: GCF_001586255.1. Lineage (NCBI taxonomy): Bacteria > Pseudomonadati > Pseudomonadota > Gammaproteobacteria > Cellvibrionales > Spongiibacteraceae > Zhongshania > Zhongshania aliphaticivorans. The sequence continues at coordinate 2,497,920 of NZ_CP014544.1, forward strand.
GATACTTTTCCAATACCAGCCCTGCTTAAACCAGCATTGCCAGGGCCGAGCAGAGAAAGACAGCAAACTAAAGCCCAGTGCGGTAAGTTGTGCCGGAACAAAGTTGCAGACATCGTCGCTGCGCGCCGCCCACCAACCAAAATAACGATAGCGCTCATTTCGATAACCCCACATCGCATCCAGGGTATTGGCTAAGCGCTGCAACACCACCCCGCCGGGGCCTGCCATGGCATACCAAATTAACGAAGCGAATACTGCGTCACTGCTGTTTTCTAAGCTTGTCTCCAAACCCGCTGCTAAAATCTGCTCGGCATTGAGGTCATCAGTATCGCGACTGACTAAATAACTGATCCGCAGTCGCGCCTCGTCCAGATCACCCGCCACCAATGCTGACGCAACGGGACGAATATGTTCGCACAAACTCTGCCAGCCCACGGCCCAGTACAGCACCGCAATATGCCAGAACACACTGGCAAGGGGCGAAAGTTCATAGATCACAAAATCAATTAGGACGACCGCAACAACGGCCGGAACAATCAATAGCAGCCAACACCCCAGCCCGCTTACCCGTTGCAGAAACGGGCTATTCTTTAGGTTTAAGTTTTTTTCTAGACCTGCGGCGAGTCGCCCAAAACCGACTAAGGGGTGCCAGCGTCTGGGCTCACCGAGCAGGCGATCTAGCGCCAGCGCCGCCAGGCAAACCACACTTACAAGTAAAATTTGATTCAAGAGGATTCTCTGCTTATTGACGTCGCGCCAAGGCCCTGACTATCGATAATAACCTAGCCAACGCCATCATGGCCAAGCTAATGTCCTGCGAAGAAAAACGTAAGAAGCCGTTAACCTAGCGGTGAGGCACTTTAATAAATGCATTGGCAGGGGTCAAATAGAATGACTGGGGCCTACACCCCGAGGCGGTAAAACGCGGCGGCATTATCCCACAAAACTTTTTTTGTTGCGGAGTCACCTAGGGCATTGCCAATAATTTCAATATCCACCGGATTAAAGGCGCGAGGTGAACGAGTAGACGGCAAATCGGTGCCGAACATCAAGGCATCGGGGTTAATATCAAATAAGCGGCGAATGGCCTGACTTACTGCAAAATCAACCCGCCCAAACCCCGTTGCTTTTACTCGAGCACCACTTTCAGCCAACTGATATAAAACTGGCAAACCTTCCTTAGAAAGTCCCAGGTGATCAATGCTTACCGCGGGCAAGCGACAGAGTTCGCCACAGAGATCCGCCAGGGTTTTACAATCGGCGTAGATTTCAATATGCCAACCCAATAGATCGTAAATGCGGTGGGCAAAATCAATAAGGTGCTCTGAGGATTCGGAGCCCCCGCGCCGCAAATTAAAGCGAACTGCGCGAATGCCCTGATTAGCAAGTAGTAATAAATCATCGTCACTGATCGTGCAGGGCACTTGGGTTACCCCGACAAAGGTCGGCCCCAATGCCGCCAGCGCGGTGATTAAATAGCTTTGGTCGAAAGACTGAAATGAAGCAGATACCACCGCGCCACCGCCAACACCAAGACTTGCAGTCTGACCAACGTAATCGTCTACGGTGAATGCATCGGGTAAAAAGCCGTCATTACTGACCAGGGGAAATGCCGGATCAATAATGTGCAGATGGGCATCAAAAATCATGTGCTGCATACCGCTCTCACCTCCGCCAGCCATAATGATTTGCCCGCGTAATGTTTATATTCTTATTGTCTAAGCTGGCCGACCAGTGCCAATCCTCTCAACACTCGCAGATTTATCGCGTAAATGCAACGCTGAAAACATCGCTATGACACACAAGAGATGTGCCCCAGTTCAGCATTTCAGGGGCTAACGCGAGTCGCTTTTGCGCCTAGTCAGCAGTATTCACCCAACAAACTGGCGGTTACGCGTCTTTATTTTTAGCCGCAATCCATTGGGACATGTATTGATGGCTTTTAATCGTATGATGGCGAAGCATTAGGCCATTAAAGTGCTTCTGGCGATGACCAGTAACATCTTGGCGTAAATCAGCCACGCGGCGGGTAAATTGCGGGAGATAGTCGTCGGCCTGAAAACGCCTTAACAAAATCGCGCGCCCCTGTTGCTGCGCCGTCGCCCAGCGGTCAGGATCTTGGTATAAAGCAGCGGCTTCGGCGGCAAAATTGGCGGCTAATTGTTCCGAATCTGCAATAATACTGCCATTCCAGGCTAAATCGCCGTGCATAGCCTCCGCGCCGATTGTCGTCGTTACCGATGGGGTACCGCACTCCATTGCCGCCACGAGCTTGCCCTTTTGACCAGCGCCAAAACGCAGCGGTGCCAAACAAAGTCGCGCTTTTTCCACTACGGCATCAGCATCGTCCGCCCAGCCCTTAACAAGAAACCCCAGCTTGTCGCTGTGCAGCTGCAAGGCTTTTGGCGGCGGGTAGGCGCCATAAATATGACATTCAACCCTAGGCAATTGACGACGAATCAAGGGCCATATTTCACTGCGTAAATATTGCACCGCGTCCCAGTTTGGCGCGTGACGAAAATTCCCCACCACCACACAGTGCTGACGCGCCTCATAGGGCAGCCACTGCGCTGCTTGCTCGGCTTTGAAGTTACTTAGCAGCGGCAGGTAATGAAGCAAGTCGGCAGGCACACCATAGGTATTTTGTAGCAGCGCCATTTCAAACTCAGAAATCACTAAGGTGAGATCGCAGCGCCAAATCGCCGCGATTTCGCGCAGGGCCAATTCACCGACTAAATCTTGTCGACTCAACGGGCGGTTTTGCTTCAGTGCCTGATGGCGGGCCTGGCGAAGGCAGTGCAAGTCTTCGCTGTCTAAAATGCGCACGGCCTCAGGACAAGTCCGGTCCACCCGCCAAGCAAATTGTTCTTCCATCAGAAAACGATCAAAAATAACGAGTTCTGGCCGCAACTCCCCAATATAATCATCAAAGCTATCGCAATTCAGGGCAACCTGCTGGGCGCAAACACCGAGTGCAGACAAATCAACGCTATGATCGCCCTTCACCGCGGCGCTGACAAAATGAACTTCCCCGCCATTGCTCTGCAATGCAGATATCAATGACAACATCCGCCGCCCCGCGGCCGACGAATTCGGCTCGGGCCAGACATAACCAACTATTAAAACGCGCAACGCAATAAACTCACCCAATAATTACCAAGCCGGAACATTTGACCACGGTCCCAATAGCTCAGCGGGTAAACAAGCTTGAATTTTTCTCGTTTATTTGCTGATTCAGCGTCCAGTAGTCGTAGATGATGCCCAGTAAAAAAACACCACCGGTGAGCAAATACACAATGCCGGTCAGCCATTTACCCAAATAAAAGCGGTGCAAACCAAAGACACCCAAAAAAGTCAGTAATATCCACGCCAAGGTGTAACTACTGGTGCCGCTCCGATACTGCTTATCGGCATCCCGATCCATGCTTGGGATTAAAAATATATCGACAATCCAGCCAATTAAAAACAAACCAAGAGTAAAAAAGTAAATCGTCGCACTAATCGGGCGCCCATAGTAAAAACGGTGCGCCCCCATAAAGCCGAAAATCCACAAAACATAGCCGACCGCTTTGCTGTGGGTATTATCCATTACTTAACAACCCCCTATTAATTTAAGCTTGGAGTGTAGTGGATTACATCCGCTGGCTAAACCCCAAAACGTAAACCCCCTAACTTAAGTCTTACTGCGACCTCGACTTTTCGACTCGGGGCTCAGGACAAAAATTATCGACGCGGGTAAGCCCGTCTGGGGGTTCAAGGGCTCAATCAGTTCCCTCAGCATGAAGCCGCTAGCGCTAATCAGCTCCAACCAACTGCTTAATGTTCGAAAATACCACGGCGCGGGGTCACAGAAATCGTCACTAAAACCTTGCCAACTGCCCTCCCGCCAACCGTCGCAATAAGGAGCACCGTTAAATGCGGGGTGCAGGGTTTGAATCACGCAACAGCCATTGCTATTTAATACCGACGGAATCGCCGATAAGACATCAGCAACGACGTAATGGCCAAGCAAAGAAAAATTACAGACGACGCAGTCTACGTGCTTTTGCCACCCACCACGGGCAAAGTCTTGGTAGGACAACACCGAAAACGTCCCGCCAAGCTCCGTGGCGCGGTTAATGAGTCCAGCAATCCCATCTATACCCTCCGCCGCCACACCCAAGCTTGCTAAAGCTCGCACCAGCCAACCCTCACCGCAGCCTAAATCGAGCACCGTTTTTGGATCTTGTGCCACCACCGCATTGACAATGGCCGCGTCGGTTACCGCCACCCGGCTGCCAATCTCTGACTTCCGAACGGCGTCGGTCCACGCATCAACATTATTATGCCAAGACGATAAAATTGCCGCTTCTTTATTCTGGTCGTCCATGTCCACATCCTCCCAAACTAACGAGCTAAAGTAGTCCCGCAGGCCACCGCCGCGCGTTGTTAGCGAGATACTCGTAACACAATTTAAATTGCCCTAAATAGCGTGTGGTGGCAAGCTTGGCAGCCTACAAACCCACCGCCATGAATTTTTGAGCTCAGCGATGCACTGCCCATTTTTTGAATCAAATCAATGTCGCTCCTGTAGCTGGTTAGTTCAGCCCTACCATCAGCAGCTGCAACACAAGGAGCGTCAGCTAAATGCGCTGTTGGCGCCCTTTGCACCGCCGCCCTTATTAGCGTCGGTAAGCGCGGAATTATCAGGCTTTCGTGACAAGGCTAAAATGGTGGTACTCGGTAGTGCCGCCGCACCAAAACTCGGCATTATCAACCACCGCAATCAGCTTATTAGCCTCTGTGAATGCCCTTTATACCCAGACGATATGCAGACACTACTGGTAAATTTAGAGCGCTGGCTTGGCGACCTCGCAATTGCCCCCTACCATATTAAAAGCCGCCAGGGAGAGCTTAAGTATTTACTGCTTAATCGTAATAATGACGGCCAATACATGCTGCGCCTAGTCTTGCGCAGCACTGCCAAAATCGCGAAAATTTCGCAGGCACTCCCAAACTTCCTTGCACAGCATTCCCAAATCAGCTCAGTGTCAGCAAATATCCAGCCAGTGGCCATGGCCATCATCGAAGGGCCCGACGAACATATTTTGAGTGGCGACAACTGGCTGCGCCACCAGCTTAACGGCCTAAATCTTTACCAGCGACCCAAGGGCTTTTTCCAAACCAATCTCGATATGGCAGCTAAGTTATACGCCACTGCCGCGCTATGGACGGCCGACCTAGAAATAAGTCGCTACTGGGACCTGTTTTGCGGCTCCGGCGGATTTGGCCTGCACTGTTTAACACCCGATCGCCAACTGGTCGGTATCGAGATAGAAGCCGAGGCCATCGCCTGCGCCCAGCGCAGTGCCGACGAAATGGGTCTCGGTGCCCAAGTTCGCTTTCAAGCCTTAGACTCCACCGCATTCGCCAGTAGCAGCGAGGGAGGGGCGCCCCAGCTCATCATTGCCAACCCTCCTCGCCGGGGCCTAGGCTCTGAGCTCTGCACGCAGATCAAGCAACTTGCACCAGATTATCTGCTCTATTCCAGCTGTAATGCCGCCACTCTGGCCGCAGACCTAAGCGCGCTTGAAGGCTATCGTATTGACCGCGTGCAACTATTTGATATGTTCCCCCATACCGCCCACTATGAGGTATTGCTGCTCCTGCACCGCATTTGAACAGCCCTGAATTAAAACGCAATTTGGATTCATTTATTGAATATGAGCACCCTCACCTTTAACGGGCAAGAATATGTCGTTCAGGACGACGAAAATGTCTTGGATACCCTGCTTAGGAACAAGATAAGCATCCCCCACGGCTGTCGTGCTGGCGCCTGCCAGGCCTGTATTTTAATTGCGAAACCCGACCAAATTCCCGACGACTGCCAGCACGGCCTCAGTAATGAGCGTATCCAGCAAGGGTATTTCTTAAGCTGCCGCTGCGAGCCCGAACAGGACATGACGCTTCGACTGCCTAATTTAAGCGGCGAAAAACACTTAGCCACCATTGCCGAAAAAATGCAGCTAAATCCAAAAATACTGCGTCTTCGCCTGCACTGCCGTTTGCGTTGGCGGGCTGGGCAATATATTACCCTCTGGCTAAATGACACCACCGCCCGCTGCTATTCTATTGCCAGTGTTGCCAGCCTTGAGGATTTCATTGAACTCCATATTCGAATATATCCAAAAGGCGCAGTGAGCCCGCAGTTATTGAATACCGAGATCGGCGACGAGCTTTTGATTCAAGGCCCTTACGGCGAATGTGTATACGACAACAAGCAAAGCCAGCAAAGCATATTATTAATTGCCGCAGGCACCGGGCTTGCCCCCTTGTTCGGCGTTGCTAAGGATGCATTAAATCACGACCATCAAAGCACTATTCACCTGCTGTTTACCGTAAAGCAAGCCAGCGATTACTACATGCTCGATGCCTTACAACAGCTGCAGGCAGACCATCCTCAGTTCAGTTATTCACTCGCCAGTGCCGATGGCCCACCACATGAGACTTGGCAGCAACAATTACAGGAAAATTTTACAGAACTGCGCGGCCGCCGAGTTTATATTTGCGGCGGCAATGACTTTGTAAGCCAAGCCAAACGGCAATGCTTTATGCAGGGTGCGACGAGACGGGATATCATTTGCGAGGAATTTATCAATTTTAGCGCGGCAAGCTAAACGCTTTCATTCTTGACTCGGTAAGTGCTGGAAGCCGAGATAGGCGCTCTCAAAATTTGATTTTCCTACATTTAGGAAATGCTCAAAACTCCAGGGCCAATCGGCTACTAGATGTCGGTAGTCTGCTCGAAAGACATAGGTTTGCGCCCTAACTTGGCGGCCATCCAACAGCGCTACATCTAGTTCACAACGCTGATAGTAATCCCCTTCGAATACATCTAAACGACGCAGGGCCTCATCGGAGATATTGCGATAAAGCAGGCCCTGAGTTTGTGCCCCGGCCTCAGCAATCAACGCTGGATAGTCTTCACCCAGCACGGCGTAGCGGCGGTAATTTCCCAGTAGCGCCGACTCTGACAATGGGTTTACACCACTTACTGTCGCCATAATATCGGCGCACATTAAACTTCCATAGGTGAAAACATTGACCATGACCGCCTCGATTTGATTTAGCAAAATGCCAAGCAAATCTTAAGCAAAAGCCCCATCAAAACCAATAACAATTCGGATTAATGGGGCATCTCAGCGTACTTACAGGAAAAGCGCGTTGTCCTTGGCACGGTCTAATAACAATTTGGGAACAGCAAAATCACTACCGTATTTCGCCTCCAACTCTTGCGCCCGTGCTACAAATTCGCGCAGTCCGTAGGCATTAATCGCCTGGTAGACGCCACCGGTTTGCGCGGGGAAGCCAATCCCCATTATTGAGCCAATATTGCCGTCACCGACATTCTCAATAACGCCCTCTTCCATTGCCCGCACCGCTTCTAGCGACTGGCAAAAAGTAAGGCGGTCCTTGATATCCTCGTAGGGGATATCTTTATAGCCATTTGGCGCAAACGCGTCTTTTAAGCCAGGCCATAAGTGTTTTTGACCGCCCTCAGGGTAGGCGTAATAACCACCGCCATGCACCTTGCCGCGCCGACCGAACTCATTAACCATTCGATCTAACACACGTGAAACAGCATTGTCTTCCCAAACCTTACCTTGGGCCTCAACATCGGCTTTTGCTTGTTTACCGTTCTTATATGCCGTTTCCTGGCTAATTTCGTCTATTGCACCTAGTGGCCCAATCGGTGAGCCATTGTCACGAGCCGCAGACTCAATTAATACCGGGTTAACCCCCTCCTCCAGCATAATACCGCCCTGAGAGATGGTCGTACCGATAACACGGGTAGTGAAGAAGCCTGCCGCGTCGTTTACCACAATCGGTGTTTTACCTAGCTGCTGCGCCAAATCAAAGGCCTTGGCGAGTGCTTCATCTGAGGTGAGCTTGCCGCGAATAATTTCTACCAGCGGCATTTTCTCTGCCGGCGAAAAGAAATGCATACCGATAAAGTTCGCTGGCCGCACACTGGCCTCCGCGAGTTCACTAATCGGTAAAGCCGAGGTGTTAGTCGCAAACACACTGCTGGATTCAATCACCGCTTCGGTGTCTTTCGTCACTGCTGCTTTTACTTTGCGGTCTTCAAACACTGCCTCAATAACAAAGTCGCAGTCACCGAGGTCGGCGTAATCGGCACTGGCCTTAATTAACGCCATGCACTCGGCTTTTTTATTTTCAGTGACCTTACCCTTCGCAATGCCTTTGGTGAAAAAGGCGTCGGCGTAGCTTTTGCCGCGATCTGCATTTTCTTGGCTGATGTCTTTCAGTACAACACTAATTCCTTTTTGCGCGGCGATAGTCGCGATACCCGCACCCATTTGGCCTGCACCAATAATGCCGAGCTTTTTACACTTAAAGCGCTCGGCAACGGGCGGCCGACTGGCGCCCTTGTTCAAGGCCTCCATCTGCACAAAAAACGCCGTCATCATATTCCGCGCTGTTTGGTCCAGCAGCAGACTTAAAAAGTAGCGGCCTTCAACTTTTTGCGCGGTATCAAAATCAACTCTCGCGGCATCCACCACACAGGCAAAAATCGCGTTCTGCGCGGGCATTAAATTCTTAGTCTGCACCATGACATTGGCGGGGCCAAAAAAGGTTAAACCCTGATTCGCCGGTTCATCTGGGCCGCCGCCAGGAATCTGATATGCATCTTGGTCCCAGACCTGCTTCGCATCTGGGTTCGCCTTAATCCAAGCTTTAGCCTTAGCGTGCATATCGGCTTCGTCGCTCGCCAATTCGTGAAGCAAGCCTTTTTCAAGGGCTTGAGCCGCTTTAAGACGTTTACCCTGGCTGATTAAACCAATCGCTTCTTGCATACCCAGTAAGTAGGTCATGCGCACCACACCGCCCGCACCCGGCATTAAGCCGATCATGGCTTCGGGCAAGCCAACTTGCACACCATTAATCGCCACGCGATGGTGGCAGGCTAGCGCAATCTCAAAACCACCGCCCAAGGCTGGCCCATTCAGGCCAACGGCGACAGGAACACCAAGGGTTTCCAAGGTACGCAACGGCGCCTTTGTCGCCATTACGCCTTCGTACATTTCGGTTTTCTTCGCTTCGCTGGGCTTTAAATCCATCTCCAGCATTTCTTTAATATCGCCACCAGCAAAAAACTGGCCGGGCTTGCCACTGCGCACATAAATACCCTTTACGCCACCCGCCTCAACCATGGCCTGCAATTCAGTCACCGCCGCGCGCATCGCTTCATCGTAATCCCGGCCCATAGTGTTAACCGATTTACCGGGCTGATCGAAAATTAGTTCAACAATGCCGTCGCTGTCTTTTTCTAAACGAATATATCCCATTAACTTAATCTCTTTTCCCGTGAAGAACTGCCAGCGCTATCGTGCTCGCAGCCTTGCAAATACAATGGTCAGCGCGCTTTACACGCGCTCAATGATAGTTGCGATACCAATCCCGCCACCGGCGCAGAGGGTAACCACGCCACGCTTAAGATTGCGGCGCTCAAGCTCATCGAGCAGCGTGCCAAGAATCATCGCCCCCGTGGCGCCAATAGGGTGCCCCATCGCAATAGCACCGCCATTCACATTGATTTTCTCGTCGGGAATACCCAGTACACGCTGATAGCGGAGCACCACCGAGGCAAAGGCCTCATTTAATTCAAACAGATCAATATCATCAACGGTGAGTCCGGCTTTTTGCAGCGCCTTCTGGGTTGCCGGCGCAGGGCCGTTTAACATTAACGTGGGCTCAGTGCCGACCAGCGCACAACTGAGAATACGGGCGCGGGGCTGGAGGTTTTGCTCCTTGCCTGCGCGTTCACTGCCCACGAGAACCAAGCCCGCACCGTCGACAATCCCCGACGAATTTCCAGGCGTATGCACGCACTCGATGTTTTCCAACTGCGGGTATTTAAGCCTTGCGACACCGCCGTGACCATAGTCATTAAACATCTGGAACGCGGGCTTGAGTTTGGCCAATGCCGCCATTGAGGTATCGGCCCGAATGAACTCATCGTGGTCGAGAATCGTTACGCCGTTAAAATCTTTTACTGGGATAATCGATTTAAAATAACCCTGCTCGCGAGCATGGGCAGCGCGCTGCTGGGACATCACCGCGTAGCGGTCAACATCTTCTCGGCTAAAGCCATCCATGGTGGCGATCATATCTGCGCCCAAACCCTGGGAGATGAAATAGCTTTTCATGGCCACCCACGGGTCGCCAGTAGCGCCACCGCTGGCGCCAATGCCGAGACGAGACATAGACTCGACGCCGCCCGCCGCTACTAAATCTTCGTAGCCAGCGGCAACCTTCGCCGCCGCGAGGTTCACTGCATCTAAACCGCCCGCACAGTAGCGATGTAACTGTGCGCCGGTGGTGCTGTCGTCCCAAGTGGAATAAACCAACGCCGCTTTGGCGATATTTTGGCCCTGTTCTTTTACGGGTTCACCACAGGCCAAGATCAAATCTTCGACCTTGCTGGTATCGAGGTCATGGCGAGACTTGAGGGCTTCGAGCAGGTTGGTCACCAGATCAATGGGTTTTACTTCATAAAGCGCGCCGCCGCGCTTACCTTTGCCGCGAGGGGTACGAATCGCATCATAAATAAATGCTTCTGCCATGGTTTGTCCTACCGAACTGAGAGTGAATTCACGGTGGCACTGCTGTGCACACGGTGGCCACAATGTACTGGGCACTCAGCTAGAGACAATGACATTTTCGGTCAAAGTACTGACAGATATTATAAAAATATTTAAATATCAGCATGTTATAGGTTATATACTATAAACTAACTGTGGCTTTCACGCTCATTTACGCGGTATTCACCTGGGGTCATCGCTGTCCACTTTTTAAAACAGCGATGAAATGCAGAGGGATCGGTAAAGCCCATTAGTGCCGCTACGGCGTTAATGGAAAGCTCAGAGTTACCGAGATAAGCCATCGCAGCATCGCGGCGACATTCATCCTTTAGTTGCTGGAAGGTGGTGCCCTCCTTCTTCAAACGTCGGCGCAGCGTCGGCGCAGACATATTAAGTGCCGCCGTAATACGCTCAAAACTCGGAAAGCCCTGGGAAAAATCATGGCCGATCATGGCCCGCACTCGCGCCACTAAACTGCCATCGTCACGGCTGCCACTCATTACCATCAATGGATACGGTGCTGCCCGCAAAAAGTCTTTCAGCGTGCGTTCATTATGTACCAAGGGATAGCTCAAATAACGCGTATCAAAAACAAACTCATCCCGTAACTGACCGTAGTAAACCGGACAGCCAAATAATTGCTGATATTTCGCTACTCTGGCTTTACCCACCGGCGCCTGACCGGCAAAACGCACTTCTTTCAACTCGATATTGCTGCCCACTAACCAACAGAAAAAGCGGTGCCAGATCGATAGACCGTAAATATCGGCGACATCCACCTGCAAACCTGCAAAGCCTTTTTTAACACTGCCGTAGCCCACGATTGCGCTGTCTTTACGGGTATCAAGGTAGATTTGCGCATCGGCATCGTAAAAAGTACGGAAAAATTCGCAGGCGCGCTTAATGGCGTTGCCCAGGTTTTCGCAGCTGATCAGGCAGTAACACATCATTCGGAAGGCGCCGGGGGTCAGATTTTTACCCAGCATTAAGCCAAAGGCTTCGTCTTGCACCAAACTCACAACTTGCTGATAGAGCTTGCTGTATTGCATCGCGGAAATCGTCGTTTGATACCCTGGCGAACGCTTGTTTAAGGGATTAAAGGCAATACCGGCAATATTAAGAATGCTGTGGTGTTCATAACCGCGCTCCGCCGCTAAATTGAGTAACGAACAAGCAAAGCGCGTTGGCACTGCCTCAAGATCCATTATTAAATGCCCTTACCCTGATTGCCAAAAAAAGCCCCATTCGCTGTAACACCCCAGTATAATCTCTGCTAAGTTGAATAAAATCGCGCCACTCTCGGAAATTGCCTAGGTAATCCACCCTATGACTGCACAGCGTTTTGATCTCATTCTCACCGGTGAACTCGCACCGGGCCACCCCCGTGATATCGCATTACAGCAGCTGGCAAACCTGTTTAAACGCCCCATCGATCAGGTCGAAAAATTACTCGCGGGCAAACCCAATCGCATTCGAAAAGACCTCGACGCCAACGAAATTAAACGCTACCAACAGGTTTTTGCCAAAATTGGGCTTATCGCTGTCGCCAAGCCCTGTAATACAGAAGGCCAAGCAAAGCCCCCAATACCGGCAGCTACGCCCGACTCTAGCTTGAGTTTAAGCCCCGAGGGCACCCCGGTTTTACGCGATAACGAACGCCCTGCGAGCACTGCCTCAGCCCCCGACACCAGTCACCTAAGCCTCGCGCAAAGCGGCGAAATCCTCAGCGATCAGCACGAGACACCCCCACTCCCGCAGCCAGACACGGAGCACCTCAGCCTCGGCGCGACCGGCGACGATCTTCTGCCCCCCAAGCCACCCGAGCTTGAAATTGACCTCGACGCGCTAACTGCCGACCTTAGCCTCAGTGAAGCCGGTACGCAAATATTGCCCGACAAGCCCGACGTAGCACATCAAGTACCCGATACCAGCCACTTAAAACTCAAGTAACTTGCTTATAAATTTTATTAACTAAGCTGCTCTGGCCGGGGAAAACGCAGGATAATCCGCAGCCCCGGTTTATTATCTTTGAGATCTATATAACCGTCGTGCAATTTCACCACCGCTTGCACTAAACTCAGGCCCAGGCCATTGCCGGGGTGCCGACTGCGACTGTGCTCAACGCGGAAAAAGCGCTGGAATACTTTTTCACGATCTTCCTCAGGAATACCAATACCGCTGTCGGCAACTTCGATACGCAAAACATTTTTTTCGACCGCTAAGCTCACCTGCACCTTGCCGCCTTCAGGGGTGTATTTAATGGCGTTATCCACCAAGTTTGCCACCGCTTGAAACAACAAATTGCGATCACCGTGAAAGCTGCCAACCTTTGCTAAACCAGTGTGAAACACCTGATTTTTCTCTGCTGACAAGGGCTCATATAATTCGATAACATCCGAGACCAGCGTGCACAAATCAACACTGGCAAAGCCTGAGCGCCGATTACCCGATTCCACTTGCGCAATTCGCAATAAGGCACTGAAAGTTCCCAGCAAGCCATCCGCTTCCTCAATCAGGGCTTCAACTTCCTCGCGATTACCTGGGTCTGCGCAGTTCTCATGTAAACTACTTAATTTATTTCGCAAGCGGGTGAGCGGCGTGCGTAAATCGTGGGCAATATTGTCGGAAACCTGTCGGACCCCGGTCATTAGGGCCTCGATTCGATCCAGCATTTGATTGACGTTTTCCGATAAACGCAGAAAATCACCAGTACTGCTATGAATATCAATCCGCTCGGTGAGGTCACCGGTCATAATACGACGCAGGGTAATATTGATGCGGTCAATCCGCTGTAAACTCAGTGCGGCGACAATGGTGCCACCAATGGTACCGAGCAAAATCGTGGCGACCATGCTGCGGGTCAAGGCACCGGCAACCAGCTTGGTGCTGTTCAGCACATCGGCATAGTGCCTTGCCACCAACACATGCTCACCACCGGGCAATTGCTTTGACCTGGCAATAAATTCGGTGCCGACGGAGTCGGCATCATCGAGCATGGATTCAAAGTTGAAGCCTAGCCAACCGTCCCTGTATTCCTCACTCTCGGGCCACTGATCGAGGTTGCCCGCAATTTTATTGAGATGCTCATCGCCAACAAAATAAAAAAACCGAATCAAGCGGTCGGGGCCACTGTGTATTTTTACAAAGTTTTCAACCGCCTGTTCACCACCTTCTTGATAAGCCTGGCTTAAAGAGCCGAGTTCCTCGGTAACCGAGTGATGTACTTCGGCAAAAAAGTCGTAGGCAATAAAGGCGTAGATAAGCGCCAAAACCATAAAAACGGCCAGGCTCAGCCACGCAACATAGCTGACCAAAAACCGGAAGGTAAAGCTGGTAAATATTTTACTGAGAATCATCCAACATATATCCAGCACCGCGCACGGTATTCAACAGAGGCTTGTCAAAACCCTTATCAATTTTCTGACGCAGGCGGCTGATATGAACATCAATGACATTGGTTTGGGGGTCAAAATGGTAGTCCCACACATTTTCTAGCAGCATAGTGCGCGTCACAACTTGACCAGCATGACGCATTAAATACTCGAGTAATTTGTATTCCCGAGGCTGCAAATTAAAGGCTTGCCCAGCCCGGGAGACCTTATGCGCCAACAAATCCATCTCTAAGTCGGCAACTTTAAGCCGCGTTACCGCCGACCCAGCTTCCTGCCTGCGCAGCATAACTTCAATGCGCGCCAATAATTCAGCGAAGGCAAAAGGCTTGACCAAATAGTCGTCTCCGCCTGCTTTTAGGCCTTTAACTCGGTCGTCAACCTCACCGAGGGCGCTTAAGATTAACGCTGGGGTGCTGTCATTGGCAGCGCGCAAGGTTTGAATAATCGTTAGGCCATCAACATAGGGCAGCATTCGGTCGACAATCAGCGCGTCATACTGCTCGGTGGTCGCCTGAACTAGGCCGGTTTTACCATCCGCAGCATGCTCAACCTGATAGCCGCTCTCGCGCAGGCCCTTCACTATGTACTCAGCCACACTGGCGTCATCTTCTATCAATAAAACCCGCATCTAGCTTACTTCCCTTCCGATTTTATTATTTATCTGTACCCATTAAGCCTCGCCCCTAGGCTAGCACCTAAGACTATTGCGACAAGACCCCAGCTAGCAAGGTAGATCTACTTATTCACCCACAGTATGCGGGCGAGTAAGCTTTATTCCAACAGTTACAAAACTGGCAATGGAGACTAACAGCAATGAATAATATAAAAAATGGCTGCCAGACGATTAAATACCGCTTCACCCTATGCAAGCAGCTTGCCCTGATTACACTTGCCGTTAGTTCTGGCAACTGCCTATCTCAGCACTGGGGCGTGCCGACGCCAAATGATATAACACTTCCCCACGATCAGAAACTCGGATACCAACCTACCCTCCGCTTTTGCGTTGAACGCGACAAAGATACCGGCAATTTCCAGGCATTTAATGCCAATCAAGCGCGATTTAATCAAGTCTGGATGGACCAAGACAATGCCAAGCAGGGCAGCGATGCCATTCATACCCTCGTTAAAATGGGCTTTAAGCGTTTATACAAATCATTTCATGAGCGCAGCAGAGGCGCCAAACGATTCCTACCAAACGAAGAAGGCAGTATTGCCGCACCTAGCTTCAGCCAGTACAAAACTGATTATATTGTGCACCTGCGCAGTGACTCCGTAACCCTCGGCGTTGCCATGGCCTTTTAGCAGGCAAGCCAAGCTTGCTCTGCTACAATACGGCGGTTTCTCACTTGGACTGCCCAGAATGACTGCCGAACTTCCCCCTCCAGGCGTATTTCGCCGCCTCGCCGCCATTGTGTATGACTGCTTTCTACTGTTTGCGGTGCTATTTGTCGCGACCTTAATCCCAGCTTTGTTATTTAGCCCCGACATAATGGCAAATGACGCCGCCAACGATAGCGTGGTGCACGAACTTAACTCCCCTCTTGGAGGCGGCCTATATCGCGCTTATCTCTTGAGCTTTATTATTGTGTTCTATGGCTGGTTTTGGCGAAAGAATGGCCAAACACTCGGCATGCAAGCTTGGCGAATTAAATTAGAAAGCATTGATGGCGGCCGACCCAGCTGGGGGCAATGCCTAATTCGACTTTGTGTTGCCGTACCCGCACTGGGCCTAGCGGGACTCGGATACTGGTGGATTTGGCTAGATCGCGACAGCTTAGCCTGGCACGACCGCGCATCTAAAACCCGTCTACGCTCACTCCCCAAAGCAGGGAAAAATAAACCGGTGGCTAAGCCCGCCGAGTAAGCATATACGTACCCGCCAAAAAGCACACAGCAATTGGCAGCAAACTGGCGTAAATGGGGTCGAAGCCGTACACCATACTGGACGGCCCCAGAATATCTTGCGCGGTGCGAAATACAATGCCGACCATTACCCCAACAAAGACCCGAAAGCCCATCGTAACATTACGCAGGGGACCAAAAATAAAGGATATAGCGACCAATACCATGCCCATGATTGTTAGCGGCTGAAGTAACTTATTCCAAAACGCCAACTCATAGTCACCGGCATTCAAACCCTGCTTTTTCAAGTAGCTCGCATAGCGCCACAAGCCACTAATTGATAAATCTTGAGGATCTAGAACCAAAATATTCAGCAATTCCGGCGACAAGCCGGAGTCCCATTCCAATTGACTGAAATGCTGTTGCTGCGCGCCCTTATCACTGAACTTAACGACCTTGGCGTCTTCTAGTGTCCAGTGACCATCAATGAAATAGGCTCGTTCAGCAAAGGTGTTTTGCTCAAGACGGCGGTCGTCGTCAAAACTAAAAATACTCACACCAAACAACACGCCATTGGGCTGCACCGCGTTAAAGTGCATAAATTGCTGCCCCTCACGATGCCACATGCCGTGCCGAGAATGCATGCTCGCTGTTTTTTGCAGCGCTACCGCGCGCTGACTTTCAGCGATTTGCTGAGACGCTGGCGCCACGAACTCCGCCACACACAAGCCCAATAATGTCAGCAAAATAGTCGGTTTAAGCACCGCCGATACCAACTGCCAGGTAGACACCCCAGCTGATCGCATAACGATCAACTCGCTGCTGCTGGCCAAGGCACCCAAACCAGACAGGCAACCAACGAGTGCGGCAAACGGCAGGTAATCATAAAAGCTGCCCGGCGAGATCATGGCTACGTATTTCAATACCGAGATAAAGGTGTAATCTCCGCGAATCTCCTTTAGCCCGTCGACCAGCTCAGACAAAAGATCAAGACCGACGATCACCAGCAATACCAGTATAATAGCCCCAGCTACCGTGCGCCCAATATAACGGTTGAGTTTACGCACGCCGACGCCTCCAGCTCAGCACCCAGTGACGGTGCATACTATCCCGGTAAAGTAGTAACAAACCCAAGACCAAAAATACGCTGTGCACTGCCCACATGCCGGGAAAAACCGGCCACTGGCCCTTAGCAATGGCGTCCCGCACCGCGTTGAGACAAACCAAATACACCATATAAATCATAAAAGCAGGAAACATTTTGCCAAAACGACCGCGGCGATGATCGGTTTTACTTAAGGACACCGCGATCAACGCGGCAATAGGCACCAGCAAGCCCAGTGAAACCCGCCATTGAATTGCCGCAATATCTTCTAAGGCCGAAGAACCCCAGAGTACTGAGGTGTCCTTGCCGTCTAACTCTTGGCGATAGGTCTTTTCTTCCGGGTCACGTATTAGCTGATCGAGACGACTAAAGCTGGTCACCTGATAGTCCATATCGCCAGACTGGCCAACATAGCGAACGCCGCTATCTAACACCAAATAGCGTTGGGCAGTAGAGTCGTCGACTTGGAAGCGGCCCTGCGCTGCCGTGACCAGCGACACCAGCGGCCTGCCGCCTGCCTGCACCGGTTCTGGCTGCGCAATAAACACACCGGACATGGTCTGATTGTCGCGATTCGCCTTTTCGATGTAGGTCACCCTACCCGTTGCCTTGTCGAGTCGAAAGCGCCCTTCTACCGCCGCCTTAACGCCAATTTCAGACTGGCTATCTGCCAGTAAATCGACATAGGCCTGAATACCAGAGGGTGTCAAAATCAAACTAATATAAGCAACGATACCGGCGGTAAATGCAGCGGGAATCATGGTGTAAATCAAAAGGCGGCGACGGCTCATGCCGCAAGCGCTCATTACGGTCATTTCGCTGTCGACGTATAAACGACCGTAAGAGAGTAAAATACCGATAAACAGACCTAAGGGGAGTACCACTTCTAAAAAATTCGGTAAACGGTAGAGCATGACTAATAAAAGCACATCGGGAGCGAAGTCACCTGAGGCCACTTGACCGAGGTACTTCACAAAACGTCCGCTCATAATAATAACCAGCAAGGTCAGCGTCACGGCAAACACCGTCTTCAGCATTTCGCTGGCAAGGTATCTAAATAATATCAAACAGCCATCTCTCCACCACCGTTCACCGTCAGTTTACCGCCAATCGCACAAAGCCTGCCCTGTCTTTGTCGCTAAGTATTTCACGCGCAGATGATACCCTTTACACTAAGCCCAGAACACTGCCTTTACACTGTACGGTTGCCAATACCCATAACCGGCCCATAATAATGGCATGCATTTTCAACAATCTGCCCACAGTCTGCGAGAGTATCCATGCAAATTAGCCTTAAGCCTTGTAAAGATCTTACCACCGTCAACACCGATTGCCTGATCCTTGTCACCGATGCAGCACTTAACTCAGAGCTGGCGCAGGCGGTGGACGCAGCCAGCGGCGGCGTGATCAGTCACATGCTAAAACGCGGCGACTTCAAGGCAAAGCTTGCAGAAACCCTGTATTTGCCAAATATCACCGGCCTTAAAGCACGGCGCTTATTAGTTGTCGGCAAAGGCGATAGCGAACTCAGTGACAGTGATTTCGACAAGATCATTCAAGCGACGTTTAGCGCCCCGGCGGCAGCGGATTGTAAAGATAGCTGCTACTTACTCGACAATATCAGCGTTACCGATCGTAAACCTGGCTGGCAGTATCAGCGCATAGCCCAGTTATTAGTCAGCTCAAGCTACCGCTACACCGCAACCGTCAGCAAGCCAAAACCGGCGCTATCAATTCGCCGCGTGACGCTGCAGGGCGCAAACACCGCGCCCAACCGCCAAGCCATTCAAGTTGGCACTAGCATTGGCAAGGGCATTAATACGGCCTGCGAACTCGGCGACCTGCCCGGCAATATCTGTACTCCAGAATACATTGCCAGCGAAGCCCGCAGTCTCGGCAATAAATTTGAGTCGGTTACCGTAAGCGTACTCGACGAAAAGAAAATGAAGCAACTCGGCATGGGCGCCCTCCTGTCGGTCAGCGCTGGTAGCGACCAAGCCGCCCGCTTGATTATCATTGAGTACAAGGGCGGCAAAAAAAGTGCGCAACCTCATGTCCTAGTCGGCAAAGGCGTGACCTTTGATACCGGCGGCATCAGCTTGAAGCCCGGCGCCAAAATGGATGAAATGAAATACGATATGTGCGGCGCCGCAAGTGTCGTCGGCACCATGGCAGCCATCGCCAGTATGGACTTAAAGCTCAACGTGATCGGCGTTGTTGCCGCGGCCGAAAATATGCCCAGTGGCGGCGCGACCAAACCCGGTGACGTCGTCACCAGTATGTCGGGGCAAACCATTGAAATACTCAATACTGACGCCGAAGGTCGCTTAGTCCTGTGCGACGCATTAACCTATGTTGAGCGTTTCAAGCCCGCCTCGGTTATTGATATCGCTACCTTGACCGGCGCCTGTGTCGTCGCCTTGGGCAAACACGCCGCAGGCTTGTACAGCAACCAAGACAGCTTCGCCCAAGAACTACTAGAACAAGGGCGACTCGCCCAAGATCGCGCTTGGCACATGCCTCTCTGGGATGATTATCAAAACCAGCTCGACAGTAACTTTGCCGACATGGCCAATATTGGCGGCCCCGAAGCGGGTAGTGTCACCGCCGCGTGCTTTCTGTCGCGCTTCACCAAGGCTTACCGCTGGGCTCACCTCGACATCGCCGGTGCTGCGTGGCTTGGCGGCGCAAATAAAGGCGCAACAGGCCGCCCAGTGAGCTTGCTGTGTCACTATTTAATGAGCAAAGTCGGCAGCTAAGCCATGACCAAGGTCGACTTCTACATTCTTAACCAAGGAACCGCTACAGCGGCAATGCTCTATGCCTGCCGCTTAGCGGAAAAAGCCTATCGAAGTGGTCACGAGGTGTATATACACTGCGAAGACAGCGCCGCCGCCGACACCCTCAACCAGCAATTATGGGGGTTTCGCGACGAGAGCTTTATTCCCCACAGCTGCCACCCCGGCGACAATAATCCAGTGTTAGTGGGCTGCGGTGATTATGCGGGGGATCACTGCGATGTATTGATTAATACCGCGCAGGAAACACCGACATTTTTCAGCCGCTTTCAGCGCCTCGCTGAGATTGTTAGCAAGGACGAGGCAAGCTTGCAGGCATCGCGACAGCGCTATAGCTTTTACAAAAATCGTGGCTACCCGCTAAATTCTCACACTATTAACGGCTAACAAAGATCACTATGGCAAAGGATAAAGCGCCCCTACTCGGGGAATTAGAGGCATTGCAAGCAGTGCTACTCGATACGGCAGGCATTGATCCCGCCACTATTCCTCTGTTAGACGACATCATCGAAAGTGCACCACCTCAGCCGCGCGACACACGATCAGAGGAAGTCCGCTTTAGCGATGCCGGAATAGAATACACGACATCCCCATCAAGCAAGCTCATGGACGTGACTCACCAGCAAAGTGACGACGACTTTGCGCGCGAACTGTTTATCCAAGACCTGATCGACTCAATGATGCCGGGAATCGAGTCCGAACTGCGCAAGCGTCTACTCAATCTCGATCAGGAGATTCTTGAGCGCTGGTATCGCCAAGCCCACCCTAATCGGTAATTCCGGTCGACAATCCCGACCACAGCTTTGGCCAGAAGGCTTAAAACTCAGTATACTTGCTCCCTTTTTAATCACCGCACTCAGTTATTCGGCCATGTCGGTTTTAGCGTGGCAGACGCGGCATCATTTATCGCTACAACAGACAATAGAGACACAATGGACAAGACATTTCAGCCCGCCGACATCGAAACCAAGTGGTACCAAAACTGGGAAGCAAGCGGCTATTTTTCGCCCCAGGGTAAAGGCGACGCCTACAGCATCATGATTCCGCCGCCGAATGTCACCGGCAGTCTGCACATGGGCCACGCCTTCCAAGACTCCATCATGGACGCCCTCACCCGCTACCACCGTATGCAGGGTAAAAACACGCTTTGGCAAGTGGGTACCGACCACGCCGGTATCGCCACCCAAATGCTGGTTGAGCGTAAACTCGCCGCCGAAACCGGTCAAACTCGCCACGATCTTGGCCGCGACGCCTTTTTAGACAAGGTTTGGGAGTGGAAAGAAGAGTCTGGCGGCACCATCACTCGCCAGCTGCGCCGTCTTGGCGCTTCGGTAGACTGGAATCACGAACGCTTCACCATGGACGATGGCTTTTACAAAGCCGTACAAGAAGTCTTTGTTCGCCTCTACGACGACAAACTGATTTATCGCGGCAAACGTCTCGTTAACTGGGACCCCAAACTGCACACGGCCATCTCTGACCTTGAAGTCGAAAACACCGACGAAAAAGGCTTTATGTGGCACTTCCGCTACCCGCTTGCCGACGGCGCCACCACTAGCGATGGCAAAAATTATTTAGTAGTTGCCACCACTCGCCCGGAAACCATGCTTGGCGACACCGCCGTTGCGGTGAATCCAAAAGATGAGCGCTACGCCTCACTGATCGGCAAATTTATCACCCTGCCCTTAGTTGGCCGTCAAATTCCGATTATTGCCGACGACTATGTAGATCGTGAATTTGGCACTGGCTGCGTAAAAATCACTCCCGCCCACGATTTTAACGACTACGCCGTTGGTCAGCGCCACAAGCTGCCAATGATTAATATTCTCGACCAAGACGCCGCGGTGCGCGCTGAGGCCGAAATATTCAATAGCGATAGCTCAGAGAATACCGAGCTCGATAAAACCCTGCCCGCCAGCTACGCCGGTTTAGACCGCTACGCGGCGCGCAAAATAATTGTTGCCGATTTAGACAGCGCAGGTCTGCTTGAAAAAGTCGACGACCACGCCCTTAAAGTACCCCGTGGCGACCGCTCAGGGCTGGTCATTGAACCCATGCTCACCGACCAGTGGTTTGTTGCTACCGCCGCCCTCGCTAAGCCAGCAATTGAAGCGGTTGAAGATGGCCGCATCGAATTTGTGCCCAAGCAATACGAGAATATGTATTTCAGCTGGATGCGCGACATTCAAGACTGGTGTATCTCGCGGCAGTTGTGGTGGGGCCACCGCATTCCCGCGTGGTACGACAGCGAAGGCAATATTTATGTTGCCCGCAACGAAGCTGAGGCCAGAGCAAAATATCAGCTGGCCGACAGCCTTGAACTCAAGCAAGATGATGACGTGCTGGACACCTGGTTCAGCTCCGCACTGTGGACCTTCGGCACCCTCGGCTGGCCTGAGCAGACCGAACGCCTGAAAACCTTCCACCCCACCGATGTCTTGGTTACCGGCTTCGACATTATTTTCTTCTGGGTGGCGCGCATGATCATGATGACCATGCACTTCAATAAAGACGAAAACGGCGAGGCCCAAGTGCCCTTCAAAACCGTTTACGTTACCGGCCTAATCCGCGACGAGCAGGGCCAGAAAATGTCCAAGTCTAAGGGCAACGTCTTAGACCCGCTAGATATGATCGACGGCATTGAACTCGACGCGCTACTCGACAAGCGCTGCGGCAATATGATGCAACCTCAACTCGCCGAGAAAATTGCCAAGGCCACCCGCAACACCTTCCCCGAAGGTATCGGCGCCCACGGCACCGACGCCCTGCGTTTCACCCTGTTCTCGCTGGCATCAACCGGCCGCGACATAAACTGGGATATGAAACGCCTTGAAGGCTACCGCAACTTCTGCAATAAAATTTGGAATGCCGCCCGCTACGTGTTGATGAACACCGAGGAGCAGGACTGCGGCATTAATGGCGAAGCTGTTGAACTGAGCTTGGCAGATCGCTGGATCATATCCCGCCTACAGCAAACCGAGCAGACCGTTGCCGACGCCATGAGCGCCTACCGCCTTGACCACGCCTCCCAAGCGATTTACGAATTCATTTGGAACGAGTATTGCGATTGGTATCTTGAACTGTCTAAACCGGTACTGTGGGACGACAACGCCAGCGTAGAAGCTAAACGCGGCACCCGCCGCACCTTGATTCGGGTTTTAGAAGCCACACTGCGTATGGCTCACCCCTTTATGCCCTTTATTACCGAGGAAATTTGGCAGCGAGTTGCCCCCATTGCAGGCATTGCGCTGAAGACTGGCGGCGACACTATTATGCTGCAGGCATACCCTATCGCTGCACTGGACAAGGTCGACAAAGACGCGATAGCTGACGCCGAGTGGCTAAAAAGTGTCATTTTAGCCATCCGTAATATTCGTGGCGAAATGAACGTACCACCGGGCAAAACCCTCAGCTTGCTGCTTAAAAACGGCAGCGACGAAGATTTGCGCCGTCTCAATGGCAATCGCCAAGCGCTGAGCAAGCTCGCCAAGCTAGACGACATTCAGTGGCTAGCAGCCAGCGACGAAGCGCCCATGTCGGCAACGCAATTAGTTGGCAGCATGGAAGTATTGGTGCCGATGTCCGGCTTAATCGATAAAGTGGCTGAAATTGCCCGCCTTGAAAAAGAGATTCAAAAGCTCGACAAAGACATCCAGCGCATTCAAGGCAAACTCGGTAACGCTGGCTTCTTAGACAAAGCGCCTGCCGATGTTGTCGCCAAGGAACAGGAAAAACTCGCCGCCCAACAAGCCGCGCAACAAACCCTGTCGGAGCAAATAAAAAGCATCCAAGCGCTCTAAAAAGGGCTCGCTAACCCTGCTATAAACACCGCAGCCGTAGACAATTACGCTGAAGTGGCTATAGTAGGGTTTAACACTGGCCCGATACCCCGCCGTATAGTGATGCTTGCACGTATTTGCCAAGCGCTGCACGTTCCAGCGCACCCACTCCCCCGCAGTACCTGCAACGCCCCTGTTTTCCCTCAGCATTCAGCACAATTTCAGCTCGCCACGGGCCGCAAAGGCATTAGCCACCGAATTTCTTATTATTTTATTCCCTGCAATGAACATATCTGCGAGGTACAACGATGAGTGAACGCGTTTCAGGCACGGTTAAGTGGTTTAATAACGCAAAGGGCTTTGGCTTTATTAGCCACCATGAAGGGGGCGATGTTTTTGTGCACTTTAGATCGATTCGCGGCGAAGGCTATCGCACATTAGATGAAGGTCAAGCCGTGGAGTTTAATTTAATCAGTGGGCCCAAAGGCTTGCAGGCCGAAGATGTCATCAAGATCTGAGCGATAGCCTTAGGCGCCACTGATAAACGAATTTAAGCCTCGCTGCTCGCGCTCAAGTGCACGCAGCAAGGCGGAGGGCAATAGCGGGTCGGTATAGACACGATCTACACTTAAAGCCGCCTTGTCTCTCGGTCGCTCGCTTAGCGCGAGCATTTTTAAATTATGGCTAACACAGTAATCCCGTACGCTCTGATTATTCGCAAGCGCCAACACGACTCCCGGCAAAGCGAGTCCATCTACTTTTGCGCTTAACTCAGCAAGCGACTCAAACCAGTGCACCTCATACCCATTTACCGTTAGCATCACATCCACAGCATTGCGTAGTAGCACATCAGGAATACAAGCAAGTACCGCAACTCGGCGAGGCTCCTCAACAACTCCTTGCGCTTCTGGCACCCCAACGACAAGCTCCACCGCGAAGCAGGTGTCCCCCCCTGGCGCACTGCTCAGTGCTATTTGACCACACATTAGCTTCACTATTCTTGCAGAAATAGCCAAGCCCAAGCCGGTACCACCAAAGCGACGAGCCCGACTTGTCTCCATTTGCACAAATGGTTCAAAGAGCTGGCTGCGCTGTTCACTGGAAATACCGATGCCATTATCAATAACCTTAATTTCCAAGCGTCGCTGCCCTTGTGCTAAACCAGACTGATCCTCTGCCAAACCTAAACGCAGCTGGATAATACCGTGAGGCGCCGTGTACACAGAAAACTTAATCGCATTATCAATTAGGTTGCACAGCACTTTACGTAAGTAGGCGGCATCTGCAATAACAATCGCCGGCAAATCAGGCTCAATATGAAGTATAAATCGCTGTTTATTTTTTGCGACTTGCAAGCCCACACTGTCGACAAGCCCTTCAACAAACTCAACCAATTGCAGCTCTGCTGGGCTAATTTCTGCACTTTCCGACTCGAGCGCCACATAATCAAGAATATGATCGAGGGTCGATAGCAAACTTTGCGACGAGCGGCGAACAGTATCCACCATCATTTTTTGTTCACGATCCAAAGTGGTCTTCGCCAACAAATCCGTCATGCCAATCACGCCGTTCATGGGCGTTCGGATCTCGTGGCCCATAACTGCTAAAAACGCCGCTTTGGCACTGTTCGCCGCCTCCGCGCTGACCAAGGCATTTTCTAATTGCTGGGTACGCAGCCGGACACGGTCTTCCAAATTGCGGTTTAAGCGCAACACTTCCCGCTCGACCTCTTTGAACGAGGTCACATCAGAGTGTACCCCCACCATTCGTAGTACTTTTCCGTTACCGTCACGCTGTGCACAAGCCCGACTCACCACATCACGGACGCTGCCATCACGACAGCGCAATCGATGCTCAGCCCTAAACAAAATGTCCTTGCCGCGCAAAAACGCCTCTAGTTGCCGCTTAACACGAGGACGATCTTCAGGAAATACGCAGTCTTCAAATACCACTAAGCCATTTAACGGATGGCCACCTAAAATCCCCATCATCTCTAGCCAAGACGCACTAAATAAGACCTCATTCGTGCTCAGATCCCAGTCCCACAAGCCGTCTCTAGACGCAGTCATGGCCATATCAAAACGGCGCTGCACTCGTTGGTAGCGCTGATACAGAGCTCGCTGCTCTCGTACATCGCGAAAGCTGACGACCAAGACGTCTCCGTCAGCGGTTTCAAAATCGCCAAAAAACAATTCCACTGGCAGCTCTTTGCCATCGGCACTAAGGAGCAAGAGCTCTCGGCCCTTAACCGTTCCGCATTTTGTTTCAAGGTGATTTTGGCTATATAGCTGATACTGTTGCTGAAACCGCTTAGGTAAAATTTGCTCTATAGCCGCTTGCTGATACCACTCCGGCGAATGTCCCAAAAATGTTGACACGGCCTTACTCGCGCCAATAATTTCACCCGTGCGGGTCGTTAGTAGCACTAATCCGGGCAAACTACTGATTAAGCGATTAAAATACTCCCGAGTATTCAACAGCTGCTGATGTTCTTTAGCAAAATGCCTCGACGTTACAATACCGCCAAACAATGGAATAAATCCTAACAAAATCAAAAAGATAACAAGATAGGACTGGGTCTGATTTAAATGCCGCGATCCCAAAGCCTGAGCGGCTAAATCGCTCACCCACTTTTTTTGTTGTGCCCGCAAATTTTGTAAATCACGGATTAATGTTTGAGTATCCACCTGCGGATTAAGGGGAACCAAATTTGGCTGAACCCCAGCGCCAGCGTTACGACTATAGCCATCTAATTCAAAGCTGGTATACACGCCAAGCAATCGCCAGAGATCCACTCTGGTGTCTTTTGGAAAGCCCAGCATACCCTCACTTAATAGCAGCTCACGGGCGGAGATTAAGCGCGCGCGGACACTGTCAGATACAAACAAATCACCCGCGTTTAAAGCATCCATGAACTCTTTAATAACGAGCCCTCGGTTCGTCAGCGCGTCCAAGGCAAACAAAGAATCTTCTTGTATTTGAATTTGCGCAACAACCGCTGTTGCATTGTCGACCTTCGCCGTCGCGTCGATAAACCGAATAGTTTCAGTCGCCGTAATCAGTACCATCAATGTAAATAGTACAACAATAGACAAATTTAGGATGACGCGATTCCGTTTTTCGCCATTCAATCTTTCCTTAGATTTCACCCAGTCACGCACAAAATTACCTCAGCTTTAATTAAGCTATCAAGAATGCCCGTAAGCCGTAGCAGCCACTATGCGTAATTTCCACTAAATCCCGGTCTATCCAATTGAAAAGGCCTACAATCAGCTTAGTCTAAACGTACTGAATCCGCCCCCGTTATGCGCCAACATCCCGTTAAATGTAAGCCTGAATGACCTCAGGCCGAGTACCGCGACGTAAAGCCTCAGAAATGCTATGATTCGCGCCGGGTTTATACACGAACAACCCACTAACAGCACTTTGCACCATTTCATTTCAGCTATATTTGGATCTATATGTTACTGATAATTAGAATTATTTTACTTTCCACCCTGAGTTTCTCCAGCCTTTGGGCACTTCAACTCATCGGATTAGACGCTTTACAAATCGCACCGGCAGCCATTATTTGTATTGCCATTGCACTCGCCATGATGCTATCGCCCTGCTTGCCCAATTTAGCGGACAAGTTTAAAAGTCAGCGTGAACGCGGTACGGTTAAGTGGTTTAACGTTAGCAAAGGCTACGGTTTTATTACCCGTGATGCTGGCGGTGATGTTTTCGTACACTTTCGTTCGATTCGCGGTCAGGGACGCGGTCGCCGTAGCTTAAACGAAGGACAATTAGTTGAGTTCGTCTTAAGCGAAGGCGAAAAAGGCCCTCAGGCAGAAGAAGTTTCAGTCTTAAAATAAACAGTGCCCGCGACCTTGGGGCCTGCGCCCCAAGGTTCCCCCGTTTTTTCCACACTGACTTAGTAACGAACCCTCAATAATGGGGTGGCCTATCCATATCAACCGATTGACCCGTACCATCTGATACCGTGCTTTGCTGACGAATCTGCTCACTAAGCTGGGTAATTGCATTGCGCATATTTTGCAATTCGCGATCTTGCGCCACTACCCGCTCATTTAGGGCAGCAAGTAAATCCTCTTGAAAGGCAAATTGACTTTGCAGCTCAATTAATTGGGCAGAAACATCGCCGACCATTATTCACACTCCGCTGATAGATTTAACGAGAAACACGCCAAAATTGGCGTACTGCCATTATAATCAGCGCAGCGTGAAAAAGGAGAAAATCGTGCCTAGACTAGTTTATTCCACCGACCAAGGCCGCCTGTGCCCAGAATGCCAGCAAGCCACTGGCAACTGCCAATGTAAAAGCAACAGCACAAGCATACCGGAAGGCGACGGTATCGCCCGGATTCGCCGCGAAACCAAGGGCCGCAAAGGCAAAGGGGTCAGCATTGTTAATGGCTTACTGTTAGATGACACCGCGCTAAAAAATCTGGCCAAGGAATTGCGACAAAAACTCAGCACTGGCGGTGCCATTAAAGACGGCGAAATGGAGTTTCAAGGTGACCATCGTCATGCCCTAAAAACGCTGCTAGAAGCGAAGGGCTTCCAGGTAAAACTCGCCGGAGGCTAAAGCCGCCCCTGGAAATAGAAGCCCTAAATTTGAATAGCCAATTTACGAATTTTTTCAATTAAGGTCGTCCGTCGCAACCCCAAATGCTGGGCGGCCTTACTGACGACTCCGTCATGTATAGCCAAAGCTTGTTCAATCCACGCGCGCTCCAATGTACTCATCTGCGCCTTCATATCAAAGCCCTCAGCGGGCAAAGACACCCTAAATTCATGTTGTTCAGTGGCGTCACGACCTAGGGCATTTGGTATTGGAGTAGATTCACGCCAATGCTCTTCGCCATAACGGTAATTCTCGGGCAAGTCGCCGAGCCCCACGACCTTATCCGGGTACATGATGACTAATCTTTCCAATAAATTCGCAAGTTCCCGAATATTACCCGACCAATGATGCGCACATAATGACGCCATCGCAGAGCCAGCCAAACGCAACTCACCTAAGCCTTCCGCACGAAGCTGCTGACATAGCACGCGAACCAAATGCGGCACATCCTCCGCCCTCTCCGCCAGCGGTGGTACCCGCAACGGAAATACATTCAGGCGATAATAAAGATCTTCACGAAACTCGCCAGCGGCAATCATTGCCTCTAAGTCTCGGTGTGTAGCTGCGACGATCCGCACATCCGCAAGCCGAGTTTTATCTGAACCGACACGCTGAAACTGGCGTTCCTGAATAACTCGTAAAATTTTAACCTGCATATCCAGCGGCATATCGCCGATTTCATCGAGGAATAACGTTCCCCCTTCTGCTAGTTCAAAACGTCCTGCACGACTGGAAATAGCCCCGGTAAACGCTCCGCGCTCATGGCCAAACAACTCACTCTCTAATAACTCTCGCGGAATAGCGCCACAATTAATGGGGACAAACGGGGCATCCCGCCGACGCGATTGCTTGTGTAAGCTTCGCGCAACCAGCTCTTTTCCCGCACCAGACGGCCCGGTAATGAGAACAGTTACGGCCTTATCGGCAACCTGACGCGTCAGGCGACGCAGCTCACTTATGGCGGGACTGACACCCACGACCTCCTCGCTCAACGCCATATCACTGAGCAATTCCTTGGGTACGGATAAGCGTGCCCGCACTTGGTAAAGCACTTCTAATACGTCTAGATAATAGCAATGATCCTTCAATACTAAATCCGACGCGGCGTCGAGATCCGGCGTCGCTGATTGCTCAGCAACAACTGAAATAAGCTGTAAATGACTCGCCGCTCCCTGTAACAACCAGGCATTTTGCTCTGCACTTAACGGCCCGCAAAACACCGCATCCCAGTCGCCGGGGCTAGCTGAACGCCAGTCACTACTGACATGTGACTCCCCAAGGGCGGCTAGGAGTGTGAGCAGCCGACACTCCAACTCTTGCGGCGCGACAACCAATAGTCTTAATTCTGAGTGCATTAACAATGCCCGGTAAATGTCATTTTTTTGACTATACTAATAAACCCACTAACGGTCACTCTAATTTGTCAAAAAATCGACACCTCACTATTATCTCACTCCAGCGAGCTCTTGCGGTAAGCCCCACCATCCGGCACAATCTGCCACCTTTGCCGACAGCACAAAGGTCTCAGTCATGCCGGACTCCAATATCCCCGTCTACTACCTAAGTTGGGATGAACTTCACCGCGACACCCTAAACCTTGCCCGCAAGCTAACCGACCGACCGTGGAAAGGCATTGTCAGTATTGCTCGTGGCGGCTTAGTGCCAGGCGCCATTTTGGCAAGGGAATTAAATTTGCGCGTGGTCGACACTCTTTGTATTGCCAGCTACGACCATGACCAACAGGGCAAGATTAATATTCTAAAGACCGTTGAAGGTGATGGTGACGGCTACTTATTAGTCGATGACCTAGTTGATACTGGCGGCACCGCAAAAATTGCCAAAGAACTCCTGCCTAAAGCCTGCTTTGTCACCATATATGCCAAACCCCAAGCAAAAGCGCTGACGGAACACTATGTGAGAGAGTTTACCCAAGAGACCTGGATTCATTTCCCCTGGGACAGCCAGCCGAGCTATAGCGAACCACTAGTAAAATAAGGCTTTTTTTGATTCACAGCGCCAATCACTATAGAATCTGCCGCGCGATGGTAAACCACACCAATCGCACTTGATGTCCCCGTGGCACAGCTGGATAGCGCGGCCCCCTCCTAAGGGGCAGGTCACAGGTTCAAATCCTGTCGGGGACACCATTTCACACCAGCAGTTATTCTAGCAATTTCTTAGGGAAGGTGATTTCAACTGCGCAGCCTTTTCCAAGTTCGCTTCTTACCTTGACACTGCCTTTCAATTGCTGGGTAACCAAGTTATAGACAATATGCATCCCGAGACCGCTTCCACCTGAGCCTCGGCGAGTGGTGAAAAAGGGTTCAAATATTTTCTTAACAACGTCTGGTGGCATGCCTTTGCCGTCGTCACTGTACTGAATACGAATTTGCTCTGGCTGCTCCTCTACGGCAATCCGTAAATGCCCTTTCTCCCCTTCGTCAAAGCCATGCTGCACTGAATTCATGACGAGGTTGGTAATAATCTGTGACATCGCCCCCGGCACGGAGTTAATCGCTAAATTGGGGTCGCACTCAATCTCTACCACAAGATCAGTGCTGCGCAGCTTTGGCTTGAGGCTCAGCATGGTCTCATCAATATAGCGCTTTAGCTCAAACATCCGATATTCGCTGCTAGTCTGATCTACCGCGACTTGTTTGAAGCTGTGAATGAGGTCTGCGGCGCGCTGCAAATTGCCCAGTATGACCTCAGTAGCCTGCATGCATGTTGCGAAATACCGCTTAAGTGCCGAGTTTGTTAATTCACCGGTTTCATAAAGATCAGTCGTTGCCTTAGTGTCTTCTCTGAGCGTACTGGCAGCGGTCACGCCGACCCCAACCGGGGTATTTATCTCATGGGCGACCCCGGCAACCAAGCCACCAAGCGATGCCATTTTTTCATTATTCACCAGCTGTTCTTGCGTTTCTTTTAAGCGTTTAAGCGCCTGCTCTAGCTCCGCATTCGCTTTATCCGCTTGCTCGATACGGATTTCAAGCTCATCTCTGGTCGTTTCCAAAGTAAGATCACGACTCTCGATTTGGGCCAACATATTGTTAAAGCCCAAGATCAACTCACCGATTTCATCATTCCCGGTCGGCAGGGCGCGCAGCGAATAATCACCCGCCACTGACACTTCCTTCGTTGTCTGCAGCAACGCTAATATTGGATTTGAAATTAAGCGTTGTAAAAACAGAGATAAAATAGAAGCAATTGCGATGCTCGCCAGCACCATTAAGCCCACCACCAAACTATCTAGTCGTGTCGATTCCCAGAGATCGCTCAAGCCCCGCTCAATATACAAACTTCCGATACGTTCACTACCTAACATCACTGGGCTAACCACCACCAAATGATTATGAGTATAAAAATTATGTTCCGGCGGTACCTCCAAGCACTGCAATGAACTTCCGACATCTCGGTTATAGCGTGCAAACAAATGCTCCCCCGTCGCATCGGATTTGTATACGCAAGCTTGTAAAACATCATGTTTAGCACGCAAAGAAGACAAAATTTCGTTCGCGGCGGGGGCATCATTAAAGCTGAGCGCGGCAGTTGTATTCAAGGTAAAAACTTCGGCAACAGCAGACAAGTTATTGTTCAGCGTGTCGCGAACATTGAACCAGTTATAAACAAGAAAAACGGAAGCAGTAATAAAAAGACAAACGGATGTTGTCCCGACAATGGCTGCCAATAATTTCGATCTAATCGGGACATCAGCACTCCGAGTCATAAAGCCTAACTGCGCAGTCATTAATTAACATTTCGAGCCAGCCCCAGTAATTTAGAACTCATTTTTATACTTGAACGATTAGCCGCAGTCTGATTGATATCAAAACGAATCTTGCCATCAATAATAACAAACTGAATCATACCGCCCATTTCAATAAAGCCGCTGTCGTCACTCACGGTCAGAACCGCCGTATCGGCAAGCGCACCTACCCAATCGTTCAAGCGCGCGGCATCCATGAAGCCAAGGAAAACTAGCTGGCAATTCTGCGCCTCTCCGGGATGCCGAATGCTACTAAATTTGATCGGCATACCATTGTTTTCCTTATTACCAATGGTCTCCACCAGTTTGGCGTGTAACTGCGGGCTACCGGCAACGCACATTACAAAATCCGCACGCTGCCTCGCAACGGGCCACTCAATAAATTTTGTAAAATTATATAAAAATGCGGATTTCACTCGGTACTCTAATTCCGATGTATCGGCATACGCATGAATTGCGCTGCAAAAGAAAGCCAAGGCCACAGCAAGGAATAATCGCACGTGCAACCTCGCTCTAAGCAACAACTTCACAAAGTCCCCACTTAGAAATGCCATGTGAACTGCCCATGGACACTGCGACCAATTTCATTGCCACCGCTAAATTCTGCGTGTTGCGGATCTAGTAGGTTAGTGCCTATTAGCGACAACTCAACACGGGGACTTAGCCGCCAAATGCTGGTGACATCAAACGCGGAGTAGGCCTTAACATCTACATCATCAAGCGCATCGACCCATCTAGCCCGAGCTTGCACAGACCAACTGTCTGCTATATCCCAGTCCAGCCTAAGATTGACTTGATTGTTTGGATCATTTTCGTTGTTTTGCGCAATATTAAGATCACGACTTCCGAACTTCGCCGCCACGTCCATATCTTGATAGACGTAACTCGCTAAGATCTTTACCGCTGGCAGCGGCTCCCACCGAACAGTGAGTTCAAGCCCTTGGGTTCGCCCAGCACCATCATTGACAAAGCGGACCGGAACAGATTGCGGGTTAAAAAAGTCATCAGTAAACGAACGTAGCTTGTCGTACTCGTTATAGAAAACAGCGACATCAGCAGAAACTTCAGAATTAAGCAGGGTGCGGTAACCCAACTCGTATGCAATCACCTCTTCAGAGGTAAAGTTTTCATCACCGACTAAAACACCGCCAAAGATATCGATCGTATGATCTAAGCGGTTTGGAATCCGAACTGCACGGGACACTGCACCCCAGGCCGTATTATGCTCATTTACAATATAACTAAAGCGCGCACTGGGCTGAAATTCATCACCGGTATAATCATTGTTCTCGTACTTCGCGCCTAAGGTTAGGTGTAATTTATTTTCGATTAATTCAATTTGATCTTGCGCAAAGACGTCGACGGTCTCATCTTTTCGCGCACTAGGTACAAACTTAAGGACCGCGGGATTAAGACTGCCAATATTATCGTCTGTTGTATGATAGCCCCCGCCAATCACAAAATTCTGACGGGTCCCAACCGTGAAGCGATGTTTTATTTCGACATCATAAATATTGCGGTCTTCTGTAAAGGTCTGAGTATCGTCACGGCTACTCTGATCGTAAACAAACTGTACTTCGGTATCGGTGGTGTCGTCGTAACGCCGTTTCCACCTTGCGATCACATTGTAGCCACTCGTAGATTCAGCTTTATTGCTCAGCGGGTTATCAATACGCCCCTTATACAAATCACCCTGCAAGGTCAGCTTATCGCTTTCGCTCAGCTGAAGATCAGTCCGAAAGCCAAGTTGATCATGATTTCGGGCATCATTTGCATCGCCCGCACCCGCGCTTTCTTGAGGGGCGTAGTGCGTGGTTTTGGCATACACCCGATAATGACCAAGCGCACCCGCTTTACCACCGTAGCGCCAAGCCGCAAAACCATCGAACTCACCGCCGCCACCCGCTTGCTGAAAGCCGCCTTGGGTATTTGCCGCGGACTTGGTAACGATGTTCACCACGCCATTTACCGCGTTTGCCCCCCACAGCGCGGCACCCGGCCCACGAATCACTTCAATGCGCTCAATATCGTCCATTAAGGTGTCCTGCGCGTCCCAAAAAACACCCGAATACAACGGGGTATACAGACTGCGACCATCCATGAGCACTTCTAATTTATCAGCAACGGTCGAATTAAAGCCCCGCGCGGTTATTGCATAAGAGTGAGAATCTAAACGTGCCACCTGCAAGCCTGGAATTAGGCGCAAGGCTTCTGGAATGCTTTTAACACCCGAGCGAATAATAGTGCTGCCGTCCAAAACAAATACCGCTGCGGGTGACTGCTGCAGTGGTTCACTACGCTTAGACACCGAGACCACATCGATATTCATTAAAGATTCAAGACTAAGACTGGCCAAATCATCAATGCGGGCAAGCAACAGCGGCTGAGTATTGGCCCCATACACACTCGGCGCAACAAGCATAAATAGAATAGAAGCGGGTAATACGCCACGGCAGGAAGTATGCTTAAAATGTGTATTCACCGCCTGCATTGTCATTTTCGGCATATATTACACTCTTTTTTTTAACGGACCAATTGGCCCTAATTCTTATTCATGCCCTGCTTAGCCAAGGTTCACGGGCCCAATGTTCACGGTAATACACAAACATTCTACCGACTATAGTATATTTTACTTATATAGACCTTATATCCTTATCCCACTACGAGGGGCCTGTTATGATTGAACACCCAAAGTGTTCATCTCGGGTAAACAATTTCAACACGCATGCCGTAAGTAGAAGAAAATGAGTAGCATAACGTCAATGCGCAACATTTCTGTTGCCAATTACTTTCTTCACGCCGTTCTCCACAACGCGGTGGCCAAAGGTTTAGACCCCAACCAGCTGCTTATGGATGCAGGCATATCCAAAGAATTACTTAAACAACAGAGTGCCCGTATTCCCGCCGTAAAATTAGGCAAACTGCAAACCATCGTAACTCGCGCAATGAAGGATGAATTTCTAGGATACGGACCCGGCCGCTACACCCTCGGGACATGGAATAATATGTGTTATTCGGTGATCAATTGCGCAACACTAGGCCACGCTCTAGCGCGCTACTGCCGGTTTTATCAGATGTTCGAGTGGGGCTTACAACCCTATTTTGAAATTAATGATGATGAAGCTAGATTAATTATTACGCCGAGCGATCAAGAGTATGAGTACCAAAATTACGCGTATGAGCTCGTCATGTTTAATCTGCACCGGTTTAGCAGCTGGATCACCCAGCAGCACCTGCCGCTCATTGCCGTAAACCTTCAGTACCCTGCCCCCGAGCATGCCGCAGAGTATCGCCATTTGTTTCTGGGCCAGCCAGTATATTTTAATCAGCCGCGCACCGAGATGATTTTCCACAGTAGCTTGGCCGACTTACCCACCAAACAAAATGAGCAGTCTTTACACCGATTTTTACGGCATCCCAATCTTGTTTTTCTTATCCAGCAGTACGATGAAAAAAGTTGGACGGCCCAAGTGCGTGTAATTATCAACAAAAGCCTGATCAATACGCCGGGCATAGAAGACATCGCCGCCCAGCTCCATTTACACCCGCAGACCCTACGGCGACGTTTAGCTCAGGAGGGCACCAGCTTTAACGACGTCAAAACCCAGTGCCGCCACGACACCGCCTTGTACTATCTTGGTAAATCCAAACTGTCTATTGAGCAAATAGCTCAGCGCACTGGCTTCTCAGAAGCCAGTGGTTTCACGCGGGCCTTTAAAACGTGGACAGGAATGTCACCGCAAAAATACCGGCAACACCTCTAAGCCCCGGATAAGTAATTAGCCCAGATTAAAGCTCACAATATTCTTATTTGCTTTGTGATGCACTTGCACCTTACGACCAATCAACTCGCTCTCCCCCGCCATTATTGCCAAGCTAGACTCGTCCTCAGTGTTGGCTAAAAAACGTCTGCCATCACCCAAACGGCCAACCACCATACCGAGCGTTGCCACACCACGGTTATACACCAACGTATAGGTTTCAATACTGCCGACACCGTCTGCTTGCTCAACGAGTTCTGCGCGCGGCAAGGCATTGAACTTGGCCTGTAAATCAGGGTCGGCATTGTGGCAAGGCTTGCTTGGCACTTGCGCCGAGTAAATTCCCACCGATTGCTTAGATAAGAAACCACCATTGGCAGTGATCAAGCCGTAGTCTTGCGGTTTGCTGCGCAAGGCATCAGTTAGACTGGCGATGGCGTGGGTGCTATAGCTGTTTCCCGCGCCGCCAAAGAAAGGCAAACCACCGGTTACTGTAAGCGGTTTATCCGTCGTCCAATCCAGCCCCATAGCCTCGCAGGCGGCGAGTACTGCAATAGGAAAACAGCTATAGATGTCCATAATATCGATCTCTTCAATCGACTTACCTACGCTTGCTAACACTGCATTTAGACTCAAACGCATGGTTTCAGAAACGGCCAAATCTGGTCGCTCCGACACCCAGCGATCATCGACGTCAGCATAACTGTGTAAATACACCCATTGCGATTCAGGAATACCCAGCTCAATAGCTTTATCAACCGAACACATTAACAAAGCCGCCCCTTGATTCACCGCGTCTTGCGCCACCATCCACTTGGTATAAGGCCTCGCCACCCAGTAATTTTCGGCCGAGACCTCATTTAGAAAGGTCTCGCTGCGAACAGTGGGGAACTGCGAATAGGGATTACTTGCCGCCACCTCAGAAAATTTAGAGAATAAGCGTGAAGCCAGCTGGCGATGTGCAGGCTCAGACAAACCATGCCGAGCGCGCCAAGCATTTTCAAACAAAGGGTAAACTTGGGTTGGGAAGGTGATGCCGTGATTCACCTCGTGGTCGGTAAACAGTAAATGACAGCCACGATCGTCAAGCTGACCATCCACCTGCTCGCTCCAATCAAGCGGCAGGCCCGCCTTCAATGCTTGCTTCATAATACCGGTGGCTTCAGCACCCGCGATTAGGCCCAGAGACATCTCGCCCGCTGCGATTTTCTCCGCAAACTCGTTCACAAAGCGCTGGGGTGAATGCCCGCCCTCACGGCCGTAAATCGCAGTGCGGGGATTGGCACCAATACGTTTCGCCAATGAACGAGGAATATTATTGCTCATACCAAACGGCCCGGCCCCGCCAGGTATTGAATCGATAAAACCGCGGATAAAGGCAATGGTATCAATGTGGGCCGCGAGCGGTTCTGTCGCCTGAGCCGACGCCAGCGCTACTTTTACCGCTTCAGCGGCAATGTCTACTGGGGCCAGTGCATTATCAGGCGTAAGCGTATCACGAAACACATATTGACCGGATGCAACCAGAATCGGTGTTGTATTTGCCACTGAGTTAATCCTCTATCACTATTATTAAGCGATGAAGTGTAGCGCGCTATGGCCTATTTTGTATTGACGTTTACGCACCCATTTCATGGTAATAAAGCCAAGCTTTAAAGCGACTGCACCAAATGCCCACCGTCCACGGGCAAAGCCACGCCGTTCAGAAAAGAACCCGCATCACTCGCAAGTAATAATAAAGGCATACTGAGTTCTTCCATTTGACCAAGGCGCCGCGGCTGCATTCGGCTCACGTACTGACGACCTTTTTCTGAGCGAAAAAAGTCAGCATTAATCTCCGTTTCAAAATAGCCCGGGCACAAGGCATTAACGCGAATATTATTACGCCATAATTCCTGCGCAGCACTTTTGGTAAGCTGAACCACCCCCGCCTTAGCGGTCGCGTACAAACTATTATTCGCACTTGGCTGCAGACCCAATATCGAGGAAATATTGATAATACTGCCACTGACTCCCGCCTGTATCATCCGCACTGAGGCCTCGCGAGACACCCGCCAAACAGCGCGCAAATTGGTGTCAACGACAAAGTCCCACTGCTCCTCGGTGCTGTCCACAAAGCGACTTGGATCGGCAACGCCAGCGTTATTCACTAGGATTGCAACGGCGCCCAAGGTCGCCTCGGCCTGATCGAACGCCGCGACAACTGACGCCTTGTCATTGACGTCCATTGCCACCGCTAGCGCCTTACCGCCTTGCGCTGAAATATCTGCCACCAGCGCCTCTAACTTTTCTACGCGCCTAGCGGCGACGACCACCGCCGCCCCAGCCTGCGCCAATACTTTGGCAAAATGAGCGCCTAAGCCGCTAGACGCACCGGTGACCAAAGCCACCCGGCCAGATAAATCAATACTCTTCGCTATTGCTTCATTCATTTTAAATAACCTAATTAACCCTTATTACTCGCCCTTTTCGATCAGCGCCATGCCTAGTTCAGCAAGAGGTGCCGCCAATGCGCCATAAGCCATAGCCTTCTCGCTCGAGGCATTGCCATCCAGCGCACGCTTGTACACACCCTGCAAAATCGCGCTGAGACGGAAAAACGCAAAGGCCAGGTAAAACACCCAGTGATCAATTCCTTCAATACCGCGCCGCTCACAATATCGACGTACGTATTCTTGTTCAGACGGTATACCCAACGCCTCGCGGTCGACACTGCCAAGCCCCGGGATGGCGGCATCACCGGGAATACGCAGCTGCATACACTGGTAAGCGAGGTCCGCGTACGGGTGCCCCAAGGTCGACAACTCCCAATCCAACAAGGCCAAAACCTTAGGCTCTTTATTATCGAACATCATATTGTCGAGCCGGAAATCACCGTGGTTAATACACACCAAACCGTCGTCTGGCGGCAGATTGGCATTTAACCACTCGATCATCGCTTCCATAGCCGGCACCGTTGCGGTTTCGCTGGCGCGGTATTGGCTAGTCCAACGGCTGAGCTGGCGCTCAAAGTAATTGCCGGGACGGCCGTAATCACTCAAGCCAATAGCGTCAACATCCACATTGTGCAAATCGGCTAAAACCTGATTCATGGCGTCGTAAATAGCACCGCGCTCTGCGGGGCTTTGCTCCGGTAACGCCGCGTCCCAAAGAATTCGACCATCAATATAATCCATAACGTAAAACATTGAGCCAATAATGCTGTCGTCCTCACACAGCACCCGCATTTTAGGCACCGGCACATTGGTTTGGGCCAGCGCCTTCATTACGCGATACTCACGGTCTACCGCGTGGGCAGATTTCAGCAACTCACCCGGTGGCTTGCGCCGCAGCACATATTTGCCACTGGCAGCCGCTATCAGGTAGGTCGGATTAGACTGCCCACCGGAAAATTTATCGGCGGTCAGCGGCCCCTTAAAGCCCGCTATATTTTTTTCAAGATAGGCGCCTAAAACCGCAGTATCTAAATCAAAGGTAGTTGCCATGCATCCTCCTTAAACAGCGTAGCGATCAATAATTTGTTTGCCCAAGGCCATTTGATGCACTTGATCTGGGCCGTCAGCCTGGCGACACCAACGCGCGTAATTAAACGCCTCAGCCATAAAGTAATCTTCCGTTAAGCCACCAGCACCGTGCAACTGCATGCAGCGGTCAATCACATTTTGCACCAGCAGAGGCACGGTTGTTTTGGTGGCCGCAATCATATCGGTGGTTTGCATTGGCCCCTGTTCGTCGATCTGTTTACAGGTTTTTAAAACCAACAAACGTGCCATTTCAATTTCGGAAAAGCTCTTGGAAATTTCCTCGCGCACCGATTGATGTTTGCTCAGCGGCTTGCCAAAGGTAGTACGCGACACGGCGCGCTGACACGCCAGCTCCAGAGAGCGCTGCGCCGCGCCAATCAACCGCATGCAGTGGTGCATACGGCCAGGTGCCAAACGTCCTTGTGCGATTTCAAAGCCTCGACCTTCACCCAGCAGAATATTTTCCAGCGGCACCCGCACATTTTCAAATACAATTTCTGCATGACCAATTGGCGCATCGTCGTAACCCAATGTGCTCAGCGGGCGAATAATTGACAATCCCGGTGTACCCTTGGGCACCAATACCTGACTCTGCTGCTTATGACGGTTAGCATTATCTGGATCAGACTTGCCCATCACGATAAAAATGGCAGTGCGCTCATTCATTGCGCCAGTAATAAACCACTTACGACCGTTAAGCACCCACTCATCGCCATCTTTAACGATGCTGAGTTCAATATTGGTGGCATCACTGGACGCAACCTGAGGCTCAGTCATTGCGTAGGAAGAGCGAATATCGCCATTAAGCAAGGGCGTTAACCACTGTTCGCGCTGGGCGTCAGTGGCGTACTTCATAAACACTTCCATATTGCCGGTGTCTGGTGCATTGCAGTTAAACACTTCTGGCGACCAAATAACCCGCCCCATTACCTCGGCGAGCGGGGCGTAGTCAGTAAAGCTTAAACCACCGTGCTCGCAGTACTCCGGGAATTCCTCTGGGCAAAATAGATTCCACAAACCTGCCGCCTTGGCTTTCAGTTTGAGCTCATCCATTAAAGGTAAAATACCAAAGCGATTCTCTGCGCTGTGCAATTGCTCGGCATAGGCTTTTTCATTGGGATAAATATGCTCGTCCATAAAATCATTTAATTTTGCCAATAACTGCTGGCCCTTTTGACTCTGGCTTAAATCCATTGTGCTGTCCTCTTGAGGTATCGTATTAAGAAAAATTAGGTATAGGTAATTAGGTGTTGGTGGCTTGCCGCCGCCAAGTGCGGCACGGCATTAAAAGTATTTAAATGAAACTGCTCACCTTTACTAAAATAGCGAGTTATCCCAGAGTTTTTTGCCTGCAAATTCAAATTCACCATTGTTTCGACATCGAGCTTGAGCGCCTCACGCAGCATCGCGCTAATTGGTCCACCGGACGTCACCACCAGGACCCGGCCCTGGGTTTCGGCTAGACGAGTCAGGGTGGAACGCGCCCGATGCTCGAACGCTGCCCAGGTTTCAAGAACATCGCTGAGTTCGCCGCGACTCCACGCGATCAAAGCAAGCCGCAGGGTGCGGTAAAAACTACGTGGCTCGCTGCGATCTATTTCTTGACCAATATTCGCCAAATAAGCGTCTACCAAACTGTGAAAGTCGTATTCATTCAGCTCAGGTATAGCCAGCGCCTCAGGCATGGCGATGGCTGGCATAGACTGGGCAAAAACATCGCGTATACCCGCCAAGGTTTCGCGGTGCCTGCGCATCGTGCCGGTAAACACCACATCAAAACCCCGCTCCGCCGCGCTAAAGTACTCGCCTAATAGACGCGCCTGCTCCCAGCCAATATCCGTAAGACGATCGTAGTCGTCACTGGCAAAGGCAGCCTGACCATGTCGAACCATCACTATCTCTGCCATTGTCCAGCCCCATATTTCAGAAGCCTAAATCATACCCACACACCAATCATTATTGAAATTGATTATTGTTATACACCATAATAAGCAGAATTAATAAGCAGGCGCGCATAATGAGCAACCTCAAGATCGACCTAAATCTATTTGTGGTCTTTGAAGCGATTTACTCCCAGCAAAGCCTCACCCGGGCCGCCGGTGTTTTACACGTGACTCAACCGGCGGTAAGCAGTTCACTAGCAAAGCTGCGCGCCATCTTCGATGACCCCCTTTTTGTGCGCAGCCCCAGCGGCATGAACCCCACCCCCTTGGCACGGCAATTAATTAGTACGGTGCGGGAGTCCTTAAAAAGTCTCGACAACTGCGTAGTCGCTCGTATTGGTTTTGACCCCGCCACCAGTAAACGGACCTTCCGGCTCCATGCAACCGAAAACGCCGAGCTTATCTTATTGCCAGAATTGCTAAAAAAGCTTGCGATACTCGCGCCAGGAACCAATCTCGAAGTGGTTTTTATGGATCGGCGAGAAGTCCCTTTTGAATTAGCCAGT
Organism: Zhongshania aliphaticivorans; assembly: GCF_001586255.1. NCBI lineage: Bacteria > Pseudomonadati > Pseudomonadota > Gammaproteobacteria > Cellvibrionales > Spongiibacteraceae > Zhongshania > Zhongshania aliphaticivorans. Next base: position 2,539,612 of record NZ_CP014544.1, read on the forward strand.
GGCAATATCGACCTTGCGATAGATGCCCCCCTGCTCAGCCACCCGGAGTTAATCAGTCAGCCCATTTTTGCCGACGACTATGCCTGCGTCATGCGCAAGGCACACCCGTTAAGCAAGAGCACCCTCAATTTAGAAGCCTTTATCAACAGCCGCCATGTTCATGTATCCAGCCGATTAAGCGGCTCTGGCCATATTGATCTGGCCTTGCGGTCAATTGGCCAGCAAAGACGTATTGCCCTGCGCTTGCAACACTACGCCGCGCTACCCGCGCTACTGAACCAGTCTGATTTTATCGCGGCAATTCCCAGTAGCATCGCCACGTACTGGCAGCTTCCCAGCCGGGCACTTCCCTTTGACTCGCCGAAATTAGAGCTACGTTTATTTCGCCATAAAAGCGTTAGTCACGACCCAGCCCTACTCTGGCTAGGCGAGCTGCTGACCCAAGTTCAAAACACGCTGTAAGCTAATTACGTTTACTACTAGAAATTTGCGTCTATGGAATACGCCAACTGCATTCATTGCATTGCTTGCTGACTCATCCGGTAGCGCCCCGGCGCTAAACCAAACCAGCGTTTAAACGCCTTTTGAAACGCGCTCTGATCGCTAAAACCCAGCTCTGCAGAGATATCTAACAAGCCCATTTTACTGTCGTCAATTAAGGCCTTTGAACGCTGTTTGCGGGCGTCATCGACCAAGCCCTTGAAGTTGGTTTCAGTATTATTCAGACGGCGCTGCAAAGTTCTTGACGCCAAACCAAGCTCGGCAGCCACATCTTCTAGCTTAGGTACGCCCTCGGGTAATTGGCGCACAATGCATTCCAAAACCTCTTTTACAATACGGTCTTCCAGTTGCAAATTGGCTAATTCTGCCCGTGCCGCTTGTACCAAAGAGCGATAGATGGCCGGGTGAGGAAAACGGCTCGGCAAGTCTAAAAAGTGATTATCAAAAACGACACAATTCGCGCCACTATTGTAATGAACCGGCGCGTCGATAATCGCTTCGATTTCCGTGCTGTCGGCCGGGCCGCAATGATTAAAATGAATTTCGCGCTTACTGCACCAGCGATCAAGCATCGGTTTATTAACCCGATACCAGCTGCTAAAAAAGAATTCGACCAGCTGCCGAGATACCTGTTGCCGTGGCGGCACCACCCAGCTCAAACACGCTAAGTCCTCACCGAAGACCGAATACTCAACGTCGCCATGGTCAATTAACAATCTTGAAAAATCCACTACGGCATGCACTGCTTCACGAGAACTTGGCGCACTCATACCAAGATAGCTGACCATACCCCAGGCCTGCTTTGAGCTATGTGCGCCCGCATGGGCGCCCAAATAGGGATCGTTCAGCAGCTGGCTGCCCGCATCCAACATCATTTCAAAGAGCCGCAAAGGGAATCGGCCGTACTCGGTAAGGTGCGCCTCAGGCTTTAAACCCATAATTCCCTGCAATTGGCTTGGACGAACGCCTTGGGTACTCAGGTAAGCAACTAAACTGTCTAAATATTCGACGCATACCGTAGGTAATCGCAAAACTGTACCCTCATTATTTATATAATTTTAGAGTGAGCAGATAACGAGCAGTTAATTCCAGGCCGCGCTGGCCAATACCAACATTCAAACGCGGCCAAGGTAAGATTAACACCATTAATGGCCAAACCTGATTATCATTATTCTCCAGCGCAAGCATCCCGGCACGGAATCGTTTCGATTTGCGCTAAAACCAAACAGACTTGTTCCGGTATCCGGCAAAAACCGTAGCATACTTGGCGAGGCGCCAAGCCCGCACCTGAACAACCTGCTCAGCTTAGCGCCCCAGCCGCTAACGAAAACCAGTAACAAAGAGCATAATCGTAAAATATTAGCAGCCACCCTAGTGACGGCCATCTGCCGCCATGCTAGTGTGCCCTGCTCCCAGCGGGCTATAGGCTATTTTGCAAAAGGAACTCACCGCCTTGCCTCATATGAATGCCACGACCATCACCCAATCAACGGCGAATTCCACGCGCAATTTGTTTGCTGTGGCGAGCCATAAAGCACTAATAAGCTGCGTTGCCGCGCTGCTTAGCCTACTTTTCGTACTGACTGAAAACGCCAACGCCCCGTCATCTTATTTCTCTATTAGCAACGGCGATAATCCGAGTAATGAATTTGTTCTGACACCCCAGGGCTTCAGTTTTGCAGAACCACGCCGCCTGATTATCGACGGTGGCGCCCAACCGGACACCGACAAAGCGGCTGTATTCCTTGAACCATCCGCTTTTTCAACCCAGCATTTAAACACTGGCCCACTAGATTGCAGAACCACCTTCGATCAACGTCGGCGCCATTTTTGCGAGATCTTAAATCCTCGCGCACCTCCCTCCCGCTTATAAGCTCAGTTTCACCGCGTCGATCTACGCCGTTATGGGTATTTAGGCGCTTTTCGAACATAAGCAATTCAATATGATTGTTCGGTGACCACCGCCTGCGGTGGCGCCTGACCGCGAGAGATTTATGCGATATATTAAATTCAAAATTTTTAGTTATATAGCCATTGTCCTGATCGCTATTATTACTGCCTTACCAAGTCTACTACCCAGTACGTGGATCGCCGACACACCTAACTGGTATCAGCAGCACAAAGTCACCCTCGGCTTAGACCTCCGTGGCGGATCCCACCTTTTACTGCACATTGACGATAAAAAATTGCTCGCCGAAACCAGACTGCAATTTGTCGACATGGTCAGTAGCCAGCTGCGAACCAATGGGATTCCGGCTGCACCGGCAAAGATCTCCGCCGACACCATGACGATAAAACTGCGCAATACCGCGCAATTAGACGCGGCCCAACAACTAGCCGCAGATCTGCAAAAAGGCCAAAACCCGCGGCAATTCAAAGTGAGTGTTGTCGGCGATGCCCTGAATTTTGAAATGAGCAAAGCATACCGGACACAGCTTTTAGCGGACGCAGTACAGCGCAGTCTCGAGGTGCTAAAACGACGGATTAACGAAACTGGCGTAGTCGAGCCCTTAATTACCAGCCAAGGCAACACCGGCATTTTAGTGCAGCTGCCCGGCGTAAAAGACCCCAGCCGAATTAAAGACTTAATTGGCCGTACGGCGCAAATGAGTTTTCATTTAGTTCATGACGCCAGCCGTGATGGCGACGTCGCCACACTCGTTTTACCCGGCGCCGAGGCGCAAAAGCAGTACACCCTAAACCGGCAGTCGCTCATAAATGGTGGTGATCTCAGCGATGCCCGGCTGGGCTTCGACCCGAATACCCAAGAGGCTGTCGTTAACTTCCGTTTAAATCAACATGGCGCGGAAGTATTTGCCGACATTACCAAGGCTAATATCGGTCGTGCCTTTGCCATCGTACTCGACAATGTGGTTGTTACCGCCCCGGTTATTCGCAGTATCATCAGCGGTGGCGCAGGGCAAATTAGCGGCAACTTTACAAGCCGTGAGGCTAGTGATCTCTCGCTACTGTTGCGCGCGGGGTCTCTACCGGCGTCCTTAAGCATTGTTGAGGAGCGCACAGTAGGTCCAGACCTAGGCAGTGATGCCATTGCCATGGGCGTCAGCACCGGTCTCATAGGCGCAGCCTTGGTTCTTGGTTTTATGATGGCAGCCTACGGCCGCTGGGGTCTTATCGCCAACACTGCGCTCATCATCTACGTGGCCTTACTCATTGCCGCCCTGGCGGCCCTAGATGCAACCTTAACCCTACCCGGCATCGCTGGCTTAATTCTCAGCCTCGGCATGGCGGTAGATGCCAACATCCTCATCAATGAGCGAATTAAGGAAGAATGCCGCGTCAACGTCAGCGGTCGCTTTGCTGTACAGCGCGGCTTCGAGCGAGCTTTTAGTACCATTCTCGATTCCAATATCACCACGCTAATCGCCGTTGGCTTACTCTTCTTGTTCGGCAGTGGCCCAGTACGGGGGTTTGCTGTAACCATGGCGGTCGGCTTAATACTATCCATGTTTACCTCTATCGCCGTCACCCGATTAATCATTGATTGGCGCGTTAATACACTCGGCAGAAAGCCCCTCGTCATAAAGGGCCTAGCCCTGCTAAACGGCTTTGGTAAACACCAAACTATCCCATTTCTTAAAGCCAGTCGCGTCGGCATTATTATGTCGGCAGTGTTATCAGTGGCATCGATTGCCCTGATGTTTCAGCCTGGGCTTCACACCGGTATCGATTTCAATGGCGGCACCGTGCTAGAAGTGCGCAGCCCCGCAAATACCAATATAGAAACCTTGCGGCAAAGCCTTGCCACCCTAAAACTCGACAATGTGGCGATCCAAGAATTTGGCGAACAAGGTAGCTTCCTCGTCCGCCTGCCCAGCCAGCCGCAGACCGAAAATGCAGAGGCGCGGATAAACGCAATAAAATCAGCGATCTCAAGTGTTGCTGAAGACGTGGCGTTTCCTCGTTTGGAAATGGTTGGCCCAAGTGTAAGCAGCGAATTTATTGCCACCAGTATGATTGCGGTATTATTAGCCTGTAGTGGCATGTTTATTTATTTATGGAGTCGCTATGAGCGTTATTTTGCTATCGGCGCCATGGCAACCTTAGCATTGGATATTACGAAGACCTTGGGTTTTTTTGCCCTCACCGGCGTCGAGTTCAACCTGACTGCAATTGCCGCGCTACTCGCTCTTATCGGCTATTCGGTAAACGACAAAGTGGTGGTATTTGACCGCATACGTGAAAACCTGCGCGCGAATCCGGACAAGCCCCTCGCCGACCTAATTAACGAAAGCCTCACATCAACATTAAACCGAACCGTATTTACCTCGGCCACGACTTTTTTAGCCATTCTGCCGATGGGCATTGCAGGCGGCAGTGCTGTTGCCAGCTTTGCCTTACCAATGCTATTTGGCATTGTTATCGGCACCAGCTCGTCGATTTTAATCGCTGCGCCCATCGTTCTCATCCTTGGCGAGCAGGCAATGGAGAAACTGAAATTACACGCGGGCGCGTCCCTGGCCCACGACTCAAATCTGTTTTTACGTGAAGATCGACCGTAAATAACGCAAAAAGCGACCTTAGCCATAACAAGCCGGCTAAGGTCGCTTTTTCATTCATCGCAGGAGTCCTAGACGGCCCTTTCGGACACGGACGCGACGTTCAGACTGACCGCCGGTGCGTCCTACCGTGCAGTAAGCTTAGGCAAACAGCTCACCTTTTTCTGCCTTATCGAGCAGCACTTGCGGGGGCTCAAAACGTTCCCCATATTTCGCGGCGAGCTCGGCCAGCCGAGTGGCAAATTTTTTCAAGCCGTAGGTATTAACATACTGTAAAACACCACCGGTATAGGGCGGAAAGCCAATTCCCATGATCGAACCAATATTGGCATCGGCCACATTATTCATGACACCTTCTTGGTAGCAACGCAGAGATTCAACAATTTGCCTAAACAGTAGGCGATCTTTAATGTCATCATTTGGCAGACTAACGGCTTGGTTATAGTGCCAATTGTAGATTTCTGGCCACAGGAACTTCTCCCCGTCAGCCGGATACTCGTAGTAACCGCCACCATGAGCGCGACCGCCACGGCCAAACTCCTTGAGCATTTTGCTGGCCAGACGATATGCTGCAGTATCGGCCGCGTAGTTATCGCCATTGCGTTTATCTAATTCGCGGTTGGTGTCGGTGGCCTTAACGGCAAGCTGCTGACTCACTTCATCTTGCACCGCTAACGGCCCTACTGGCATACCAATCGCTTTGCCAATGTTTTCGATTACCACCGGATCAACGCCCTCTTCGAACAATAGCGCGCCTTCATCGATGTAGGTAGCGAACACGCGAGAGGTAAAGAAACCACGCGAGTCATTAACAACAATCGGCGTTTTCTTAATCTGCTGACTGTAATCGAAAGCGCGCGCCAAGGTTTCATCGGAGGTTTTGTCACCAACAATGATTTCGACCAAGGGCATTCTGTCGACCGGTGAAAAGAAGTGAATACCAATAAAATTCTCGGGGTTCAACGATGGCTCAGCAAGCAAGGTAATCGGCAATGTTGAGGTATTAGAGCCCCAGACGCCGTCCTCGGCCAACATTGGCTCGAGCTCCTTGGTTATCTTGTGCTTAAGCTCAACATTTTCAAATACTGCTTCAATGATCAAATCACAGCCGCGCAAGGCATCAGCCTCGGCAGAGGGCGTGATTAAATTCAACGTGGCTAGCTTTTGCTCTTCGCTCATGCGTCCTTTGGCAACGCGTTTGCTAAGCAATTTATCGGTGTAGGCCTTCCCTTTGTCGGCGGCATCTTGGCTAATATCTTTTAATACCACCTCAATACCGGCCATGGCCGAAACATAGGCAATACCCTGTCCCATCATGCCAGCGCCTAAAATGCCGACTTTTTTGACCTTGGACTTAGGTACTGATTTAGGCCGACTGCCGCCACCATTCACCTGGTTCATCTGCAAAAAGAAGGTCATTAGGTTCTTGGCGCTTGGCTCGGTGAGCAAGCTGATAAACGTGCGTGTTTCGACTAGCTGAGCGGTGTCGAAATCCATTTTCAGCGTACCAGCAATGACGTCCAAAATTTTGATTGGCGCGGGCACAAGACCTTTGCTCTTCTGGAAGATCATCGGGTTTGCACCCTGAATCATTTGCGCAATCGCCGGCTTGCGCATATCGCCACCCGGTATCTTAAAACCTTTTACATCCCAAGGGTTTTGCGCCGTCGGATTCGCTTTAATCCAGACTTTGGCCTTGGCCATCATGTCGTCAACGTCGCTCGCCAGTTCGTCGACAAAGCCATTCGCTAGGGCTTTCTGCGCGTTAAAGCGCGTTCCTTCTAGCAGCGGCATAATCGCCCGCTCAACACCAAACTTACTCACTAAACGGACGACACCGCCACCGCCAGGCAGCAGACCTAAACTCACCTCAGGCAAGCCGACCTGCACCGCTTTGCTATCTAAGGCCACGCGATAATGGCAGGCTAAACAGATCTCGTAACCACCGCCGAGTGCCGCGCCATTTATTGCCGCGACCACTGGCTTGCCCAGTTTTTCTATACGACGCAGCTGATCCTTAATCTTTAAGTTGGTCTCAAACATGGCCACTTCATCGTCGCCCGGCTGGATGGTCAACATGCTTTTAATATCGCCACCCGCAAAAAACGTGCTTTTTGCCGAGGCAATAATAACGCCGGCAATGCTATCGCGCTCGGCCTCTAGGCGATCTACTGTCTCAGCCATTAAGGTAAAGTATTCATCATTCATCGCATTTACCGGACCGTTCATATCCATGGTTACGGTAACGATATTGTCGCTGTCTTTTTGGTAATTAAATGTGCCTGTCATTGTTATTTCATCCTGTCTAATTTTGCTGAACGCGCAGTGGCAAATACAAAACCCTGCCCCAAGGCCCTATTGTTTGCGGACCTTCGCTCCACTAATTTCGCGATCCGATTAAAGCCGTTCAATAATGGTTGCGATACCCATGCCACCACCGACACAGAGGGTAATAAGGCCAAAGCGCTTGTCGCGACGCTCCAACTCATCAAGAACTGTACCTACTAACATACCGCCCGTTGCACCCAGCGGATGGCCCATGGCGATGGCCCCACCGTTTACATTGATCTTATCCCAGGGAATATTGGTGTCCTGCTGGAAGCGCATAGCAACCGATGCAAAAGCTTCGTTAATTTCGACTAGATCGATGTCTTCGATCTTCATGCCCGCCTTTTGCAAAACTTTCCAGGTAGCGGGTGCCGGACCGGTTAACATAATAGTGGGCTCGGTGCCGGTTACTGCCGTTGCAACTACGCGGCCCCGGGCCTTAAGGCCCATTTTTTCGCCTGCGGCTGCGCTACCGATCAACACGGCTGAGGCACCGTCAACAATGCCTGACGAATTACCCGCGTGGTGAACGTGATTTATTTTGGCAACTTGGGGGTACTTGCTAATAGCAATATCGTCAAAGCCGATGCTACCCATCATTTCAAAGGACGGACGCAAACCGGCTAAACTTTCAACTGTTGTTCCCGGCTTAATGAAGTCGTCACGCTGCAAAATCGTCATGCCGTTGACGTCTTTAACCGGCATTACCGAACGATCAAAGAAGCCGGCTTCCCGCGCGGCGGCAGCCTTGGCCTGAGAACCTACCGCGAACTCATCGAGCATAGTGCGACTAAAGCCAGCGAGGGTAGCAATTAAATCCGCGCCAATGCCCTGAGGTACAAAGGCGGTATCGGTGGCTATTTGCGGATCCTCCGCCCACGCGCCACCGCTGCTGCCCATCGCCACCCGCGACATACATTCAATACCACCGGCGACGACCAAGTCTTCCCAACCAGAGGCAATTTTCATTGCAGCCAAATTCACGGCCTCAAGACCCGAAGCGCAAAAACGGTCTAGCTGCACACCAGCCACAGACTCCGCCCAGCCCGCTTTTAAAACGGCAGTTTTTGCAATACAAGCACCTTGCTCGCCCACTGGCGTAACGCAGCCCATAACCACATCATCAACCAGTTGCGTATCAATGTCGTGGCGGTCGCGCAGTCCGTTCAGCAAACCAGCCAATAAATCTACCGGCTTTACTTGGCTTAACGGCGAACCCATTTTTCCCTTCGCTCTTGGCGTACGAACGGCATCGTAAATGTAAGCTGTGTTACTCATTTTAGCGTCCCAGTTTATTTTGTTGGTGTTTGCGTGGTGTACGTTGATGCAAGATTGCCCCGCATCGGAGCGAATCTCAATGATAAGGGATGACAGGCGATAGACATTTTATTACAAATTGAATGAATTAAGCGGCGCAGGCAAATCTCCTGCCACGCCCAGCTAAAGCGCGGCAACCGTGGAGTAGGCGGTGACGGCTTTCCTCTAAAACAAAAAAGCCAAGGGTGTTATTGTCTTTAGCCGCCACTATTACCAGTGGCGCCGTCAATTTTCAGGTCTAATGCTGGGCATAGGCCCCGTTGCGATTTACAGTAGACAACAATAAAAGTAATACCGCTAGACGGAGAAGAGCATGCTGATACACCAATTTTTCGACTACCACACTCAAAGAAACCCGACTCAGGATTGCCTAATATTCCAGGGCGAAGTCTTTAGCTACACTCAGATTGCAGAAGAGTCACACCGCATCGCCAATGGCTTACAGAAACACGGCATTGTGAGTAATGACCGAGTTGCGATTCTCTGCGAAAATTGCCCCGCTGTATTATCTATTGTCATTGCATGCAGCCGCGTTGCCGCCGTTGCCGTACCCCTAAACTACCGTTTGGCAGCGCCGGAGGTCGCCTACGTTCTGAATGACGCCGAGGCGAAGATCTTATTCGCACCCGACATGGCGTTAATTGACTTACTCGGCAAATTACGGCCACTGGCCGACGCAAGCCTGCCCATTATCGCCGCGAGTAGCGAGGGTGCCGAAAACTGGCAACACTGGCTTAGTCAATGCGTGAGTACGCCAGTCAAAAGCGACGATATCCGCGCCGATGCCGGAATACTGCAGCTCTACACCAGCGGCACGACCGGTAAACCCAAAGGTGTGGTCACCAGCCAGCGCAATATTTTTGCCCTGTACACGTCGGCCGCCACCTCACTAGCAAACAAGGCAGGACCGGGAAGCCGCGACTTAGTTTGCGCACCGAATTTTCATATTGGCGGCATCGGCACCCTGCTATTACCCATTCTCGCCGGAGCCAGCGTAGTATTGCACGGGAGCTTTAACCCAATGGCCGTGGTAGATGATTTAGAAAAGCATAAAATCGACAATATGTTTGTTGTGCCCGCCATGATCATGGCCATACTCGACTACGTACCCAATATCGAGCAACGCGATTTTAGCGCTTTACGCCAATTGCTTTACGGCGCCTCGCCAATAAGCACAGGGCTGCTAGAGCGAGCATTAAACATATTTAAATGCGATTTTTATCAATGTTATGGCATGACTGAGACCACCGGCACCATTGTGTCTTTATCGCCTGAAGATCACCGCCGCGCCCTGCTCGACCAACCAGAGTTACTGCAGTCCTGTGGCCGCCCCCAAGCCGGCGTTGAAGTTAAAGTGATCGACAGCAACGGCAACACCCTCGCTTGCGGCGAAACAGGAGAGCTATTAATTCGTTCAGAAGCCAATATGCTTGGCTACTACAACCGCGACGCCGCCACCGCCGAAACACTCCAAGAGGGCTGGATACACACCGGTGACTCAGCAATTATCGACGAGCAAGGTTACATTTTCCTGCGTGACCGCATTAAAGATATGATCGTCAGCGGCGCTGAAAACATCTACCCAATTGAAATTGAAAACGTCCTAAGTCAGCATCCCGCCGTGGGCGATGTTGCAGTGGTCGGCATACCATGCCCAAAATTCGGCGAAGCGCCGCTGGCCTGTGTGGTGCTAAAGCCGGGGCAAAGTTTAACTGAAGAGGACATGGTGACATTTTGCCGCGAGCAGCTGGCCGGTTACAAAATACCTCGGCAACTCAAAATATTTGATGTGCTGCCCCGCAATCCCTCAGGAAAATTATTGAAAAAAGATTTACGCGCACCATTTTGGCAGGGAAATGAACGGGGAATAAACTAAAAACAAAACTAGCGAGGCCACACCCCCATAACAGGGCCGTGTGGCCATATAATTATTAAGATACGCGCAGCAAGCCCATCTACGCGAGCGGCTTATTGTTTGCGGCTCGCACCTTAAACTTCAATCGGCGGCTCGGCCTGTCGACCAAACAGCGCTGCTAGCCAAGCACAAATCTCCATCATGCCCTCTTTGTGGCGACGGGTCGGCCCCTGCAAACCAATAAAGCCGTGACTGGCACCGTGATAAAGACTCTGAGTCACCGCAACGCCCTGTTCTTCTAGCCGACACGCATAGGCAATGCCTTCGTCTCGCAGCGGATCGCGCTCAGCGGTAATCACTAGTGCCGGTGGTAACATACTTAGGTCGTCAGCCGTTAAAGGCGTAGCCAAGGGGTGACGGTGCTCGCCAGCCTTAAGCGCTGAGCTGTTGGCTAAATAGCTATCCCAAAACCACATCATTATCGGCCGCGTCAGCACGGGGCCTTTTGCGTTTTCAATATAGGAGTCGGTACCCGGCTCATAGTGATCGGTAACGGGGTAAATCAACACCTGACCTTTGACGAGCCCCGGTAGCTGATCACGCGCTTGGATAGCGGTTACCGCAGCGAGATTCCCCCCCGCACTATCACCGGCAAGAACAATGGAGTCGGCGCGACCACCATACAGCCCAATGTGTTCAGCAACCCAAGTCAGTGCCGTCAGACAATCTTCTGGCGCCGCGGGAAACGGGTATTCCGGCGCCCGCCGATAATCGACGGCCACCACAATAGTGTCGCTGCGGTCACATAGATCTCGACACATTGGATCATATGTCGCTAAATCGCCAATTACCCAACCACCACCATGAAAATACACCACCACCGGAAACGGCCCATCACCCGGCGGCAAATAAAGCCGCAGCGGGATTCTGCGCTGTTCCTGTTCGGCAACAAGGTCAAGACTGGTGATATGCTTTGCAACCTTACCAAGCCAAGCGAGTCGCGCCGAGCCCTTTATATAACTGCGAAATACTGCTGTTTTTATTGTGTTTTTCATCAGCCCACCATGGCGCGTCTAGGTTAATTCTAAATAATACGTTGTTATAAATGGTCTTAGCGCGGACGCATTAAGGCGCGCCCGCACTTAGGTCACGGCCATTTCCGCCCTCGCGCAGATACAGCTTGCTACACACCCAGCCACTTGGCGTGTAAAAGCCCCATCTACGAATTTTGGGGCCGGTAATAAAGAGCGTTAAACTGTCGGGTGACTGCAATAATAAGCGGTGTGGCGCGCGCCCCAAACGGGCGGTCAAGGTGCCCGTGGGTAAGACGCGTTCGCCGTGGGGCATCTCTTCTAAAATTTCACCACGCAGTACCATTGAATAATTAAACAACCACGGATGGTCGTGGAGATTAATATCAGGATCGTTACCGGTGACATGGTGGAGATATACATTAAACAGCCGATTGCGCGGCACTACGTGCCAGCGCCGCAGATAATCAGTGCCGATTACCTTGGTGGGCGGTCTTTGCGTAATTTGCTCTGCTTTAGCCTGTAGCCGAGTAAGTAAAAAAGCCGGTACGCGCATAAACCCCTGTCTCTAGTTTGAAAACTGCCCGCATAGTATCACCACAAGCGCCTTGCTGAAAAACCACCGCTGGACCATAGAGACAAATACACCGCAGACCGAATTTTGGAACAATCCAGTGAGACCAGCTATACAGCCATCATTGCATCAAAATGAGGGACAACTTCGCTTATTTGGATCTGCGGGACTTGATCGGTGTAATTTGGCAAATCCGCCATTATTTTACCTACATGGGGCGAGAAACCCGCCTGAAACTCATCAATGGACGCACAGTACAGATGGCCCATGGCAATATACAGTGGTGGGATTCCGGCATCCTCACCGACTAAGCCCCGATCGATGGTATAGGACAAGCAGTAATCCCCCATCAACTCTTTAACCATTGGAAAATGCTGATCGCGGTAATAGGCATGATCAAACCGGGCTCCCGGAGAATTGGGGTACATCACACTGACTTTAATCATTTACTCACTCCTTGTTAGTATTCGTCCAAGGCTAAGCTCAACTGCGGCACAACCGCCGGGCAGACTAATAAACCACTTGGCATTACCCGCTGTTTTTAGCAGCAAGCGGGGGCTTTCAGCAAGTGCTTTTAATAAGTTTTTCCAAGCTCTGGCGGCAATAATCCCTTAGAATGGACGTATCCTCAACACTCAAGAGGCCTGGCATGGCATCCTTACAAGAACAGCTACTCAAAGCGGGTATGGTCGACGAGAAAAAGGTCAAGAAACTTAAGCAAGAAAAGCGCAAACAAGCCAAGCAGCCCAAAGGCACCGTTGTCGTTAACGAAAGCAAAGAGGCCGCACAACGGGCGCTAGCAGAAAAGGCTGAACGCGACCGCGAACTTAATCGCTTACGTCAGGCCGAAGTCGAGAAAAAGGCCATTCAAGCGCAAATCATTCAGCTGATCAGTCTAAATCGCATCGACCGCAAAAAAGGTGAGATTGCCTATCAGTTCACTGACGGCAAAAAGATTAAAAAGGTGTTTGTCGACAGCTTGCTGCAGACCCAATTGGTTAAAGGCATTATTGCCCTCGTTAAATTCAAAGACGGCTATGAACTGGTGCCCGCCACGATTGCGGACAAAATCGCCCAGCGCGACCCGTCGGTTATCTTGGTACACAATACCAAATCAGCCAGTACTGTTGCGGCCGTCGAGGAAGATGACCCCTATGCGGCTTATCAAATTCCAGACGATTTAATGTGGTAAGGAAAAATCATTACGCCCGACACCTAGGCAGGCATCCATAAGCTGTGCAGCCACTAGGCAATTGTTCCCGTTTTCCGCGTTAACAAAAACGCAACCGCCACTGCCCGTGGTGTATTTCAGAGGTCGACATCCAAAACACTGACATGAACACAGCTAATCACGCCGATATCAGCCCCAGTATAAGTAGCGCGCTGCAGGTCCTGCAAAGTGTTTACGGTTATGAGTCTTTTCGCAATCAACAGGCCGATATTGTCGACCACGTGATTCAAGGTGGCGACGCCTTGGTGCTGATGCCCACCGGTGGTGGTAAGTCTCTGTGTTTCCAAGTGCCCGCGCTGGTGCGCGAAGGCACCGCCATTGTCATTTCGCCCTTAATCGCCCTGATGCAAGATCAGGTTATGGCGCTGCGCCAAAATGGTATCAAAGCGGCCTTTTTGAACTCTAGCCTCAACGGTATGGAAGTGAATGAGGTCGAAAATCAGCTGATGAACGGCGAGCTAGAGCTACTCTATATAGCCCCAGAACGACTGATGATGCCCCGCATGTTACAGCTCCTGGACAATGCACCGCTATCCCTGTTCGCTATTGACGAAGCCCACTGCGTATCCCAGTGGGGCCATGATTTCCGCCCCGAATACATCAAGCTGACCATACTCCACGAGCGTTTTCCCAATACACCACGTGTTGCGCTAACGGCCACCGCCGACGGCCCTACCCAGCGCGAAATCATCGAGCGCTTGTCACTGCACAATGCCCGCGTCTTTAACGACGGCTTCGACCGCCCCAATATTCGCTACCGCATTACTGAAAATCAGGGCACCGCGCGGGAGAATTTACTGCGTTTCATACTCAATGAACACGAAGGCGAAGCGGGAATCGTCTACTGCCTGTCGCGTAAAAAAGTCGACGAAATCGCACTTTGGCTCAGTGGTAAAGGCATGACCGCCCTGCCCTACCACGCTGGCATGAGCAATGAGCAGCGCCAACAACATCAGGAGCGCTTTCTCCGCGAAGACGGCGTGATTATCGTTGCCACCATTGCCTTCGGCATGGGCATAGACAAACCCGATGTCCGCTTTGTTGCCCATCTCAATCTGCCCAAAAGTATAGAGGCCTATTACCAGGAAACCGGCCGCGCCGGTCGTGACGGTCAGCCCGCCGATGCGTGGATGGCCTACGGCCTCCAAGACGTGATTACCCTACGCCAAATGCAGGGCAATTCCGGCGCCGAAGAAAGCCGCAAACGACTTGAGCAACACAAACTCGACGCCATGCTTGGCCTCTGTGAACTTACCACCTGCCGTCGCCAAGCGCTGCTGCGCTATTTTGACGACGACTACGACCACGCCTGTGGCAACTGCGATAACTGCCTCACGCCCCCCGAAACCTGGGACGCAACCGTTGCCGCCCAAAAAGCCCTGTCCTGTGTTTATCGCACCGGTCAGCGCTTCGGGGTCAGCTACTTAGTCGACGTGTTATTAGGTAAAGAAAACGAACGTATCAGCCAGTTTGGCCACGATAAAATTTCGACCTTCGGCATCGGCGGCGAACTCAATAACACCGAGTGGCGCACGCTGTACCGGCAAATTATTGCCCGAGGCTTATTACGAGTGGACGTTGAGGGGCACGGCAGCGTTCAGCTCACCGATACCGCAAGACCAATTCTGAAAGGCGAAAGCCAATTAACCCTGCGTAAAATGGTTAAAATCAGCAAGAGCGAACGTCGCAAAGCCAAGGCTTACACCGGCACGGGAAATGCGGTGCTATGGGAAGCCCTGCGCGAACACCGCAAGATACTAGCCAGCGAGCAAGAGATTCCAGCTTATATGATTTTTCATGACGCCACCCTTGCCGAAATGGCCGAGCGCCAACCCCAGACCCTCGACCAGTTGAGCCGCGTGTCCGGGGTTGGCGAGAGTAAGCTCGCCAAGTACGGCGCGGGCTTTCTTCAGGTCATTCTCGCCAACTTGAATGCGCCAACCGCCGAGGACATCAACGACACCGCCGCCACTAGCATCGCCATGCTCAAGCGCGGCAAAGACCCAGAGACGATTGCCGGAGAACGCAGCCTCGCCCTCACCACTATTTATGGTCACCTCTGCCAAGGTATTGCCAGCGGTGAACTCAATATCGGCGATGTGGTCACATTAAGCGATGCACAGCTCAAAGAAATCCAATTTGCCTTTGAACACAGTGAAGACGGCAAAATAAAGCCGGTCTATGAACTATTGGACGGCGAGTACGACTACAACATACTTAAATGCGTTAAGGCCACCCTACACGCGCTATGAGTAATTGCCCGCAGATTTTAATCAGAATTGGGATAGTCCACAGCGACAAATACAGGCAAAACCTTATAAAGTCTGCTTAACTTACTCTAAATTCAGCTATTACAGCGCTTAAGGATACGTAGTGAAATCGCCAGATCTGCCCCAAAATGAAAAATCACGGCTGGCCGCCCTCAGTGCCCTTAATATTCTGGATACGCCACCAGAAGACCGCTTTGATCGCCTCACTCAAATGACCAAGCAAATTCTCAATGTGCCCGTAGCTGTTATCAGCTTAGTAGATGAAAATCGCCAGTGGTTTAAATCATGTATTGGCTTAGACGCCAGCGAAACCCCTCGCGACATCTCTTTCTGTGGTCACGCAATTAATGGTGACGACCTTTTTATTATTCCCGACGCGAGTCAAGACGAGCGCTTTGCCGATAATCCTTTAGTAGAAAACGACCCCAAAATCCGCTTTTACGCAGGCTGCCCTCTCAAAGCATTGGACGGCAGCAAACTCGGCACGCTGTGTATTATCGACCAACAACCTCGACACCTGAGTGCGGAGCAACAGCACACCCTCAAGAATTTTGGCGCCATCGTCGAACGAGAGCTATATGCGATTCACTATGCGACCCGCGACATACTCACCAATATAAACAACCGCGACGGCTTTATTTTACTCGGCCAGCAGCAAATTCGCGTCGCAGAGCGCCAAAAAACGCCCATGACAGCAATATTCTTGGAGTTGCGGACGTCATTTTTTGACAATGATTTAAATATCAACATGGACAATGTCATTCGCCTATTTAGCGATAATGTTACGGCAACACTACGCGACGCTGATATATTTGCTCGTCTCAACGAGCGTCGCTTTGTGGTCTTACTGAACAACGCCAGCGCCACTCAAGCACCAGAGTTTATCGAGCGCCTGAAAAAAATATGCCAGCAAGCTTACAGCAACGGTGATAAGGCGGCGCCGTTCACGGCGGTGAATGTGGAGGTAAACACCTTCACCCACGTCGCGGTTGAAACCCTAATCGCGGAAGGTGAACAATTATTAAACGATAAGATTAAACAGCGGGGCCTAAAATAACGGCCCCAGAAGCCCTGTCTAGCACCAGGGCGATTTGATATAGCACAGACCGACGAGCGCGGCCTTACAACGCCACATTGTGAAAAACGTTTTGCACATCATCCAAGTCGTTTAGCATGTCCATAAACTTCTCAAACATCGGCATGTCTTCATCGTCGATGGTTGTGGTGTTTTGCGGCAAAAATTGGATTTCGGCCACGTCAAAGTCGCTTACACCAAATTCAATCAGTGCTTGCTGAGCTTTGAAGTAATCAGTATTAGGTGCAAATACCGAGATTTTGCCGTCTTCATTCTCAATATCGCTAACATCCACGTCCGCTTCCATTAGCGCTTCCAGCACACCCTCTTCATCGTCGCCAGAAAACACAAAGATTGCCGAGTGGTCGAACATATGACTAACACTGCCTTGCGTGCCAATTTTGCTCTTAGTCTTAGTGAAACACAGCCGTACATCGCCAAAAGTACGGTTGGCGTTATCTGTTAAACAGTCGATAATCACCATGCAATTACCTGGACCATAGCCCTCGTAGCGCGACAGTGCAAAATCTTCGCCGCCGCCACCTTTCGCTTTATCGATGGCCTTTTCAATAACATGGGTGGGTACTTGATCTTTTTTTGCGCGCTCAATCATCCCGCGCAGAGCCAGATTACCTGCGGGGTCTAGCCCCCCAGCCTTGGCACACACATAAATCTCGCGTCCGTACTTACTATAGACTTTGGCCTTGGCATCCGAGGTCTTGGCCATGGAATCTTTGCGGTTTTGGTAGGCTCTGCCCATTGCGCTGCTCCGCTTTATTAACAAAGAGGCTGATTTTACAGACCGGGGTTTAGATAGGGAATCTTTTCGTGGAATTAAAGCCCTACATATGCGCCGCATAGGC
The DNA here is from genome assembly GCF_001586255.1 of Zhongshania aliphaticivorans. NCBI lineage: Bacteria > Pseudomonadati > Pseudomonadota > Gammaproteobacteria > Cellvibrionales > Spongiibacteraceae > Zhongshania > Zhongshania aliphaticivorans. Next base: position 2,557,177 of record NZ_CP014544.1, read on the forward strand.
GACGGTAAATGCCCCTTCTTGGAATGCCTTTAAGCCAGTATCGGCAAAAGGTATCACCAGGGGGTTAGCCGCCAGCGTCGCCTTAATCTCGCTAGGCGTCAGTAAGCGCACCTCGAGATTGGGCATCAGCTGCAAAGCTGCCTCTAATTTAAAACTTATGGCACCACCGGCAAACTTACCTTTGGGCATCCGCCCTCTAATTGCCACCGAATCCACCTTATAGTCGCCCATGAGCTGAGCGAAGGCATGTTGAAACTGCAATAGATCGTGACGCGTGTGGTCTTTCGGTAAGCTCAGCTTGCGCACCCGACACTCAGGCAAATTAAATTGCTGCTTATCATAGTTCAGTAAACAGACAACGGCGTCATTACCGGTCAATTCAACACCACAAATTTTCATTAATATTCCTTGGTTCAGCGGCTTTGCGCACGCTTTTTGAGGCAGATATGTTAGCTTGAGTCAGCACTTTGCATATAGCAAAGGCGCTTTTTAGCAGAGCAAGCGCAGCCAACGCAAATCAATGTTTGCGAGAATATCATTAAATACCGACGAGCACTGACAAATACCAATTAAAGATACGCGCAGGCCGAATTGAAGAGAGGGTCTTAAGCGCTTAGCCCAGAAACAATAAGCTGAATGATTGGTATCAGCATTAGAATAGCAACGGGGTGCCAGGACTGGAGTATACGACTAGGCGGCGAGATTTTTTCGCGGCCCGCACTTTCTAAATAGCGACTAAACATCATATCGAAATATACCTCCGACGAAGTAAGCACCTTACTCACCGAGAAAACTGTATAGTACGCCCACGACAATTCATGAACATATTGGCATTCTGCCCCCTTATCGTCTTGCTCGGTATAGTGGATAGTAGCTTTTGCGGGCTGAGTCACAGGATTTAAAGTAAAACTAAGTTTGTTCGTTATATAACTGCTATCAAATGCCTAGTTTGCCCCCAAGGCCCGTGAACATGCATGGCAATATTCAGCCTAGAAATAACTGCCGCAAGCTATGAACAGCGAATATAATACCCCTAGCAACTTTTGTGGGTGGCGCGCTCTGCAGGTGTTCACCTCCATCTAAGACTTACTCTGATTCCGGGCACAACAACACCAAGCCATGCAAGATATTCTCGACGACATCTGCGTTACCATGAAAGATCGCAGCGAACGCGGTAAGGTGGCAAATTATATCCCCCAACTCGCCTGCGTAAATCCGGAGCAATTTGGCATTAGCGTAGCCCTAGCTGACGGACAGGTATTCAGCGCGGGTGACTCCGCCACCTTATTTTCCATCCAGAGCATTTCCAAGCTTTTCACCCTCACTATTGCCTTGGGCAAGCTCGGCGATGCTGTGTGGTCAAGAGTCGGCAGAGAGCCCTCCGGCGACCCGTTTAACTCCATAGTTCAGCTCGAGCATGAAAGTGGTAAACCCCGCAATCCTTTCATCAACGCCGGCGCTATCGCGATTGTTGACGCCATTATGATGGGACATCAACCCAAAGAGACCCTCGCGGAAATACTGCAATTTGTGCGCTTTATCGCCAATGACAATAGTATTGGCATCGACGAGAAAGTAGCCCAGTCTGAACTTTTGACCGGCGACCGCAATGCGTCATTGGCACACTTTATGGCCTCGTTTGGTCGTTTTAAAAACCCTGTTGATTGTGTTTTGGGCACCTACTTCCATCATTGTTCCATCAGCATGAGTTGCCAGCAGCTGGCGCAAGCAGGCTTGTTCTTGGTGTCTGACGGTATTAATTCAAGCACTGGCGTCAGAGTTGTCTCTGCCCAACGGGCGCGGCGCATTAACTCGCTGATGATGATGTGCGGGCATTACGACGGTTCTGGGGAATTTGCCTACCGAGTTGGTCTACCCGGAAAAAGTGGCGTCGGCGGCGGTATTCTCGCCATCGCGCCAGGTAAAGCCTCTATTGCGGTGTGGTCACCAGGCCTGGACAGTATCGGCAATAGCAAACTCGGCACTGAAGCACTCGAGATGCTCGTGCAAGCCACTGGCTGGTCGGTATTCGGCAATTAGCAGGCATAAAAAAACCGGCACTCAAGCCGGTTTTTTTATGCTTTCAGACTTAAACAGGCGCTTTAGCGCGACACTTATACTCACCGTTGCGAGTATCAATCTCGATCCAGTCGTCAATTTCACAGAAATCGGCTACTTTAACCACCGTGCCATTGCTCAATTGCGCAGGCTTCATCACCTTGCCAGAAGTATCGCCACGGGCGGAACCTTCGGTATAAACTATTTGACGAACAATAGTGGTCGGCAAGTCAACTGAGATCACTTTACCTTCAAAGAATACCGCTTCACATTCGTCAGTCATGCCATCGACGATATACGGTAAAACGCTTTCAATATCCTCAGCACTCAATTCATACTGGTTGAAGTCTTCGTCCATGAACACATAGACGCCATCGGCAACATAGGAGTAGCTCACGGTAATTCTGTCTAGAATAACCGGCTCGACCTTGTCTTCTGACTTAAATACCGTCTCAGTAGAAGAACCGCTCAACAAGTTTTTGAGCTTCATTTTAACGATGGCGCTATTGCGACCAGACTTAGTGAACTCGGCTTTTTGAACTAGCCAGGGCTGGCCCTCGATCAGCATCACGCTATTGGGCTTCATTTCTTGTGCGGTTTTCATACTTGCATCCGAAAAAGGATTAATGGGATGCCATCAATTGCGGCTGCGTATCATAACCAGTTTTGCTGAAATTGCACTAGCGAATCTGCAAGATTTTCTACTGCCATCTGGCGACCACACCAACGCTCTGCATGGCCCGCCAGCAGTGGCGATGCGCCAATCAGACTAAAGCAGCTCGCGGGGCAGTTTTGACTCTGATTCCAGGCCAACCAACAAGCCTTCATGGCCAAGCGCAAGTCAGGGGACAAACCCTCGCAATAGCGCTGTAAAAAGGCATCCAACTTAATTAAATGGGCGCCTTCTTCCTGCGGATAAATATGCCAAATAAACGGCCGCCCAGCCCATTGCGCCCGAACAAAAGAGTCCTCGCCGCGCACAATATTAAAGTCACAAGCCCATAGTAGTCGATCGTAATCGTCCTGACTCAGGAAAGGGAGCACCTGAATACTCAAGGCGCCGCGCCGATATAGGCGGCCGAGGTGAATTCTCGCTACGCCCAAGTAATTTGCCAGATCACCAAGAATTCGACCTTCGGGAACAAGAATATGAGAAGACCTTTCGGCATTCGCCAAGCTCGCCAGCCACGTCGATAAGCCGGTATTCTCATAGGAAAACAGTGATATTAATTGACTAGCTGCCGACCACTGAACGCCAAGATCCTGTAAAAAGCTAGCCTTGTGCACCTCGCACGATTGAAAGTCCTTGCGCCGCTGGATAAGACTCGATTCCCGCAGCAGCCCCCCAGTTTTCGAGGTAAATCCTGGAAAGAAGAAATACTTCGCTAAGGTATTCGCCTGCAAAGACGGCAGGCCATGGCAGCCCTCAACCCACTCCTCCGCACTTAAATATTCTAAATTCAACCACAGCGGCGGTCGCTCACGCGCCGTCATGGCAGCAATATAATGCGTTGGCAACTCGCAGCCAAACGCCTCAATGACCACATCAGCCGCCTCAACACCTGAACAATCTTCAGACCACCAGTGAATCGCAACGCCGCAATGATGTTGAACACGAAGATTGGGGTCAGCCGCTGGGTAAATTCGGCAAAAGGCCACGACATCATCCAGCCATAGCCGCACGTCGAGGCCGTGGTCGGCAGCCAATTGACGCGCCAAACGCCAGCTCACGCCAATGTCACCGTAATTATCGATAACTCTACAGAAAAGATCCCAGCGATTGGGCATAACAACCTGCGACAGTAAAATGAAACGCTCCGGTAGGGGCCCATCCGCCTATTATGCCTAAGGCAAGGCGACAGGCAATATAATTAACGCTGTTTGGCAAACCACTGACGAAGCGCGAGATAATCCTTTAACAAAGCCTCGGCCTCATAGTATTTACTGCCATCCCGCGTTGAAATAGGTGCCAAGGAAGCGCGCAAGCGCGCTTGCTCATCCAACAAATATAAGCGAAAGCCGTGTGCTATTTCGGGGCCACTTAACTTGGCCGCCACGTTCACGCTCGCCAGCTCAGCTTCGTCCATGCGGTAACTCTGCAAACCCATGCTTCGCTCAAAAATCGCGGCTTGCGCTGGATCATCAGCCCTCAAACCGATAAAGCGAGCATCGAACCACGGCACATAATTAGCGAGCTTTTCAATACTATCGTGCTCTGGATCGATACTGTAAAACTGGACTTGTAGGTCTTTAAATTGCTTTTCCTTATCGAGTAATTTCTGAAAACCCGCGAGGCTCGACAACATCGTTGGGCAGATGTCTGGGCACTGAGTGTAGCCATAGCTAATTAATTGCCAGCGCCCCAAAAAATCCGCTTTATGGACAAGCTCACCGCGATGATTGCGCAATTCAAAGCTTGGCAGCTCTAGTGGCGCCGCTAGAACCGCACCATTGACGTCAGGGGCTTGCTGAAACTGCGTTCGCAAGATGGAATTTGCCATAAAGGCACTGCTTATGAGTACCGCCGCCAGCAAGCTGGGAATCAAATATCGCGGGAGTGGGCCGCGACTCATGTCCCCCCCGACATAAAGGTAAGACGACTTAAAAAGGTGTAATCAGCCTCTACCGCCATAAAACCAATAAACACCACTATCGCAATAACCGGCAGGCCCAGGGCCAATTTTAAGGTACTGGGCTCCCAGGCAAAGTGCATGAACACGGTGATGATTAGGCCTGCTTTAAGAAACATAAACACCAGTATTAAGGTCCAGCGCAAATACCCAACAAAATGAAAATAATCGACGGCGTACGACATTGAGCTGAGCACAAACAGCAGTATCCACACTTTAAAATATAAACCTATAGGGTGTTGCTGCCCCTCGCCATGACTCGCTGTTTCAGGCTGACCACTCATATTGAGCTCCTTACCACAAATAGAAAAAGGCAAAAATAAAGACCCAAACCAGATCGACAAAATGCCAATACAGGCCGGTTATTTCAACGATTTGAAAACCCCGCTCATCGTAGTGGCCTCGCAACACCTTAAAAGCAACTACGGTAAGATAAATCACGCCAATACTTACGTGCACACCGTGGAAACCGGTAATCATAAAGAACGCGGAGCCAAACTGAGCGGCCCCCATAGGGTTAGACCAAGGCCTAACGCCTTCATCTAATATCAGTTTGCTCCACTCAAACGCCTGCATCCCGACAAAGCTGGCGCCGAGAATTGCTGTGGCAATCATCAATTTAAACGTGGCGGCTTTATTGCGCTGGTAGGCGCAGTTAACCGCCATTGCCATGGTGCCGCTACTGGTAATCAGAATAAACGTCATAATCGCAATGAGCAGCAAAGGGATGTCCGCGCCACCAACGTGTAAGGCAAACACCTCACTCGTCAGGGGCCAACTGTCCGTTGCTGACATCCGTACGTTCATATAGCCAATAAGGAAAATGCTAAAGATAAAGGTATCACTGAGTAGGAATATCCACATCATCAGCTTGCCCCAGGAAAGCTTAAACACCTCCCTGTCGGCGCCCCAGTCATTGACTAGATTCTGCCAATAACTACTCTTTGCATTCACTGCGGGAATACTCGCCATGATCTCATCCCAGGCCGCAGGCTGCGGCAATAAGTGCATAGGTTTCAGGAGTGCGGGTCAGTATGAAAAACAATACAAACCATAGGCCCAACAAGTAATGCCAATACACCGCGCAGGCTTCTATCGCCGCGTGGCGATTCTGTAAATCGCCCTCCTCTCGCAAGCTATTCACCACCCGTCCCAGTGCCACCAAACCACCAACAAGGTGTAAAACGTGTAAGCCAGTTAAGATATAAAAATAACTATTCGCCGGATTGCCTGCAACGCTGTAGCCCATCCCGGCCAAAAACTGCCATACCGATATTTGTAAAATAATAAAAAGTATTGCCAGTACCGCGCCTGTCGCTAGCAGCACCAGTAGGCGAAAATGGTGATTGCGGCGCAGTGCATAAACGGCTCCTTGCATTGCAACACTGGCCAACACTAATACACCGGAGTTAATCCACAACCGCATAGAATTGGTAAAAGGTTGCCAGGGCTCGCCAGCTAGCGCTAAAAAGTCGTCGTATTGAGATCGACTGATAAAGGTAACGAAAAACAGCAGGAAAAATACGCTAATAATCACTAGCATAAACCGCAGTGATATTTTAACCGCGGGGGTATAAGCGGTACGACCCCATTCAGCGCTCGTACCCTGCGCCTCGGGGATCCATGGTTTTTCTGACAGAATTCCAAACCAGCCCATTACTCACCCTCCCCAACCCGGCGACCACCGGCTTCGTACTCCACATTTTCTTCGGCGACATGCTGGGGGATGAAATCTTGCTTGGCGCCCGGCACGCTGTAATCGTAGGCCCAGCGATGCACAGTTGGTAATGCGTCGCCCCAGTTGCCGTGCGCTGGCGGCACATCGGGAGTATGCCACTCTAGGGACGCAACCCCCCAAGGGTTGCGCACCGAGCGTGGACCTGAGCGCAGAGTCCAGATTACATTCACGACAAACACCAGCTGGAATAGAGCAACAATAATCGCGGCAATGGTAATGTCTTCATTTAAGACGTGGGCCGACTCCGGAATAAACGAGGTATCACCCAGTGCGTAGTAGCGCCGCGGTACACCGAGAAAGCCCAAGTAATGCATCGGTAAATAAATCGCATAAGTACCAAGAAAAGTACCCCAAAAATGCACTTTGCCAAGACCGGTGTGCAATTGCTTTCCGCTAACCAGTGGAAACCAATGATAGAGCGCCGCAAACAGGACCATTATCGGCGACACCCCCATCACCATATGGAAATGGGCAACCACAAAGAAGGTGTCAGATAAGGGCAAATCCACCACCACGTTACCCAAAAACAAACCGCTTAAGCCGCCATGAGTAAAGGTGAAAATAAAACCGATGGCAAACAGCATCGGTACGGTGAGATGGATATTACCCCGCCACAAGGTAAGCACCCAGTTATACACTTTGATCGCCGTAGGCACGGCAATAATTAAAGTGGTGGTAGCAAAGAAAAAGCCGAAATACGGATTCATGCCACTAACATACATATGGTGGGCCCATACAATAAAACTAAGCCCGCCGATAATAACAATTGCCCACACCATCATGCGGTAGCCAAAGATATTCTTGCGAGCATGAACACTCAAAACGTCGCTGACCATACCAAAGGCTGGCAGCGCCACGATGTACACTTCAGGGTGACCAAAGAACCAAAACAAATGCTGAAACAGAATGGGACTGCCGCCCTCGTGATTTAAGGGCTCACCCAAGGACACTATCGCTGGCATAAAAAAGCTAGTGCCTAATAGGGCGTCAAACAACATCATGATGGCGCTAACCAATAGCGCCGGAAACGCCAGCAAACCGAGGATGGTCGCGGTGAGGATACCCCAAATAGTCAAGGGCATACGCATTAAGGTCATGCCCCGTGTACGGGCTTGAAAAATTGTGGTGACGTAATTCAGACCACCCATGGTAAAAGCAATAATAAAGATCGTCAGCGACAATAGCATTAGCACAATACCGCTGCCCGCTCCCGGAGTACCAGCTAATATCGACTGCGGCGGATACAAAGTCCAACCTGCGCCGGTCGGGCCCCCAGTCACAAAAAAGCTACTCAGCAAGACAATAACCGACGCGAGATAAAACCAGTAACTGAGCATATTCAAATACGGAAACACCATGTCTCTGGTACCGACCATCAGCGGAATTAAGTAATTGCCAAAGCCGCCTAACAACAGCGCAGTAAGCAGATAAATCACCATTATCATGCCGTGCATGGTCACAAACTGCAGATAGGCATCCGGACTAATAAAATTAAATTCACCGGGAAAACCCAATTGCAGGCGCATGAGCACCGACAATAACAAGGCTATTAAACCTACAAATATCGCCGTTACCGAATATTGAATGGCGATGACTTTGTGGTCTTGGCTCCAAATATATTTACCAATAAAGGTTTTAGGATGGTGTAAATGAGCGGTTTGATCAGCGATGGCAATATGTGTCATGGTTGTTGCACCCCCTCTGCAATTGTTGCCCGTGCAAGCTGTTCTTGATGGCTACCCGACACTGGCAAGGTCGCGATATACGCCAGTAAATCTTGCAGACGTTCAGGGCTTTGAATCGTGCTGGTCATTAAGCGCATTTGGGAACCGTACTGATCTTTGGGGTGCTTGCCCCGCCAGCCGGTGCTGAAATATTTTAGCTGCGTGTATAAATACCAATCGGCCTGCCCTGCCAGTTGCGGCGCTTGCAATGCCGCAGTGCCCTGGCCATTAGCGCCATGACAAACGACACAAGGCTGGTAAACCTGGGCGCCGCGTGCAGGGTCACCACCCAAGGTAGCGGGCGCAGCCACCACGGGCAGGCTTTCAATATAGGCGAGCAGATTGTGTAGATCTTCAGCCTTAGTCACCGACTTCGCCATAGCGGCCATTTGTTGGCCGCTGCTGTCTGCAGGGTGAGCCCCGCGAATGCCCTCGCGGTAATAGCGCAGCTGGCGGTCCATATACCACGCCGCCAAGCCACTTAAATTAGGTGCCTGCATTGCGGCCAAACCACCGCCGTTCACGCCGTGACAGGCGGCACACGTAGAATACAGCTGTTTGCCCGCCACTAGGTCTGGCGCTGGGCTACGCTGAGTTTGGGCAAAGGTCGGCTGGCGGTTCAACCACGCTAAATAGGCGTCTTCTTCCTCAATAATCACTTGGGCGCGCATGGTAAAGTGCGCGACGCCGCAGAGCTCTTCACAAAGAATATCAAAGGTGCCAACCCGGCTAGGTTCAAACCATTGATAGGTCACGGTGCCTGGCACCAAATCCATTTTTACTCGAAATTGCGGCACCGCAAAATTGTGTAACACATCATTTGAGCGCAAAAGCATCTTCACCGGTTTGCCCACTGGCAGATGCAATTGATGGCTGTTTACGATGAGATCGTCTTGACCTTTGGGATCTTCAGGATCAATACCATAGGGGTTTGTCGCAGTAACAAAGCGTGCATCGGCACCGCCAAGCTCACCGTCCGCGCCGGGGAACCGAAAGGTCCACTGCCACTGCTGACCAATTGCCTCAACATTCGTCGCCTCGCTCGGCACATTCACAACCTTAGCCCAGGCAATTAAACCGGGGGTGAGCATGGCGATAACGCCGATGGCGGTGAGACCGGTAAGCCATAATTCAAGTTTTTTACTTTCCGGTTCATAATGCGCCTGATGCTTACCGGTATGTTTATAGCGCCACACTACCCACGCTAAAAAGCAGTTAACGGCAATGAAAACCAGGCCGGTAATCCAGAAGGAGATTTCGATAGTGGTGTCGATAGCACCCCAGTTAGACGCAATGGGCGTCAGCCACCAAGGGCTGTAGAGATGGAACAGAACCGTGATAATCACCAGTCCTAAAATAATTAGTGCTATTACCATGACGCATCCCTTATCGAGTTCATCAGGTATCAGTAAAACCTGGCATTGCGCCAGACTGCGTTTACCGCATCCCATTTCACCAAAGCAACAGTCTTTACGATGACTGCTTATTCTTTTTTGCGAATCCGCTGCTTCGATAAAACGACAGGTTTACATACCGTAAACTACCGAGATTAGCGCCATAGACTAGCCCCCAGCCCTGCCCTACAACTAATTGTTCAGCAACGATTTATCACTCTGTAAGCATAGCGGCATATAGTGCAATTACCACTTAAATGCCGTCACATTATTTTTAGCTATTTATTGGTTTTTTCAACAACCATCGCACTGCTTCTTCGCAAGCGAAGTTCACAACTAAACTAAAGCAATTTTCGGCATTTTAAAATTATCAATACACAAATAATTTCATTACATCGAGTTAGCAATCAATAATGACGCGCCATAAACAAGACAATATATTATTAATTTATTATTTAAAAACAATCAGTTATCGAAATTTTTGCAACTTTAAAACCACACCACTATACCGAATAAAAATGAGATTAAATTACTAAAAAAATTATTCTAAGCTTAAAACGGTATAAGCATCACTAGCCCCTTAATTATTCCCCAAGACAAAAGAGCATCAAGCCTCCGCCAAAATTACGCCTCCCGCTCCCACAAGCAGGCACTAGCAGCCCATTTTTCGTACCCTGCGCCCTATTCCAGATTTAAATAACGCCACTCGTGATTCCATTACGCCAATAATTCTGCATAAAATAGACCTAAACAAAGCAATTGGAATCAAAAGGAATCCCAATGAGTGCCAATTTAAGCCGCCAAGACGTTAATATTCTTAGTATTTTGCAATCTGATGCCAGCAAAACCTCAAGTGAGGTTGCGGATATTGTTGGCATGTCGCAGTCGCCCTGCTGGCGACGTATTAATCGAATTGAACAAGACGGCCTCATTCTCAAGAAAGTCGCAGTTCTCAATCGGCAAACACTCGGTATGGATTTGGTGGTGTTTGCCACTGTCAATTTAACAACCTCTGGCCGCCAAAATCTGGTGGAATTTGAATCGTCAGTTCGCAATTTTGACGAGGTCGTCGAGTGCTACACCATGACGGGGATCTGGGACTATATGTTAAAAATAATTGTGAAGGACATCCGCAATTACGAAAGTTTTGTTCGTGACCGCCTATTAGCCCTGCCAATGATTCGCGAACTGCACTCTCATATCGCCGTAACCGAAATTAAAAACACCACCGAGTTACCACTAAAAACTCAACTTTAGTCGGGAATAGTTTTGTACGAACAAGGCAAGATTGCCAGCGCTATGCTAGCTTGTAAGGACGCATTTCTAGAATAAGCGAGTAAGGCTATTGACCTGGAAGCAATTTAAAACACTGGTATTCAGCGGCATATTATCCATATATTGCAGCCAAACGTGGTCTGCAGAAGCACACAATAGCCAATCGGGCTTTTTAGATTTTAATGTTTATCCGTATCTTTCTGATGTCGACAACGACAGTGTTTTCACCTTAAATATTGCCGCGACACTCCCCAAGCGTTTTTCCTATTTCAGCTTGCTTAATATAGGCAATCAGCCTGCCGACAAGGAGCTAGGGGACACCAGCAACTACTACACCGAACAAAATATTCGCTGGCAAATTCACGACTCATCGCCACTGGATTTAACTGTGCAGTACAATATGCGCAGCGGCGAAGACAATGATCGACTGCGATTTGGCATACGCTGGCGCATAAATGACAGCCCCGCGCTGCAATCCTTTTTCGCCAAAATCAACCTTAGCTACGCTGTTAATTTACACGCTATTCAAATCGACGACAGCGATGCAAGGGTTTGGCAACTGGAGCATTCATTTGCGCTGCGCTTCCCCTGCCTCAGCGACCGGCTTTATTTAGCAGGATTTATCGACCACACTTTCAATGAAGACCTAGCCAGGCAGATACCGTCAAACCCGGTCGTTGCCGAAGCACAGCTTGGCTATCGCCTGATAGAAAATTTATATATCGTCAGCGAATATCGGCTCAATGAGTATCGGCGCAGCGATGTAAACAACCTCGCGATTGGCGTGGAATACAAAATAAAGTGGTGATTTCGCAGGCAGGAGCTTAACGCAAAAAGGCTTGGCCACCGTCAATAGGCAAGGTATGGCCGGTGATGTAACTCGCATCGGGACCACACAAAAACACCACCACGCGGCCAACGTCTTCCTCGCAATCGCCCACGCGACCAAGGGGAACCGTACTAAGAAAGTCTTCTACGTCATCACCACCGCCTTCAACCCAGCGACTCATTGCGGGTGACATCGCCAGGGGCATAATGCAGTTAACCCTGACATTGTCTTCGCCCCATTCACAGGCCGCAGCTCGACTCAATGCTCGAATGGCCTCTTTTGCTGCCGCGTAGGCGCCAAACCCGGCGGAGTCGGAACGCATTGCCGCGGAGCTGGCGAGATTAACAATACTGCCATCACCGCGTAAAAAGGGATAACAGGCTTTCATAAAGCGAAAGGTGGCAAGCGGGCCAGAATCCATGCCCTCTTGGTATTCGTCATCATTTATCTCGAGGAGACGACCAAGGGGAACAATTTGAGCATTGTTGACCAGAATATCGATACTGCCAAATTCATCGACAACTTCCATTATGGCGGCGTCGATATCCTCGGCCTCGGTAACGTCACAAACAAAGGCTTGGGCCTCACCACCACGGTGGTGAATTTCAGCACAGGTGGCTTCCAACTTGGCTAATGTGCGCCCCAGCACCGCAACCACAGCGCCCTCGGCGGCGAGCGCAAGTGCAATACCAGCGCCGACTCCCTGACCACCGCCGGTGACTACCGCAACTTTATTCTCCAAAATAGCCATATCGCCCATCCTCACTTGCCATGAATAAGCAAACCATCACTTTCGTTAACTAGTCGGCCAGCTGTGCCACACTTTTAAGAATTAGGCGCACTAATAACGTTTGGCGACTGACACCGGTTTTTGAAAAAATCGATCGCAAGTGTGTGCGAGCCGTATTGCGACTCATACCCAGCGCCGCTGAGGCCTCATCAAGGGAAAGGCCGTCAGCTAATAACAGCGATAACTGCGCTTCGGTAGGGGTAAAGCCGAAGAGCTGAATGATTACCGCCACCGGCGCTTCAGCGCCGTATTCCGGGTCGCTAATAAATATCGCCACGGTGGGTACTGACTTCCCCTCCGACCACTCGGTCATCGGTACCGGCCGCGCAATCACGCCAAGGTCAGAAAAATCGCCGTCTCGACAAACTCGCATCGCTTCCACCACCGTGGGCTCATCCCCGACCTTATGACTGAGGATACGGTCTATGAGACGCTGGAGCTTCTTGGTTGTCGCTTGGTCTCCTAAGATTAAACGCCCATCTTCAACCCGTACATCGGGTTCGCGAATAATCAAATGTTCGGCCATGCGATTGCAACTAAGCACCCGACCATTCTCATCTAGAATAATAGTCGCCAGCGACAAACTTTCCACTGCGCCGGCATAAAGTGCGCGTTCTGACTCAATTTTATTTAAGCGTACATGCAGGCGCAGTGCCCGCTCCAAATGAGGTAAGAGGGTATAAATTAAATCGCGATCGGCCTTGTTAAAACTTGGCGACTGCTCACCCCGCGCGACCCGTAAGCCGGCGTCCATTTCGCCAGGCACATGGATATCAACACCGAGGGAGTCGTAAAGCCCTGCCGGCTTCATACACAGATTATAAAGTTCGCTCTCTAGCCAGTTCTCACCGGGCACGAGTTCCATTAAACTTTTCACTTCGCCGGGCCGCAACGACTGAAACGGATCCATAGCGAAAAGACGCTCTTGATAGCGAGCAATACCTTCCAAATTGCCTCCCACCACCCTCAGCACCCCCAAACCCTTCTCCGAGGGTGGATTCAGCACCAAAGTCACCGATACGGCGCCCATCAGCTTACACAACACTGACAGAAAATCCTGCCACGGCTCCTCCTCGAGCGGCCCCTGATAGATTGTGGCAATAATTTCATCAAATGCGGGATCAATAAGCATAACGGAATGAACGACCCTTCTTATATGTTTGGGCCGCTAGTATAACCGAGAACAATGAACAGGAAAGTGCTAGCGCGCCGACTCCTCGACACTTCGCTGTTTGTCGAGGAGCATAAGCTGTGCGGCGAGCGTTTAGAGACTTAAATTAAACCGCGCGCCTTCGCCATATCCAGCGCCAAATCCTCAATCATATCCTCCTGCCCGCCGACCGTGCGGCGCTTGCCAAGCTCAACCAGAATATCACGGGATGACACCCCGTATTTTTCAGCCGCGCGCTTGGCAAACAGCAAGAACGAGGAGTAAACACCAGCATAACCTAAGGTCAGCGAATCTCGGTCAATTCTTATTGGACTATCCATGATGGGGGTAACCAAATCCTCGGCAACATCCATAATTTTATAGAGATCAATACCGTGATTTACCCCCATACGGTCCATAACGGCCACCAAGACCTCCAGCGGTGTATTCCCTGCACCGGCCCCCAAGCCTGCCACCGAGCCGTCGATGCGGTTCGCACCCGCCTCGACCGCTACCAGCGAGTTCATCACCCCTAAACTGAGATTGTGATGAGCGTGAAACCCAAGCTCAGTCTCGGGCTTAAGCTCCCGACGCAATAGCGCAATGCGCTCCTTAACCTGGTCTGGCAATAAATAACCTGCAGAATCCGTGCAATAAATACAATTAGCACCAAATGACTCCATGAGCTTAGCCTGCTCGACAATTTGCTCGGCCTCGATCATATGGGTCATCATTAAGAAGCCGACGGTATCGAGGCCCATCTGGGCCGCCATGCCAATATGCTGCTCTGAAACATCGGCTTCGGTGCAGTGGGTGGCAACCCGAATGGTTGTTACGCCCAAATCTGCGGCCATCTTCAAGTGATCAACCGTGCCAATACCCGGCAGCAATAAGGCCGAAATTTTCGCGTTTTTTACAACGCCAATCACGGCTTTGAGGTATTCTTCGTCGCTGTGAGCGGGGAAGCCATAATTCACTGAAGCGCCGCCCAAGCCGTCGCCGTGGGTCACTTCAATTAGCGGCATACCCGCCTCATCTAAGCCCCGAGCAATGCTCTTCATTTCGTCCAAGGAGATTTGGTGCTGTTTGGCGTGCATGCCATCGCGCAGGCACATATCGTGTAAAACGACTTTTTTACCGCGTAAATCCATTATCGTATCCCCTTAAGCAGCCGTCGGCTTTAATGTTAAACGGCCAGCCAATATTTCTTCGGCAAACATTTCAGCGGTGCGCAAACCCGCTGCAGTCATAATGTCGAGATTACCCGCGTATTTAGGCAAAAAGTCGCCAAGCCCCTCAACTTCCATAAAAATGGAGACCCGATTGCCTTCGAACACTGGGCCATTTTTAAGGCGGTAACCGGGTACGTATTTTTGCACTTCAGCAACCATGGCATGTACTGAGGCCGTTATTGCGGCCTGATCGGGCGTATCAACTGTTAGGCAATGGATAGTGTCACGCATCATCAATGGCGGCTCAGCAGGGTTGATGACAATAATCGCCTTACCTTTGGTCGCGCCGCCCACTTGCTCAACCGCGCCAGCCGTTGTGCGGGTAAATTCATCAATATTTTTGCGAGTGCCTGGCCCAACAGAACGCGAACTCACCGTGGCGACAATCTCGCCATAGCTCACTTTTTGTACCCGTGACACCGCCGCTACCATTGGTATGGTTGCCTGGCCGCCGCACGTCACCATATTGACGTTCATGCAGCCCTCGGCAAGCGCGTCATTCAAATTAACCGGCGGCACGCAGTAGGGACCAATGGCCGCGGGCGTCAAATCAATCATGAGAGCGCCCTGTTCATTTACCTTGCGCGAATTCTCCGCGTGAACATAGGCTGACGTTGCATCAAAGCAAATCTGCACACCATCTGCGCGCATCGTTGGCACCATACCGTCAACACCCGCAGAGGTGACCTTTAAGCCCATGTCAGCGGCCCGCGTTAAACCCGGTGAATCTGGATCAACACCCACCATCCACACCGGCTCGATAAATTCAGAGCGAAGTGCTTTCATCAATAAATCAGTGCCAATATTGCCCGGACCGATTATTGCTGCCTTAATTTTTTCAGCCATTATTGTTAACTCTCATAGTAAATTCAGGTGCCGTTGATATGTAATTACACAAACTGCACAGCGGCGCGACCAATTCCGTGTAACTCCATGGTCATTTTGTCGCCAGCTTGAACGGGCTCAAGTGGCACGAGTGAACCCGACAAAATAACCTCGCCGGCTTTAAAGGGAATCCCAAAGCGGCCCAAGGTATTCGCTAGCCAGGCCACTGCCGTGAGTGGGTTGCCCTGCACTGCACTACCCAGACCTTCACTGAGCAACTCGCCATTTTTCCACACGGTAATTTTTAAATTGGGTAAATCCAAACCCTTCGGGTCTGCGCTGCTATCGCCAAGCACATAAACACCGCAAGAAGCATTGTCAGCAACCGTGTCTTGGATTTGAATTTTCCAATCGCTAATACGCGAATCGACAATTTCAAAACACGGCATAATACATTCGGTAGCGGCCAAAACATCGGCCTCGGTGACGCCGGGGCCCTGTAGGTCGGCTTTGAGCTTAAAACCAATTTCGGCTTCTGCGCGAGGCTGAATCATATTACCGGCAACCGGCACATCGGCGCCGTTGGCGTACGCCATCGCATCAGTTAAAAAGCCAAAATCAGGTTGATGAACACCGAGCATGTCCTGTACTACTTTGCTGGTCACCCCGATTTTTTTACCAACCACCACTTCGCCGTCATCTTCTAGACGACGCTTTAGCATCTGCAGAGAAATATAATAGGCATCATCAAGCGTAATACCTGGCGCTTGCTCAGTGAGCGGTGAGATAGGCTGAAAGCTGCGCATTGCGGTATACAAGGCATTACCCAGCGCTTCAATTTCTTGTTTGTGCATATTAATTATTTCTCAAAAAATCGGCGGTATTGCGATTAAACATGTCCCGGTGTTCCACCATGACCCAGTGGCCACACTCAGAAACTAGGGTTAAACGAATATGGCGACAATTTTTGGCGAGGGTTTGTATGCCGGTTTCCGGCATCATTTGTTCATTCACGCCCCAAAATGCCAAAACTGGACATTCGATTTCTTGGAGGCGAGACGCCATATTGGGCACCACCATCGAGGTGATAACTTGGCTATTTTGTTGTTGAAATATGCCCCAGCGCTCATTAATAAGCTGTTGGTCAACGATGCTATCGTCGTACACCAAGCCCCGGCGAATAAAGTCCTCTAAGCGCTCTGGCGCCATCGGCCCAGAGGTGAAGACCTCCTTCATCACCTGCATACCGGGCATATGAAAATAATCTGCCTGTTCCTCAATACCACCCGGCGCCATCAGTACCAATTTATCCACACAGGCGGGGTTGTCTAAGGTGTATTTAATGGCAATGGCACCGCCTAAAGAGTTGCCAATGAGAACACAGCGTTCAACATCAAGCTGGGCGAGTAATTGCTGAATGCATTCAACAAAAAAATCCAAGTGATATTGCACATCGTCGGGCTTATCGGAATAACCATAGCCAATAAGATCCGGCACGATGACGCGAAAGCCTTGGTCAACTAAATAAGGGTAGTTGTACTTGAAATTACTGTGCCCGCTTGCGCCGCTGCCGCTGCCGTGTAGAAATACCACAATAGGCCCAGCGCCTTGATCCAAGTAGTGAATACGCTGGCCATTCGCTAGCGTGGCATACTGACCCTCTGGTAAACCCGCGATCTGTAATGCCATTTTGATGTTCTCCCCGCTTATAGGAGACCATGCCAAACCACGCTGGGCCAACACCGTCTCACCGCTATTTTAGAGGAGGGATTTTACCGAATTGCCCCGCGCTCCCTAATACCCCATATGGACGACAGTTCGCCGCACGCTATTGAATAACAACGTCGCCAAACTCGGTAACTCCGCCAAAAATGGCGCGTGGCGACGGCGGCTGCCGACCATCAATATCGACGACGCCGTAGTGCTCGCCAAGCTCTGCGGCCATACACACTTTGCCGCTGTATTGCATACGCTGAGGATCTTGAGAGAGCGCAGCGATAACCCGACCGCTGTATTCTGGCGATTCGGCTATCGCCAACATGTGGCCATATAATTCAGGCTGGGCATCAATAGCGGCCATTGTTCTCTCTGTTTTTAAAATTCCCATCCACAAGGCAACTACCGCCACATCGTAGGCTTTAAAATCCACCGCCATATCGTGGGCCATTTTATCGACGGCGGCCTTGCCCGCGCCATACGCAGGACCATGCAAATAACTGCGGCCACCGGGTGACGAGGTATTAATGATCAGCCCCCTTGTGCTTTTCAAGAGCAGTGGCGCCGCAAAATAGCTCGCCACATAAGTCGAACGCAGGCCAACATCTAAAAGCGCCTGTAATGCTAAAGGCTTCTCCCAAAAAGGCCCGGCGATGGTTAAACCGTCGGGAACACACAGTGCATTGTTAACTAAGAGATCGAGACGACCCTGTTCGGCGGCTATTTGTGCAAAAAGTGATTCGACCTGACTGTCGTCTGCATGGTCGCACACCACCGGAATTCCTCGGCCACCGCGGCGGCTAACTTCCTCGGCAGTCGCAAATACCGTGCCCGGCAGTGACGCCTCGCCTTCCTTAGCACTGCGCCCAGTAACATATACCGTGGCCCCAGCATCACCCAAAGCGAGCGCGATACCCTTCCCTGCACCACGACTGGCCCCAGTGACCAAAGCTATTAAGGTATTTTGAGCCGACATGAGCTTCTCACTAATTATTGTTTTGGAAAACGCCAGACGAACGCGACGACGTATTTAGGCCCACACTAGCACGGGCCTAAACACATTGGAGTGACCGAAACGGTCAAGGGGATGACGGGAGTGACAGTACCCGTCCTAACCACCTTATTGCGTATAGCTTATACGCTGCGCGGCGGCAGTTGTGACTGAGTTTGCGATTGCAAAGCTTGAGTGGGGCTGGCCTGGGCCTGGCTCTGGTTCTGTTGGCTCTGACTCTGCTGATTGGGCAGCCCGGGGCTTTGCGCCACCGGATCGTCCAAACGCCGAGTAGGAGCGCCATTGGCAGCAAACAAGGCGCGTTCGGAGGGCGACTCCGCCCGTGACACGTCCACGGCCACCGACAACACTTGCTTACCGCCGCCACCAAATACCACGCCCTTTAAGGGTGTTACATCAGAATAATCCCGCCCCCAAGCGGTAGTAATATGCTGATCCGCAGGCATAACATCATTGGTGGGGTCAAAATCTTGCCAATCATCACCGGGAATATAAACCGCAAACCACGCATGAGATGCATCTGCGCCCGCCAGTTTGACCTGACCTGGCGGCGGCAAGGTCTCTAGGTAGCCACTAACATAGCGCGCGGCAAACCCCATGCCCCGCAAAACACCAATGGCGAGGTGTGCAAAGTCTTGGCATACACCACGACGACTCGCCATCACATCTTTCAGTGGCGTAGCCACCGTTGAAAAGCCCGGATCGTATTTAAAGTCATTAAAAATACGCGAATTTAGTGCGCTCACTGCTTCCAGAAACGGGCGATCCGGACTAAATAAATCGACCGCGAATTCACTTAGCTCTCTTGTTACCGCAATCATTGGGGAATCAAAACAAAATTCGGATGCTTTTACATCTTCCGTATTACTGCCATTTATAAGCGCTGCACGCACCTCCGCGCAGGTAATACCGCCACTAAGCAAGCGCGGCTCCGACGGCGCAATTTCCACTTCACTATCAACAATGACTTCGAGGGTTCGGTGGGGCTTTTCCACCGTAAAGTGGCAAACGACATTACCGAAATAATCGACCCGTTTAATTTTGCTTGCCGGCGTCGGAATAATTCGAATATCACTAAAATTCACCCGCTGCCCATTGCACTCGCGCGGAATAAGATAGGCAACGTTATAGCCTTGGTTCACTTGATCGGCATAATCATAGCGTGTTGAATGTTTGACGCGGTATTTCATGTCTCGCCCCTGCCACTCATTTCAACGGGTTGCGGCCCAGCGGCGTGATCGAAGTAACGATCTGCCAATGCCTGAGACGCGGCCTTTAAATCACTGTCTAACTGCCTGAGTAATTCACCCAATTTCAGGTGTTCACCGCTAGCCTCGTCCCTTGCGGCCAACTCATCCAAGCGTGACATAAGCAAGGTGTTACTCGCCCGCAAAATACAGCGCATGTCTTCCGTTAATTGAATCCCCTTATTGGGGCCTAGCACTTCTTCAAGATGGCTGCGCAAACTCTCTAGCTGGAACATGACCGAACGCGGATTTTCACGATCAAACAACAACAATTCCATGCCCTTATCGAGACGGTAACCACTGCGATAATAACGTTTATAGACAATACGCGACTCTAGGCTCGCCAACACCGGCTTAAGCAGCGGCACATTTTGGCCATCACCAACATTAACCACCAACATACGGGTCAGCAGCTCAACTGTTTTCTGTGCCCGTTCAAGGCGTCGGCCCATTTCCATAAAGCGCCACGCCCGGCCTCTCACCATGCTCTCCTGACTGAGCCCGGAAAGTGCCAGCAAGCTCGTTATCAAGGGGTCGAGCAACTCATCTGGCGCCGCCTGCAAGCTGCTTTTTAAATTCTTATTTAAGAACTCCATGCCGTCGCGAATATCATTCACTAAACGTAGCATATCATTCGATAACAATTCTTTTACGCCGTCGGCGGAGTGCAAAATGGCCTCTAAGCAATGTGCAATACTGCCTGGTCGAGAACGGTTTGACACGATATCCAGCAGTTCGTGTTCTGGCGCATTAAAGTCTGCGGTTTTAGCGGTAAATCCTGGATACGTTCCCGTAACGTGGGTAACCGAGCACAACAACACCCGACGACTTTCCGGCGAGAGGGGTTCAATACTATTGAGTTCCTCGAACACCGTACGCACAAGACGCAAGCCCGATTCAGCGCGCTCAGCGTAGCGGCCAAACCAAAATAAATTATCGATTACCCGGCTCGGCAAACTGAAATTACGATCAAGCGCTTGGGACTGCCGCGCTAATTTCTCCGGCTCAAAAACGCTGTCTTCAACTTCGGGTTCCGAGGCAATAATCCAAGTATCTTTACTGCCCCCACCGTACTGACTCACTATGTGCTGGGTATCAGTATGGCTGCCAATCTGTGTCAAGCCCCCCGGCATCACAGAGTAAGAGCTGCCACTGGCAACCGTAAAACTGCGCAAAACCAAAGGACGACTGCTAAACACCTTGCCATCAAGCGCGGGGGTCTGCGACGGGCGCACAGCGCTCTGCGCGACATAATCAACCGGATTGGCAAGCACCTTAGCCAGTAGGCTAGCGCGCTCCTCCGCATTGAGTTCCGCGACAAACACACTGTGCCTGCCAGGTGCCCGGCAGGTGTGGCGAATTAATAAGTCAGCAAAATGGGCTTTGACGTATTCCAAGTCAGCCGCATCACCACACCACCATGTCGGCACCGAGTTTAAGCGCAGATCTCGCCCCAAAAAGTGACGAGCGATGGCCGGCATATACTTAGCCAACACGGGGTTTTCAAGAATACCACTGCCCAGCGGATTGGCGATAACCACGCCGCCCGCGCGCACGACTTCGGTTAAACCGGGAATGCCCTGACCAAAACTTTGTCGAGATACAACAGGGTCAGCAACGCTATCGTCGATACGCCTTAAAACCACGTCTACCCGGCGCAAACCTTCTAGCGACTTCAACCACAAGCCCCCTTTGCGCACGGTTAAGTCGCGGCTTTGCACTAGAGGGTAGCCCAAATAATTTGCTAAATAAGCGTCTTCGAATGAGTTCTCTTTAAATGCGCCCTGGGTCAAATACACAACAAGTGGCGCATCTTTGGTTTGGCTGAGTTCCGCCAACTTGCGACGCCACTGTAAGAAAAAATTAGACAAACGATGAACATGAGCGTCACGGAACAAACTGGGCATGACCCGCCGCAATACCGTGCGGTTTTCTAGGGCATATCCGGTTCCCGATGGCGCCTGGGTGCGATCACCAATAACCAGCCACTCACCACTTGCTGAGCGCACCAAGTCAGATGCGTGGAAAATGAGCTGATGCTCGCCAGGCAGCCGAATACCATCACAGGCCCGCAAAAATCCGGGGTGGCTATACAATACCGCTGGCGGAATAACCTTGTTTAAGATGAGACTGCGCTCACCGTATAAATCCCGGAGAATGAGATTGAGCAACTCGGCGCGCTCACGCAGCGCGTTTTCAATGCCCTCCCACTCCTGGCTAGAGAGGATTAAGGGCAGTAAATCGAGATTCCAGGTGTGACTGACATTTAGCTGCCCCCCAGGGCTATAGCTAGCACCGTCGTCTCTAAGAATACGTTTGGCAGTGCGCTGCCGCTCAAGTAGGGCATCCATTCCCATGGCATTCATGACCCGCATAGGGTAGTGCCAATGCTCACGAATCTGACCGTCTTGGTCTACGACTTCGTCGTACTGTTCGTGCTGGGGTGTGTAGACAAACCGGTCAGTTAACATGGATGCGATGCCAAAATACGAGTTCAATAAAAGGGATTTCCCGGAAACTGGGAACACCGCTACCCCGCTGTTTAAAGCTTATGTTCTACTTGGCAATGATAATCACCTACCAGAAAAGCCCGTTTTGCTACTAGGGGGAAATTCCGAGGAGGGAAAGACTACCGCAAGTACCTGAGCCGAGCAAATATTCAAGCCCCTAGACCGCCCCCACCCAATTTAAGTGTGCTTAAACCAACTGTCTTGGATCGCAGAGTGAATAATTATAGAGCTTTGTTCCAGCGCGGTAAGATAAGCGGGAAAGCCCTCAGACACATCATTATAGTCGCTCCCCTTGGCGACCGTATTCACCAATTTAGTCAATGCGTTAATAACCGTCTCGTTACCCGGCAATAACTCTGCGGATTCACGCATTCTCAACAAGCCACAGGCAACCGAACGAGGAAATAGCGTGTCTTCCAGTAAAAAGCGCGCTGCGTCATCACCATTAACCGCTACTTTCATGGTGCGCCGGTAAGGCATGGTGGCATTCAGGGTCCCCAATACGCTACCCCACACCACGTCCAGCACATGGTTGGTGTCATTCTCTATAAAATCGCTAGACATACTCGCGCCCGCTTCCAAGATACGAATAGTCATATCGGCGCGCTCAAGGCTGCGTCCTAAGTTCAAAAAATGCCAAGCGGCATCTCGGCGCATCGTGTCTGCAATCAAACCGTTAATTTGCTGACAGGTTTTAACAATTTGCTCAAGAAATTCATGACGATAACGACGATTTAAGCCCTGAGCCATGTTTTCATTAACAAAAATCTGAAACTCATTCACCAGCTCCCAGCTCTCTGGAGGCAACATATCTCGGGTGGTGCGAATATTTTCCCGCACCATACGCAGCGACGAGGCCAATGAACTGGGGTTACTAAGGTCCTCTAATAAGAATTTCACTACCCGCTTTTCGTCTTGTACGGAAAAACGGCGGTTATATTCAGCGTGGCTGCCGCTTGCAATAACCAAGTTATGCCAGCTAATCCCGGTATTCTGAGGTAAATCAAAGAGTAAGCCGGTATAAACCTGAATAAGCCGCGCCATACTCTCTACACGCTCTAGGTAGCGACCAAACCAATACACTCGTTCTGCAACGCGCGACAACATCATGACTTCACCTCCCGTTCAGCCACAATCCAAGTATCTTTACTGCCACCACCCTGCGAGGAGTTGACGACCAATGAGCCCTTTACTAAGGCAACGCGCGTCAGCCCGCCGGTCGTCACATCTAGCCCTTTTCCTTGTAAAACAAATGGTCGCAAATCGAGATGGCGTGGTTCAGCAACGCCAGGCCCAGTTAAGACTGGCGCGGTGGATAACTTTAGCGTTGGCTGGGCAATGTAATTGCGTGGGTTTGCAACCACCAATTTCCGAAATTCCTCGTGATCCTTTTTGGTCGCATGGGGCCCTACCATCATGCCGTAACCACCCGACTCATTAGCGGGTTTTACAACCAGCTGCTCAATATTGGCCAAGACATATTTCAGTTGTTCGGGATCATCGCAAAGATAGGTTTCGACATTGGGTAAAATCGCCTCTTCGCCAAGATAGTATTCAATCATTTTAGGCACGTAAGCGTAGACCACTTTGTCGTCAGCCACCCCGGCTCCCGGCGCATTGACCAGCGCTACATTGCCCGCCCGCCAAGCCCGCATTAAACCCGCCACACCCAAAATAGAATCTGGATGAAACACCTCAGGGTCCAAAAACAAGTCATCAATACGGCGATAAATAACATCGACCCGCTCAAGACCAGAAATCGATTTCATGTAAACGCAGTCGTCGTCATCGACAAATAAATCGCTGCCCTCAACGAGCTCAACGCCTAGCTGTTGGGCTAAATACGCGTGTTCAAAATAAGCGGAGTTGTAGATGCCGGGGGTTAGAATCACAATTTCAGGTTGACGCACACGGCGCGGCGAAACCGAGGCCAACATATTAAAGAGCTTAGTCGAATAATCGTCGACTGGCAGAATGATATTGGTTTCAAAAAACTCGGGCAGCACCCGCTTGCTGACCTCCCGATTTTCCAACATATAGGCCACCCCGGAAGGCACCCGCAGATTGTCTTCTAATACATAGAACTTACCGTCCGCATCACGCACCAAATCGCAACCGCAAATATGTGCCCACACCCCTTTAGGTGGATTTATACCAACACATTCTGGCCGAAAATTCTTTGAGTCTTTAATTAAATAGGCAGGCAATACGCCGTCTTTGAAAATGCGCTGTTTGTGGTACACATCGTTAATAAACATATTAAGGGCTTTAACCCGCTGCTTAAGCCCTTTCGCAGTGTGCGCCCATTCTTCTGCGCTAATCACGCGGGGAATCAAATCAAATGGCCAAGTACGGTCGATGTTCTCGCCATCTGAATACACGGTAAAACTTACGCCCATATCCCGCACGGTGCTCTCTGCAGCCACCCTGCGACTCTCGAGTTCTTCAGCACTCAAATCACCCAAAAGTTTGGCGATCTTCCGGCTCACCGGACGCGCTTTGCCCTTATTGTTAATCATTTCGTCAAAAAAATCGGTCGACGGATAGCGACTCCAGTCTATTCCATCAGCCCCTTCGTGTTTCTTCTCACTCATACGCATCGTATCCAAAACATTGTAAACACGTAGCCACTACTAAAACGCGCCATCACGGTGCAGTCTTAGCTCCTGCTCGGCCACACCAAGGAGCAAAACCAATATAAAGTCATAGACTTGCCCCATTAACTTACATAGTACTTAGCAATAGCTAAGCCAAGTCGCACAGCAATGGGGATTACTCAAGGCCTGTTCACCATCATAGCTTCTAATTAGCGATTTGCTGCTATCTAAGCTCTACTCAGACCATTTATTTGAGCAAAAAAAACCTCCTGCACGCGAAGTGAAGAAGGTTTTTATGGCGTAGCCATTGCTTAGCGGGTATTAAAGGCTTGGTTCACAGCAATAAACGTCGAATATCTGCAAGTACGGTGCCCATAAAGGTGAAAAACCGGCCAGCGTCCACCCCGTTAATTGCGCGGTGGTCATAAGACAGCGACACAGGCAGCATTTTTTTGGGTACGAATTCGCTGCCGTTCCACACTGGTTTAACTGCCAACTTAGACACACCCATAATGGCCACCTCGGGGGCATTGATGATTGGTGTAAAACCGGTACCACCAATGCTGCCGAGACTAGAAATAGTAAAGCAGCCACCTTGCATATCTGCGGGTTTAAGCTTGCGATCCTTGGCCTTTTGCGCCAACTCCGCAGTTTCTGCAGCCAAATCCCACAGCGACTTTTTATCTACATCCCGAATCACCGGCACCACCAAGCCCGCGGGTGTATCAACAGCAATACCAATATTGATGTATTTTTTATACACCATGTTTTCGCCGTCGGCGCTGAGCGAAGCATTAAACTTAGGGTGTGCCTGCAAGGCCACTGCAGCGGCTTTGAGCAAAAACGGCAGCGGAGTCAATTTTACGCCACGCTGTTCAGCATCACGCTTTAAGCCAGTGCGAAAATCTTCTAACTCACTAATGTCCA
The DNA here is from genome assembly GCF_001586255.1 of Zhongshania aliphaticivorans. Lineage (NCBI taxonomy): Bacteria > Pseudomonadati > Pseudomonadota > Gammaproteobacteria > Cellvibrionales > Spongiibacteraceae > Zhongshania > Zhongshania aliphaticivorans. The sequence goes on from NZ_CP014544.1 coordinate 2,582,831, forward strand.
CCTCATCAAACTGAGTCACATGAGGCAAATTCACCCAGCTGCGATGCATATTGAGCGCGGTGAGCTTGTGCAATTTCGTTAATGGCTGAATATCGATTTCACCAAACTGGCTAAAGTCGATGTCGGGAATTGATGGCAGCCCTGCGCCACTAGAACCCGCGCCACTCGCCTTGCCCTGTGCCAAGTCTTTAACAAATTGTTGCACATCCTCTTTGAGAATTCGGCCTTTAGGCCCTGTTCCCGTCATTTGCTCAAGCTCTAAACCAAACTCCCGCGCCAGTTTTCGAACCGCAGGGCCGGCGTAAACATCGGCGTGACTCGTTACCGTCGGCTCAGGCTTCGCAGCCGGTGCCGCCGAAGCTGGCGAACTCGCAACCGGCGGTGTAGACGTTTCTTTTTCTGGTGCTGATGCCTCCACCTTGGCGTCGCTTACATCCCCAGTAGCATCAATCTCTCGCTCTATTTCGGCAATCTCTGCGCCCACTTTAGCGCTGTCACCCACCTTCATGACAATTTTGGTGATCTTGCCACTATACGGTGACGGCACTTCCATCGACGCCTTATCTGACTCCAAGACAAGCAGCGAGTCACCTTCACTGATGACATCACCAACCGCAACACACACTTCGATGACATCAATGCCGTCGCTGCTGCCCACATCTGGGACTTTAATCATTTCCCGTGCCGAGCTTTTTTCCTGCTTCGCTGGCTGGGCCGGCTCTGCCGCCGGAGCTGTTTTTTCAGGGGCGGCTGACGCAGCGGGAGCCGCCTGGTCCTTCGCGTCAGGCTTTGCATCCTCAGTCTCAGCCTCAACCTCAACCTCAAGTTCAAGAATTGCGTCACCGGCTTCGACAGTCGCCCCCTCTTTGAGGCTAATGCTTAAAACCTTGCCCGCCATGGGTGACGGAATCTCCATTGACGCTTTATCTGATTCCAAAACCACGAGCGAATCTTCTTTGGCGACCACATCGCCCACTGCCACACACACCTCAATAACATCAACACTGCCGCCACCGAGGTCAGGAATTTTTACCGTTTCTTTAGCCACAAAAAAATCCTTCTCTATAAATTAGCGATAAAGCGGGTTGGCTTTTTCAGTATCAATACCAAAGGCCTTAATAGCCTTGCTGACCACACTTAATGCGATCAAGCCATCATCGGCCAGCGCTTTGAGCGCAGCCACCACAATATAATTACGATCAACCTCAAAATGTGCGCGCAGTTTGGCGCGGGTATCTGAGCGGCCGTAACCGTCAGTACCCAAAACTACGTAGCGCGATTCAATATAGGGTCGCAATTGCTCGCCATACGATTTGATATAGTCAGTAGCGCATATTACCGGCCCCTGGCGACCGCGAAGCTGCTGCGTTACGTATGGCAGCTTGGCGTCACTCTCGGGATGCAACATATTCCAGCGTTCGCAATCCAAACCGTCACGGCGCAGCAAGTTGATACTCGTCGCGCTCCACACGTCGGCTTCTACTTTATAATCAGCTTTTAATATCTCTGCCGCCGCTTCAACCTCGCGCAAGATAGTGCCGCTGCCCATGAGCTGAACTTTCAGTTTCGGCTTTTTCATCGCGCTGGGCGCCAGGCAATACAAACCTTTGATTATGCCCTCGGCACTGTCTTCCGGCATATCTGGATGAGCGTAATTCTCATTCATCACCGTTACATAATAGAAGACATTCTCTTTGTCTTGATACATACGGCGCATGCCGTCTTGAATAATTACCGCCAACTCATGAGAGTAAGTCGGGTCATACGACACACAGTTAGGTATCATATTCGCCATTAAATGACTGTGACCATCTTGGTGCTGCAGCCCTTCGCCGTTCAGGGTAGTTCGCCCCGCCGTTGCGCCTAACAAAAAGCCCCGCGCCTGGGAATCGCCGGCTGCCCATGCCAAATCCATAATTCGCTGAAAGCCGAACATAGAGTAGAAAATATAAAAGGGAATCATTGGGTAGTGATGATTACTATAAGAGGTCGCCGCCGCCAACCACGCAGAGAACGCGCCCGCTTCGGTAATTCCCTCTTCCAAAATCTGACCTTGCTTGTCTTCTTTGTAATACATAATCTGGTCAGAATCATGAGGGGTGTAACGCTGGCCCTGAGAAGAGTAGATACCCAGCTGACGGAACATACCTTCCATGCCAAAGGTTCGCGCTTCATCCGGCACGATAGGCACGATACGAGAACCAATCTCTTTGTCTTTCACTAAGCTCGACAGCATTCGCACAAAGGCCATGGTCGAGGAAATTTCACGTTTGCCGGTGGCCTTTAGCTGAGCACTAAAGCTGTCGAGCTCAGGAATTTTCAGAGCCTCAAAATCAGCCTGACGCGCAGGCAGAAACCCACCGAGTTTTTCGCGACGCTTACGCATATAGACCATCTCTGGGCTATCTTCAGCGGGGCGGTAATAGGGAACAGATTTCAGGTCCTCATCACTGATGGGCACACCGAAACGATCGCGGAACTTTTTGAGCTCTTCTACGCCCAGCTTTTTCACTGAGTGCGTTTCGTTCTGAGCCTCTCCGCCTTCGCCCAAGCCGTAACCTTTTACGGTCATTGCCAGCACGACCGTAGGCCGCCCCTTGGTTTCCATGGCCTTGGCATAGGCTGCGTAGACTTTATAGGGGTCGTGGCCGCCGCGATTCAAATACATAATATCGTCGTCAGACAGGTCTTTAACCAATTCCAGTAGTTCTGGGTATTTGCCAAAGAAATGCTCACGGGTATAGGCGCCGCCATTGGCCTTATAGTTTTGCAATTCACCATCGACGACTTCATTCATACGCCGACGCAGTAAACCGGTTTTGTCTTTTTCCAGCAATTTATCCCAATGGCGACCCCAAATTACCTTGACCACATTCCAGCCAGCGCCACGGAATACGCCTTCTAATTCCTGAATAATTTTACCGTTACCGCGCACAGGGCCGTCGAGACGCTGCAAATTACAGTTCACTACAAATACTAAGTTATCTAAGCCTTCGCGGCCCGCCAACGCGATTGAACCTAATGATTCCGGCTCATCGCTCTCACCGTCGCCCATAAAGCACCACACTTTACGGTCACCGTGATCCACCAAACCGCGGCTGTGCTGATACTTCATTACATGCGCTTGGTAAATAGCCTGTATCGGGCCAAGCCCCATACTCACGGTAGGAAATTGCCAGTAATCAGGCATCAGCCATGGATGTGGGTATGAGGACAGACCGCCACCGTCGACTTCACGACGGAAATTGTCGAGCTGGGTTTCGTCAATACGTCCTTCAAGATAGGAGCGCGCATACATACCAGGGGAGCTATGGCCCTGATAATAAATTAAATCCGCTTTTTCGCCGCCGCGGAAGAAATAGTTAAAACCCACATCGTAAAGTGTCGCCGACGAGGAAAAGCTGGAGATATGGCCACCCAAGCCTTCATTATTGTCGTTCGCACGCATCACCATTGCCAGCGCATTCCAACGAATCATCGAGCGAATTTTACGCTCCATAAATAAGTCGCCGGGCATGCGCCGTTCGTCGCTAGGTTCAATGGTGTTGCGAAAGGACGTGGTTATTGCGGACGGCAGTTGAGTACCGGCGCGGGCAGCGTGTTTGGCCAACCGCTTCATCAAAAACGCGGTGCGGGCCCGGCCACCGTTTTTCAACACACCATCAAGGGCTTCGAGCCATTCTTGAGTTTCTTGGGGGTCTAGGTCTTCGCGCAAATCGTGGTCTTGATACATACACAGTCCTTAGCAGTACAGTGGGCTGTCCAGACCAGCAAGCGTCAAGCTTGGAAGTGTTCCGTTTACAACTGGCGCACCACAGAGCGATCAGCTCAAGGTGTTTGAATTCTGCCCGTTGGTGACGGTTATCACCTGGCCCGGCTGGGCTAAACGTCGGCCTTTTGAGCCAGCGAATACCCTCATAATTGGATTTATTTGTCCCCCGACAGTCGGTTTACGACTATCGAGGGCAAGAGATTTTTACAGTTTAGCCACCATAAATCAACAAAATGCTGATATTTATTATATGAATAAAATGTGACGAAACCATCAAAAACAATGACATACCTAGATCATTTAAACGAATAAGCCGGTAACTTAGCTTTAAATTTCTCGGCACTTTCTACCCGTTTGCCCTCTGGCAGGCGATTCGGCCACTTACCCGCCGCGTACAATAATAAGCCTCGCTGCGACGTCGCGCTCAAGTCGCGCCTAGCCGCGGCCAACCAATCGTCGTAACTCAGCGCATTTAAGGCCTGAACTAACTGCTCCCGGCTATCAAATTCCGGGTAATTTTCGAGTAAATCCTGCCAATGCCGACCAGCGGCCTCCCACAGATTCTCAGGCTGCTCCGCTAGGCGCTTGAGCAAGCTCGCCTTGTGCTGGCGAAAAGTTGCTTCGTCAATTCCGGCTGCCAACCAGTCTTTCACATACTGGTTAATTTCTGTTTGCAGCGTAGCCGCATCAACAACAGAGGATTGCACTAAAAAGATCAAACCGCCCACTTCGCGCTGAGGATAAACGCTTGCGCTAACCACGTAACCCAACTGTTTGCGGGTACGCAATTGGTGATAAAAATCAGCGCTTAACATTTGCGCAGTTAAACCCATCACCACCCTCGCGTGCTTACCCGTTTCTGCGCTCTGCAAATAGAGCAAAGCCGCGCTGTCATCGTGCTCAGCGGCGATTTCTCGCAGCGTGCTTGTCTCGGCCAAATGACTAATATGCTGTATTGGCTTAGCCGACGAAGCGTTGACGGGCAAAGCCTTTGTAACAAGTTTAGCTATTTTTTGCGCATCTGCCTGATCGAAATTACCGTCGAGCAACATCCGCAACTGAACCGACTCCAATACGGCCTTTGCATGCGCGGCTACCCCCGCCATTGTCAGCTTTCGGGTCGCCGCCTCATGAGCCGCCAATCCGGGATTTTCATGATTCAACATCCGCGGCAGCTCTGCAATCAGCTGTTGATAGGGTGATTGCTTAACGGCATTTTCAAACTGACGCAGGCGCTGGGCCTGTAAGCGTGCAAAGCGGTTCTCCTGCCATGCTGGTGATTTTAAGGCCGCCAATATTTGCGCCAACAACTCACCTTGTTTCTGGTTAAAGCCACCAATACTAATTTCAATGCCGCGCCAATCGACATCCAGGTCAAAATCCAGGCCCGCTAACTGCGCAGGGTAGGTCAACTCATTGAGCTGGTCCTTAACCATTCGCAGCCACATCTCAGTCTTGGCCAAGGACTCTGCATCACTACTGGCTTTATCTGTTGCTAACTGCAGATACAATTTTGCCTTTGGCAGTTCGAATATATCGTCGGTATTCAACCACAGTTCAAGGGGTGCGGCGCTAGGCACAGGAACGGGCTTGCTCTCGCCTCGACCGCTTTTCAAACTAAAATCACTGGCAACAAAATTATTCTTCGCAGGCAATGTTAAAGCCTTGGACGATCCCGACGCCCAAGCGGCTAACTCGCCCTGGGTGACGGGTCGCTTGCTATAGCCCACCTGATAACGGGGAATATCAATGGTCGGTTTTACCCCCGGCGCCACTAGAGTAATAAAGCTATTGTCCGGTCGCATCGCGGCGAGGAACTCAGCCAGCAATTCAGGCTGGTAATCGTCCATTAAATACGGTGCCCGCATTACCTCGGCCGCAGGGTATTTATGCATGGCCATCGACAATTGCACCACGTCGTTTATCGGCGCTGGCTGCGCGCGAAACAAAAAGCCCTGAATTGCCAAGCCTGCCTGCTCAGTAAAGCGCCAACGCTCAACGCCTTGCGCTCGCAGTTGCGCAATATTTTGGTATATGAGTGCGACTATCTCATCGGCGTGTTTTAGACCCACCTCGGTGAGCGCAACCTCAATTCCAAACATCGCGCCGCCCTGGTAATTCAAACTTTCACCAGCGCTCAAACCATCGGCCCAACCCTTGCTTTTAAGCACGGCCAGCAAGCTGCCCTCACCTTCGTGACCAAGGATATTGCCAATGTAATTTAACGGCTTGCTGCGCCAGTGGGGCTCGGCATCTGGCACGGGGAAATTTACTGACAATGAGCGACGATTCTGTACAGGTTGAATATTGATCCAACGCGGCAAGTCACCAGCCTTAAAGAGAGGCTCAATAATTGCGTCAAGCTGACGCTCGCGATTGGCAACACCACTGAACTTAGGCCGCACCATCGCTTCAAGCTCGTCCAACGATTCGCGACCAATGACCGTTAAAGCCATAATATTGGCTGAGTAATTGCGCTGATAGAACGCTAACAACTGCTCGCGCAGCGCCGCCTCATTATCGCTGTGTAAGGTCTGTAAATTACCCACTGAAAATTTTGCAAAGGGGTGCGCTGGATTAACTTGGGCCTTAAAGACCGCCAACTCTCGACGGCGATCATCTTTAATCCTTGCTCGGTATTCCGAATTCACTGCATTGACTTCCCGGCCCACATACTCCGCATTAAACAGTGGCGCAACAAAAAACTGAGCAAACTGGTCTAGCGCTGGCTCAAGCGAGTCGGCACTGATATCGAAGAAATAATTAGTATCTTCAAAACTTGTAAACGCATTATGACTACCGCCATGAGCGGTAATGAACGCCTGATACGAACCAGCCTCCGGGTATTTTTCGGTTCCCAGAAATAACATATGTTCTAAAAAATGTGCCAAGCCTTGGTAATTCTCAGGATCTTGCCGACTGCCCACATTTACATCCAAAGAGGCAGCTGCCTTATCCGCTCCGGCATCAGATATCAAGAGCACTTTTAAACCGTTTTCCAGCACCGTATAGCGATATGCCCGTTGATCGCCAGGGGGTTTGGCTACCGCCGCAGACTCCCCTGCAATGCCAAATTTGGCATTGTTTAAGCCGACACCCTCCAACCAAGCACAGGCTGAAAGTTGCAACACAAAGAGGAACACAAACGTCGATTTCAAATAGTTCACAAAGCATCCTTATTAATAAAACAAATTCGCGACACAGGTAAAATTAGTCTGCAACGGGTGCTTTCGCGGCAGAGGGCTGGCGCACAGGTCGAGGCCAAGCATAAATAATCGCCTTAACCAAGGTCGCCAAGGGAATGGCGAAAAATACGCCCCAAATACCCCACAAACCGCCAAATACTAATACCGCCACGATAATGGCGACCGGGTGCATATTAACGGCTTCAGAAAACAACAACGGTACCAAGACATTACCATCTAGACCCTGAATTACGCTGTAGACCATAAAGAGCGTGAAAAACTCGCCCCCCCAGCCCCACTGAATATAACCCACCAGCAACACCGGCAAGGTCACAACAGCCGCGCCAATATAGGGGATCACCACCGACAGCCCCACTAACAATGCCAATAGAGCGGGGTAATTAAGGCCTATTACTTCAAAGCAGATATAAGACACCACGCCAACAATAACGATTTCCACCGCCTTGCCCCGCACATAATTGGCGACCTGCACATTCATCTCCGACCAAACTGCGCTCAGCAAGGGCCGATGATTTGGCAGAAAACTCGCCAACCAGCTCAAAATCGTCGCCTTATCCTTTAAAAAGAAAAACACCAAAATTGGAATTAAGACGATATTAATCATCAAGCCCAGCAAATTGGGCAGCTGCGCAATTGAAAAGCTCAGTAAATATTGACCGACCGACCCCAGCTCTTTAGTGGCGATTGCCATCCACTCGCGAATTTGTTGCTCGGTAAACAGCTCGGAGCGCTCCGGCAGTACCAGCAATACGTGCTGGAGCTTGCGAAGCATGGTTGGCAATTCCTGAAACAAATTAATCAGCTGCTGCCAAACCAGTGGTAACAAGACGACCAGCACGCCAAAAAAAACACTGACAAAAACCGTATAAGCCACCGCGACGGCCAACCACTGGGGCGCGCCAACGCGACTTAAGCGCGCAATAATGCCCTGCATCATAAAAGCCAACACAATGCTCGCCACAATGGGCACCAGCACATTGCCAAGGCTTAACATCATCACGAGTACGGCGACGATTAACAGCAGCAGGACTACTGTCTCCTCTTCCGCAAACAAGCGATCAAACCACGAGCGAACAATACCCAGCATGAAGCAATCCTTTATGAATGATAACGGGGAGTGAAAGGCCTATTTCTTTCTGAACAAGTAACGATAGCTAGCATCCTGCTCTTCGCTGAGTAGCAAGGTATGGCCACTTTGCTTGGCAAACACCTCAAAATCCCGCCAAGAACCAACATCGGTGGCGAGCACCTCAAGTACCTGACCTGCAGCCATGCGGTTAAGCGCCTGTTTAGCTTTTAACAAGGGCAGCGGACAATCTAAGCCGCTGGCGTCTAAATAGATATCAATATGCGTCATAGGCTCAATGTGTAAAATCGAATTTTCACTAGTATAGCCTGCTCACCTAAATGGCCCAAGCAAGGGAATCGCTGTAGCACACCAGCAGCGCGTTTGGGGCAGAAATTCCCTAGCACTTTTAATGAATAATGAGGTCATAGACACTGCGCTCTTGTATTATCAAGGGCCATGTCGTGTTTCTCCGTTAGAGTGACTAAGGATTTTCTGTGTTTAAACGTGCCTTCGGTATCAGCCTTATTGCGTTCGGCAGCCTTGTATTTGCCGACAACAGTCCCCGCGACAACCTTCCTGATTTAGGCGATGTCACCGCCTCACGCTACTCAGCCCAACAAGAACACGACTTGGGCAGGATGTGGCTGAAAATGTTCCGTAATAGCGTAAAAACAGTTAACGATCCATTGATGCAAGACTATGTTGAGGGTCTGCTCTACCGTCTCGCCTCCCACAGCGAACTAAAAGACCGCCGCCTTGAGACGGTGATCGTCGACAACGCCACCATCAACGCCTTTGCTGTTCCCGGCGGAGTCATTGGCGTACACAATGGCATATTTCTTTATACCGACAACGAAGCGCAATTAGCTGGGGTACTCGCCCACGAAATTGCCCACCTCAGCCAGCGGCACTTTAGTCGCTCAATGGACAATGCCAAGCAAAGCACCATACCCACCCTAGCGGGTTTATTGGCCGGAGTGGTGCTAGCCGCAACCACAGGTGCCGATGCTGGTATTGCAGCGATAACCGCCACCCAAGCCGCCGCCCTAGACAGCCAACTGCGTTTTAGCCGCCAACACGAACAAGAAGCCGATCGCCTCGGCATGGAAACGCTGTCTAAAGCCAATATGGACCCGAATGGCATTCCCTCCATGTTCGTCAACATGAATGCCAATAGGCGCTACGCCCGCTCTAAACCACCAGAATTTCTGCTGACCCACCCACTCACCGACAGCCGGATTAGCGACAGCGCCAATCGCGCTCGCCAATACCCTAGGCAGGTCTATACCGACAATCTAAATTTCCAATTAATGCGAATGCGAGCGGCCCTACAGCACAGCAAGAACCCAGAAGACCTACTTAAAAATTGGCAAGATGACAGTGGCGTGAACGGGGAAGCGCGCCGCTACGGCGCGGTTATCGCCTTAATTGCACTCAATCGCTGGCAAGAAGCCGACGAGCAGCTCGCCGCCCTGCTCAAAGACGACGGCAGCCGCATCGCTTATCAATTGGCCAAAGCCGACATCCTCGTAGGCCAAAAGCGCTATGGCGACGCCATTCGTTTGTTGCAAAGCCAGCTGGCGATCGTCCCCAACAACAATCCCTACACGGTAAAATTGGCGGAAGTATTACAGCTCGACAACCAGTTTGATGAAGCCGACAAGGTGCTGAGCCTGCAATCCAGACAGCGACCAAACGACCCTAATCTGTGGTACCAATTGGCAGAAGTGCGCGGTTTGGCGGGCAATATTCTCGGTGTGCACATCGCCCGCGCCGAGTATTTTATTTTGCAGGCGCAATTTGAGCGGGCAAAAATGCAGCTACGCTATGCCTATGAATTAACGGTGAGCAATAAAATTCAACAAGGTCGCATCAAACAACGACTAAGAGATATTGCCGATATGGAAGAAAAACTGAAAAACCTCTGAGGGATTCACAAATCCAATGGGCTTTTACGCGCAGTTAAAGCCCATAAGCGCTATACTTCGCGGCATATCACTAAAACGGCCGCACCATGAAATTACTTATTCGCAACCTCAACCGCACCACCACCGAAGCTGAGCTACTTGACCTGTTCGAAGCCTACGGCGCGGTACAATCGCTACAACTCGTCAGAGACGAAGACGCTAATCTGTCGAAGGGATTTGGTTTTGTTAATATGCCGAAAGCCGGTGAAGCCAAGGTGGCAATGCAAAACCTTAACGGGAAAATTATTGGCGGCTTTAAAATCCGCGTAAAAAGGGCTGAAGACCGTGTTGAAGAAACTGCGAGCGATGAGCTTGACGATACGCAAGCGCCTGACACCGACCGCAATGACTGAAAAAGCGGCCAATACCTCGGCCACACAAAAGGCATCGCCAACCGCTAAAGACCCCATGCACGGCATGACCTTAGAAATGATCCTTATCCAGCTCGAACAACAATTCGGCTGGGAAGAATTGGGTCGCCGAATCAAAATAAAGTGTTTTACCGACAACCCCAGCGTGGCCTCTAGCCTCAAATTTTTACGTCGCACCCCCTGGGCGCGGCAAAAAGTAGAAGCGCTGTATATTCGGAGTCAACGTTCGCCGCGAAAGGCCTAAGATCAGGAGCCGTAAGCCCGTCGCTACCGACACATTACTCCCGCTTAAGTTAGCTAAGCACCACGCCCCGGCTTAATGCCGCAAGCACCCAATATAGACTCCTGCCTACGCAGGAGTGACGAACTATATAGAGCAGTCGCACAGCAGTAAATCTGCATTCAACATCAAGTTATAGCTGCGCAGTCAGCTAGCCATGTAAGCGCAGGCCTGCACCTACATCGCCCTTAAATCGCCTGCAGGGTCACTGGTACGCCGTTCAATACCGCATTGCCCGACAATTCATCGAGATGCATTTCATCAGTCAGATCATTCACGCTAACTCCCGCGTGGGCCTCAGCTTCCAGCCACTGGGTGCCACTGCGGTGATGCCCCCAACCGTGGGGAATACTCACTACGCCAAGCATCATCTCGTCACTAATCGCCGCCGCCAATTCAATGCTGCCCACCCGCGAGCTAACCCGCAGCTGCTGCCCATCTTGAATATTAAGATGCCGCGCATCTTCAGGATTTATTAAAACAGTGCAGCGATCCTTACCTTTGACTAAGCGATGGCTATTGTGTAACCAAGAGTTATTACTGCGCACATCCCGCCGTCCAATAAGCAAAAGCTTGTCACCCCCGGTATCGCGATTAAAGAAACGAGTGTTCACTCTCGCGAGGTCTTTCAAGAAAAACGCCGGTTCGAGGTGCACCTTACGATCCGCATGGTGGCTAATCGCCCCAGAGGCCGGTTTTAGTGCCCCTAAATCCACACCGTGGGGTGATTTCTTTAACTTACTCAAGCTAAGCCCCGCAAATGGATTTTTACCGCCACCATAGGGCCCTTTGCGCAGTAAGACATTGAGTAGGCCCGATGGGCCCATACGTCGCATGGTATTGCGGGCAAGCTTTTCCTTGATGCTATGAGCAGGCTGCAAGCGGTCCCGCAGACCGAGCAATATTTCCCAGTCGTGACGACCGTCTTTGGGCCGGGGGAACAGCGCCTCGGCATAGCGCGCGTTATTACGCACCGCCAGCACATTAAAGGTCACATCGTAGTGTTCGCGCTCCAGCGGGCTCACTGGCGGTAAAATAAAATCCGCGTGGCGACTACTTTCATTGATATAAAAATCGACAGCCACCAGCAAATCTAACTTCTCAAAGGCGCGATCAAGCTGCTCGCCATTGGGGGTCGACAACACCGGATTCCCGGCGATCAACATCATGCCCTTGATCTGCCCCGCGCCCGGCGTGGTGATTTCCTCAGCAAGTGTTGCTACTGGCAACTCACCATTAAATTCAGGCAGGCCCCGCACTCTGCTGTGGTAGCGGCCCATATGCCCACGGCCACTCTGCGCTAAAATATCAACAGCGGGCTTGGTAAACATCAGTCCACCAACGCTGTCGAGGCGCCCAGTCAGAATATTGAAAAGCATAATCAGATACTGGGTTAAAGTGCCAAACTCTTGAACAGACACACCTAAACGCCCATACATAACCGGCTTGGACGCCGCGCAAAAATCATGCACCATGCTACGAATAACCTCAGCGGACATTCCCGTCAGCGGCGCAATCTTTTCAGGGCTAAACTCCGCAAAGCTCGCCGCCAAGTCAGCGGGATCTTGGTCTAGGTACTCAGTTATACTACCCGTGTTGACCAAACCCTCTGTAAACAAGACATTGAGCATTGCGAGCAACACCAAAACATCACTGCCTGGTCGCACAAAATGATGTGCGTCGGCGAGTTCTGCCGTCGCAGTGCGACGGGGGTCAACGACCACCAACTTACCCCGTTTACGCACATCTTTAAGGCGCTGTTTAACATCCGCAACACTCATTATGCTGCCGTTAGACGCCAAGGGGTTTGCACCGAACATCAAAAAATGGTCAGTATTATCAATATCTGGCACGGGAATCCGTAACTGATGCCCAAACAGCTTCCAGCACACAATATGGTGAGGCAGCTGGTCGACCGACGTCGCCGAGAACTTGTTTTTGGTCTTCAAGGCTCGCAATAAGCCGCCACTCATCAGAATTGAGCCGGTGTTATGAACATTGGGGTTGCCTAAGTACACACCGAAGGCGTCGTTGCCGTGCTCGGCCTGCAGGCTGGCAATTCGCGCCGCCACTTTATCCAGCGCGTCGTCCCAGCTCAGCTCCTGCCACTCGCCATCCACTTTATGCAAGGGCCGACGAATACGGTCGGGATCTTCATATAAGTCTTTGAGGGCAATCGCTTTGGGGCAAATATGGCCGCGACTAAAGCTGTCGTCTTCATCGCCTTTTATTGAGGTAATAACGCCGTCGTCAACCTTGATGGCAATGCCACACATGGCTTCACATAAATTGCAGGTGCGGAAATGGGTTTTGCTGGCGGACATACTCATACCCTCTTATTGTTGAGATGGGGAAAAGCTTAGTCCAGCGATGTTAGCAGCGATTACACACAAATACCTCATTTGATCTGCATATCGCACTATTCCGAAACAGATCGCCACCAAGCAGGCAAAAAAAAAGCCGAGGCGACGAGCCCCGGCTTTTTTAGCGGCCGCCTAGTTGCGGCGGCAATAGCAACTTACGCTTTTGCGTCTTCGATTTGATAGTATTCCATCAAAATCTTAGCCACTTCTGGACGCGAAAACTCCGGTGGCGGCGCAATGCCATTGCCCAGCATTTCCCGCACCTTGGTGCCCGACAGTAACACAAAATCTTCTTTGCTGTGATCTGGCGCGTCGCGCATCATGACAACTTTATCTAATTTCTTAGAGTAAGCAGTATGGTCAGCGCGGTAAATTTCGATATCCATGGCGCCAGCAGGTACTTTCTCGTCGAAAATAGTCTGGGCGTCAAAACCACCGTAGTAGTCACCCACACCAGCGTGGTCGCGACCAACAATCAGGTGAGTACAGCCGCAGTTCTGGCGGAACAAGGCGTGCAACACTGCTTCGCGCGGACCAGCGTACAACATGTCAAAGCCGTAACCAGTAATCATTACGGTGTTTTTGGGGAAGTAAACTTCAACCATTTTGCGGATAGACGCGTCGCGAACATGCGCAGGAATATCACCCGGTTTCAGTTGACCTAGCAGCATGTGAATCAGAATACCGTCAGTGCCCAGATCTTCCATGGCCATGCGGCACAGCTCTTCGTGAGCCCGGTGCATTGGGTTGCGCGTTTGGAAAGCAACCACCTTCTCCCAGCCACGCTCAGCAATTTCATTGCGAATCTCTACCGCAGTGCGGAAAGTATCGGGGAAATCAGCTTGGAAGTAAGAGAAGTTCAGCACCTGAATCGGGCCAGACAACATGGTGTTGCCTTGGGCCTTAAAGGTCTGCACGCCGGGGTGCTTATCATCTAGGGTGCCAAAAATATTCTCGGCCATAAAGTCGATTTGCTCAGCGCTAACCACTTCAACCGCGTCAACATCCATAATCGCCAACACAGGATTGCCGTCAACGTTCGGATCGCGTAAGGCAATGCGCTGACCTGCGGTAATCCCTTGGGCATCTTTAGTCAGGTTCACAATTGGTACGGGCCAGAACAGACCATCAGTGGTGCACAAGTCCTTCGCCACAGCCAAAGAATCAGCAAGATTCATATAACCTTTCAGTGGAGTGAAGTAACCCGCTCCCAGCATAACGGCATTCGCCGCAGCGGCAGAGCTAACCAGCAGTGACGGCAGCGTTTCTGCTTCGGCATTCAGGGCGTGGTGTTTCTCCGTGTCGTATACAAATAGTGGGCTAAGTTCTTCGGCGCCATGGGGTTTGATCATTTTGGAACTCCGTTAGTTGGTCTAGTACGGGTAGTAAGGCTATTCATTTTTACAACCAAGCTAGATGCGGGACGGGAGATGGGAGACGCTTAAAACCAAAGCGGCTTTGCGTTTTCCGTCTCCCGTCCAGCATCGCCCTTAAATTATTCCGCGCGCGGTCATCATTTCCAGCAGCACGGCCACTTCTTCTTCCAAGCTCTGCTCGTGGCTGTTTAATACCAGTTCAGGCTTGAGTGGCGCTTCGTAGGGATCGTCGATACCCGTGAAGTTTTTAATTTCGCCAGCGCGGGCTTTTTTGTACAGACCTTTGGGGTCGCGCTCTTCGGCGACGGCCAGCGGTACATCAACATGAACTTCGATGAAGTCCATATCACCCGCCACGTGCAGTTCACGAACAATATCGCGATCCGCGCGGTAAGGGCTAACAAAGCTCGACAATACAATAACGCCGGTGTCGACAAACAACTTAGAGATTTCGCCAATACGACGGATGTTTTCAGTGCGATCTTCGGCGCTAAAGCCCAAGTTTTTGTTAATACCCAAGCGAATATTGTCACCGTCTAAACGGTAGCAGAGATGACCTTTTTCCATCAGCGCCTTTTCTAGAGCAACGGCGACCGTGCTTTTACCGCTGCCAGACAGACCGGTAAACCACAAGGTGGCGCCTTTTTGTTTTAACAATGCGTTTCGGTCTTCACGGCTTACTTCGCCGTCGTGCCAATGTACATTGGTCGCTTTAACTTCAGTCATGTATTCAACTCCGCTGGGCTGCTGATCGTCAATTCACTAATCGAAAACTGTCTAGTGCTATGTGCGCCTGTTCAAGCGGCACCTAACACTGAGGGTCGCCATAGTAAAAGCATTTTTATCACAAGTAAAACAGGCTATTATTATAGTCAGTATCGATTTTATCGATACTGACCTCTTCCAATCACAGCGGCCCCAAGCCCATGAAATACACCATCCGGCAATTAGAGATTTTTCTTAGCGTCGCTAAATTTCAAAGCGTCTCGAAAGCGGCCGAGCAGCTCTGCCTATCGCAATCGGCAGCCAGCGCCGGCTTACAAAGCTTAGAAAAAGCCTACGGCGTGACTCTCTTTGATCGCCAAGGCAATAAGATCAAGCTCAACCCCATTGGCCACACCTTGCGCAAAGAAGCCGAAACCCTGTTCGCCCACTGCCAGCAATTTGATGATGCCTTAACCTTGCATAGCGACATTGGCCATCTCCGCGTGGGCGCCAGCTTTACCATCGGCAATCATTTGGTGGTGCGCTATTTGGCAGATTACTTAAATAAATACCCAGAAGCCGACGTGCAGCTAGAGACGGCGAACACCCCGGAGGTAGTCGCCAAGGTACTGAATTACGAGGTTGACGTGGGCATGATCGAGCGCGAAGTTCAGCACCGCGAACTCGAACTCATTCCCTGGAAGGAGGACGAGCTGGTCGTGTTTTGCAGTGCCACTCATCCGCTGGCAAAGAAACGCGTACTCAAGGACGCCGACATTAAAGCCGCCCGCTGGATACTGCGCGAACCCGACTCTGGCGCCCGCCATACCTTTGACCGCGCCCTTGCCGGATTGCTACCCGAGATCGAAATTTACCGGGAATTCAAACACAACGAGGCCATCAAAAGCGCCGTTGAATCAGGCCTTGGTATCGGCTGTCTGTCGAAGGTGGTTTTGCAAAACGACTTCCGCAATGGCGATTTAGTGCCCTTAAAGCTCGCCAATCGCGACATGACCCGCATGTTTTATTTTGCCCTGCCCAAACAGCGGCACAACAAAAAAGCGGTGGAGTTCTGGATTTCGCTATGCAGTAAACTGGGCGAATAAATTGCCTCGCCCAGTTTATACTTACCTAAACGACAAAACGCTGTCGATACTCCGCAAACTGCGCCTTCAAGCCCGCTTCCGTTAAGCCAAACTGCGCTAAGGTATATTCGTGGGCTGGCCGACTGTCACGGCGATTGTCTTCCTGATGCTGCTCCATCGCCAGCTGCGCCGCTTCGGTAAGTTCCATACCAATAAAATTGTAGACTTTCTGAACCGAGCTTAAGGGGTCTGCAACGGTATCT
Organism: Zhongshania aliphaticivorans; assembly: GCF_001586255.1. Classification (NCBI taxonomy): domain Bacteria; kingdom Pseudomonadati; phylum Pseudomonadota; class Gammaproteobacteria; order Cellvibrionales; family Spongiibacteraceae; genus Zhongshania; species Zhongshania aliphaticivorans. The sequence goes on from NZ_CP014544.1 coordinate 2,599,288, forward strand.
TTATACCAAACATCCAAGAACGCCTCGGGTTGGCGATCACGGGTTTGCAAGGTATGTAAGGTGCCTCTGGCGTATTTCGCAGCCCACTGTTCCCCCACCACTTTGCCATCAACATCATCACTTCCCAAAACCCACAGGTTGTAATTCATACTTGCGGCCGAGGGTATAGTTTGCAGTGGGTCGCGATGGGTTTGCACAATTTTGGCGTCAGGAAACACCTTCAATAAGGTCGCAATATGGTGGATATGATGAGGGGTTTTTAGCAACCAACACGCCGCCTGTTGGCCGCTGCGCTTTTTTTGCCACTGCAAAAACTGCAACAGCCGCTTAAGGTACTGATAGGCTGGGGTATTGTCATTCTCGTCGTTCCATTTTCCGTAACTCGGCACATTGCAAAAGGCATCGGGTACCGTGCTATAAAAGCTGTGTTCCAATAATAAAATATCTTCATCCGCCGCTATCGGGTCCATGGGGTGAATAGCCGCAATTTCTGGATTTGCCGCCAACATGGCGGCCACTTCCGCCTCTGCCGAGCTGATACGCGGGTCTTTAGTTTTAAAATCCCAATCTAATTCGGGCGCGGGATTTCGCACTTCGTACCACAACGGCGCATAAAACCGCTTGTCCGCCGCAAGTATGCGGTGGAAAAAAGTTGAACCTGTGCGCTGCAAGCCAATTATCACCACTGGCGCAAGGATCTCTTCGTTCAATATTTCCGGGTGTTTAGCAATCCAGGCCTCCACACGCAGTCGATTAATGAGAATATTCAAAATCCGCTGATATTGGCCAAAACGACCACCAGCATTGAGGTTTGCCTCGTCATTTAAAGACTTGAGCAATACCGCCAATGGCTCACGAAAAGAGTCATCACCAAAGTCATTTAGACCAGTGACCTCGGAGGCTTCACGCAATAGCGCGGCCACACTTAAATCCACCGCTGGTATTGCCACTGTTGTATTACCTTGCTCTGTACCCACGGAAAATCTCCTTTTTTATTTATTATGCGACCAATCACGAAGCCTGAATTAGCGGCGGCAATTCATCAATTTTTACCACTCGGCACTGCGGCTGAGGGTGCTCTGCAGCGCCTATCCACCGAAATGCCATCGTCCCCTCGCGATGACCGGTGGTATCTAACCAGTTAACGCAGTTCGGATCTGCTGCGCCAACAACTATACTGACGCCGCCATCAGGCCGATAATGCGCGGTATGCTTATTAAGATGAATTTGCACATAGCGATATTCCAGAGACTCCATCCAATAATTATTCAACTGAAAATTCCAGTTGTCGCATTCCGGAATACGATCTACCTCAATCAATAAGACCTCGTCATCTGCCAACGTAAAATAGCCGTGGTAGTAAAAAATATTGGGATCACCACCAAGTTTCTGGCAATAAGCCTGATCGGCTGGTGGCAGGGAGTTTGGGTGCGCCTTAAAGTCTTGCGCCCAGTCTGCGAACAAGTTCGCTGTGCCCTTCACAAAGGCGGTGGTCTTACGCAAACTTTCTGCGAGCTGCTTTGCTTGCAAGGGCGCAGGCTTTACGCCATCAGCGTTAAGGCGCTCAATTTTAAGATCGGCAAACACCTCGGTGTTCCGGTCTAAAAAGGTTTCGCGCACCAAAACAGCAAGCGTGTCGTCGGTAATTTTAAGCCAATTGCCCGCCTGCGGATGCCGCGACAAAATCACCTCCACACTGCCGTCGGCATTGACCGCCAAGCCACTGTGGGTATCAAGCGATGCCACCGAACGCATATTGCCATCGGCCTCTTCGTAGCCCCCTGCAATCGCAATAAATCCCAAATACGCGACCGTGCCCCGACTGCCGCTAATGCGATAGTCGTTCATGCCATTGATTTCGGCGCGCAGATAAATATTGTCTGGGTTGTCTGCGCCAATTTTCGCGGTTTCATGAGAAGGCCGATAAAATGTCGGAAAATCGCGGTCACTGCACTCCATAAACATATCGAGGCCAATACGGGTCAAGCGCGTTAAGTAACGCCAGCCTTCAGCGCGATTAAAGGCATCGCTTGGCGCTTCAGCCCGAAGAATTTGCTGCCCCGCCGCCTTCAACTCGTCACAAAATTGATCCCAAATTTCGCCGCTGACGACCTCATCGACTGAATTGTCTGCCATTGCCTGCCTCCTTTTATTATTGAGGCAGTGTGGCAGTTTTGCAGGGGTGCTTATATCACCCAATTAGATGACGCTGATGGGGGGGCGAGTCTGAAGTCGGAGGTCGGACGTGAAAAGAGCGCCCGGTTAGAATTAATCGCTGACTGGAAAAGCTAAATGCTGGACGGGAGACGGAAAACGCTTACAAGCATGCGCTGCGCTTATTAACGACCACAACCGCGGGGACCTGATTTTGACTTAGCGTCTCCCGTCTCCGTGTCACCCCTGCGAAGCCAGGGGTAAGCCTACAGCGTCTGACGCCAGACACCCGACCTCCGACTACGCCTTCGGCGCCCGCCCTTCCCGCACCGCCAACTGCCAGCCCAAGCCATCAAGTAGCTCACCGTCCTCATCCAGGGGCGGATAAGCCAAGCCATTGGCGCGACAGTAATCGGCCATTTTCGACTGCGCCCATTCAAACAAGGTGCGCTGATAGCTTTCATCGTCGAGGCGAGGTTTGCTATATAGACCCGCAAGCTGCCGTTGGCGCTGAACCTCAGCCAAGATAATGCCTGCGGCGACGGAGACATTAAAAGACTGCACCATGCCCATCATCGGTATGGTGATAAATGCGTCGGCAAGCGCACAACCGGCGGGGCTGACGCCGAGTTTCTCGGCTCCCATCAATATTACGGTGGGCTTGGTGTAGTCCGGTTCCCGAAAATCGACCGCGCCTTCGCCAAGATGGGCTGCCAGCACTTGATAGCCCTGCGCTTTTAAGGGCGCCAAGGCAGTCGTCACATCCTGTTTACGCTCAACATTCACCCAGCTGTGCGAGCCCATCGCCGTGCCGCGGAAGGCCTTGTAGTCTTTGTCGGGAATAACACAGTGCATACTGCCAATACCAGCGGCATCTGCGGTGCGCACAATCGCGGAGAGATTGCGGCTTTTATGCACATTGTCGGTAACAATAGTGAGATCGGGCTGGCGGAATGCTAGAACCTGACGCAGGCGTTGGAAGCGTGCTGCGGTCATTGTTGAGGCCTCAAGAATAAATGGGGCATAAGTTTACAGTAGCGTGCACTTTGGTTAAATAAAGGAAGACGCTGGACGGGAGACCTAAGACGCAAAACCAAATAGCGCGCTGATTTTACCTTAGCGTCTCTCATCTCCCGTCAAGCATTCAGCTTTCTACGCATGAACTAAGCTTCATCAGTGCGCCGCTTTTCCGTCCGACACCCGACCTCAGACTCAATGTTCACCCCTCAATCACCGCCATTGTCAGCCGCGAAACACACACCGTTTTATCGGTTTCATCAGCAATACGAATTTCCCACACTTGCGTGCTGCGACCAATATGTACCGCTTTTGCCACACCGGTGACCAAGCCGCTGCGCACTGAGCGAATATGGTTGGCGTTGATATCAAGCCCTACGCAAACAAAGCCTTTCTCACAGGCTAAATTGGCCGCAAGACTGCCCAGCGTTTCGGCGAGTACTACTGAGGCCCCGCCATGAAGAATACCAAAGGGCTGATGAGTACGCTTATCGACCGGCATAGTGCCCGTAATAGAGTCCGAGCCAATATCGGTAATTGTGATTCCCAGCACCTCAACAATGGTATTCGCCGACATTGCGTTAGCTTCATCTATACTGGGTGTGTTTGTCCAAATCGTCATGTCATGTTCTCTTGGTCATTTTTGAAAAATTACAGCACTGCAGACGGTCATGAAAAGGCCAAAAATCTCCGCTGGCATTACAAGTTGACTCTGCTAACATAGGCATAATAATAGCTAGCTTATTCACCGGAGGATACCCTATGTCGATGATCCCAAGAACTGTTTACGAAGAAGAGCATGAATTGTTTCGCGGCTCGGTCCGCAAATTCTTAGAAACCGAAGCAGCGCCATACCACGCACAGTGGGAGAAAGATGGCCAGGTTGATCGCGAACTGTGGATCAAAGCTGGCGAACAGGGTTTCCTTTCCCCTAGCGTCGCTGAAGAATACGGCGGTGTCGGTGTTGATTTCCGTTATAACGCTATTGTCGACGAAGAATGCGGCCGCTCAGGCTTAACCGGTATTGGCTGGGGATTGCACTCAGATATCGCGGTACCTTACATCGAACGCTACGGCACTGAAGCCCAAAAGCAAAAATACCTGCCCAAGTGCGTTACCGGCGAAACCATCATGGCTATTGCCATGACAGAACCCGCTGCGGGCTCTGACTTGCAGGGCATTAAGACCACCGCGATTAAAGACGGTGACGATTACATTATTAATGGCTCCAAAACGTTCATCACCAATGGTCAGCTTGCCGATCTCGTTATTGTCGTCGCCAAAACCGACCCCAGTGCTGGCGCCAAGGGCATCAGCCTGTTCTTAATGGAAGCGGGCACTCCCGGTTTTACCAAAGGTCAAAATTTAGAGAAAATTGGCCTTAAAGCACAAGACACCTCAGAGCTGTTCTTCCAAGACGTGCGGCTATCAAAAGATCAGTTGCTGGGCGAAGAAGGCAAAGGCTTCATCTATATGATGCAAGACCTTCCGCAAGAGCGATTAAACGTGGCCATTATCGCTGTCGCAAATGCCGAGTCGATTCTGGAACAGACCATAGCTTACGTGAAAGAGCGCAACGCTTTTGGCAAAACAGTTGCTACATTCCAGAACACCCAGTTCAAATTGGCTGAACTAGAAACCCAAGTTTGCGCCGCGAGGGTGTTTTTGGATCGCTGCCTAGAGCTGCACGTTGAACACAAATTCGACTCAGTCATGGCTGCAAAAGCCAAGCTACTTACCACTGACCTCCAGTGCAAAGTAATCGATGAGTGTCTGCAGCTGCACGGCGGCTATGGCTTTATGTGGGAATACCCAGTGGCTCGCGCTTTTGCCGACTCACGCGTTCAGCGTATCTACGCAGGTACTAACGAAGTAATGAAGCTAATCATTGGCCGCGACTTACTAAAGTAAGCCTCCATACGGGTCAACTAACGGGGCTGCTTGCAGCCCCTTTTTTATGCCTTGAATTCAATATACAAAATTAATTGCTATGGCCCAATTGCGTTACTGGCGCATTCTGCAAAGCCAGTAAACTACTTTGATCAACCATAATTAAGCCCCGCTTGGGGCGATCAAGATCAATAATAATAAACACAATCATGGCAATTAAAAACGACACCATCAGGGTCGGCGCCACCACTCGTTTACCACTTAAACCGCTTGAATACCCCAGCATGCCGCCAGAGGCAATAAACACCGTAAACAACAGTAAGAGCACAACTTCCGGCACCCGCATTTGCTGCAGGGCATTGCGTTTGCCTTGGCTGTCGATCATTTCATTCAAGGAGTTAACAAAGGCCCCAGACGTTACCGGGCGCGGGTCGGCATTGGTTGCCGCCACAGCCAGCGCCCACAATTCACTCTGCAGCGCGGCAATCGTTTGATTGTATTTTTTGCGCTCCAAGGCGTGGCTTAAATCAACCTTACCAATCGCAATCCGCATATCAACATAACGTGCCAGCAAGGCATTGGCCTCGTCCTGAAACTGCACCGGCAATAGTTGCACCCGTAAGCTCGCAGTGCCAATAGCATTGGCTTCGGCAATTAAAGCCTCACTACGGCCGTCAAAACGCTGCATAGACATGCTGAAGGTAAAACCTAATAACAGCGCTAACAAGCCGAGAATACTACCCTGGATCGATCCCGTCAGCGTCTTTACCTCGGAATCCGTACTGTGTTGCACAAAGCGACCGATTCTAAAACCGACTTCATTCAACAAGACAATAAGAAGAAACAAAACACCGATAATCAACAGACTGTCGTAATTATAAAGAAAGGGCTGGGCCATGGTATTACCTAGGTTTGAAATCACACGCGGTCAATAGAGAAAGACCGCCACAAATGCTGACAACCCTAGTATAAACAACGCACGGGGAAGCACTGGCCATTGGTGGAGAAAAGAATCAAAAAGTTCCAGTGCTAACAAGGATAATTACCAACACCCAAATTAGCAGGAGAGAAGCGGACGACGGCGTCGCCTTACCGTGAAAACACCACGTTTTCCTTAGGCGTAATAATCAACCGCAAGCTTACCGTCACTGGCAGCTAAGACGTCAGCTTGATTGCCTAACTCATCATCGCGCTTATCACTACTCGCTAGGTCGGCATTCGCCGCACGTCCGTTTAAATCGCGCTGACCAGCTGACTCACCGGCAAATTGTTGGTTGCCATTGGCTGCAGCGCCGTTGCCAAGATTTGGGTTGTGACTAACTTTCACCTCATCCAAGCGCAAGCCTTGCTGCTCAAGACTGCTATTTAGGCGCGGCAGCATTTTTTCAATTAAATCACTGGTATCACCATTCTGCGTTTGAAACTGCACCGAGGTACTGTCGCCCTGCATAGATAGCTGAATGTGGATACTACCCAGCTCTGCTGGATTCAATTGCATAGTTGCGGTGTGAACACCGTTATTCATCATCATACCAATCCGTGCGGCCATAGCCTGCCCCCAACCAGGGTTGTCGACCAAGCTCTGACTCATGGTCAATGCCACGGGCGCACGCGATGCGCTGCTACTCGCGCTATTTAAGCCGTCTTTAAGTTGCGACATCGCCGCCAAATCACCAAGTTCAACATCCACGTTAAGGCTTTCTAGCTTTTGGCCTTTGCTTTGCATTAGCCCCTCACCTACCGCAACTGCACCCTGCAGCGCCGCCGCAAAGCCAGTTGTTTGGGGTGTTAGCGCAGGCTGAGTCGCGGCCAGTAACATTGGCGCTTTACCCTGATTTTCGCTCTGCAGGAGTTTTGCTTGCTGTAAGAGAAGCTGGTCTACCGCCTGTTGACCGCGATTACCGCCGCTCAGTGCCTTGTTGTCGTCAATGCTCATCGCTGCGCCCAGCTGAGTTCGCGACCAGTCGATTTGCACCTGCTGCCAGCCCACTACGCTGTGTTCAGCATCTAAACTGTCTGCTCCCCCCGCGAGTGCGGTGTTAGCGGCACTGACAGGCAAGGTGAGCGGCAAATCTTTGCCCACTAGCGGCAAGTCTTTGCCGCTCGCAAAATTCTGCGCTAAGACGTTTAAGCCATCACCAGCTTCTTCATTTAACAGAGCCGGAGCATCGGCATCGCTTGGTGTGTCGGTGTCGGCCTGAAGATGACTGGCCTTGCCCATATTTCCGGCAAGCAATTGATTAAAGGGCAATTGCGAGGTCGAATCACTGGCATTCGCCCCTTTCACGGCGGCGCGCCCTGACTGAACTGCTTCGCTGCTACTCAGCGCGGGAAGAGAGCTAGACGGCATAAAAAAGTAACCTTTACAGATTAATCTGATTCGGCAGCCCCGAGGCTAAAACCGGCAATACTAAAATTAGAGCAAGGCCTATGCCATATCCATATTTTGTCGAGCCGACCAAACAAATCGTTGACTTGTTAGGTCGTCTGCTTGCCGCTGTTCTTCCGTGTTGACCAGCTGCTGCTCCTGCTCGCGATAGCGATCAGTGAGCTTCTCTAAACTCATTGCGCGACAGCGACTGTCTAACCAATGCTGACGTTCGGTCGCCACATTGGCTTCAGCACGCGCGACGGCTTCGCCCTGCTGGGTCACCGCCTTGGCAAGCTTACTCATAAAATGACGGGTTTCTTGTAAACGGTGTACGTCCAATTTTTGCGCGGTGTGACTCTGGCTAGCATCAGCGTATTCACGATAATACTGTTTTAACTCATCGTATTTCTTTTGCTGGTGATCAAAGTGCTTTTGGCTTTTTGCAAAACGCTTAGCCTGCTCCTGTTCTTTGCGGTCCGCCAAGCTATTCACGGTTTGCATACGCTGAGATTTCTTCATTTAGTCACCTATTTAGCTTATGCGTCATCCAGTAATAAATTTAGCTGATCAAGCGAACTGTCGAACGGCTCTGATTGATCATAGGCTTGCTGCAGGAATTTCACCATATTCGGCCACAAGCCAACGGCGTGATCCAAACGGGCATCACTGCCCCGCTGGTAGGCGCCAATCGTAATAAGGTCGCGATTTTGCTGATAAAGCGAGTACATCTGCCGAAAATAGCGCACCTGATCTTGATGGCTCTTATCGGTAATATCATTCATGGCTCGACTTACTGAACGCTCCACGTCAATGGCAGGGAAATGCCCGGCATCAGCCAAGGCCCGCGACAGCACAATATGACCATCTAGAATCGCTCGCGCTGAATCCACTATGGGGTCATTTTGGTCATCACCCTCAGCAAGCACAGTATAAAACGCCGTTATTGAGCCGCCACCAACGGCGCCATTACCCGCACGTTCGACAAGTGCCGGTAGGCGAGCAAAAACTGACGGCGGATAACCCTTCGTCGCAGGTGGCTCACCCGTGGCCAAGGCCACCTCACGTTGAGCTTGGGCGAATCGGGTTAACGAATCCATAAGTAATAACACTTGCTTACCCTGATCACGAAAATGCTCAGCAATCGATGTTGCCAGCCATGCCCCCCGCATACGCATCAGTGGCGGATGATCTGCTGGTGTTGCGATGACCACCGCCCGCTTCATGTCTTCAGTGCCAAGAATGCTGTCAATAAACTCCTTTACCTCGCGGCCACGTTCGCCAATTAAGGCCACCACCACCACATCGGCCTCGGTAAAGCGGGTCATCATGCCCAGCAACACGCTTTTACCTACGCCGCTACCGGCAAATAAACCTAAACGCTGCCCGCGGCCCACCGTTAGCAGTGAGTTTATTGAGCGCACCCCTACATCCAAAGGCTCGCGAATAGGCTGGCGCAACAGGGGGTTAATCGGCGTGCCATTGATCGAGCGAGTTTGCTTGCAATGCAAAGGTCCTTTGCCGTCCAGCGGTTTGGCCGCGCCATCCAGCACCCGACCTAATAACTCATCACCCACGGGGAAGTCTGAGCCCTTGGCAATGGGAATAACTCTGGCATTGGGCATTACGCCGCGCAGCTCACCCGTGGGCATAAGTAAAATTTTATCGGCGGCAAAGCCGACCACTTCGGTTTCTAACCAATCACCATCTGCGGCTTCAACCAGGCAATAGCCACCTACCGGCGCTTTACAGCCCACGGCCTCCAGCATCGTGCCTACCACCCTTTTGAGCTGGCCCTCGACTATCGGTTTTCCAACACCGCTTAGGCGCTGTCTATACAAGGCAAAGCGCTGCTGTATTTGTTCGCTGGGATCCTTTATCACCGTTTAAACTCCGCGCTCAACAATGTCATTCTCATCTGCCTGCGGAGGCACCATCGTCTCACCCAGCATTTCAGCAACAAGGTGCTGAATACGTGTTTCCAGCTCTTCATCAATTCTTGAATGATCGCTGTTAATACGACAGCCACCGCGACTTACCGTGGCATCCTCAATCAAACGCCAAGCGGGATCCAACACTTCATTGCGCTCAGCGTGCAAGCCTCGCAGCACATCAGCGTCGTCAGGGTTCAGGACAATATCAAAGCCGCTGTTACTTAAGGGTAATGCCGCCACGGCTTTATGAATGAGATTTTCAATGAGTTCAGGTCGCAAACTTAATTCGTGACGTAATAATTGCTTTGATATGGCCAGGGTCATTGTAAACAGCTCGCGTTCTAGCTCACTATCAACCCACTTCAAGGGCTCGCGTAACGCCGCCAAAGCCAGTTGTAACTGCTGACTTTGTTCAGCCAACAGACGCTTAGATTCCTGCTGCCCGTCTTTAAGCCCTTGCTGAAAACCTTGATCATGAGCTAGTTTCCGCTCCACCTCAAACGTGTCGGCCTGGCGTGTGTGTTCGGGAGCATCGGCTTCGTCTCGATCAGGCCTAGCAGCCACGTTCGATACCGGCGACGCCAATACCGAGATTTCAGGTAACTGCCAGGTCCGGTGTTCGACCGCAGCCTTCGCAGACTCAAGCACTTCCGGCGCATCATTAAGTGCTTCGGCATCAATTACCCGCGGCACAAACACCTGGAACACATCCGCCATAGCAGCCTCTTAATGATGTAATTTGCAGTTAAATAGCACAGCTGTCTCACACATAATCATCATTACCGCCGCGCCCTAAATCGATTTGCCCTGCTTCCGCCAATTTTCTGGCGACGGCGAGTATATCTTTCTGGGCAGCTTCAACATCGCTCAACTTCATTGGCCCACGCGCTTCCATGTCTTCAATTAACATCTCTCTAGCGCGTTTGGACATATTGCCCATAATCTTATCGCGCACTTTTTGGTCGGCGCCTTTTAAGGCCATGGGTAAAATATCGGAGCTGACCTCTCGAAGTAATAATTGAATGCCCTTGTCAGGAATATTAATCAAGTTGCTAAACAAGAACATCAGGTCCTGAATTTTCTCAGACAGTGCCTCATTCTTTTTCGCAACCGACTCCAAAATCCGTGTTTCCGCTTCCTGATCTAAGCCATTCATAATCCCGGCTACGGTCAGCGCTCCATCAATTTTGCGGTTTTTAAAGGTTGCCGTAACCGAAAGCTTTTTCTTTAATACCGTTTGTAACTGACGCATGGCCGCTTGCGGAATTGTCTGCATATTGGCAATGCGCATCACAATATCATCTTGCAAATCCGGCGCCATTTGCTTCAACAACGCGCCAGCCTGCTCTTGGTCCATATGCGCCATGGTAATGGCGATCAACTGTGGATGTTCATCTTTCAACATATGTAGCAGGGCGTCGGGTTCCAACCAGCGCAGGGAATTCATCTCCTGTGATTCTTCGTCACCCAATACCCGATCAGCCAAGGTCGCGCCTTTTTGCTCACCGAGCGTCGAGGTAAATAATTTGCGCACATAGCCGTGCACACCGACCCCAAGCGACGTCTCCGACTGCATCGACATTCTAAAATCGTCGACCACCGCCTCGGCGCGCTGATTGTCCACACTGCGAATAGCAGCCATCGCGGTGCCAATGAGCTCTACTTCATGGGGGTCAACAAATTGCAGCACCTTAGATGCCTGTTCTTCACCCAGCATCAATAGAAACAAGGCCGCTTTTTCACTGCCCTTACCACCCGCACCTGCTGCCATATTAGGATTTACCATTTTCTTCCGACACCCATTTTTTCATTACTTGCGCCACGCGTTCCGGGCTTTCATTCACCACCGAGCGCACTTCGGTCATTTTTTCTTCAAAACCCATTTTTCCACCCAACTGGGCAGGCGTCATTTGCGGGCCACCCAGTGCCGCCACGGCCGGGTGCAAGACTTCACCGGTAACACCGTCGACCGCGCTACCAGGCGGCAGCGTCCCCCGTGCAGCACCGCCCCCTTGCATCAGGGTTCGCATGCCAGGCCGCAGCACGGCAAATACAATGAGCAATACCGCCAGCCCTGCAAAGGTTTGGCGAATTAAATTGGCAAACCAGGGCTGTTCCCAAAATCCGGGGGCACTCATTTCGTCACCAAAGCCCACCGGCGTTTGAAAATCTGCCGACACCACCGTCACCCGGTCGCCCCGTTCAAGGTCAAAGCCAATCGCATCCCTCACCAGCAGATTTAACTTTTCTAGCTCAGCTGCACTAATTTCAACCGAGGTCGCTTGTCCGCCTTCGCTAGGGCCCGCGCGATTCGCTACCACAACGGCTACCGAGAGCTTTTTAATCAAACCTGTTGGCGTGGTTGTATGGTTTAGTACCCGCTCAATTTCGTAATTGCGCACTATTGAGCGACTGCCAGCCCCAATGCCATCACCCTCGCCTGTCGTCTGGCCACCAATACTTGGCGGCTCATTAGTCAGTGCCCCCGGAATACCTGTAGCGCCAGCGTTACCCGCAGCACTGCGTCCCTGCTCATTAATCTGTTCACTGCGCACAACTTGACGATCAGGGTTCCAGCTTTCGCGGCTTTCCTCGCCAGTGGAAAAATCCACATCGGCAGACACCTTCACTCTTACTTGGCCAGCGTCGGCGAGTGGTCTGAGCAAGTCTTCAATACTGTCTTCGTAAGCGCTTTCAATACGCTGGCGGTAACTAAACTGACGAGAACTTAAACCCAAATCATCTTTATCGCCCTGCTCAGACAATTGATTGCCTTGCTGGTCAACCACCGTTACCTGCTCGGGCGCCAAACCGGTAATACTTGAAGCCACCAAGCTCATGATGGCATTGACGTTCTGCTTATCAATACTACTACCGGGATAAATATCCAACATAATTGAGGCGCTGGCCGGTTTGCGATCACGCACAAACACCGATTGTTTCGGAATAGCCAAATGCACCCGCGCCTTGCGCACCTGATGCATACTCTCAATTGTGCTCGCCAATTCCTGTTCTAGCGCGTAGTGATACTTCTTAGACTGCATAAACTCACTAACACCAAAACCTTGCTCTTGCTCCAGAATTGCCATTCCGGTGCCATCACGCATAACGCCTTGGCCTGCCAATTTAATTCGCGCGTCATGAATTTTTTCAGAGGGAACCATAATAGAGCCAGTTGGCTCCTGAATTTTATAAGGAATACCCGCAGCATTGAGTGCATCAATTACGCCCGCTGCCCGCTCCGGGGCAACATTCGCATATAAAGTTCGGTAATCCGTACCTTGGGACCACATTACGGCAGCCACGCCAATAGCCACGCTGGCGGCAATGCCCACCAATATCAACAGCTGACGCATTACATCATTTTTCGCCAAATCAGCGAGTAAACCCGTCAGCGGATTGCTTTTAGCTTCAGCCATGTTGGTAGCCCACCGTCAGTATATTTCTCATTACCATTCCCACCAGCAAAGGCATTACATCGACATCCGCATGACTTCTTGGTAAGCATCAACAAACTTATTACGAACTTCAACGACGGCCTTAAAAGCCACTTCCGACTTTTGCATATTTACCATTACTTCGGTCAAGCTAACATCCTTAGCACCGGCCTCAAACGCCGCAGCCAGCGCGCCAGAGGCTTTTTGAGTACTGTTAACCGCGTTAATAGACTCTTTAAGCATCGCCCCAAAATTGACGTTAGACGGCGCATTAACTGCGAAACTGTCTGCCTCCACCATGCCCGACTTCGCAACGCCGGTCTGTTCACGCAAGGCACGAATCTGAGTGAGTATTTGATCAACCTTCATATCTGACATGGCCTATCTCCTTAACCCATCAGGTAACTTTGTTCACGCAAACGCGCCAATTTATAGCGCAATGTGCGGGGGCTAATACCCAGTATTTCTGCAGCTTCCTTTTTAGATCGGCCCAAACGCAAGGCGTCACTAATAAGCCGGCGCTCCTGGTCGCGCATAAACCCATCCAAAACTCGATTACTGCCCACGTCGCCGTCATCTGCGCGACGCATCGGCGTGTCGGCACTGTAGGTTTGATCATTGATAAAGCTCATGCCAGACTCAAACTGAATATCTTGATCGGTAATTTCATTGCCCTGCCGCAGAATCAACGCCCGCTGAATAACATTATCAAGCTCGCGAACATTCCCCGGCCAGCGGTAGTGCATTAGCTTTTCAATGGCATCTTCCGTTAATACGCCGTCAACACTTTGAATACTGCAATCGCGCGCCAGAAAGCTCTGCGCCAAAGGTAATATGTCACCGCGTCGCGCGGCTAACTCGGGAATATACAAAGGAAATACATTCAGCCGGTAAAACAAATCCTCCCGGAACATCCCTGCTCTGACGACTTCCCGCAAATCTCGGTTGCTGGTGGCAATCACCCGTACATCCAGATTAAGGGTTTTGCGGCTGCCCAAACGCTCCAGTTCACGCTCTTGCAGAACACGTAGCAACTTAGCCTGTAGGCCAAGCTCCATCTCCGAAATCTCATCCAGCAGCAATGTGCCGCCCTGAGCCTGCTCAAATTTACCCGCATGACTATTAATCGCCCCGGTAAACGCGCCCTTCTCATAACCAAACAGCATGGCTTCGAGCATATTTTCTGGAATCGCCGCGCAATTCAACGCCACAAAAGGGCCGCTGCTGCGACGTGAGTTATTGTGAATGTAGCGGGCATACACCTCTTTGCCCGCGCCACTCTGGCCGCTGATCAACACCGTTGCATCAGTCATCGCCACTCTCGCCGCCATTGCTTTAAGGGATTGCGAGGCAATATCAGCAACAATTAACTCAGACATGACGCGCGCCTCCTTCGGCAAAACCTGCAAGCTTATTCTTATGAAGCGTGGCCAACACCGCACGCAGCTGCTGCCCACTACTTAACAATTCTCTATGGCAAAGTTCGCGATAGTATTCAGATGTTAGAGATTTATTGCTTTCACCATTGCGGCCGGTATCGATAATTTTAATCATGCCCCGAACTCTCTATTAATCGCTTTAGGCTAGACAAAGCAAGCAATATGCCATCACAAAAAATACCACAAATACAACAAGTTAAATGGCAACCAGGCAAATTCGCCATTTTTTTGGCGACGCCATCCGACTGCATTGCTGAAAGCTTGACGGTAAAGGAGCGAAGCTAAATCAAAGCCAAATCGTCGCAATCACGACAGTCTCTGTAATTCAGCGCTACGAAAACAAGTATTCTAACGCAAGAAATGTGCTTCAGTAGTGGTGCTTAAGCTGCACTTCGTGGCGAGGATAGACCCCTGCCTTCGCAGGGGTGACGTTGTAATACAAATACCCTGAAGTCATCGTAACGAAGCTGCACTTCGCGATGGGCATACCCCCAGCCTTCACAGGGATGACGTTGTAAGGATATTTCGTCGGGGTGACACCGGACTCAGATGCAATAGTATGGGTGTTTCGCAGAGGCGGCGCAGTCTATACGCAATACATTCACTGGTATGAATTCTGTCGCTGAGTTTGCGATATTTAGCCCGCTACAGCGTCATTGCTGCGTGGTAGGTTTGCACACAGGCGAAAGCCTTGAAATAGTCGTAAGGAAACTACGTGGCTGCGTCATCCCTGCGCAGGCAGGGATCCAAGTGAGCGATAGCGAATGCAGTTGATATAGCGCTGAACCAACAAAAAAGTTTAGCTAAGACACGCCAAGTTTTTTCATCTTCTCGGCAAGCGTCGTGCGCTGTAAGCCCAGCAATTGAGCAGCCCGAGTAATGACGCCTTCTTCCTTGCGCAGCGCTTCACTGATAAACCACTGTTCAATTTCAAGCAGATAGCCTTTCAAGTCAATACCACCATCTGGCAAGGGCGGACGACCTGGATTCGATGTAACATCAAGAACAACTTCATCGTCATCAGCGTGATAAGCGACCAGTGACGACAGCAAGGCATCTTGATCATCGCGACTCGTATCATCGTCATTATCGACAAGACCGAGCATCTGGTATTTCTTAGGGAGATCCTGAGACCGGAGTAGCTTAGCCCCATGCGTAATAGCCAAGCGCTCCATTAAATTCTCTAGCTCACGTACGTTGCCGGGCCAAGCGTACTGCTGTAATGCCCGCATTGCACTGCTGGCGAACTTTGGCGGTTTCATGCCTTTGGCTTCTAGCTTTTTCATGAACAAGGCCATTAAGGCCGAGACGTCTTGGGCGTGTTCACGGAGCGCTGGCACTTCAATAGGGAACACATCTAAACGATAAAATAGATCTTCGCGAAAACTACCCTCGCGAACCATCGCCTCTAAATCGCGATGGGTTGCGGCCAAAATTCGTACATTACAATGCTGAGTTTGATTACTGCCCACACGCTCAAAACTGCGCTCTTGTAAAACTCTTAATAACTTGACCTGCATCGGCAAACTCATATCGCCGATCTCGTCCAGGAATAAGGTCCCGCCTTCGGCCATTTCAAAACGGCCTTTGCGAGTAGCTACCGCACCGGTAAAGGCGCCCTTCTCATGACCAAATAGTTCACTTTCTAATAAATCGGCGGGTATCGCGCCGCAATTCACCGGCACAAAAGGTTTGGCTTCACGGGATGACGCAGTATGGATCCGACGGGCCACAACTTCTTTGCCACTACCGGACTCACCGCGAATAAGCACCAATGTATCGAAGCCCGCCACCTGACTAATAAGCGCATTAAGTGCTTGCATAGCATCCGACTCCATGGATTGAGGAACAGCGATATCACACCCACTTGAAATCACATTATTATTTATCTGAACGGAAGCGGTCATTAAGTCGAGAACCTTTTCACGAGCTCGGATTGTATATAGCAGTACAAGATTGCAAACACAAAGCCGGCGACCAAAATCATCAAATTAATTAGTCGCTATGATGCCGAATTCAGCTCACGCTTGGGTATAGGGGAAAGCCCTAGGTGCTAAAAACTAACTTAGCTATATCAGAGCACGTCCACACAACTAACCTATATAGTCAGAATACTATTTCCAAGATATTGATAGTGCAAGAATTTTATTATGGCATTGGGGAAAAAACGCGAAATTTGCGAAAGCAAGTCTAAGACAACACGATGACCATACGCGCTACTTACGAAACACTATGACTCAAATAAGCATCAACGTTACGTACATTTTGCCGAGACTGATTGGCATCAGTCAACATGCTGCTGCGCTGCTGATACAGAACATTCGTCACCTGTTGATCAATGTTTAGAACTGCTTCGATGACCTCAGCCACTTGCTGGCTTTCTGAAGGGGCGCAGTCCTTAGCAAAAAACGTATCCATTAGGGCGCGGCGGCGATACTGCTCAGCAACCGCTTCGGCCCAGTCGTTATTCTCGGCGAGATGCTGAATATTTTCACTCATCAGCAAAATGTCGCGAAGTTCACGCTCACGCGCACCTAGCACCTCGGCATTTCGCAGTATTTCAATACTCATTTATCACCTGTTAAATAGCTCGGCTAACACAATCCGAGCAACATTGATCAAAAGCAAAGAAAGCTATTCGGCCAACCGCTACAGCACGGAACATAAATTATGTAACGTAAATGCTATACCAGCTCAGCCTGGTAACTTGCATTCGACTCCGTACCACTCACCTCACTCGGAATAGCATCCCAAGCTTCTTTCAACTCTTTCAACAGCGACGCAACTTCGTCGAGAGCCCCTTCATCATTGTTGATATTGGCAAGCAGTAAGCGACGATTCATATAATCATAAAGATTTTCTAAATTCTCGCTCATCTCGGTGTTTACGCTGTGATCGAGACTCATCCGCAAGCCATCAACAATTGACATAATACGGTCTATGGTAACAATTTTACGTTGTACATCTTTGCGCTGCATATGCCCCTTAGCCACGGCCAAACGATCTAAGGCACCGTCCATTAACAATTGTATTAAGCGGTGCGGGCTGGCCGCCGCCACTGAAGATTGGGCGCCAACGGATGCGTATGCCTGGGTCGCTCTACCTGCTGAATAGCTCATTTTTCTTCCTCTTGGTAAGCTCTGTATGCCTACCTTAATTGACGGCTCTTCACTGGTTTTCTTTAGTATTATTTACAGTCATTTACGGTGGAAAATACTTACTTGCGACGCAATAAAAATGCGTTTACTTCTTAAACACTGAGCCCGGTAAATTATCTAACTGCTGAGTTAAAAAGGTCCCCGTTGCGTTCAATTGGCCCAGCAAGGTATCTAAGGCTGAAAACTGCGCCAAATAACGCGCCTCAATTGATGCCACCCGCCGAGTTAAGATTTCACGCTGATCGGCAATGCGTTCCACCTGCTGTTTTAAACCTGCGGTGCGGTTGTCTAAAATTCCGCCGCCAGCAGTAATATTGCCTATCAATGTATCTAAACGGGTGGCGTAGCCATTTTCACCCGCAAAAACGCCCGCCACATTGGCAAAATCAGTGTCAAGCACCGACGTCAGCTTAGTAGCATCCAGCTTTAGCTTGCCCTTTTCTATCGTGGTTATCCCTAGTTCTGCCAGGGAATCTAAGTCCACGTCTAAACCGCTAACAAGGGTGCCCATTTCCTGACGTATTCTATTCGCCACGCTGCGGGTTGCGGAATCCCCCTGTAATAAGCCAGCGGTATTCGCGTCGGGATTATAGGCGGTTAAATCATTCAGTGTGGTCATTAAGGTATTGTAGCCAGTGACAAAACCTTCAATGCTTTTCTTTACGGCGGCGGTATCGTGCTTCACCGTTAAACTGAGGTTTTCTCCGGGTTTGGCGGCTTTAATGTCAATCGTGATCCCTTCAATCATGCCCTCAAATTTAAGGCTGGCACTGCTCAGGGTAAAACCATCTACCACCACAATAGAGTCTTTGGCCTCGGCCTTCTCGGTCAGGGCGAAGTTGCCCGAAATATAGGCCAAATCGTTCAAATTACCGGTATCTGTATCACTAGGACTAACATCTACTGTTATCGCATTGGCCAGCCCTGTCTTGCTGGACGAAAACACCAAGTGCGCGCCGTCTTGATCGGTGACAATACTCGCCGCGACGCCGGTATTGTCGCTAGCGCCATTCACCGCGTCGCGGATTGCCGCTAGAGAGTCTACACCGTCGGCAATCGTCACCGAAAACGTTTCGCCGTTCTGGCTAAAGCTCAGCACCCCACTGCCGACCACCGTAGCGCTGTCGGTATAGGCCTTAGACGCAATGGTGTGTTTAGCCGCCAATTGCTCTACTTTTACCGAATACGTACCCGCGGCAGCCGCTGCTGTTGTGGTTGCCGTAAAAACAGCATTATCTGAGGAGGAGGCCGAACGCTTGGTAAAGGTGTCGACATTTTTTAAGGCGCTGAGGCTGTTTTGAAAGGTCGCCAATGATGATTTGAGCGAGCCGAACGCAGATAAGCGCGCCTGAATAAGCGCTTCTTTGGAGGCGAGACGGGTTTCTTGAGGGGCGCGTTCTGCCTGAACCAATTGCGAGACAATACTATTGATATCCAGCCCTGATCCAACACCCGATGCTGTTACCGACGCCATAATGTCTCCTGCACCTGAGGTGCCTTAGCCTGAATTATTTGCGAAGGCTGCCATTAACCTCCTACAAAACCCATGGCCTGCTGTTACTTTGCCACGCAAAAGCGTGAACGATTTAGCCATTCAAACACAGACAATGCACGTTATGCGCCAATTAAGCCTGGTCTTCAATTAAACTGCCGGTGCCTTCAATAAAGGTGCGGGCAATATTCAATAATTCTTCTGGCGGTATCTGCCGTATAACTTCACCCGACTCGGCGTGAATGACTTTTAAAATTGTTCTACCAGTAGTGTCGTCTACCGAAAATTCGAGGTCGCGCTCGCGGTCCTTGAGGATTTCATTAAGCTTGGCAACCGCTTGAGACGTTTTCTCTATACTATTTGTTGAGTCAAATTCTGCCACCAAAGCCATGGCCAAACGGCTTAACTCATTGCTCGGCTTGGTCTCTTCACCCCGTGCTTTTGCGGCATCTTGGGCAGTACGACTGGGCGCTGCTTGCGAGGAATTCGAGGTAGACGGCAAAGATTTACCGCCCGGCACCGGCACAAACCGGCCGCCAGCTTGCGTTGCCGCGCCCGCGTTAGTATTTGCCGCCGTCGCACTCGGTGACGCTGGTTTAGCGTAGCTAGGCGCTAGCGCTTGTAATGATAAGCTCGTATCCATAATGTAACCTACTCACCCTATCAAACAGTTATACCAGAAACACGAACAGAGCCTTTAGGCCCCGTCGTCTTTCCCGTTAACTCCCTGTCTGGGCCGTTAATTCCCGCCATCCAATGGATGGCGGGTCCTAGCGGGCTGCGACTTACTGCAGCAGACTCAGAGCGGCCTGTGGTAATGCATTGGCCTGGGCTAAGATCGCGGTGCCTGCCTGCTGCAGAATCTGCGCCTTAGTCAAGTTGGCAGTTTCAGCCGCAAAGTCAGCGTCCAAAATCCGACCACGTGATGCCGCCAAGTTTTCAGAGATGGTCTGCAGGTTAGTGATGGTAGACTCGAAGCGGTTTTGGATCGCACCAAAGTCGCTGCGACGGTCGCTAATTGCGGTTAGAGCTGAGTCAACACGGCGGATCATGTCATTTGAAGCGGCTACCGTCGTGACACCGGCAGACGACAAGTTACCGGACACAGCTGCGTCAGTCAGACCTGCACTTGTCGCCGCAGCACCAGTAAAGGTAATTGCTTCAGAGGCATAGATGGAGACAGTGCCATCGCCATTATCTTCAGCAAGACCATTGCTACCCAGTGCAGTGTTGATCGCTGCCACCAAGTCTTCAGTAGACGTGTAGGTGCCATCGGCAACCGCAACCGCGTCAGCGTCGCCTATTGCAATACTGAAATCACCAGATACTACTAGGCCGGGAGCTACAGCAGTAACAACTGGATTACCCACGGTATTATTTGGTGCCGCCGGGGCCGAACCACCTGATGCACCGGCTGTGTAGACTACATTTTCCATCCCAGCAAGAGCGCCTGGCGCATCACTAGTAATAGTGAAGTCTGACCCAGATCTCGTAGCGGTCGCAAAGCCAGACAGTGCAGCATTTAACTTGGTCTCAATACTAGCGGCATCCTCAGTCGCAGTGGTAAGAGCGATTGAGTAACTTGCCCCAGCAAAATCGAAGGCTAAACTTCCAGCGCCGCCGCTATAATCACCTTCTATATTAGCAGAGCTAAATGTGGCTACAGTTGCTGTACCCGCATCGCCAGTAACTCCAGCCATCACAACACTTAAGTCATCAGAAACCTCACTGGCCGTTGAACCCAGCGAGTTCAAACGAGTGCTGGCGGTAAGATCAAGACTAATAGTCTCACCAACGTTAGAGCCAACCTGGAACACCGCATTACCAAACGAGCCATCCAGAATCTTGCGGCCGTTGAACGAGGTCTGTGAGGAGATCCGGTCGATTTCAGCCAGACGCTGCTGTACTTCCGCGTCTAGTGCACCACGGTCAGAGTTAGAGTTAGTCGCGTTAGCAGACTGTACTGACAACTCGCGAATACGCTGTAAGTTGTTGGTAATTTCGTCCAGCGCCGCTTCACCAGTTTGCGCCAGTGAAATACCGTCGTTGGCATTACGAACCGCTTGGTTCAAACCATTGATTTGGGTGGTAAAGCGAGTAGAGATGGCCAGGCCGGCAGCATCGTCTTTAGCGCTATTAATACGCAGACCAGTAGAAAGGCGCTGCAGCGAGGTGTTCAATGTTTCTTGCGACTTTTGCAGATTGCGCTGGGCATTCAAAGAGGCAACGTTGGTGTTGATGCTAAGTGCCATGGTAAATCTCCTTTCCACTCTATGCGGTAAAGACGTAAGTCTTTGATTAAGCACCAGTCAAAGTGACTGTAGTTTGCTTTCAATCCAATTAACGGCCGCATTTGGGAGAACTTTAAGTTTTTTTTACTATTGGTGGTAAATACCTAGAAATGCAGGTTGGAAGTCGAGTGTCAGGCACTAGCTACCAAGTGCTCGCTTAAAGCTTGACGGGAGGTGGGCGACGCTTTTATTCGCTGCGCTCACTGGGATACCCGCCTGCGCTGGTATGACCACAAGATCAAAAACGTCATTGCTGCGAAGGCGGGGGCCCATCTCCACAACCGGCTGGCCCTTTCCCAATACTTGCGCCTGACATTAGACTTAAGTCCCTGTTATGACGCGGATACCGCACAGCGCAAAGCCATCGTCACTCCTGCGCAGGCAGGAGTCCATCTCTGCAACGGCACAACCGGCTGGCACTTACTCCCCCACGACCAATGTCTGACCTCAGACCTAAAGCAAGTCTTTCAAGTAGGCGTCGTCCACCTCTGGCTCCGGCGGCTCGGGGTATTCGCCACCCAAAGTCTCCCAGCTGCGCAGCTGATACACATAGGTTAGGATTTGGGCCACGGCCAAGTACAGGCCGCCGGGAATTTCGGCATCGAGGTCAGTACTCGCAAATACGGCACGAGCTAAACGGGGGGATTCAACAATGGGAACGTCGTGTTCCATAGCCAATTCACGGATCTTAGCGGCAATATTGTCGGCACCTTTTGCTAATAAAGTCGGCGCCGCCATGCGGGCTTCATCGTATTTCAGGGCCACGGCAAAATGGGTGGGGTTGGTGATGATTACGTCAGCGGTGGGGACTTTTTCCATCATCCGGTTATTGGCAGCGGCTTGTTGCATTTCCCGCAGTTTGGCTTTTACTTCCGGGCGGCCGTCAGATTCCTTGTGCTCATCCCGCACTTCTTGGCGGGTCATGCGCAATTCCTTGTGGTAATTCCACAGTTGCCAGGGCACATCGATGGCCGCTATTGCGAGTAGCGGCAGACTCACAATAAAAAAGAACCAAACCAGCAGTGATGCGCTGTTTTTAATTGCCTCTTTCGGCTCTTGCAAGCCCAGGCCGAGAATATCGCCAGCCAGCCCAGAGAGGAGAAATATCGCCGCCGCGCCAATAAACACCATTTTCATAAGCGCCTTGGCTAATTCACCGAGGCTACGCAGAGAAAATAATTTAGCGACCCCCTTAATCGGATCCATGCGCGATGGCTTAACACTTAAATTAAATGTCCAACCGCCCAAAATGGTTGAAGAAAACACCACAGCAATAATGGCGACGAGCATTAACGGCCAAATTGTCAGTAAGCCGCGAACCAAGGTTTGGTAGAGTCGACTCGCTAATTCTCGCTCATCAGCAATGAGAAAGCTCGGCGACAAACTACTCGACAGTAGATCTTGCAATGCCACTGCCAACTGCCCGCCAGTAAATAGCAAAATAGCGGCGCCCGACAGGGTTACCATCATGGTAGTGAGTTCTTTTGAACGCGGCACCTGCCCCTTTTTTCGGGAGTCGGCGAGTTTTTTCTCCGATGCGTCTTCTGTGCGTTCTTGACCGTCTTCGTTCTCAGCCATGATTTACATCCCGAGAAATTGCTCGGCGGCCACAAAGGCAGCACCGAGACCAGAAGACAAAAGTGGCAATAAATTTGGTAACAGGCGATCCACCACCATAAAGCCAATTAACATCGCGATTGGGAAACCCACCGCAAACAAGTTCAAGGTGGGCGCTGCGCGGCTAACCACACCCATCGCAAGCTGCACCACTAACAGTGCAACCACAGCGGGAATAGCCACTCGAATTGCACCGGTAAACAGCTCCGCACCGCGCACAATAACCACCCCAAGCTGGTCGCCAGATAAGGCGCCACCGCCAATTGGCCAATACTCAAAGCTTCGCGCCAATAGATCTAAAAAATCCAGATGGCCATTCATGGCGACAAAGAGCAGCATGGTAAATATCAATAAGAACTGAGACAAAACCGGCACTTGCACGCCACGCTGCGGGTCGACCATCATAGCAAAGCCCAAGCCCATACCCATGGCGATTAACTGCCCCGCCAAAATGATGGCGTCAAACACCAGCTGAATAATAAAACCAAGACATAAGCCAATGAGAAATTCATTGGCAATAAGGAGCATGGTTTCTATGCCCAGTAAATTCATTGGCGGGGGGGCAGGCAAAATCGGCAGCAGAACCGCAGTGATAAACACCGCCACCATAATTCGAGCGCGGGCAGGAATATAAGCTGCACTGAATAAGGGAGCCGTCATCATGGCACCGCCTACCCGTATAAAAGGCAGCCATGCACTCGCCAGCAAGACGCTGAGCTGGTCTGCAGTAAGCCCCATCACGGTAAGGTCACCCCACCAGGCTCGGGATCATTTCAAACAGTTGGGTGGTGTAGTCTATTAATTGACGCAGCATCCACGGGCCCGCTATACCCAGCACCACCACAAGCACCACCAGCTTTGGAATAAAGCTTAAGGTCATGTCTTGAATTTGGGTGGCTGCCTGAAACATACCAATCATCAAACCAGCGGCCAGCGCCGACAGCAATAAGGGCGCGGCCAATAACACTGTTACATTCATGGCCTGTCGGCCAAGTTCAATAACCGTGTCGGCGTTCATTGGTAAAAACTCGCCGCTAATGAGCCCATTACCAAGCTCCAGCCGTCTACTAACACAAACAACATAATTTTAAAGGGCAGCGAAATCATCATCGGCGACAACATCATCATACCCATAGACATCAAAACACTGGCCACCACCAAATCAATGACCACAAAGGGGATGAATAATAGAAAGCCGATTTGGAAGGCCGTTTTCAGCTCACTGGTTAAAAACGAAGCCATTAAAATGGCAAAGGGTACGTCCTCGGGTTTGTCAAAGGCATCTTGGCCGGTGATCTCAGCAAAGCGGGCAATGTCTTCTTCACGAGTTTGCCTTAGCATAAAGGCACGGAAAGGTTTAAAGCCGGTTTCAACGGCCTGCTCAAAGGGCATTTCTTCCGCCATATACGGCTTAATTGCATCGTTATACGCAATCTCAGCCACTGGCTGCATAATAAACATGGTGAGAAACAGCGCCAAACTCAGCAAAATCTGGTTTGACGGTGTCTGCCCCGTGCCTAGCGCTTGGCGCAGTATCGACAATACAATCATAATCCGCGTAAACGCAGTCATTCCTAACAGTAACGCGGGCAATAAGGTCAGTGCCGTCATTACTGCCAGCAATTGCAGCGATACCGTATACTCTTGGCCACCCCCCGCTGCGGGCATAGCGGTTACGGCGGGCAAAGACAGCTGCGCCGCGTTGGCGAATAACGGCAGACAGCTTGCTATGAATAACAGCGATTTAGCTATGCGACTCATGATGCACCCCCAGAATCGCCGTTTGAGGTCTTAGGTGCAGATTGTTTGGGCAAGCGCGCTAATAATTTAGCAAAGGGCGAATCTTGAGAAATCACCTCGTCGCTACCTTGCGGCGACGACCAAGTATGCAACGTATTGATCGCCGTTGCGGTACAACCAAGGAGCAGTTTTTCGTCCCCGACCTGCACCACCAAGAGCTTTTCTTTCATACTCAGCGGAATCTGGCCAACCACCGCGACGCCAGCTTGATTAGGCCCCGCCACTAAACGGCTTTTACGTAACAACCACATTAGAACCACAATACACAGCGACACCAGCAATAAACTGCCAAGCAAACCACTAATATCAAGTTGCCCCAAGCCCGGCGCAACTGTCGGCAAGACTGGCGCTGCCGCACTGGTCTTGGCAATCGCTAAGGGCTCTGCCGTTTCGGCAACGTCCTCGCACCAAGCGGGCAAAGCAATCGCAGTTAAAATGCCACCAAGCCCATAAGACGCCCTACGCAATGACACCATCATCCCCGGCGCTCACGCTCTTCTTGGCCCACGACTTCGGTGAGCATAATGCCGAATTTGTCTTTAACCACGACAATTTCGCCACGTGCGACTAGCGTATCGTTTACCAAAACATCAAGCGGCGTACCTGCAGCGCGGTCCAATTCAATAATGGCGCCCTGACTAAGTTCGCGCAAATCACGGATACTCATTTTGGTTCGCCCAACTTCAACAGCGACATTGACGCTGACATCCATAATCATATCGAGGCTCATATCATTACTCATACGTCCACTCCCCGATGAGCTAGCTGCTGGCTTTGTTTGCTGAGCGCTTGTGTGTTCATTTAATTCCTTAATTTCAGCGGCGCTTACCGCATCTTTTCGTTTAGTGGCAGCCGCCACTGATTCTTGATTATTGACGTCGTCTGTCATGCATCCTCCTCAGCGCTGGGGCCGCTTTTTCGGCACTGGCCCCTCGAGTTTCACCGCTAAATTTCCCTGGTGACTGCCAAATCGACCGCGCATAAACGGTTTACCATCTACTTCCAAAATCAATTCATCTGGCGAGGGCAAATCAATAATATCGCCAACTTTGAGACCGGCGACTTTTTTCAAACTCAGTTTGGTTTGCGCTAACACCGCCACCAATTCTATTGGGGCCGACTCCAAACCTTCCAGCAAACGATCTCGCCAATCATCGCTAGAAGGTTTGCGCTTACTTTGCGCGGGATCACCTAGGCTGTCGCGCACTGCATCAATTGCACTCCATGGCACAATCGACCACAGGCCGCCAACAAAATCACCGATATTAATTGTAAATCGGGTGGCAACTAAGGAATCTGCTTCGCTAATGGTGTCGAGCATGCGCGGGTCGTTGTATTGCGCGGCAATTGTCGGATCAGTTTTTATTACCGACTTCCAGGCACTGGCAATATCCGGGAGCAAAGCGGTGTTAAGCATTTCCATGAAACTGAATTCAGATACCGACAAGGTTTCGCGGTCACCCTGCTGACTTGCGCCAGAACCACCAAAGTAGCGATCAACCAACTGAAATACCAACTCAGATTCAAAAGCCAAAAACAAGCTGGCACTCATTGGCAGGCCCTGCACCACAGATAAACTGCAAGGCGCAGATAAGGTGTTCACCATTTCGTCAAACTTCATCACGGTGATTTTATCGGTCTGAACCGAACTCACCGCCGCGACAAACTCCTGCATTCGATCTTTGGTCGCATTGGCAAACTGCGACTGAATCAGCGACAACGCCGGAATAAGGCGTTGCACGGCGTAATCTTGACGAGCGAGATTATACTTGCCCTTACCTGGGCCATTGTCTTCCTCCCCAGCCATAAGCGCCTCGAGTTCTTCCGGATCGAGTACGTCACTCACATTGGCAACCTCATTGCACGACGAACTTGGTAAAATACACAGCGTCGACGCCGCCTTTACCAGACTCGGTCGTTAAAACGTCGTTAATCACCGCCATCGCTTCTTCTTGAATTTTCTGACGCTGCTCTACGGTGGCAATTGCCTCGCGATCTAACTTGCTAAGAAACAAAAGCAAATCATTACGAATTCGCGGTTCATATTGCTCTACCCGACTAAAAGTATCATCTCGACGCGACATTAATTCAATTTCAATCATCAGAAAGCGCATGCTGCGCTCATTCTGCAAATTCACAACAAAGGACGGCGATAGGCTGTAATACTCCGGCGCTTTCAGCGCTGGAGCAGCAACTACCGCAGCTTCACCGTCAGCTGCGGGCATCGGCGGCGCAGTGCTCTTCATAAACCACCACGTTCCGCCGACCGCTGCCAGCAGCAAAACGAGCACACCCACAATTAAAATAATCTTTGATTTCATACATTATGATCCACAATCTGCATACAGAGAAAACATAGCTGCTAAACGGGTTATAGCAAGCCCCATGCCAATGAAAATTATACTTAAAAATCAAACGCTTAATATAGATACAAATCCTTACGACAAAACTTTGGCGCCCGCCGGCTTAAAACAACCAAAATTTAAACAACAATATCAACCTCTCTCCAACAACTAGGCTCTTGGTTGCTGCTATAATTCATCAAACATATTAAGGAGATCGTTTAATGACCGTTGCTTCAGCACGCCACATACTGGTTAAAACCGAACAAGAAGCGAAAGATATTAAAGCTAAAATTGCTAAGGGCGGCGATTTTGGTGAATTAGCGAAAAAGCATTCCGATTGCCCGTCTGGCAAACAGGGTGGCGACCTTGGCGAATTTCGCCCCGGTCAAATGGTAAAACCCTTTGACGACGTAGTTTTTAAAGAAGCCATTTTAGAAGTACACGGCCCCGTTAAAACCCAGTTTGGTTACCACTTAATTCAGACTATTTACCGCAACTAAGCCGTATTGAGCCAGTAGTAATTAAAATGCCCCGAAGGCTGTGTGCCAACGGGGTAAACAAACGTAGACGCCCCACCCTGTATATAATTCAAAATCATTTCCGTAAGCCAAGATTCAGCACCGGTTCACTGATCTAAAACCTAACGATTTTCGTAAGCTTTCATGTATCTTAAAAAACCTGAGGCTGCTGGTATGAAAAATTTCATTGTTGAAAGCTACGAACTGGTGATGGATAGCAGTAAGAATCCCCTTCGCCATCTCGATCTCGCGTCACAGCACTACACTATGCAGGTTCTCGCGTGGATGTGGAGCATGGTGTTTTCTCTGAGTTTCCTGTCTATATTCTATTTTCATTATGTATGGCTAGGCCACCTGCTAGTATTGGGTGGCGTCTGTTTCACGGTAGGTGTGTTCCGCTCCGCAGAGAATACTCGCCTGCAACTAGCCTCGGCACAAGACGAGGCTGTTTCAAAAGAAACCTACAGCCATGCCTCTGCCTGCACTTGGAAGCTAGATAAGGAAGCGTAAAAACTACGTTTTTGAATAGTAAAAGCCCCCGTATCTTTTACCAAAAGGCGCAAATATACGGGGGCTTAAACTATTTTAGCTGTGTTAAGGAATTGCGGTGCTTATTCTGCGGCTATCTCAATAAGCACCTCGCCCGGTGTTACGCGGTCGCCCTTCTTAACAAAGATATCAACAACCTTACCGGCAATATCAACCTCTCTCCAATAACTAGGCTATTGGTTGCTGCTATAATTCATCAAACATATTAAGGAGATCATTTAATGACCGTTGCTTCAGCACGCCACATACTGGTTAAAACCGAACAAGAAGCAAAAGACATTAAAGCTAAAATTGCTAAGGGTGGCGATTTTGGTGAATTGGCGAAAAAGCATTCCGATTGCCCGTCTGGTAAACAGGGTGGCGACCTCGGCGAATTTCGCCCCGGTCAAATGGTAAAACCCTTTGACGACGTAGTTTTTAAAGAAGCCGTTTTAGAAGTACACGGCCCCGTTAAAACCCAGTTTGGTTACCACTTAATTCAGACTATTTACCGCAACTAAGAAAACCCCGCACCTCTCGAAAGGCCACCTATAAGCAATAAAAAAACCCGTATTCAGTACTGAATACGGGTCAATTTGAGACAACCAAAAGCTAAATTTACTAAAAAATTACCTTACATATCTAGCTGATTTATCCCCATTCAATATTTACTGCACCACTATAGATGGTCGTAAGTAATCACTATTTCATCGCCAGCAGCAGGTATGGCCTCGCCATAAAACACAATGGATGCGTCATCACTGCCATAGAGTACGTCGAAGCCGTTAATATGAGCGGTGTCTCTGCTAACAGCAACGCCATTGACCTTCACAATAATTGAACCTGGCTGAGGAGGAAAATCTAGTTTGAAGCTACTTGCTAAACCAGTCGCAGTTTGAATAATCTGCTCGTACATCACGCTCCAAGCGGTCGACGGCGCGCAGATTGAGGCAGAGCTACCGCCAGTAATTGCTGCAATTTCGCTAAAATGCGCACCGCCACTGGCAGTTCCACCATCGCCGGAACACGATGAATTGGGCGTGCTTGCTGGCGACGGATCGCTGAATGTTGACCGCACTACGGTAGAGGGACCGCTAATCGAAAAGTAGGTTGCGCCGCTATCAACAAAAGCTTGTTTATAGGTGTTGAAATCCCGCACGCTGTAACTTGCATCGGCACCTGACGGAAAACGCTCAAAAACAGTCTCATTTTCCGGCTCATCAGAGACAAATACCACAATATTCGGCGCAGCCTCGCGATCAAAGCCGGTCAAATCAACTTTATCGGCACAGTAAAAACCTGTTTCAGTCGGGCTACCAGATGTACCAGGACGAGCGATACCATCTGAATCATCACCCCACTGATCTTTGCCATTTGGCGTGGTTGGCGAAATAAAGTTAGCAGAGGCGTCATCTGGTAAAGTCAATAACTCCTCACAACTACTGCCATCTGTAGTCGTGACGGCCAAACGAAAATCAAGAGCCGCAGCATTCAGGCTATCGAAAAACTGATCTATGCCATTGCCAAGATTTTCCTGTTCCTCGCTCATAGAACCAGAATTATCTATCACCCATAAAATATCAGCGGCATTATTTGCGTCTTCAGCTTGAGCAAAGGTTTGGCTATTTTTAATAAAAGTGCTTGCAGCGCGAACCGACGTGACCGCCGCGCCATTATTCACATCACCGTAGGCCGCTTTTACTTGCTCAGCAAAATCACTAGCGAATACCCCAAGCCAAGTAAGCAAGTTTTGCTCTACTTTCCAAAATGCGAGGGAGACACGGAATTCTCGACCACTGCCGGAGCCGACAGGAAGTGCAGTGACTTCTGCGTCCGAGCCTAGCTCGGCAAGCAGTAAATTTCGTAAATCTGCACTACTACGACCACCTGAAATATATTGGACGTCTAATACCACAATCGCGACGGCTGATTGCATCCCAGCAACACTTCGATTTACCAGTTGGTTTACGCTCGCGCCGTCAGCTACCAGCGCATCAGTAATCGTTGCGACCTTCTCATCTACGTCATTTTGAATAGCCGAGGTATCAGATTGGGCCCTCGCCACAGAGGGCTCGGCGACCTCTGGTTCGGCAAAGGCCATCCCGAAACCCGCATAATTCACATCGTCGTCATCTAACAGCAATGCGGGCTTGCTATCGCCGACTTCCTTGGTTTTATCCTGAGCTATATCACCGTACAAAGCGATATTCGCCTTCTCACTCGCCACCGCAGCACTCGTTATCGGCTGCGCGGGTTGAGCACTCTTGCTGCTACTACCGCCACACCCGGTAATGCTCATCGCTGACCAACACAGCACCGAGGTAATTAAAATTTTCGAGAAATCCATAGCGACACTCCATATTGTCTATTTTCACTGCCGATCCTTAGCAACGTTCACCGCCATGTTCAGCAGCAATTTTTATTCGGGGCGCCAAAAGCGCCACAGGCGATATGAAAGCAAAATTACAGCCTAAGTACAATTCTTCCGCGAGTAGTTAAGCAATCTGTGAATCGACGCAAACCAATACCCCAAAAAGGGCTAAACGGCTTCTATCTCAATAAGCACCTCGCCCGGCGTCACGCGGTCGCCCTTCTTAACAAAGATATCAACAACCTTACCGGCAATAGGGGCCTGTACCTCAGCTTCCATTTTCATGGCCTCGGTAACCAATACCGCCTGCCCCAGTTTAACCACGTCACCAACCGCAACCAGTACTTCCACAATATTGCCTGGCATATTGGTGCTCACGTGGCCAGGCTTGCTGGCCGCGCCACGACCACCGCCGCCCTCAGCCTTGTATTCATTCAAGGCCTCGAACACTACTTCTTCGGGCATGCCATCTAAGGTCATGTAGATATGGCGTTTACCTGTACCTTTAACACCCACACCGGTAATGGCCACCTGATAGCTTTCACCGTGAACATCAATCACAAACTCGGTTGGTGCGCCGCCGTCAGATACCGGACGCGAACCTCCGCTACCAATCGGCTCTAAGACCTCAGGTGTGAGGGTGCCCGCTTCACGTTCAGTGAGGAATGCGCGTCCCAAATCAGGGAACATGGCAAAGGTCAGCACGTCTTCTTCAGATTTGGCTAAGGCGCCAACTTCAGCGCGCAACTTGCTCAGCTCTGGCGGCAAAAGATCTGCCGGACGCACATCAATCACATCTTCGTTGCCAATTGCCAAGGCCCGCAAATTTTTGTCTACCGGCGCTGGTGCGGCGCCGTAGTGGCCCTGCAAATAGCGCTTAACCTCATTGGTGATGGTGGTATAACGTTTGTCGGCAAGAATATTCATTACCGCTTGGGTGCCAACAATTTGCGAGGTTGGCGTTACCAGTGGCGGGTAGCCGAGGTCTTTACGCACCGCGGGGATTTCTCCAAACACATCGCCAATGCGGTGTAAGGCGCCCTGCTCTTTTAGCTGGTTCGCCAAGTTCGACATCATGCCGCCAGGCACTTGGTTGATCTGCACGCTAACGTCTTCGCGGGTGAATTCGCTTTCAAACTGGTGGTATTTTTTGCGAACCTCCCACAGCTGGCTCGCAATATTTTGCAGGGCGGGCAAATCTAATCCGCTATCGCGCGGTGTGCCTTTAAGGGCCGCCACCATGGTTTCGGTCGCCGGGTGGCTGGTGCCATTAGCAAAGGCCGACATTGCGGTGTCGATAATATCGATGCCCGCTTCGACAGCCTTGAGCTGGCACAAGCCCGCCAAACCCGAGGTCATATGCGAGTGTAAGGCGAGCGGTACTTTCACTTCGAGTTTAAGCGCCGCAATCAACTCTGATGTGGCCGTAGGCGTAAGCAAGCCAGCCATGTCTTTTATCGCAATGGAGTCCACCCCCATATTGACCATATCTCTCGCTTGCTGCACAAATTTGGCAGTAGTGTGAACGGGACTGGTGGTGTAGCAAATGGTGCCCTGGGCGTGCTTACCCGATTTTTTAACGGCAGCCACCGCCGTTTCAAGGTTACGTACATCGTTCATGGCGTCAAACAGCCGGAAAATATCCATGCCGTTGTCAGCGGATTTTTGAATAAAGGCCTCAACCACATCGTCGGCGTAGTGGCGGTAACCCAGCAGATTCTGACCCCGCACTAGCATTTGCAATTTGGTATTGGGCAGCGCCTCGCGCAGCTTACGCAAGCGCTCCCAGGGATCTTCTTTCAAGAAGCGCACGCAGGCGTCAAAGGTTGCACCGCCCCACACTTCCAGTGACCAAAAGCCGATCGCATCTAGCTCAGCGCAAACCGGCAGCATGTCTTCGGTACGCAGCCGCGTGGCAATCAGTGACTGGTGGCCATCGCGCAGGGCAACATCGGTGATTAGAACAGGTTTAACTTGGCTCATGATCAATATCCTTTGCGTTATAGGCCAGCGTGGGCGGCAATTGCCGCGGCCACGGCGAGGGCAATATCTTCTGGGCGGGTTTTGTCCGAGTACTGGGTCAGCTCGGGATGGCTTTCAACAAAACTGGTATCGAAATTACCGGCACGAAAATCCGGGTGCTTTAAAATTTGTTGGTAATAGGTCGCGGTGGTTTTTACGCCCTGCAGACGCATATCGTTCAGTGCCCGAGAACCGCGATTTAAGACTTCTTCCCAGGTCAGGCCCCACACAATCAATTTTAGACACATGGAGTCGAAATAAGGCGGAATGGTGTAGCCCGTATAAATAGCGGTATCAACCCGCACCCCGGGTCCACCCGGCGCGTAATAACGGCTAATTTTGCCAAAGCTGGGCAAAAAGTCGTTCTTAGGGTCTTCTGCGTTAATACGGAATTGCAGGGCGTAACCGCGATAAGAAATGTCTTGCTGGCGGTAGGCCAAAGGCAAGCCCGAGGCGATTCGAATCTGCTCGCGCACCACATCTACGCCGGTAATTTGCTCGGTAATGGTGTGTTCTACCTGTACCCGGGTATTCATTTCCATGAAATAGATTTGATTGTCGGCCAGCAAAAACTCCACCGTGCCGGCATTTTCATAGCCCACCGCTTCGGCGGCGCGCACCGACATATCGCCGATATACGCGCGCTGCTCTGGGGTTAACTGTGGCGACGGCGCGATTTCAATCAGCTTTTGATTACGGCGCTGAATCGAACAATCCCGCTCAAACAGGTGAATGACATTGCCGTGGCTGTCGGCCAGAATTTGGGCTTCAATGTGACGGGGATTAACTATGCACTTTTCCATAAACACATCGGCGCGACCAAAAGCCTTGGTTGCCTCAGACACCACGCGATCGTATTGACGGCGTAAATCTGTCTCGCTGTCGCAGCGGCGTATCCCGCGACCACCGCCACCCGAGGTGGCCTTGAGCATTATGGGATAGCCAATGGTTTTAGCAAAACTCACCGCTTCTTCTACGTCGGCCAAGTTACCATCAGTGCCCGGCGTGACCGGTACGCCAGCCGCTGTCATGGCCCGCCGCGCCTCGGTTTTATCGCCCATACGCCTAATGACTTCAGCGCTAGGACCAATAAAGGTAATACCGCGCTCGGCACAGACATCGGCCAATTCCGCATTTTCTGACAGGAAGCCGTACCCAGGATGCAAGCCATCACAGCCCGTCTCTACGGCAAGCGCGACTAATTTCCTTGGGTTCAAATAGCCTTCTAAGGGGTCGGCGCCAATATTGTAGGCCTCATCTGCACGCTTTACGTGCAAGGCAAAACGGTCTGGCTCGGTGTAGATCGCTGCTGACCGTATGCCCATTTCAGCGCAGGCCCGGACAATACGCACCGCGATTTCACCGCGATTGGCGATCAGGATTTTTTTCAACATAGCTGAACTCCCTATCGGGGAAGAATTCCCCCCTAAGCTTGTCTTGCAAGCGCCCAAATAAACACTGCAAAGCAATACACCTAGATTTGTATGCAGCCACCGTACCGAAAAAGCGTTAGAATAAAAAATTAATATTTGTATTCGTCAGTATAAGTAATAGCTTATACCTAGATATTAGCACTCGGGAATTTAAATGGACGTCAGTTATTTAAACCGCCTCACCCTGCGTCAATTAGACGTATTCTTGGCCGTATGCCAGCACCGCAGCTATTCCAAGGCCGCACTGCAACTGGCGCTGACACAACCTGCCGTCAGCTCTCAGATCCGCAGCTTAGAAGAAGTGGTCGGCCAAGCCCTGTTCGATTATTTAGGCAAGCAACTGTTTTTAACGAGTGCCGGTGATCTTATGCTCCGCGCAGCCAGAGACCTAAAACAGCGCTTGGTACACCTGGAAATAGAATTAACTGAGCTTCATGGCCGTTTACAGGGCAGCCTTAATGTCGCCATTGAATCCAGCGCCGAATATTTGTTGCCGGCATATATCAACGAATTCTGCGCACTGCACCCAGACGTTAACATCAGCCTGCACGTCGTTAATCACCAGCGCTTGCTGGAGCGCCTTGACGACAATCTCGACGACCTTGCGATAATGACCCAGGTACCCGAGGGCCGCGCCCTGATCTACACCCCATTTGCCGAACACCAACTGGTGGTTGTCACCCACCCCCATCACCCGCTCACAAACAACACGGCTGTCAGCTTAATTGAATTACTGGAATACCCAGCGCTAATTCGCGAGCCGGGCTCAGGCACTCGGCAAATTTTAGAAAACTTTTGCCGCCAACACGGCTGCATTATTCAACGTCGTCGACAGATGGGCAGTCATCAGGCCATAAAAATGGCCCTGGCCAGCCCTGACCATTTTGCTGTGCTGCCGCAAGCCATGGTTGCTCACGAGATTGCAGCAAAGCAACTAAGTACTATTGCCATTACCGGCTTCCCGATTCGACGCTCCTGGTGCACAGTTTACCCAAAGGGCAAGCACCTAAACCCACTAACCAAGGCCTTTCACGACTTTCTTCACCAACACAATATTTAAGGCTCAAACAATATTGCCAGCCCGTCGCGTCTCCCCTAAGCTCTTAGCCAAAGGAATGCTGGATTTATAAATGGACAAGGAAATCAAACCGGTAACGACACTGCTGATTATTCTCCTCTTCGTCGCGCCCATTGCCGTGCGCTATTGGGCTGGCGGCGAACACGCGCTTGCCAAAGTCGGTGTCTATTTTCTTCAGGAAGACGCCCGAGGCCAACTCAGCTTACAAGCAGACCGCCTCTTAGTTAGCATGGCCGATCACGGCGCTCATGAAGAGGTTTTTGACTTTACCCCATTTATGAACACGCCAGGCACTGCCGACATCATGGGGAATATCGCCTATTTCGCCAACAACGACGTACTACTCAGACTCGGTTCGGCCGACTACGGCCCAGACAGCTATTTAAGCTTGGCTAGCAGCCCAAATGCCGACGCTGAAGCCTTACGCCGCAGACTGAGCGACACCAGCAGCAGCCCTGCGCCATTACTGCGCTGCGACCTCAAATCCAAACGCTGCCAAAACTTCCGCAGCATTCAGGCGCCGTGGCGCTACCGCGTCTATATCGACACCACTAACGACAACGTGTATTTAACCGAAGGCACCACCCACAAAGTTCGCGCGTTCAGCGACACGGGCCAGGCGCTCGGCAGCATCGAACAAGGCATACTCTTCCCCAAGCGCATCCGCCCTTATAAAGACGGGCTTTACCTTGTCGACACCAATCACCGCAGCCTGCACTTTTTAAATAAAGCCAGTCACTTCAGCGACACCAAGCATCAGCTTAAATTTGAGCGCGATACCGAGGACAACCGCCGGTGGTTACTCGATACCGTTTATTTCGACACCCAGTGGTGGTTAATTTTGGCAGGCGATGGCATGCGTAACACCGCGCTCTACCGCGCCAATGAAGACGGCAAAATACTCAGTAAAATCCCGCTTAGTCCGGCAGCAGAGCCTTTCGATTTATTGGTATACCAGGGCCACCTACTGGTTAGCGACCTGCGCAGCGGCGCGGTTTACCAGCTAAACCAACACGGCGAGCTTATTAACACCATCCACTCCCCAGCCATCGCCAATTACTTCGCAGAATTAGCGGCAAGCCGTGCTTACTACCAAAATATCATTCATCTCTGCCACCTCGCCCTCGGCCTACTCGTTATATGCGGCATTGCCAGCGCAGCCATCATTGCCCGTCGCCACCGCCAAGCCAACCCCAAAGTGCGTTATGATCCCAGCGCGCTACCTG
Organism: Zhongshania aliphaticivorans; assembly: GCF_001586255.1. Taxonomy (NCBI): domain Bacteria; kingdom Pseudomonadati; phylum Pseudomonadota; class Gammaproteobacteria; order Cellvibrionales; family Spongiibacteraceae; genus Zhongshania; species Zhongshania aliphaticivorans. The sequence continues at coordinate 2,635,406 of NZ_CP014544.1, forward strand.
CTTATTTAAACCCGCGACAAGCGCTCTACCAACCAAGCGCTAATCCAGAATCTGTCTATTCACTCAAGGAAACCGCAATGAGTAATTTTTTAATCAGCAATATCGAAATCATTCCCGGCAAAAAAGTCACTCAGCACCTTGGTCTCGTTATGGGTAGCACGGTGAGAGCTAAACATGCGGGCAAAGACTTTATGGCCGGACTAAAAAATATTTTTGGTGGCGAGTTGGGCGGCTATACCGAGCTATTGTCTGAGGCCCGCACCGAGGCCACCGAGCGCATGACCGAACAAGCCAAGGCCATTGGCGGCAACGCGGTTATCAATGTGCGCTACTCCACCTCCTCAATTACCGCAGGCGCCTCCGAAATTTTGGCCTACGGCACTGCGGTTTTTCTTGAGGACAAATAATGGAAGCCCTCTTTCAAATTGGTGTTTTCGCCCTTTTGCTTGGCCTTGGCTTTATCTTCGGTCGCCGCGCCGAAGCAAAACACTATAAAAGCATCTTCGCCCGAGAAGACGCCCTACGCGGCGTAATTGTATCGACAGACCGCTTCCCGCCGGTTGAGTTTATGAACCACCACTCGGGCTTAGTCAGTGGCAATGTGGTGATCTCAGTCGATTATTTCAAAGTCGTCTCCGCTGGCCTACGGGGCATTGTTGGCGGCCGTATACGCAGCTACGAGACCCTGCTCGACCGCGCCCGCCGCGAGGCTTTACTACGTATGCAGGAGCAAGCACATGCCGCTGGTGCCGAGGCCATTATCAACACAAAGATCGAAACCAGCCGCATATCCGGCAATGGCAATAAAGGCATCGCCTCGGTTGAAGTACTCGCCTATGGCACCGCATTAATCCCCCAACCCGCCAAAACGGGCTTAGGCTGAGATGTCCTTTGCCAAGCAAAATCCCAAAATTCCCGAGGGTATTAACACCTCGAGCGATAACCCCTTAAAGGAATTCACTATTCTGCTAGGCGGAATACTGCTCGTCATTTGCGCCATTGCTGCCCTGCTGCTGATATTTTCACATCAATTGGCACCACACATTCCCTTTCGCTACGAACAAGCCTTAGTCAATAAGTTTAGCGAACTCACCAGCGACAATAACAGCACTGAACAGACGATGATCGACGCCGAGCTTGCGCTCCAAGAACTCGGCCATCAGCTCGCCGAGAATTCAGCGCTAGCACCCGACATAGAACTGCATTTCCACCTACTCGATGAGCCCGATGTACCCAACGCCTTTGCCACCTTGGGCGGCCATATTTTTGTCACCACCGGTTTGCTGCGCGAAGTGCCTTCAGAAAATGCCCTGGCCATGGTGCTCGCTCATGAAATTGCCCACATCAAATTTCGCCACCCCGCCCAATCTATTAGTGGCGGCCTATTAGTGCAGTTATTCTTAAGCATCGTGACCGGCCAAAATGCCGTCGCGCTGCAAGGCACCGTGCAACAAGCGGGCATCATGACCGTGCTCGGCTTTAGCCGAAAAATGGAAACCGCCGCCGACCGCGCGGCCCTCGACACCTTAGAGCAGCACTACGGCCACTTGGCTGACGCCGAAGTCTTCTTTGAAAAGATTTTAGCCAAGCACCAACAAGCCAGTTGGCAGGCAATATTCGCCAGCCACCCCGATATGCAGCAACGTATTGAACAGATTAAAAAGCGGACTCAAAAGTCTAAAACAGCAGCCACTAAGGCACTAGACCCAAGGCTCAGCTACGAAAATTTATAAACTCGCGGCAACAAGAGATCGCTTCCTTGTGATATAGCCCAAGAAAGCCAGCCCCAGCAACCGAAATACTGAGCGCCGTTTTTAACACCCCTTCCCACTGATAATTGAACAGAATCCAGCCAGCAGAAAACGCTGCAAGCGCCTGCGCGCTAATCACGCTAAATTCATTCACGGCTTGCGCTTTAAAGCGTTCATCCCCTTCGTAGGTCTCAGGGAGTAAAGCGGTGGCGGTCATAAACAACAGGTTCCAGCCCAGCCCAAGCAGCACCAGCGCCCACCAGTAATGCATTACCTCCTGCCCACTAAAGGCCACCGCAATCACCGCCAAATAGCAGCTCAAACCAGCAACTATTAGACTCAAT